>JAVCCR010000005.1 GCA_030765485.1 Candidatus Gygaella obscura
AAATTAGCAACGCGTTCATCTTTACCACAAACACCTTTTATAGTACATCCAATATTTCTTACCGTCTCTTGACATTGATAACAAAACATACTCATTATATTTTTCCTTTCGCTAACCGCGAAACGTTATAAAACATTATGAGACTGGGGTCCCTCTCGTATGAGCCGAGGGGAAACCTCTCTGAATTCAATAGACTAATTATAGATGAAATACTTGGTTATATCAAGAATATTTTGGATTAAGAGAGGTAATCCCCTCATAAAGTGTCCTATTTGTCCAGTATTTTTTGGCTGAAAATAGCTTAACTATTTATGGGGTAAAGAGTAATCACTTGTCCATCATAAAAAAGCGGACAAATCCTGAAAATTGCCTTGTTTGTCCCGTGCCATTATCCTCGTCTCCTGTGCGCCCGCCCAGAAATACGGCGCGGCAGAAAGACTCTCTGCATATAGGTAGGATATAAATTTAAGGCGGACTTTTAGGAATATTCCGAAAAGGACACTATCTACCTTGGAGTTAGGTACACTTTCCAGATTGTATCGGAAAGCGTCTGCTACTATTAACGTTGCCTTCTATATCGTTTTTACACTCCTACTTGAGAAAAGATTACTCAACATGATTAACTGAATAAAAGTTTATGCAACTCAAACCAGATTGAGTACATGGCATAGGTATCAAGTCCACAGTAAATTTTCAAATCGCTGATGGCCTTCTCTTTCTCTGTTTCACCAAAAGAACCATTCGTAATCTTATTCCAAGTCTCGGCCGCAATTTCTCCCCCCTGTATGGCAAGTTCTTTGTAGGACAGTTTAGGAACAAGAACTGGCAGGACTCTTTTTATCGAAGAACCACCTCTAAAATCTCTATGGACATAGTATTGTTTTTTAAAAATATCTTCTAAATCATAGATGCGAATCTTCACAGAATCCATAAACACCTTTGTTGCTGGAATTCTCACGGCGATTTCATCGTTCCTTCCGCACTCAAAGCTTTTATGCCAAACAATAATACTTCCAGTTTTTCCTAAATGCTTTTTTAAAGAATCGACAAATGCCTTACTTGGGTTATCAGAAGTAATATGTAAAAATTCATAGTGTTTGGGGATACTTTCCGCAGATTCTAAAATATGAACTGAATATTGAAATGGTATTTGGCGATGAGAACAAAAACCATCAAAACGAGGAATTGCCGCCGGGAAAGTTTCGTAATCTAAAAAGTAGAAAGGGAAGGTTAAAATCTTAAACTCCTCTGAGATTTTTTCTTTATTAACTAAAACTTTATTGGAGACATAAGTAGCAACTTGACTTTGTTGAATATCGCTTAACTTTATATGCGCTGGAATCTCATCAAGATGAAAAATATTGCTATCTATCAGCTCTTTAAGCTTCGCTTTACTATTCCCTATGCGCGCAATATCGTGAACGCTATATTCTGGGACATCGGGGTTGGCATATTTGAATGTCGAGCAATGGTTTGATCTACCTTTGTAGATGCAGCAACAGAAACCTTTCGGTTCTAAATCCTGCGAGAGATATTTCAACGCCTCCGCAGCTTCTGTTTCTACACTAGCGGCGAGGCTTTCCACCTCGGCGCTCACATCAACAATCTTAAAAAGCTCTTTTATGTTCAACTCACCGAAACGGACATACTCGGAATTAAGATAAATGAGATATGCTTTATTTATCTTCAAACCACATTTCCGAAGTAAATTTACCTGAAAAGATAAATCATGATAATGCGTTTTTTTATCAATACCATTGGTTGATTTTACTTCATATACAGAATAGGTATTTAATTTTGGCTCGAATTTTAGAATATCAATGACGGCCAAATAGCCGTCTTTAACAAAAATGGATTGAAACAATACTTCTTGCTTCTTTTTTAGATAATTCTGCGTAGCTTCTTGCCCTTTCTCGTCTCTACGCTCTATTAGGATTCCTTCCGGAAATAGTTTTCTTGCTACCAGTTCAACTTCGTTGCCAGTTTCCATAATTGATTTTTCAAACTCGGACAATTCAGATTCAAAATATATCTCCGGCTTATGGATTTTATACCAAACGTTTTTGGGACACTTTCTATAAAAAATATAGTCTTTTTTTGTTAGAATTGTGGACATTTAAATAAATTAATTAGAAATTTGGGAACACCCTTACAGATAAATTATTTAATTTCCAGCCTTTTTATGGCCCAATGAGCCAACTTCTCACAATAAACATCCAACGAATGATGCTTCACTCCGATATCTCGCGCAACGGTAAATGACATCCAAACCAATCTTGACGACCGAGATAATTCATTGTATTCCGTCAATACCTTTGCATCTTTATTGGAAAATACATGGGTTAAAAATCTAAAATCTCCGTGATGCTGATATTCCTTGAAATTCTCTATAAGGAGATTAACCTTTTCATTCTTGACTTTACTTAATATTAACCAAAATATTGGCGCCATAATAGGCGTAAAAGGCAAGAAAGGTACTATGTCAAAGGCATTGACGATTCTATAGATAGGAGGTTTAATTTCATCATCAAATTCTTCGTTTCCTACCTTAGGACTCCCAAATGTGTAGCAAGCCGCTAAATTATTATAATTTATTGCTCGCGTAGCAATTAAAGCTAACGCCCCACCCAAAGAATGACCAGTAAGATACAAACTATAATCTGAAAATTCTTTTAATTTCGATAATACTTCTTTCTCGATTTTTTGAAATGCCGATTGAAATCCTTTATGTGTTTTTACGCCTTTTTCATCAATACGCATAACGGCATATAAATCGGTAAAAACATCAAAAAATGTTTCCAACGTTAATCCTTCGGTTTGAGTTCCACGAAAAGATAAAACCGCCATTTTGTCGAATTCTCTTTTTGCTAAGAAAGCTTGCGTTCCTTCTTGATTGAAACATTGAACTAATTGAAAATCAGCTTCTGATAAAGCTGTTTTTAGCTCTGTAGTATCTTTTTCAAAAGACAAATAAGCTAGCTTTGACATCTTCGCCATTAACCACGAAGTCCTATCACTATACGCAGCTCTTTTAATTGGGGGCGTTAAAAGTTCTTTATATTCAAAGTACATTAATTCTTCTTTCCTTGTAAATTCTTCTACCGGTTCCAAATAACCTTTTTGATAACAACTACTTCCCTTGCCTTCGCTAGGGACAAGCCACTTGAACTGTCCCAATCATAAAAAAAGCAAACCTCAAATTCTCGAGAGTTGCCTTAAACTTTATTATGTGATCTCATTTATCGCCTCTTTGTAATAGGATTATTCTATACCACATCTTTCCTGCTGTAAATCCTTTTTTAGGTCATCTTATCCCATATCACAAGAGGTAATCCCCGTAAGGCGGCCCAAAAAGGGCTCACCATAAAAAACTCTCTGCACACAGGTGCTTAGCGTTAGCATAGCCTGAGCTAATCTAAGTTTACTACAAAAACTTTATCTCCTTTCCATGGGGTGATGGCCCATCATCGTCATCATTAATTTCTAAAAAATCTCGGTCCCCAGTATCCCACCCATCAAAATATCCAGATCCAGAACAAAAATCCTCTTTTTTCGTTGAATAAATCTCTGTTCCTCCTTCACTTTGTCCGTAGCAAGCTTTCATTGCCATCTCTAGAGCATCTGGACCATCATCATGCTTACAAAGCGGAAATCCACTGAATTGATCTAATAATAATTTATCTGATCTACAAAATTTTATTGAACCGTTTTTAATCCAAGAATAAAGCTCCATAATTCTTTTTTGTTTAGGTCCTGAGTTTTTTAGTCCAGTTAAATTAATAGAAATCTTCTGATCCATGGCCTCTTTTTCTAAAGCAGCTACTAATAGTTCCTGAAAATTATTCGCCTCAACAACAAAATCAGAAAAATGGTATCTTTTAGCATAAGCAAGAATATCCCTTATAAGTTTATCCTGATCTTTATGCGCAATGTCAGAAACAATAATATAATAATCATCTTTTTGTTTAGCTATAACAATTATTGCTGAATAATCTCCTCCCCCTAATGCCGGATCACATGCCCCATAGAAACTAACGTCATCGCCTAAATCTCTTAAGAGCGCATCTACAGATAAGTATTGGTCGCTCCAATAGGTAAACTTATCCACATCAAATGATAGCTTATCTGTATCTACAGGCTCATTCTGCATCTCGCTACTAAAACTAAACTCATTTTCAGCATTCATATCCATCAACTTATAAAGGTCCCATTTTTCAGGCCAAAGGATTACTGCACCCTCATCCATGACAACCTTGTTATCCTGATAATATCGTTTAGCTGCGGATTCTCCTTTTTTACCATTATAGAGCTCTTTGCCAATGCGTATTTTCCAGCATTTTTCCCATAAGTACATATTCTTAGGCCACTCCTGAACTACTTTATATTTCCTGCCGATCCAGGCAGGATGATGCTCGGAATTCAAATATTCGCCAAGCAACGAAAATGAATTATGAACAGTTCCAATAAAGATAAAATTGCTCAAGTTGCTCCCGGCTTTTAAAACTGATCTCTCAAGCCATATCTGCATTTTTTCTTTGGTCTCGCTAGAATATGTATTCTCGCCACTTTCAAGATCATCCAAAATTATTAGGGAAGGACGGTAATTCATATGCTTCCTACCGCGTATCTGCTGGCCATATCCTAACGCCAAAATTTCAATGTGATTACGAGTTGTAACGTCATTTCTTGTCCAGCGTGGAGGTTTAACTCGATTGGAGTCTTCAAAAATATCCGGAAAATCCTGATGTAAAGCATCGTTTTCGGTAAGCTCGCTACGCACGTTATCCAAAATTTTCTCTGCTTGCGAAGCGGTGTTAGAAATAATCACAATAAACTGTTCTTTTGAGTAACATATAAGATAAACGATATAGACAAGTGTTATCATTGTCGACTTACCAAAATCTCTCGGGGCGGCAATTACAATTTTCTTACCTCTATCTATCGTTACCTCAGAAAGCATCTTGTATATATCGCGGTGTGCCTCGGAAGGCTTAATGCTAATATGCTTAGACATATATAGCTGTGCAAATGTATAAAGCGAAGACTCTGCGGTTTTACGCCTTAACGCCGATGCATCCTTAAGAATTTTTTTATTCACCTTTAGCCTCCTTTGTAGCTTGTCCATTATTTTTTGTTTTTGATAAATTCTTAACCTGAGATACAACTTCAGCTTTATCAATACGCGCGTTAAGCTGATTCATTTCATCGGCAAGCTCCTCTGTAAGATTACCGGACTCTTTTGCGGCTAACTCAATATCACCAATCATCTTTTTTACATCCTCATATGACTCATCTTCATTTTCTAAAACGTGATGGTAGATATCACCTGATACCTCCTGTGGTTTAAGTGGCAAAAAACCTAACGTTTGTAGTTTTTCTGTTAACTCTTTAATTACTCTCCAGGCCAAAAACTCTGCCCCAGCCTTATTGGCGACCGGGGAATCTTTATCACGAGCAAGACGCATAAGATAGCTTGCATGAATGCGAGCCTTAATAATTAACTCACCTACTGTTTCCTTTGCAAATTCCACACTAGGCTCTATAGCGTTTTTCTGGCGAATTTCCTGCATATCGCGCGAGATTGTTTTCTCACTACGCTTTAACAATTGAGCTAACTGCAAATAAGTATAACCTTCACCTATCAAAACTTCGATACATAGCTGACGCATAGATTTATCCAGTAATAATGGATCGCAAACCCCAGAATTAATATCTTGGATAGTCTTAAAAACTGTTTCATCTTGATTAGGAACTTTGTTATCTTCCATATGATTAACCCTCCTTTAAATATTTGGCTTTTATCTCATCTGAAACTTTATCCTTACCAACGTAAGAGATATAGCGTTTTACAATAGCATCACAGTACTTTGGGTCTAGCTCAAGACCAAAGCACTTGCGTTCAAGGCTTTCGGCTGCGATTAAGGTAGAGCCCGAACCTAAAAATACATCAAAAACCAAATCACCGCGCTGAGAGCTATTGCGGATTGCGCGTTGAGCAAGCTCAACTGGCTTTTGAGTTGCATGAATATATTTTGAGGTAGCATCTCGCTTTACCTCCCAAACGTTATTCTCACCAAATTTTCCAGCAAAATAGTGCGGTGCACCTTTTAACCACCCATAAAGCGCATGTTCCGTCCTAAATGAATAATCCCCATATGAAATAGCTGCGGATTCCTTTAGCCAACATACAATCGAAGAAATGTGAAATCCAAGCTCTATTAGTATCTGATACATTGGTGGTATTTGCCGATGGCCTTGCCAAATATATACTGCAGATCCTGGGTTAAGGTATCCTTTGATATTACCCAGCACTTTACGCATCCAAGCCTCGTATTCATCCTGTGGCATATTATCAGAGTAAATACGCTCCCAGTGACGGCTTTGTTTGGGCCGACCGTTTGCGTGCGGCCGATTACCTCCATAATAATCAACGTTATATGGAAAATCAGTATTAAGGAGATTTACTCGTCTATCACCAAGCAGAAGATTTATATCGTCTAAAGAAGAAGAATCGCCACAGAGAACACAATGATTCCCTAAGGCAATAATATCACCTTTTTTGGTCACGGGATCTTCTATGACACCTACAGCCTCTTCAAAATCAAAATTATCACTGAGGGCTTCCCGGAAAATATCTAAAAAATGGGAAATTTCCGGCGGGTTAAATCCGGTTACGGAAATGTCAAAATCAGGAAGCTTACCTAGTTCCTCAAGAAGAACGCTTAATTTTCTGTCATCCCATTCTCCTTTTATTTTATTAAGGGCGATATTAGCTGCTTTTTCTTTTTCAAGGGAAAAATCTACAACTACTGCCTCAATATCTAAAATACCGCGTTTACTCAGAATTTTAGCTCTCTGATGCCCTGAAATAATATGCTTTGTGCGCTTATTAACCACCAGCGGCTCAAGAAACCCAAACTCATCTATGCTCCTGGTAAGCTTCTGATATTCAGGATCGCCTGGTTTTAAATCTTTACGAGGATTATAAGAAGCGTCCTGATATTCCTTAAGTATAACAACTTCGATATCCATTTAAACCTCCTTTTTATGTTTGTTTTAAAAAACTAGGCTAAATTAAGCAAAAATTGGCTTATGTCATTTTTTTTACCTCCTTTTCGTAGGGCTTTATAGTCTCCCAACATATAATAATTTCTAAATATAGGCTTCTTTAAAACAAAACCTCTCTCACTATATAATAAAAATTAAATATAGGATTTTATGAGGAAAATTTACGAAAAAATTACATAACTTATTTGTTCCTAGTAAGATATGTAATTATTATAAGATTTTGGGGAATAAATTTTTTGAGTATCTTTTAGAGAGTATTATTTTAGGACTAAGTTACGTAAGTTGAATAAATAATGAGGGATATAAAAAGCCTTGTCAGAATTTATCTAGCAAGGCTATTGAAAAAGTAAAAAAATTAGAAATATTAAATATTTTTTTGGTTATCTGCCGACCATATAATCACGACCAATTTTTAAGATGCTGTTTATTACTAATTATAGAAATTTTAGACTTCCGGATCTCGTCTACCTGATACTATTGCAATTAAGTTGACTACTGAAGTGGTGGCTTCGGCGCACATCGCGGCACTACGAAAATTGGCAGTACGCTTATGTTGAAGATTATTCGCGAGATCCAAAGATGCTTTTGCGTGTCTCCTGGTTTCATCATTTACACCGCCCTTAAGCTCGGTATCAATGTATGCCTCCAACATGCGCTTCGCATCAGTCTCGCTTGGTACTACCCCTTTAGTACATTGATGACGTGTAGAATCATATACGGCTTGAGCAAGAGATATCAATGTTTCCCTACATAACAACCCAACCACCTGAAAATCTTCTTCGTTCCGCGCCAACTCAAGCTGCTTTCTAATTTTCTCAATGCTACGATCAACACGCTCCCAACCTGTAAGCTCCCTTAAAGGGCCAGACATCACTGAAGGTCGCTGAGATAACCTTTCAAGGAGTGGAACATACAAATCTCTAATGAATTGCCTTCTCGACTGATAAGTAGGAAGATCTCCGCTACTCCACTTCCCATACCAGTCCCAAAGATCTGTATATGGATTTGGATCTTCAATATTTAATATCTTAAGTACTGCTCTTATACGTTCGCGTCTTTCAATATATTCTTCATTAACCTGCTGAATTTTCTGCCCACCGGTACCAACTGACACCATAAGATTACGCTGAATCTCAATATCTCTTTTGAGTGCTAGTAAATCCATTTGAGAACTTTGTTCCTTTATACCAAGCAACTCTTTAGCACATGTCTCACAAACATAATTTGTTACCGGATATAACACCCCAACTAATTCCGTATATTGAGCAGATGCACTTGCATCATCTAGCGCAACTAATCTATCAACGTTCTTACCGCAATTGCTACATTTATCCATATTAATTTATTCTATTCTTGCAGCATCAATGTTTTTTGAAACAAAATTATTATATAATCAAGCTTTTGAAGCCGATACTTTGTTAGCCTTGCTTGCATCAATAAACACTATGTACTTCTCATTAGAAAATCCTAGGTCCTTAATTATCTTTCTGGCCCTGACTTCTTCTTCTGATGTAAAGAAAATTATAACTTTAAGGGTATTCCATAATACGTTAAGAATCCCAATTCATAAACAAAAATGGTTAGGTACCCTGAAAAGGGAATGATCGCTAAAATAATTCCTTCCGAAAATATGTTTTTTTTATTATTTTCCATCATTAAAAAAAATTTATCTCACAACTTGAAACAAATTCTTCGGGTCATCCAAAACCTTAAACTTCCATGCTCTAAAACTGCCGCTTGCATTTACCGCAACGACCCACTCTTTTGCCGCCTGCCATTTAGCTTTATCCTGATCCGTAGTCTGTCCCTTGATTTCTAATATCATGTAGCGATTACCTTCAAACTTGATGATGAAATCAGGGTAATATGTCTTGGTCTGGCCCTGCCATAAATAATAAATTTCAAACCCGAGATGATCATTTTTTACCCATGAAATCAATCCCGGTATTCTATCGCGCTCAAATTCAAGCCCGACCTTTTCCCATCCGCTATCAATAACGATATGGCTAATTTGACTCTTTTTTACCGGCTGAGCGGGCTTACTGGTATACCACGTCATCGCAGTAGCTGTGCTTCGCTTTGGTCGAACAGGATCAAGCACGAGGATAGGGACTTCTTTGCTGGAACTACGAATAAAATGACCTATATGATTAATTATCTTTTGCGCATTAAGAGCGATAACGATACTGCGGAGTTTTTCAGTTCCCGCAAACATCGGAACTCTGATATCCAGCTTATCAGATACTAAAAAATCATCGAATAACTGCATTAACTGGCCGATGTGGCTTCCAGGATCGCCTTCCCAGTTTTTGCCAAACTGTTCATGAAGCCTAACTGCGGCTTGAAGCTTTATCTTCTGAAGACGGTTTTGCTCAGCGAGACGATCTAAGTTAATCTCGCTAATTTGATCGAACTTGTGATGTCCATCAATTACCGGAGCAACCTCGACAATGGTAGGCGCGTCTTCGGCGGACAACACTAATTTCGCAAGCTTCTCCCAGTCTAAATCGAGAAAATAATTAAGTTTATATTCTACCCGCAAAACATGCGGCCAATCAATCTCTTGTGCTTTGCGGTCTTGAACAGACTCAATTTTAATCTTTGGCTTTTCGTCACGAGGAGGACCTTCTTGTTGCTCGGCCGGAAGAAAGGTAAAAGGCACACCAAAAACAGTGACATATTCTGGATCAAACTTTCCATCACTATTTAAATCGTACGAAATTCTGCGCAAACCTCGTCCAATAACCTGCTCACACAAAAGCTGACTTGTAAACGCACGAAGCCCGAGTATATGCGTAACTGTCCGCGCATCCCAACCTTCAGAGAGCATGTTAACGCCTATTACGCATTGAATCTGTTCACCGGCTTTTCCTTTTTTCCCAACCGTATTAAACTTCTCGCGCTGAGCTTCAACCAGTTCCTTACCAGACTTATCGGCATTAATACGCTCTGCCTCATCGGATTCAATCTTATCCAACGCGTCTTGGTCTATACGAATAAGCGCGTCCTTTTCGCCGAGTTCATCAACTGCAAAGTAGCCGTTCATCATTGAATATTCCAACCGCGCCGCTGTTTCCGTACGATTACAAATCATAATCATAACCGGAGGCGTTTCACGAGGTTGCTCTTGATTTGCCCAGCTTTCTTTTTCTTTTAGCCAATCACCACCCAAAATATTAACCGCATTTCTCACTAAATCAGGTAAGCCCTCATTTGGCTCAGCCCTGCGATTAAGATCATCCCGCACTTCCGGGTAGATATGGAAAAGTTTTGACTTTAAATCCGGACCGAGGTTGGAATCATCGCGTACCGCTACCTTAGGAGTCTTTACTAACCCGCTTTCAATAGCATCATTCAAACCAAAATCACTGACGATCCAAGTGAATAATTGCTCACCTTGATTAATTTTTCCTGTTGGCTTAAATGGCGTTGCAGATAAGTCGTATGCTCTCAACACGCCTCGTGATCCATGAATACGATCAATGCCACTTACCCAAATTGTAGCTTTCTCTTTCTCGGATTCATCTTCGTCTGCCGATGGACGATGGCAATGATGAGCTTCATCATTAATTATCAGAATATTCCCTGCATTACCAAAATCAGGTATGACTCTACGAAAAAATGCCTCTTCGCTTTCCGGACCTTTCTTCACAACCTTTGGCCCGTAATTCTCATTTATCGGCGCGAGAGTATGCCAGTTGGTCACTACAATCTTGGCCTGTAGCAAATCTTGCCACATCGTTGAATCCACAAGCATAAAACTTTGATAAAAATTCTCACTGTTTTCTGGTAGAAGAACCTGTAATCTATCACGAACGGTCAACCCCGGAGCTATAACAAGAATATTCTTTGAAAACCTCTGATCTTTCGGGTTTGCAATCTTATTCAAAGCTTGCCACGCAATAAGCATGGCCATTACAACTGTTTTTCCTGTTCCCGTGGCAAGCTTCAAACATTGCCGCTCCCACGCACTACCATCATTGGGAATTTCAATACCTTGTTTCTCAGCAGGGCTTGCCTCCGCCAACCAAATAGCTGTCTCAACCGCTTCTAGCTGGCACCAAAATAACGGTTGATTACGCTGGGAGCTGTCATTCCAAAAACAAAGCAGTTTTTGCGTAACACCGGTTACATTCGGATATCCGTTTTCTTTCCACTGCTTGACTCTTGGTCTAATTTTATTGACCAACTCTATCGAAACAAATTCGCCCGGGTCATCAAAGTTTTGCGCCGTTTTTGCGGTCGCGCGCCAATACCCTGATTGCCTGCGTCCGGGTTGACGCACAAATTCCTGCGTTTCCCGAATATACAGCCAATGCTCCTCAGCCTCTTCATAGGGACTACTTATAATTAACCAATCAATACCTTTTTGACTCATAGTTAATCCAGTTTTTTAACTACAAAAGCTTCGATCCCACGGTTATCAATAATCTTAACCGCGATCTTTTTATTTTCACCGCCAGAAAACGGCAGAGATTCGACACCTGAGAATTTATCCAGAAGATCTTCATTGACTTCACCGTTCAACGCCTTGGCCAATTTTGACCAGTCACGTTTTGAATCGCTCTTAGGAAAAAAGACCTGATCAGGATAAAGGCTTCTCTCGTCATAATCGGTGTCCAAAAACCACATGGCAATATGCTTGGTGCCCTTAGACTCAATTTCACCGGTAAGCGGGTTATAATAATCAAAGCCGTTCATTTTTACTTTGTATTTTCCATCTTTGTGCTTGGCGACTTCCACATCCGGCTGACCAATAAGCCAATAACTATGACTGGAAGACCGGTTCTTGCGCAGGTCTTTAGTCAAGAGATCAACACTCATCTGCGCTTTAAGGATCTTTACTCCCGGCCAGTTTATCTGATCAACGTCTTTGGCCGCTTCAGGGTCAAAATGAAATGCCGCGAATATTACAAAGTGCGGCTTATTTTTTAGAGAGCGTGCTTCTTTTATGGCTTCTTCAACTTGCCTCTGTTCAAGCGGGCCAAAGTCTGAACCAAAGCTGATATATGCGCGTTTATTTTCGCCGCCCGAATCAAGAATTTCTCCTTCGGCATGCAAAAATCTCGTAGCAACCATTGGCTCAAGACGAGAGAATTGTATAACCTTGCCTCCGGTCGCACGAATTCCCGTAGTTTTTAATTCATCCCGCCATTCAGTTTGCTTACCAGTCTCGCCTGTACGCGCAAGCTGTTCACTTGTAACTTCAACCTTCAGTTCGTTACCATCAAACGGTTTTACGCGAAGTGATGGCACTGCTTCAACAGTAAAAGGCCCAGTAACACGTACCTTATTTTTTTCAACTACTGGCTGATCATAGAGTGTTTCTTGTGCAGGTGGTTCGCTGTTAGCTATTGAACCAAGCGTAATATGAGGAACAGTTCTATATTTGAACCCACTCTTTATACCTTCATTAGGATGAGCAAGCTCAAAATAATCATATTTCGCTGTCATCAACCTTTGCTTGGCGAGTGCAATAGCTACACGTGATGTATCACAAGTAATCCACCGACGACCCCACTGCTCAGCAACATAGGCGGTTGTCCCAGCTCCACAGGTTAGGTCAAAAACAATATCTCCGGGGTCGGTAGTCATTAAGATACACCTTTGCAATACTGTTATCGTTGTCTGAACGACATAAACTCTTTCCTGAAAACTGCTACTCGTATCCGCCCAATTATTTACTATGGGTAGAACTGGAAAATCATCAAAATATCTAATATATGCTAATCTTCCCGTTCTTGTCAGTTCTATTCTATTGGCTAAGACTAATTTATTGATTCCCGCGGGATAGCTTGCTTTCCAGTGATTATTTGGGCCGGGAGTAAATATCTTTCCTTGGAATTCAAATTCCTGACTAGAGCTAGCTTTGCCTAATGAAGTTAGGTCACCTAAAGCAAATACCTTAGATCCCTCTGGTAATAATGATAGATTTACGATTTCTTTCTTTGTTAAAGACCTTTTTTTGCCATCTGGCAATAAGACATACCTATATGTGGTTCCTCCTTGAGCTCCTATAAATTTTTCTGTAAAAAGCTGTCGATATTTTAACTTTGTAATATCCTTAGAATACCATACAAGATAATCAGAGACAGAATCCAGTGTTGTCGAACTAAATCCACTTGTTTTAGCAAAAGTAATTAAGCTAACAAAGTTATTTATCCCAAATATTTCGTCCATCATTTCACGTACGTGATGGATATTCTGATCGCTGATTTGCACAAAACAACTTCCGCTTTCATGCAATAAATCTCGTGCGAGCAAAAGACGATCGCGCAAATGGGTCAGATAACTGTGAATGCCCAGCTCCCAAGTATCGCGAAAAGCTTGAATCATTTCCGGTTCAGCAGGAATATCCCCATCGTTTCCATCTTTAACATCTTTCTTGTTCACAAAGGGCTGAAAATTTGAATTATATTTAATGCCATAAGGTGGGTCGATATAGACCATCTGTACCTTGCCAGCCATTCCTTCCTTCTTAAGGAGAGAATTCATCACCAAAAGGGAATCGCCGGCAATTAAACGATTCGCCCAGTCTTGATCATGTTTATAAAAATCAATAGCCTTGTTTAACGGCGGGTCATTATCCGGCTGTTCAAAAAGATCTAATTGAAATTGCTTCTGCTCTTTCTTTTTGAGAAAAGCTTTAACGATGCGCTTGGGATCAATGCGCTCATGAATATGAAGGCTGACATTCTGAACTTCAAAACTCACACCCTCGGCCTTACCCGCCCAGCTTAAGGCAGGATCGATATACGGATCATGCTTATATTTCGTCCGACCGTTTAATTTATCCGTCGCGCTTGAGACAAGGCCGACATGAGGATTATTCTTACGCTTTTTTCCCTTATGCGTATACGTCTCAACTTTTATATCTTTACTATGTTTTATTCTACTTCTCGGCATATATTTCCTTTATAGATATCAAAGCCGGGCTTTATAATTCTCCTGTCTTTGATATTCCATTGCATATTCCTAAACGCTTTCATATATATATTATCTCCGTATTTGTTTATTTATTATATATCTTTTTACCTTCTTTAACAATTGAAAAATACCTCTCTTATTACCTTGACTTATCTCGAACAATATGGCCCTATGTGTACCAACGAGAGGTTAAACTATGGAAGAGAATATTTCAGAACAAATACAGGCACTTAAAAACGCGACTATTTCGGAAATCCAGGCACGATACAAAGAGCTCTTTAATACTTTGGAGGTGCCTTGTGCCAATAAACCATATCTAGTAAAAAAAATTGCTTACAAGCTGCAGGAAACTGCTGAAGGCGGACTTTCAGATGAGGCGAAAATGCAGATTATCGACCTTATTGAAAAATATGATCCTATTAACAATAAAGCGCTTCGACCACAGGTGGTTTCTGCCGGAAAGAACGTTGTTTCCATCCCGTTTATGAGAGACAAACGACTACCTATTCCAGGCACTGTTATTTATAAGAGATACAAAAGCCAGAACATCCATATAAAGGTTTTGGATAAAGGCTTTGAATATAAAGATAAATACTACCGAAGTCTAACAGCAATCGCTTCCGAACTCACAGGCGCGCACTGGAACGGATTTTCGTTCTTTGGTCTATAGTAAACATTATGGATAAAAAAATAAATAAAGAAAAAACCTTAATTAAATGCGCTATTTATACGCGTGTATCTACCTCAGAAGGACTTGAGCAGGAATTTACATCACTAGATAACCAACGCGAATCTGCGGAAAGCTACATTCAAAGCCAAAAATCAGAAGGTTGGATTGCCTTGCCTGAATGCTATAATGATGGAGGCTTTACAGGTGCAAATACAGATAGGCCTGCCTTACAGAAGCTTATTGAAAACATCAAGGCTCATAGGATTAATTGTATTGTAGTCTATAAAGTAGATAGATTGTCACGTTCCCTTCTTGATTTTAGCCAGCTCTTAGAATTTTTTGACCAAAATAGCGTTACTTTCGTATCAGTAACGCAGCATTTTAACACCAATAATTCTATGGGGCGCCTTACCTTAAACATACTCCTTTCCTTCGCCCAGTTTGAACGTGAAATCATCAGCGAAAGAACACGCGATAAAATGGGCGCTGCCAGAAAAAAAGGCAAATGGATAGGTGGCTGCATTCCTTTGGGCTATAACCTTGATAAAGAAAACCATAAGCTTCTTATAAATCCAGAAGAAGCAAGAATTGTACAAGAATTATTTAGTTTATACTTAAAAGAGCACTCACTTTTAGAAGTAACAAAAATAGCAAACTCAAAAGGCTATAGAACAAAGATCCGTAAGCTAACCGAAGGAAAACAAGGCGGAGGCGTAAAATTCTCAAGCACATCTATGGAAAAAATCCTTAAGAGTGCCTATTATGCAGGAAAAGTCAAATATCAAAACGAACTTTATCCAGGCGAACATGAGCGAATTATTAACGATGAAACATTTATGAAAGTTCAAAATGCTCTACATACAAATCCTGCCAAATTCGGAACTCGCAAACCTATCGGTAAAAAATTAGGCCTTTTGAGTAGAATTTTAAGATGTAAAGCTTGTAATTCCTCAATGTATCTTGCACACAGCGTTAAACATGGCGTCTTACGTTATTCTCATTACGTCTGCTTAAATGCGCAAAAACGTGGTTATCAGGAATGCCCAACAAGACTTGTAAACACTGGACTCATGGAATCAAAAATCATGGAATTTCTTAGAAAACTTTCTGACGATCAAAGGTTGACGCCTGATACATGGGAAAGCTCTCCTCTTTCTGAAAAACGAATAATTCTTAAAGACCTCGTTAAAGAAATAAGATATGATGGCGGAACAGGAATACTTGAAATTGTGCTCAATAGCACACAGAAAACGCACGCGTTTAACGTAAGCAAGGCAGAATTAAAATATCACGCCGTAACTCCCAAGGATCGGTTAATACAGTCTGAACCACAGTTATGTCAAAACCTTTTGCTTGCTCACCAAATTCAAGATTTAATCAACAAAAACAAGGCTAAGGGTATTAAGGAAGTTTCCGGCTGGCTTAATTTAAGCCATGTAAGAATGTGCCAAATAATGGGAATGTTATTCTTGTGCCCTGAAATTCAAGAACAAATACTGCTCTCTAGAAAAGAAAAAATCTTCGATATTCCAGAGTATAAAGTAAATGAAATCGCTAAAGAACTAAGTTGGACTAAGCAGAAAGATGTATGGAAAAATTTAATGGAACGAATTTAGAAAGCTCACTTTTTGAAACTTGTCTCTTTTACCAATCCATATTTGCAAAATTATCCCATTCATGCCCAAAATAATCTAGGAACTCTTTCATATCTTCTACTGAGTTCATTGCTTGACTGTAATGTCCATTTGCCGCCATTGTTAAAATTGTAGGCATATTATTCTCTTGTATATATAGCCGAGCGGGTTCTCGCTCACCAGACCAAAGATGATCTATAAATTTTTCAATAACTTGAATAGCCTCAGCATCATTAAATCCTAAGTCCTCAGTTATAGTAAAACGATTTCGTCCTCTCTGATGTGGAAGGAGAAGCGGAACAGCTCCTGTACCTGAATGGAAATAGAAGGCTTCCCCATTTTTTCCAAAAGCACCATGCGTTATATAATTCCTAAGTTGACGACGTATAATAATAAGTTGATCGAAGAATTCTTTAGTTTTCGCGTCATCAACTCCTAAGGTTTGCTTGAATTTTTGCGGCCATTTTGCCTCCGCGAGATCAGTGATTTCCTTACCCGTAGATATTTTCCCAAGAAGAATGCCTATATGGATAAAAATATGCTCGGTCCATGTAAAGAACGAATCAATGGCTGCTAAAGCCACCCACTCTGCCTGACGCCTTAACTCACTTGAGAGCAAATAAAAACTATCTGTGCCATCTTTATTTAATCTTGTTGTTTTAAAATCATCTTTTCTCTTAATAGCCTCATCAGCTTTTTCTTTATAAAGCGATAAGAAATATTGAAATTTATTAAATAATGGGATGCCCTTATTTATAAGATTAAGAGATGAATTTCCTGCGGCCTGTTCTGCTATCCACTCAAAATACGGTTGTGCAACCTTAATACCATTTTTAATAAGAGTGCTGATCTCTTTTGCATGATCCTCGTATAAATCAGGATTCTCAACAAATACCCCTACTCCAAACTTTCTATATTCTATGGTAAAAACCTTCCCCTTAAAATCAATCGGCACGGCCCAGGCAACCTTCTCCCATTTTCCCAAATTTCGGAACTTCAAAAGATCAACTAATAAGAAATAAATCAAATAATATTTTGGCAGTTCCCTTCCAGCCTTTGTTCTTTCTGCAACGAATAAAAAATTTTTGGGCGCAGCTGATATATCATCAGCAGGTCGAATGGGTTTAATTACATCTAAAACCCTTAATCTTAATAATTCTATCTCATCTAGTCTCATATGATTTACAGTTTTATCATATTTCTTAACTAATTAATTATACCATAGGAAAACATACAACCAAATTCCTATTTAATGACCCGAAAAACGCTCTTATTTATGCGATATATCAACGATATTCCCATTAAATAGTCGTCATTAAATACGAGACATTTTGGCCTTATTCGGAGATTATTTCGGGAGATTTACACTTACTCTAGGTGGTGAAAAGATAGACTTGAAAATCATAACTTCGTACGATAGAAATTCCGCCCTAAGTCTTTAACACCCTACGGCATAAAAATAGCGCTGATCCTTTTTAAGAATCAACACTATAATTTGCTTACCTCTCACAGAGAGAGAAATATTACTGGGGTGGGTGACGGGATTTGAACCCGCGACGTCTTGAGCCACAGTCAAGTGCTCTGCCCCTGAGCTACACCCACCATAGATAATGAAATTCTACAAGTTTTTTAAAAGACTGTAAAGATTTATT
>JAVCCR010000013.1 GCA_030765485.1 Candidatus Gygaella obscura
AAAAAGAACGCATTGGTAGAATTCTTAAGATGCATGCTAATCAAAGAGAAGCAAGAGATGCTGCCTATGCCGGTGATATTGTAGCTATTGTTGGGCTTGATCATACTGTTACAGGCGATACGATGACTAGTGAAGATGACCCGGTTTTATTAGAGGCAATTGAGTTTCCTGCTCCGGTAATCTCAATCAGTATTACTCCTTCTACTCACGCTGACCAGAATAAACTGGGGAAGGCTTTAGTGCGTCTTGCAGAAGAAGATCCTACTTTTACCTTACATACAGACGAAGAGACAAAAGAGACAATACTTTCTGGTATGGGAGAGTTGCACTTAGAGATTATTGTAGATAGGCTTAAACGTGAGTTTAATGTTGATGCTGTTGTTGGTAGGCCCAAGGTTGCCTATAGAGAGACAATACTTAGTACTAAGGAAGAGGAATTTAAATATGTTAAACAATCCGGTGGGCATGGCCAGTACGGTCATGTTGTGCTAAAGATATCTCCGGCAAAACCAAGCGAGGGTTTTGAGTTTATAAATAGTATAACTGGTGGAAGGATTCCTAGAGAATATATTCCTTCAGTAGAAAAGGGTGTTATTGATGCAATGCAAAGAGGAGTATATGCTGGTTATCCAGTAGTTGATGTTAAGGTAGAGTTATTGGATGGTTCATATCATGCGGTTGATTCTAGTGAGATTGCATTTAGAATGGCTGCCAGAGGTTGTTTTAAACAGGCATTTATGAAAAGCAGTCCGGTTTTGCTTGAGCCGCATATGTCTTTAGAGGTTACTACGCCAGAAGAGTTTGTCGGTAATATCGTAGGTGATATTTGCTCCAGAAGAGGTAAGGTAATGAAGATTTCTGTAAGAGGTCATTTGCATATTATTTCTTCCGAAGCTCCCTTATCGGGTATGTTCGGTTATGCTACGACTTTGCGTTCTTTAAGCAGCGGTAGGGCAAATTATTCTATGCATTTTGAGAAATATGTGGGAGTTCCTTATGAGATTGCTGAAAAAGTATTAGAGGAGAAAGAAAAGTCAAAATAACAGGCATTTATTTTGATAAAGCTTGATAAACTCAAAAATAATTATATAATTTATAAATAAAATATTACCTATGGGAAAGCTTATTACTATTTTCATAGCATTGACATTGCTTACCTCGTGTGATTTTGGGGATAATCACTCTAAGCCCACCTTGAATCCAGAAAATATCCTTATTGAACAGGAAATGCAGCAATCTTTTGTTGAAGAAGACAATTTGATTATTGATATGGAAAATATTCCTGAAGAAGATAAGTTTTACTATGAAGATTTTTTTGGCCAGCCTTCTGTGGAGAATATTCAACAAGCATTATTCAATGCGAATTTTTATAATGGAAAAATCGATGGAATTCTAGGTCCAAGGACAAAGAGAGCAATTATTGATTTTCAAAAGGGAAATGATTTATCTTGTGATGGTAAGGTAGGACCAGAAACCTGGAAGCATCTAAGCGTTTATTTAAGCATAAATATTAAGAAGTAAATCTTAAAGGAGGCAGACCAATGAGAATTTTTATTACCATTTTTTTACCAGCGTTATTGTTACTTTGCGGATGTTCGACTTCTTCAAATAGGGCAAATATAAAACAAATTGAGCATTTACAGGTTACAGTTCAGTCTTTAGAAAAAACTGTTGCTGAAAAAGATAAGATTATTAGTGATTTAGGAAAAGAAATTGATCAAATTGATTCAGAAAAGAAGAAACTAGTAAGAAAAGTGGATTATAGGCTCACATCAAAGAATATTCAAAAAGCATTGTTGAATGTAGGTCTATACAAAGGAAAAGTCGACGGTAAGATCGGTCCATCTACGAAAAAAGCAATAATTAGTTTCCAAAAGGCAAATGGATTGGTTGCTGATGGAATTGTTGGAAAAAAAACTTGGTTAAAATTAAAAGACTACCTTTAATTTTACGTTATCTTAATTATTTATAATAATCCCTAATTAAATTTATTTACAATATAGTAAACTATAATGGAAAAGAGAAAATCTTCCCGGTATATTTTATTGGTTATAGTTGTTGTAATTTCTTTGCTCGGTATCAGTGTTTTATTGAGATATGGAGTTAATTATTTTGCAAAACTGCAACAGAGAAAATCCGCTTGGTCTAATTTAAAAGAGACAATAGTAAACAAAAGAAATCATTTTGATGGCAGAAGTGCTATTATGATAAAGGAATATAATAGCGGTTGGGAAATGAGATTTAACCAAGATAATCAATTTGCCTCGGCCAGTTTAGTCAAGCTTCCTATTATGTTAGTTGCTTTTTTAGGTGAATCGCGCTCAGAAATTGATTTAAAAGATACAATTAAACTAAGCGATTCTCATAAATCACCCGGCTCCGGGGTTTTAAAGAAAATGCATCCGGGGAAAATATTTACATTTGATGAGATACTTAGAATTATGATTACCTTAAGCGACAATACGGCAACAAACCTTATGATAGATAAGTTAAGTATGGATTATATAAATGATAAGTTTTTATCTTTAGGGCTAGAAAATACAAACCTTTCAAGAAAGATGATGGATTTTAATAAAAGAAAGCAGGGTATAGAGAATTTTACTACAGCTAAGGATATGAGTTTTGTTTTAGATAGACTTTATCTAAATTTTAAGCGAAATGACCCTATTGCCAAAAAATGTTTCAAGTTTCTCAAACAACAGAAAATAAACGATAGGATTCCTGCTAGGCTTCCTAAGCAGACTCCTGTGGCTCATAAGACAGGGCTTGAGCGTAATATATGTCATGATAGCGGCATTGTTTTTACTGATAAAGGAGATTATCTTATATGTGTATTAACTCGAACTACAAGAGGTTCAAAATACGCTAAAAAATATATTGCCGATATTTCGTTAGATGTTTATAATTATTTACAGGAAAATTACTAGAAAAATTTCATGAAAGATATTCTTTTAAGTATAAAAGATACAAGAGGTCTAGATAGATTCATAATAGATAGACTAGGGACAGAATCTTTAGTTTTAATGGAGAATGCTGGAAGAGCTGTTAGTGATCTGATTGAAGGAAAAGCAAAAAAAAACGCTAAGATTGCAGTTTTTTGCGGTAGGGGTAATAATGGAGGGGATGGTTTTGTTGTTGCCAGGCATTTACTGACAAGAGGCTTTAAGGTAGATTTATTCCTTATAGGCAAAAAAAATGAAATAAAAAATGATGCCAGGGTTAATTTAGGTTTAGCTATTAAATGCGGTTTAAAAATAAACGAGTTGACAGCCGGAAAAATTTCTCTGTTGCGCAGAAAAATAAATTATTATAATGTTATTGTTGATGCTTTGTTGGGAATCGGCTTAAAGAATGAGGTAAGAGGCATTACTCGCCAAGTGATAGATATAGTAAATCTTTCCAAGGCAATGGTTGTTGCTGTAGATGTTCCTTCAGGGCTAGATGCAGATACAGGATTTATTCTTGGTGCATGTGTATTGTCAGATTTTACAGTTACATTTCTTGCCAAGAAAAGAGGTTTCTTAAAAAAAAATGCAGTTGTTGTTTGTGGCAAGGTAATTGTAGAAAGTTTAGGTTTTCCGATTAAGAAATTTTTGAGAAAAAGGAGGTAACTATGGCTGTTAAAAATATAGGTGAAGAATACAAATGTAATATCTGCGGTAATGAGGTGAAGGTAATAAAGGTTGGCGGTGGAGTATTGGTTTGTTGCGGTCAGGATATGGGAAAAACTACAGAATAAAAAAAGGAAAAAAAGATGAAGACGATTAAAGGTACAAAAACGGAGAAAAACTTATTGGCTTCTTTTGCCGGTGAGTCGCAGGCAAGGAATCGTTACACTTATTTTGCCAGTGTTGCAAAAAAAGAGGGTTTTGTGCAGATATCCAATGCTTTTCTAGAAACTGCTGAGAATGAAAAAGAACATGCAAAAGTTTTCTTTAAATATTTAGAGGGAGGAGACGCAGAAATATCCGTAAGTTACCCGGCAGGGATAATAAAAGATACAAAAAGTAATCTTGAGCATGCAGCCAATGGAGAAAATGAAGAGTGGACTACGCTTTATGCAAATTTTGCCAAAGATGCCCAAGAAGAAGGTTTTGAGGATATTGCAAGGTCTTTTCAGGAAATTGCTAAGGTTGAGAAGTTCCATGAGGCAAGATACAGAAAGTTTATTGTCAATATCGAGACTCAGCAGGCGTTTAAGAAAAAAGAAAAGACAAAGTGGCATTGTATTAATTGTGGTTATATCCATGAGTCAGATGAAGCGCCGAAAGAGTGTCCTGCATGTAGGCATCCGCAGGCATATTACGAGGTTCTTGCCGAAAATTACTAAGTTTATTTTTTATGAAAGTAGATTCCTGTTATATCCATATTCCTTTTTGTAGGAAGAAATGTGGATATTGTAGTTTTTACAGCGATACCTATAATCCAGGTATCGCTGCTGTTTATATAGATGTTTTAAAAAAACAAATCGATCAGCTTGATGGAAAGTTTAAAACTATTTATATTGGTGGCGGCACTCCGAGTATCTTAAGCACGAACTTGTTAAAAAAGCTGTTTTTTTCTTTAAAGAAGAACATATGTTCTGAAACAGAGTTTACAATTGAAGTTAACCCGGAAAGTGTAAATAAATCTAAGCTGGGTTTATTCTTGGGTTCAGGCATAAATAGGTTAAGTATTGGTGTCCAGTCTTTTAACAACAATAAACTTAAAGCATTAGGTAGGATTCATAATGCAGCAACTTCAGTTCAAGCTTTAAACATGGCTATAGCTGAGGGATTCAAAAATATTAGTATAGATTTGATTTTTGGTGTTTCTGGAGAAACAAAAAATGTATGGTTACAAGATTTAAAAACAGCAGTTGAATTTCCCTTAAGGCATATTTCCTGTTATAATTTGATCATTGAGAAAGGTAGTTTGCTTTATCGCCAACAGGGGTCAAAATCTGATAGTTGTTTGAATGATGAATTATTGGCTGAGAAGTATAAGCAAGCAGTAAGTTTTTTAAAAAAACAAGGTTTAGCCAGATATGAGGTTTCTAATTTTGCAATATTGGGGTCTGAATGCAGACACAATCTTAATTACTGGAAAAACGGTTCTTTTTACGGTATAGGTGCATCAGCTGTTTCTTATCTTAAAGGCATAAGGAAAAAACGGGTTTGTAACATCAAGGCTTTTACAAGAGGAGATAAAGGTTGTGAGTATCAAGAAAAACTTTCACCTAAAAAAAGAGCAAAAGAGACAGCAGCTTTAAAGATTAGAACAAGGCAAGGTATAGATTTTGCTTGGTATAAAGAAAAGACAGGCTTCGATTTCTTAGTGATTGAAAAAGACGCTTTAATTTATTTATCGCAGAATAAAATGGTTGTAGGCACGAGGAAAAAAAAGAGAATGACAGAGATCAGGTTAAACGATAAAGGTTTTTTATACAGTGATATTGCTTCGATCAATTTCTTATAATTAGATGAAAAGTTTATTTATAAAAGTAATGGTTAATTCTTTTGCTTTGATTATAGTTTCCGACACTATTGCTGGAATTGAATTTGATAGTCTTTGGACGTTAATTTTGGCTGCTTTTTTATTGGGGTTGGTTAATGCATTCTTACGCCCCTTGCTTATTATTTTTACTTTGCCTTTAAATATAATGACTTTGGGGATGTTTACTTTGATTATAAACGCATTTTTACTTTTATTGGTCTCAGGTTTAGTTAATGGTTTTACCATTATTAGTTTTTGGCATGCCTTTTGGGCAGCTTTGTTTTTTAGCGTGATAAGTTTTATTTTGAATATATTCATCAAACCGAAAGATTTAGGGAATAACAATTTTATGAAGCACAATAGGCACAAAGAAAACAATGCCGACTTTATTGATATTGAGGCAAAGATAAAAGATGAAAATCAAGATTAACGAAAAACATCTTTTTATTTTTGATTTAGACGGGACATTGGTGAATGCATATCGCGCGGTTCATAAGAGTCTTAACTATACAAGAACTAGGTTTGGTTTATCTGAAGTCAGTTATTATGATGCAAAGATAAAGCTTGGTAGAGGGCAGAATAGGTTTATAGATACTTTTTTTCCTGGTATGGATAAAGAAGTGGTTTTGAATACTTATAGGAGCCATCACAGAAAAGCGCTTATTGAATATGCTAGATTAAGATCTAATGCTAAGCAGTTGTTACGCATGTTAAAGCTTAGGGGCAAAACTGTTGCTATTGCTTCCAATAGGCCATTTAATTTTACCAAGTTTATTGCAGAATACTTAGGAATTAAAAAATATATAGATTATATTCTTTGTGCAGATCAGGTTGGTCATTTGAAGCCTGATCCAACTATTCTTTATATGATTTTAAAAAAATTAAAGATAAAAAAAGAACAAGCATTATATATCGGTGATATGCTTATTGATTATCAGACTGCAAGAAGCGCCGGATTGGATTTCATATTTATTAGAGGAGGTTCTTCTGAGTCAAAACAAGCTAAAAGAATCAAGTGTATAAAGAAGGTGAATAATCTTATTGAAGTAATATCGATCAATAAAAGCTAAAATTGTTAACAATATTATTGGTTAAAGGTAGATATTTTGATATAATTAAACTATGGATAATCAAAAGAGGGAGCGATAAATGGATAAAAATATTATCGAGCGTAGAAAGTTTGTTAGGCTTGACCTTGATGCCAAGGTTGATTTTCAGATAAAAGAGGTAGAAGGAGAACAGGTGTTATCTGAAAAGACGCAAGGGCGGGTGAAAAATATCAGT
Source organism: Candidatus Gygaella obscura (assembly GCA_030765485.1). Classification (GTDB taxonomy): domain Bacteria; phylum Omnitrophota; class Gorgyraeia; order Gygaellales; family Gygaellaceae; genus Gygaella; species Gygaella obscura. The sequence continues at coordinate 6,760 of JAVCCR010000013.1, forward strand.
GTTGAAGGAGTATGTTTTTCTGCCAAGACTCAGTTAAAGCCTGAAAGTAAAATTGAGTTAGAGGTTATACTTCCTGAAAACAAAGATAAAGTTAAGCTTAAAGGAGAGGTAGCTTGGAGCACTCCTTTAGAGTCCAACGGCAGCGAAAAGGGATTGTTCGATATAGGAATAAAGATACATAATATCGAAAAAAGCGACGAGAATAAATTTTTAGTTTATGTTTGCGATAAGATGACTAAACAACTTAATAAGTATCTCCATCTGTAATATGGCTATTTCAGACTGTTTTAAAAAAATAATCAGCATAAGAGAATATAGCGAAAAGGCGGTTGATAGAAAAACTATCCAAAGGTTTATTAAGGTAACAAGGTTTACTCCCATGGCAAGGAATATTTAGCCCTGGGAGTTTATTATTATTACCAACAAATAAGTTTATAGCGTAAGTGTGACTTAAGGTTAAGAAAGGTTGATATATCGGGAAGGTTTAGAAAAAGATGAATATAAGGTTTAGAAAGAAAGAAAAAATTATTATATTAGATATTAGCGGTAGCTTTGATGAAAATTGTGCTTCTTTTATTGAGTCGGTAGGCAGATGTCTGAAGGAAAGTTATCAAGATATACTTTGTAATTTTGAAGAAGTGACTAGTATTGATTATATGGGAATTTCAGGGATTATGATTGCCTATAAGGAGGTTGTCAACAATCATGGACGTATGAAATTTGTAGGCGTACCTGTTCATTTGATGAATCTATTTGTGATTTCAGGAATTGATAAGACAATTGACATATTGCCTACTCAGGAATTGGCTTTAAATGCTTTTAAAGAAGATAGAAACATCGAGCAGATTAAAAAGCTTAGACTGAGAAGGCGTTTTAAGCGTTTACCTATTGATATAAAAGTGGAGTTAAAAGATAAGTTTGTTGATAATGAAGTTTGTTTTAAGGCAAGCGTGTTTAATTTAAGTGCGTTAGGTTGTTATGTGTACGGCTGTGATAAATTCAATCTTGGAGATTCGGTTTTGGTAAGTATAGATATCGATAATGATACAACGTTAATACTTGATGCCAAGATTGTCTGGATTTCTGATAAGGATGTACAGCGTTCAATTCATCCGGGGATGGGGGTAGCTTTTTGTGATATTTCAAGTTCCGATCAAAAGAAACTTATTGGTTTTATAGAAAAAAATCTTTCCAATATCACCACCAATGATTAATATTGTTTGTTTTATTTAATAATTGCCCAATAAATAATTTGTAGTAAAATATTATTATAACTAGATTAAACAAGGAGGGTTTATGAAAAAGACCTTGGTTCTGTTATTGCTTTTGATAATTCCTTTATCCAGTTTTGCTATGGACGCAGTAACTAAAGCAAGCCCGAAATGCGGCGGAAATTATCCAAAGCTTTCTATAGCGTTGGAAAAGGAAAAGTTTTCTGCTGATGAAAAGATTATCGTAAAGTTAGGTATTAAAAATACCTGCATTTTAGCCATAAGTACGGTAAAGATGCATTATTTTGTTAAGGTTTCTCATATTTTTATTAATGGAAAACAGTTAATGATTCCTTTAAATTTTTGGTCTAACGTAAAAAGTTTTTTGAAACTTAAGGTTAAGCCTCAGGAGGAGTTTATATATTGTGTAGATTTAAGTAAAATCGAAGGTATAGATGAAGCGATAAATAAAGAGGGTAAGAATGTGTTGTTTTGGAGGCACCCTGGAGCAATGATTTCTGATAATACCACGTTTTATATTGAATAAATATGATTTAATAGATGGAAAAGATAAAAAAAATCCTTATTATATCTAGCGATGACAATTTAAAAGAAGTTTTATATTTTTGTTTTGACGGCTGGGGATATGACGTTGTTTTCTTAAGACAGCCGATTTTAGATCTTAACCATATTAGAAAAATTTCACCAGATGTAATTGTCGTTGACGCTCATTCGGCCAGACGCAGTGATTTAGATTTATGCCGCCTTATAAAAGATGACTTTAACACTTCTTTGATTCCCATAATAACCCTTATTAGTAAAAGACAGCTTAGATCGCATTTGTTAAGTATCAAACAAGGAGTTGATGATTATCTAATAAAGCCTCCGGATCCATTAGATCTCAGGGTTCGTGTTGAGATGGCTTTAAAGAGAGCTCAGTATAGTCATTTTAGAAGTCCTCTTACAGGGTTGCCTGGCGCCAGGTATATTGAAGAGGAGGCAAGAGTGCGTTTAAAATCTAACAGCCTTTTTTCTTTTGGTTACTTGGATATAGACAACTTCAAGTATTTTAATGATGTCTACGGTTACATAAATGGAGATAAGGTAATTTTGCAGGTTGCCTATATGCTTTATGACACAATAAAACAATTAGGCAATAAGGATGATTTTATCGGTCATATTGGAGGTGATGATTTTGTTTTTATTACTACTCCGGATAGACATAAGGATATTTGCTTAAAGTTTATTGACATGTTTGATAAGGTTATTCCTTTTCATTATTCTGCCAGTGATAGAAATAACGGCTATGTTGTTGCTCGAGATAGGACACATAAGATAAAAAAAATCGCCCTTATGAGCGTTTCTTTAGCTATTGTTAATAGATATAATCGTAAAGATTTTTCTGATATAATTCAGGTTAATGAACGTCTTACTGAGATAAAGAAATATTTAAAAGGCATAAACGGGAGTAAGTTTATGGCTGAGCGGAGAAATTACAAAAGTGATAAATCTATTTTGCCTCAAAGATTACATAAACATTCAGTAAAAGATGAAAACTATGTTCCTTTGGGGCAGATATTGCTTGATAATAAAATAATTAATTCTTATCAGCTTGAGGAGGCTTTAAAATCGCATTGGAAGAAAGGTATTTTATTTGGCGAGGCTTTAAGGGATTTAGGTTTTGTAAAAGATGATCAACTTAAGCAGGCATTAAATCTACAGATAAGTTTTTCTCAAAAAATTTCAAAATGAGTAATATTGTTTCTTTATCAACAGCTTGGAATTCCAAAACGACTCATGATACCAGAAAAATGCTTGAAGATATAAAGCATTTGGGAGTTGATTTTATAGAATTGGGTTATAATATTACTCCTTTAAGATTAAAGGAAATTAATAATTTGCTTCCTAAGGTTGGTTTAAAAGTTTCCAGTGTACATAATTATTGTCCTTTGCCTTTGGAGGGCATGCCTAAGCGTTCACTTACTGACAGATATAGACTTTCTTCATTGGATGAAACAGAACGTAAGAATGCAGTTAATGCCACTAAGGTAACTATTGAGACAGCTGCAAGTTTTAACGCCTCCGTAGTTGTCTTGCATGCTGGTACTGTTGAATTTGATCAGGATTCCACAAAGCAATTACTTCAGCTTTATAGAAAAGAGGCTAAGGATAGTTCTGAATATGAAAATATGAAATCTAGTTTTTTAACTTACCGGACAAACTCCTGCGAGGTTTATTTAAAGTCAGCGATGAATAGCATAGAAGAGTTAATTCCTTTTGCTGTTGAACATAACGTAAGGCTTGGCATTGAAACTAGATATTACCCAAATGAGATACCTGATTTTCAAGAACTGGAGATTATATTCAAGGTATTCAATAACGAGCAGGTTGTTTATTGGCATGATTTAGGTCACGCAGAGGTAAGCGAGAGACTGGGGTTTACCAAGCATAAAAAGTTTTTGGAAAAACACAAAAAACGTTTATATGGAATGCATATTCATGACTTAAAGGGGATTGATGATCATTTGGCACCTTTTACTGCAGAAATGGATTTTTCTTTAATAGAGCCGTATATAAATAAACATACCCTTTTGGTAGTAGAGGCGCATTCTCAGGCTACAAAAGAAGAATTAAAACATGCTGTAAAAAAACTAAAGAAATTCTAAAAAAATAGATGAATACAAGGTTTTTAGATTTGGTTAATAAAAGACAAAGTGTGCGAAAATACGATTCAAGGCCGGTTGCTAGAGACGATATCGAAAGTTGTCTTGAAGCAGCAAGGCTTGCTCCTAGTGCCTGCAACTCACAACCTTGGGAATTTATAGTAGTTGATGATAAAGTAAAAAAGGAACGAGTAGCTAATGCAATGTTAAAAGGCATATATGGGATGAATACTTTTATTAAGTATGCACCTGTTTTGGTTGTAGTTGCTGTAGATAATAAAAGTTGGTTTACCAGACTTGCTAATGTATTAAGAGATACGAAGATGTATTTGGTAGATATTGGTATTGCCTGTGAACATTTTGTGTTAAGGGCAACTGAACTTGATATTGGCACCTGCTGGTTAGGTTGGTTTAATGAAAAAGCATTAAAAAAAGAATTAAGTTTAGCAAGAAATAAAAGAGTAGATATTGTGATTTCTATGGGATATTCTTTTGAAGATAATGAGTCAACAGAGAAGACAAGAAAACCTTTAAGTATAATCAGAAAATTTATTTAGTATTTTTTATAAAATTATTTGAAAAAGAATTTATTTAATTTATAATTATTACATGGAAAGTTTAAAGATAACCCTTTCAGAAAAAGATATTTCCAATAAGTGGTATAATATTGTAAGTGATTTGCCTTTTATTTTTGTTCCTCCGATTAACCCGGCGACAAAAAAACCTTTAAAAAAGAAAGATTTGGAGCCAATTTTTCCTAAGAGTCTTATAGATCAAGAAGTAAGTTTTAAAAAATGGATAGATATTCCAGGTGATGTTATTGATATATATAGGTTGTGGCGTCCCACTCCTTTAAGAAGAGCGAAAAGATTAGAAAAAGCACTAAAGACAAGTTGCAGGATTTACTACAAGGATGAAAGCGCTTCTCCAACGGGAAGTCATAAGACTAATACTGCAGTAGCGCAGGCATTTTATAATAAAAAGGAAGGCGTGAAGCGTCTTATTACCGAAACTGGCGCAGGTCAGTGGGGAGCGGCTTTAAGTTTTGCCTGTAATGTATTTTCATTAAAATGCCGTGTTTATATGGTGAAGGTTAGTTTTGAACAGAAGCCATTTAGAAAGTCTTTAATGCGTATTTGGGGTTCGGAAGTTTTTTCTTCTCCGTCTAAGTTGACAGCAAGCGGCAGACAGATTCTAAAGTATGATCCTCATTGTCGGGGAAGTCTAGGGATTGCAATTTCAGAAGCCGTAGAAGAAGCGGTAAAGAATAAAGACACTAAATATGCTCTTGGTAGCGTATTAAACCATGTTTTGCTTCATCAGACGGTTATTGGTATGGAGGTTAAGAAACAGCTTAATATTGCCAAAGAAAGGCCAGATTTTCTTATAGGTTGTGTTGGCGGAGGTAGCAACTTCGCAGGCTTTACCTTTCCTTTTATTAAAGAGTCTGTAGATAAGGGGAAGATAAAAATAATTGCTGTTGAGCCCACTGCTTGTCCGACATTAACCAAAGGGCTTTATAAGTATGATTTTGGCGATACGGCAATGTTGACGCCATTGATTAAGATGTTTACCTTAGGGCATAGATTTATTCCACCGGGAATCCATGCAGGCGGCCTTCGTTATCATGGATGCTCTTCATTAATCAGCGCTCTATACGATAAAAGGATTATTCAAGCAGTTAGTTTCCATCAGCTTGAAGTTTTTAAAGCAGCTGTATTTTTTGCACAGGCAGAAGGTATAGTCCCTGCCCCTGAAACCGCGCATGCTATAAAATGTGCTATTGATACTGCAAGGAGAAATAAGAATAAATGCATTGTTTTTAATTTCAGTGGACATGGATTTCTAGACCTTGCTAGTTACGATAAGTATATGAATCATCAGTTAAAGAATTACGCCTATCCAATGAGTGAAATCAAGAAAGCTCTTAAAGATCTAATCCCTATAGAGAAATCTTTAAAGCTGAGTTAATTTTCCAATGAAGAAAATAATAAGGACACGCGCAGTTATTTTTGATATGGATGGGGTTATAACTGATACCATGCCATATCATTTTATTGCCTGGTGTAGTGCTATGCGCGGGTTTGGCATAAAGTTTGACTGTAACGATATCTATAGAAGAGAAGGTCAACCGGGAAGGGATACCTTAAATGATGTGTCTAATGAGTATAGTTTAAATATTTCACAAAAGATAAAAAGAGATATCTTAAATAATAAAGAAACTTTATTTAAGAAAATTGTTAGAAGAAAGTTTATAAAAGGATCATTGCCTTTTTTACGTTCTTTAAAAAAGAAAGGACTTCTTTTAGGTCTTGTTACCGGGACTGCACGTCATGAAGTAAAAAAAATCCTGCATAAAAATATATACGGTCTTTTTGATTGTATTGTAACCGGAGATGAGGTGGCTAGAGGTAAGCCCAATCCTATGCCGTTTATAACTGCTTTAAAAAAACTCAGAATTACCAAGAAAGACGCTTTTGTTATTGAAAATGCACCTTTTGGCATAAGCGCAGCAAAGCGCGCAGGGTTGTTTTGTGTTGCCTTAGAGACCTCTCTTGGCAGGCGATATCTAAAAGAAGCGGATATGGTTTTTAAGTCGTTTAACCAGTTACAGAGATCTCTTACAATAAATAATAAATAAATTAATGAATTGCATAGAACGTGAAAAGAAGACAATAAGCGCGATGATAAATATGTATTGCAGGGCTTTTCATAGTTCAAAAGCAAGTCCTTGTTTTGAATGTAAGGAAGTAAAAGATTATGCATATTTTCGTCTTGATAGATGCATTTATGCAGCTAATAAACCAACATGCAATAAATGCAAGGTTCAGTGTTGGGAAGTAGCATATAAGGATAGGATTATTAATATAATGCGATTTTCCGGTCCGCGATTAATTTTTACCCACCCCATACTAGCTTTTATGCATATTGTTGATAGTATAAAATCAAAGAAATAAATTAATTACAGATGTTAGAATATTACAACTTTTTCTCTTGACAGGGATAAGGAAAAATGTATAATAGTTAATCGTTCTGAATTTCACGATTAAAAATGAAAAAAATCTCCCGCAATACAATCAATCGAGTTCTTTTATACATAAGAGTCCTGGAGGACTTGATAAAAGATAAGCGTTACCTTGTTTCTTCCGGTGATATATCCAGGATTATTGGTGTTTCTGATGTTCAAATCAGAAAAGATATTTCCAGATTTGGCAAGGTAGGTACACCTAGAATAGGCTATCGAACCGTAGATTTAAAAAAGATTCTCAAAGATTTTATATTACAACGTGATGTTGTTCGTATTGTTCTTTTTGGTGTGGGGAATTTAGGTACAGCAATTTTAAAATACCCAGCTTTTAATAAAGATAAAATTAAAGTAGTTGCTGCGTTCGATAGACTTGGGAGTAAGATACATAAGAAAATAAATTCTGTAATTGTCTATCCTGTTGAAAGGGCTCCCGAGGTTATAAAAAAGGTGCGTGCAGACATTGGGATAATCGCAGTGCCCAAACGGTCTGCTCAAGGTGTTGCGGATATTATGGTTTTATCGGGATTACGCGGTATAGTTAATTTTTCACCTTCCGCGATAAACGTTCCTAAAAACGTAATGGTTAAGGATATAGACTTAACCATAGAATTTTTGTCATTATTTTGTAGTATGCATGTTTAATTTTAAGGAGGAAGAATGCATAAAATTTTAATGGTAGACGATGATAGAGAATTCCTGGAAGCAAGTAAGATTGTATTGGAGGCTAATGATTATGAAGTGATATTGGCTGAGAATGTTTCTAGTGCAGAAGCAATGATATATAGCGATAAGCCGGATTTAATTATTCTTGATATTATGATGGAACAACCAGACGATGGAATTGCTCTAGCGCATAAACTTAAAAAAAGCGGGATAGGTATTCCGGTTATAATGCTAAGCGGCGTTAGTACTGTTACAGGGTATGATTACGGTGAATGTAATGAGGTTTTGCCGTGTAGCGATTTTTTAGAAAAACCTGTTACGCCGGAAAACCTGTTGAATAAAATCGAGAAGATACTGAAAAAATAGTTTAAAGGAGTATTAATTATGGTTAAAACTTGTGCAGTTGAAAAGAAAATTAAAATTAACGGAAAAGATATTATTGTCTGTGATGAATCACGTTCAAAGTTGCTTTTTGTATTGCAGGAAGTGCAGGATAAAAAAGGATTTATTAGTGATGCGGATATGCAGGATATAGCAGATAAATTTGCTATTCACCCCGTGGAGGTCTATTCTGTGGTGAGTTTTTACTCTTTTCTTACGAATAAAAAAAAGGGCAAATATGTCATTAGGGTAAGTACCTGTGTCTCTTGTCAAATGGCTGGCAGCAGTAAGATTATAAAAGAATTGGAAAAATTGCTTAAGATTAAATGCGGCGAGACAACAAAAGATAAAAAAATGAGTCTTGAGAAAACTAGTTGCATCGGAATGTGCGATCAGGCACCGGCAATAATGATTAATGAAATATTAATCGGCAAAGTAACTAAGGAAAAGTTGAAGAAAATATTAAAGGAGTTGAAATAATGTCCAAGACTACATCAAAAGGAAAGGAAAATAGTTTAGTCATCTTTAGCAAGATAGAACCGGTTTCCGGTGTAAAAAGAGCATTACAAATTGGAAGAAGAGAGATTCTTGATGTTGTCAGGGACTCTAATCTTAAAGGCAGAGGAGGAGCGGGATTTCCTACTGGGGTTAAATGGAATCTAGCAGCTGCGGCTACAAGCGATAAAAAATATGTAGTCTGTAATGCTGACGAAGGAGAGCCGGGGACATTTAAAGATAGACTTCTTATAAATCAATTTACAGAGCTTTTTTTAGAAGGCATGATAATTGCCGGTTTTGCCATTGGGGCTGAGCAGGGATTTGTTTATTTAAGAGGCGAATATAAGTCTTTTCTACCTGTTTTAGAAAAGGCAATAGATTCTTTGCGAAAAAGCAATATTCTAGGAAAGTCTATTTTAGCTAGAAAAGATTTTAATTTTAATATTGAGGTTCGTTTAGGGGTAGGTGCTTATGTTTGCGGAGAGGAAACTGCTTTGATAGAATCTTTAGAAGGCAACAGAGGCGAACCGCGCAATAGACCGCCATTTCCTGTAAATACCGGTTTTAACGCTAACCCCACGATTATAAATAACGTTGAGACTTTTGCGAATATTCCTCATATCGTAACAAAAGGATCCAAGTGGTTTAAGTCTTTTGGAACTGAGAAATCTTCTGGCACAAAATTATTGAGTATTTCCGGTGATTGTAAAAAACCAGGGGTATATGAAGTACCTTTTGGGGTTTCTGTTAAAGAAGTATTAAAACTTTGTGATGCTAAAGATGTGAAGGCGGTTCAGGTTGGCGGTGCATCTGGAGTATGTGTTTCAAAAAAAGACTTCAACAGAAAAATTTCATTTGAGGATCTTTCTACAGGAGGTTCGGTTATAGTTTTTGGTAAAAAGAGAAATATGCTTGAAGTGGCTGATAATTTCTTGGAGTTTTTTAAAGAGGAATCTTGTGGACAGTGTACGCCTTGTCGTGAAGGTATCCCGGTTTTAATTGAAGCTTTAGAGTTATTAAGAAAAGGTGAGTGTAGTAAAGAGTATTTAAAGGATATATTTTCTTTGGCAGAGACTATGGAATTAGCTTCTAAGTGCGGTTTGGGTCAATCAAGCGCTAAGGCCCTGATTTCAATCATAAATAATTTTAAAGATGAATATAGTTTATCAAAATCAAAAGATAACAGGAAGGTTTTCAATGGATAGCAAAAAACCATTTGCTCAGGATACTTCAAGGGCTCCGGTAAGTCAAAGAGGACAAAAAGTAGTCGAAGTAAAGGATAAAGCATTAGGAAATTTAGTTAAGGTAACAATTGATGATATTGAGATTAAAGTGTCTATGGGTACGACAATTCTTGAAGCTGCCAAAACCTTGAGTATAAAAATTCCTACTCTTTGTCAACATGATGATTTATGCTTGGCAGGGGTTTGTCGAGTTTGTGTTGTTGAGGTTGAAGGACAGCGTACTCTACAGGCATCGTGTTCTTATCCTATATATAATTCTCTTAAGGTTAGGACTTATTCTCCTAAAGTAAGAAGGGCAAGACGTAATATTATACAGCTATTGTTACGTAATCACTATGGCGAATGCTATTCTTGTGCAAGGAACAATAATTGCGAATTGCAGAGTTTGGCTAAAGAATATGGTGTAACTACATATAAATTTGGTCATATCGATAAGCCGCGTTATGAAAAGGATCAGTCAAGCTATGCCGTTGAGCGAGATATGAATAAATGCGTATTATGCCGTAGGTGTGTAAGGACCTGTATTGATTTACAGGAAGTAGGAGTTTTAGAGGCAGTACATAGAGGCAGCAATACTAAAATAGAGACTTATCAGGATAGACCATTAAACGAAGTGGTTTGTATTAATTGTGGTCAATGTATTAATAGGTGCCCTACAGGAGCCTTAAAGGCAAAGGATCCGGCTCAAGATGTTTGGGATGCTATAGATAATTCAACTAAACATGTGATAATTCAGACTGCTCCCAGTCCGCGAGCGGCAATTGGTGAAGCTTTTGGTTTGCCGGCTGGAACAAGTGTTACCAAAAAGCTTAATACTGCTTTAAAACGTATGGGTTTTGATAAGGTTTTTGATACGAATTTTACCGCTGATCTTACCATTATGGAAGAGGGTATAGAGCTTCTTTTAAGACTTAAGAAAGCTTTGGTGGATAAGGATAAATCGGTTGCCTTGCCGCAATTTACATCATGTTCTCCTGGCTGGGTAAAATTTATCGAGTATTTTTATCCTGAGAAGCTAAAGCATGTTTCTACTGCCAAGAGTCCTCAGCAAATGTTTGGAGCAATTGTAAAAACATGGTATGCGAAAAAACACAAGATTGACCCAAAAAATATTGTAAGTGTATCTTTAATGCCGTGTTCTGCTAAAAAGTTTGAGTGTGAACGTCCAGAGATGAATGATTCGGGTTTTAAGGATGTTGATTATGCCTTGACCACTAGAGAGCTTGCTGGCATGATTAAAGAGTGCGGCATGGATTTACCGAAATTGCCTGATTCTGATTTTGATGATCCTTTAGGTATCGGAACAGGCGCAGCTTTGATTTTTGGTGCAACCGGAGGAGTTATGGAAGCAGCTATTAGAACTGCCTATGAGCTTGTAACAGGGGAAGAGGTTCCTTTTGATAAGTTAAGAATAATTCCTGTTAGGGGTATGGAGGGCATAAGAAAAGCAGAGTTACCTGTAAAGAAGGCGAAAGATGAATGGAAATTCTTAGAAGGCGTAACTTTGAAGGTTATGGTGGGTCACGGTACAGCCAATGCCAAAAAGATTATGGATTTGCTTTGTGAGGGTAAATTGTCCGATTATCATTTTGTAGAAATTATGGCTTGCCCCGGAGGTTGCCTTGGAGGAGGAGGTCAACCTATCCCCACAAGCCCTGAAATAAGAGAGGCACGCGCAAAGGCTATTTATGCAGAAGAAGAGAGTCTTTCGATTAGAAAATCCCATGAGAACCCGATAGTTAAAACTATATATAAGGAATTTTTGACAGAAGGACCTTGTGGTCATTTGAGTCATAAGTTATTACATACTTCATATACGCCGCGCGGTAAATGGATAGGAAGTTTTAAGAAAAATAGAAAACGAGGATAATTATGTTGTATGAACCAAAAAAAACCTTAGATGAATTCGTAAAGCTTATGGAAGATATTAAAAAAAGCGTTCCTTCTGAGTATGACGCTTTTATTCGTGAGAAGATGATAGTGACTAAATCTGGCGCTTTGGATGAAAAGACAAAATGGTTATTGCTTTTAGTAGCTAGCGTTACTGAAAAATGTCCTGTTTGTATTTCTCGCGCAGTAAAACATTGCCTTGAACAAGGGTTTTCAAAGCAAGAATTGTTGGAGGCATGCATGGTGGCAGTTTTAGTAGGTGGTTCTTCTGTTATGACTTATGTTACTTTGGTGGACAAGGCAATTGAAGAATTAAAGTAGTATAATGGTAATTTAAGATTATATTTCATTCCTGTAAGTAAAAATGAAAAAGATAAAAAGTTTAAAGAATCAGATACTGGTTTCTTTTGTTGTTATTATTATTGTTTTTGCTGTTTTGGTTAGCATCCTGGGTTTTTATGTGATACAAAATGATATTATTGCCAGAGCGAAAAATGAAGTTGAAAACGCCATAGATGCTGCCGAGACTGTTTATAAATCCGAGTTAGATAAGATTAAGACCGCACTTTTAATCAGGGAAGATAATCTTGAAGTTTTAAAAGATATAATCGGGCTTGATTATATTTATGAAGTTGATATAAAAGATAAAAGTAATATCAAAAGTCAGATAGCGCGTTTTGCTTTTAATGGTAGAGGTTATGGCGCTACGAGAGTTATTGATAAGGAAGAATTAGATTCTTTGTTTTCAGGTTTAGCTGATAGGTTAAAGATTGATATTAAATCAACACCAAAGGCAATTCCTACTAAAAGGAGCTCATTAAATAGCGTCCTTGCGATTGAATACGCGTATCCTGTTGAAGATGATAAAGGTAATGTAACTTCAGTCCGCTATGCAGGAAAAATAATTAATAAAGAATTTAGCTTAGTTGATAAAATCAGGGATTTAGTTTTTGAGGATATTAGTTACGATAAAAAGCCTTATGGTACGGTTACGATATTCCAGGATGATGTGAGGGTATCGACCAATGTTTTAACCAAAAATGGCGACAGGGCCATAGGTACGCGTGTTTCAAAAGAAGTTTATGATGCGGTTATCACTCGCGGTCGAATATGGCAGAAGCGGGCATTTGTAGTAAATGATTGGTATTTGACATGTTATAAACCAATAAAAAATATTACTGGAGATGTAATTGGTATTCTTTATGTAGGTATCCTGGAGAAGCCTTTTATTGATTTAAAAATGAGGTTTTTTCTGGCATTTTTATTTATAGTAATCTTAAGTATTATTCTAGCAGTATTGTTATCTGTTTTTCTTGCGGATAGGATTTCAAAACCGGTAATTGAAATAACTAATGCTACGGCAAAAATTTCTGACGGAGAGCTCACACATAGATTACAGAATAAAATTTTTATTAAGGAAATAAGCGAGTTAGCTAATTCTTTTAATAACATGGCTGAGAGACTTCATGAGAGAGATGTCAGTCTAAAAAGCTCTAAAGAACAAGTTGAGGTTTTAAATAAACGTTATCTGGATATGGTTGGGTTTGTTTCCCATGAGTTAAAAGGAATTCTATCTTCCATTGTACTCAACACTTATTCTTTGAAGAAAGGATTAGTTGGTCCTATCAATGAGGCGCAGCGAAAAACGCTAAATTCAATTTCCAATAATCTTGATTACTTGACTTCTACTGTAAAGAATTTCTTAAGTCTCAGTCGTATCGAGAAAGAAGAGATGGTTCTTAATAAAACTAAGTTCAGGCTTAAGCAAGATTTGATTTTTCCGGCGATAGAGGCTTTTAATCATCAAGCTGTTGAAAAAGATATCAATATTATTGATAATACCGAAAGCGATATAGAGCTTTATGCCGACATTTCACTGATGCAGATTCTGATTAACAATCTTTTAAGCAATGCAGTTAAATATGGTTCTGAGCATGGCAATATTGTTATTACTGCTAAAAAAGAGATTGAAAAAATATTGTTTGAAGTATATAACGAAGGCCGTCCAATCGATGTAGTCGATAAAGATAAACTATTCAGAAAATTCTCTAGAGTTATTTACCGGGGTATGGAAAAAATCAAAGGCACCGGTATAGGTTTATATATTGTTTCAGAGATTGTCAAGCGCCATAATGGTAAAATTTGGCTGGAGACGAAAAGCGAAGGCAATACTTTTAAGGTACAGTTTCCTCTTTAAAAAATATGAAGAATAAAGTACTAATTATCGATGATGATTTTGATTTCGTTGAGGCTGTTAAAACGCTTCTAGAGGCTAACGGATATGAAGTTTCGCTTGCCTATGATGGACATGACGGTTTTCAAAAAATCAAGAATGAGTCTCCCGAACTTATTATTCTCGATATGATGATGACCTATAAGACAGAAGGTGTAGATATTGCAAAAACCATTTCACAGGACGCAGCGACAAAAGATATTCCTGTGCTTCTTATTACTGGTGCAAAAAAGGATATGAATTTTCCTTTTGATCTTGAGCCGGATGAGAATAATTTGCCTGTTAAGGCTGTGTTGGAAAAACCTATTCAGCCGGAAGTGCTTCTTAAGATGGTTACCACCTATATTAAACAAACCGGAGACAAGCATAGGGTGCTTGTGGAAGAGTTAAAGTCTTTGGTAGATAAATGGTCTGGGAAAAAAGGGAAGCTTATAATGATTTTACATGAGATTCAAAATCATTACGGGTATGTCCCCAGGGCTATTTCTTTTGAGCTTTCTAGGTTATTGGATATACCTCTTGCCAGGATTTATGAGGTAATTACTTTCTATAATTTTTTTAAATTAATTCCTCCGGGAAAACATCTGATATCGTTATGCATGGGTACGGCATGTTATTTAAAAGGAGCACAGGCTATCTTAAACGAATTAAAAAAAATTCTTAAAATCGAAGAAGGCGAGACAACAAAAGATGGATTGTTCCATCTGCAGGTAGTAAGATGTTTAGGTTGTTGTGGTCTTGCTCCGGTTATTATGATTGACAATAAAGTATTTGCCAGGGTGAGTAAAGATACAGTTGTTGATATTGTCTCCGGATACAGGGAAAGATTAGATGAAAAATAAGTTTACGCAGATTAAGAATAAATACAAACATAGCATTTCTAAAACTACGATTAAGGTGGGTTTAAGTAGTTGTGGTATTGCTGCAGGTGCCAAAGAAATTTTTGACCTATTACAGCAAGAGATTAAAAAACAGTCATTGGATATAGAATTAAAACGCTGTGGTTGTGTTGGAATGTGTTATGCTGAGCCTCTGGTTGAGGTACATGTTAAGGGAATGCCGCAGGTTACTTATGGTCGTGTTGATAAGAATGTTGCTTTAGATATTATTAATCTTCATATTAATAAAAAGCAGTTATTGGAAGATTATATATATAGAATTAAATCTGATAAACCGTTAAAATTAAAAAGGAAGATAGATAATAAAGCATTTGATAAACAGGTCCGTTTTGTTTTAAGGAATTGCGGTATTATTGATCCTGAAAATATCGAGGATTATATTGCAGCAGGTGGTTATGAAGGTTTCTTAAATGTTTTGGATTCATCGAATGATAAGATAATTGAAGAATTAAAATCAAGCGGTCTTCGCGGGCGAGGCGGAGGCGGTTTCCCTACCTGGATGAAGTGGAAATTTGCCAAGGATATTGACGAAGATGAGAAATATATAATCTGTAATGGCGATGAGGGAGATCCAGGAGCCTATATGGATAGAAGTATTCTTGAAGGAGATCCTCATAGTGTTTTAGAAGGCATGATGATAGCTGCTTTTTGTGTTGGTGCAAAAAAAGGCTTTTTATATATCCGCGCAGAATACCCTCTTGCAATTGAAAGAATACAGAAAGCAATTGATCAGGCGTATTCATTAGGATTACTAGGTAAGAATATATTAAATTGCGGTTTTAATTTTGATCTTGATATAAGGCTTGGTGCAGGTGCTTTTGTTTGTGGAGAGGAGACTGCCTTGATTGCTTCTATTGAAGGAAAGCGTGGCTGTCCGTCTCCTAGGCCTCCATATCCATCAATTAAAGGTCTTTGGGGTAAACCAACGGTTATTAACAATGTTGAGACCCTGGCTAATGTTTCTTTTATATTCTTAAATGGAGCGAAAAAGTTTTCTCGATTAGGAAGCGCAACATCAAAGGGAACAAAAGTATTTGCCCTTACTGGAAGGGTAAAAAATTCCGGTCTTGTTGAAGTGCCTATGGGTACGACGATTCGTGAAATTGTTTTTGATATTGGCGGAGGACTTATTAATGATAAAAAAATCAAGGCTGTTCAAACAGGCGGTCCTTCCGGAGGAGTAATACCAGAAGAGTTTTTAGATACAGGGGTAGATTATGAGAATCTGCAGCGGTTAGGTTCGATTATGGGTTCGGGTGGAATGATCGTAATGGATGAAGACGATTGTATGGTTGATATCGCCAAGTTTTACATGAGATTTTGTGTTGATGAAAGTTGTGGAAAGTGTGCCCCTTGCAGGATTGGGACCTATCAGATGCTCGAGATTTTAAAACAGATTTCAAAAGGGCGTGCAACAAGGTCCGATATTGAAAAGCTAGAATTAATCTGTAAAGCAACGCAAAAAGCTTCACTTTGCGGTCTTGGTCAAACTGCGCCAAATCCGGTTATTTCTACTTTAAAGTATTTCAAAGAGGAATATATAGAGCATATCAATGAAAAGAAATGCAGGAGTAAGAAATGTCTAGCTCTTTTAAACTACAGCATAGTAAAGGAAAACTGCAAAAAATGCGGAATTTGTGCTTTGAATTGTCCTGTTAAGGCAATCATCGGAGATCCTTCAAAAGGGTTTGTTATTGATAAGGAAAAGTGTATAAAATGCGGTAAATGTTTTGAGGTGTGTAAATTTGATGCAATCATAAGAGAGTAAAATGATAAAAGCAAAAATAAACAATATAGAAGTAGAGGTAGCGGAAAATACGACAATTCTTGATGCGGCCAAGAAAATAAATATAAATATTCCTACACTTTGTAAGCATCCTGATTTAAATGCAACTGCTGCATGCGGAATATGCATAGTGAAGCTTAAAAATAACAATAAGATGCTTCGTTCCTGCTGCACGCCTTTAGAAAACAATATGGATATTATTACCCATGATGATGAGCTTCAAAGCATAAGACGTACAGTAATAGAACTTATTCTTTCTAATCATCCTAATGATTGCCTTCAGTGTGCCAGAAATAATAATTGCGAATTGCAGAGTTTGGCAGCTGATTTTGGAATAAGGGAAGTGCCCTTTAAACAGTTTTTAAGAAAGATTCCTGAAGATTCATCAACCAAGACAATTAGTATTGTACCAGAAAAATGTATTCTTTGCGGTCGATGCGTTCAGGTTTGTCAGGATATTCAGGATGTTTGGGCTTTATCATTTTTAGAACGTGGGCACAAGACCCGTATTTCAGGTGCAGGAGATATTAATTTAAGTGAAAGTCCTTGCGTTCGCTGCGGCCAATGTTCTGCGCATTGTCCGACTGGCGCAATCGCTGAATACGATCAGACTACAATGGCTTGGGACATGCTTTACAATAAGCAAAAATTCTGTGTTGCTCAAATTGCCCCAGCAGTCCGCGTTGCCATAGGCGAAGCCTTTGGTTTTAAGGATGGAGCCAATCTCACTGGAAAGCTTTACGCTGCTTTGCGTAGGTTAGGGTTTAAGGCCATATTCGATACTTCTTTTGGAGCTGATCTTACAATTATGGAAGAGGCGTCAGAGTTTGTCAGCAGATTTGTTCATAAAAAAGGAAAGCTGCCTTTGATTACGACATGCTGTCCTTCATGGGTGGATTTTATGGAAAAGTTCTATCCTGATATGATAGAGCATTTTTCAACAGCAAAAAGCCCGCATGAGATGGTTGGGGTGCTTTCTAAAACTTATTATGCTAAGAAGAATAATATTGATCCTAAAAACGTGGCGATGATTTCTGTTATGCCTTGCACTTCCAAAAAGTATGAGATTACAAGAAATGATGATATGTTTGCTTCTGGAAACCAGGACATAGACATTGTTTTAACCACCAGAGAATTGGCTCGTATGATAAAACAGGCAGGGATTGCATTTGAAGACCTGCCGGATGAACAACCGGATCATATTTTAGGTGAATATAGCGGAGCAGGTGTAATCTTTGGAGCCACAGGTGGTGTTATGGAGGCAGCTTTAAGAACAGCATATTTTTTAGTAACAGGCGAAAATTATCCGAATATAGAGTTTAAAAGTGTCAGGGGATTAAAAGGGGTTAAGGAAACGGAAATAGATATTTCAGGGAAAAAGATAAAAATTGCTATTGCACATGGGCTTGGTAATGTAAAATATGTAATAAATAGGATTGAGAAGGCGATTGCTGAAGGAAGCGAATTACCGTATCATTTCGTTGAGGTTATGGCTTGCGTTGGTGGTTGTGTTGGCGGCGGCGGTCAGCCTTATGGTGTAACGGATAAGCTTCGTATTGCCCGTGCAAACGGACTTTATGCGGATGATGAAAGTAAAGAAATTCGTTATTCTCATGACAACCCGTTTATTAAAAAACTTTACGATGATTTTTTAGTTAAACCTTTAAGCGATAAATCTCATAGTTTGCTGCATACAATGTATAAACCACGAGCTCTTTATAAGAAATAAATCTTTTATACCTGCGGTAAGGATTGTTATCTAAAGCCAAGGGGCTGGTTGATTATTAAGATTACCCAATCCTTTTCTTTGCAGGTTGGGTTTCTTTATTTTTAAAAGGAGATAAGATGAATAAAAGAATCGGTTTTGTGGGAATAATTATCGAAAATAGAAAGGTTAATGCATCTTTAGTTAATAAGGTGTTATCTGAATATGCAGATTTTATCGTTGCCAGAACTGGTGTTCCTGTAAAAGAAAGAAACTGTTCTGTAATAAATTTGGTTGTGGATATTTCTACTGATGACTGCGGTTCTTTAACTGGCAGGCTTGGTAAAATTGAAGGTGTTTCAGTTCGTTCGGTTCTCAGCAAGGAGAAAAAAGATGTTTAAGACGCCGAAGTCTTTAAGATTGCAACTTGGTCTATTTGGCAGAACTAATGTTGGTAAGTCTACGTTTTTAAATTATGTTGCTTCTCAAGATGTAGCGATTACCTCACCTGTTCCTGGAACAACAACTGATGTTGTGGAAAAGTCAATGGAGCTTCTTCCAATCGGCCCGGTAGTGTTTTTAGATACGGCTGGTCTGGATGATGTTTCTTGTCTTGCAAAAGAAAGACTGAAGAAGACAAAAAATATTTTCACTAGAGCCGATATGTTTGTAATTTTAACTGAATCAAATAAATGGCAGGGATATGAAGATGAAATAGTAAAAGAAGCTGACAAACAAAATGCTCCAGTTATTATTATTGTTAATAAGATTGATTTAAATAGTCCCAAGAAAGATTTCCTGGATAAATTAAGTAAAATTTCTTCAAGAATAGTTTTATCTTCAAGTATTGATAGTCAAAATAGAGATCATACTATAAATGAATTTAAACGTTTTGTAATTGAGTTATGCCCCGAGGATTTTATAAATCCTCCTGCGTTAATAGGTGATTTATTACCTAAAAAGGATTTGGCGATATTAATCGTTCCTATTGATCTTGAGGCTCCCAAAGGAAGGATAATTCTGCCGCAGGTTCAGGCAATAAGAGATATTTTAGATAATAATCAGATGTCTTTAGTAGTAAAAGAATCTGAATTCAAAAAGTCTTTGGATAATCTAAAGGTAAAACCCTCTTTAGTTGTCTGCGATTCTCAGGTTGTAGATCGCATGGTAAAGGAAACTCCCAAAGATATAAAATGTACAACGTTTTCCATTCTTTTTACGCGTTATAAGTCAGATTTACTCCAGGAGGTTAAGGGGGTTTTTACAATAGATGAGCTTAAGAAAACCGATAAGATTTTGATTGCCGAGGCCTGTTCGCATCATCCAATAGGAGACGATATCGGACGCGTCAAGATTCCTAAATGGCTTCGGGATTATTTAGGTTTTGATCTGGGCATTGATGTTACCGCTGGTAGGGATTATCCAGATGATTTAAGTAAATATAAATTAATTATTCATTGTGGCGCCTGTATGATTACCCGCAGGGAAATGCTTGCAAGAATTCAAAAAGCAAGGGAAGAATCCATTGCTGTTACTAATTACGGTATTGCTATTTCTTATTTAAATGGTGTTTTAGAGCGCGTATTAAGTCCATTTCCAGAGGCATTGAGGATATTTCAACAAGAGAAAGCGAAGCAAAAATGAAAACTATCAATATAGATAATTGGATAAAACAAAGAATTAAACAAAATCAAATTGATAAGTATTTAAACAACGGTAAAGATTTTATAGATGATGATAAACTAAATAGTTTATTAGCCAAAAATAATAGGCCTGATAATAAGCTTATAGAGGATATTATAGCTAAGAGTCTAGAGATAAATACTCTTAGTCTTGAAGAGGTAGCATGTCTTTTAAACGTTGAAGATGACAATCTTTTAGAAAAGATGAAACAGGCTTGCAAAAGGATAAAAAAGAATGTGTATGATAATAGGATTGTTACCTTTGCCCCGCTTTATCTGGGAAATTTTTGCGTTAATGATTGCCTTTATTGCGGGTTTAAAAGGTCTAATTTACAGGCAAAAAGAAGAGTACTTTCAGTTGAAGAGATAAAAAGAGAAGTCAAGGTTTTGGCTGGTAAAATCGGACATAAAAGACTTATTGTTGTCTATGGAGAAGACCCTAGGCAGGGTATTGATTATATGATGCAGTCTATAAAAGCGATTTATTCGGTCCAAGAGAAAACAAAACACGGCGTAGGTTCAATTAGACGCGTGAATGTCAATGCTTCGCCACTTTCGGTTGAGGAGCTTCAAAAATTAAAAGAAGTTGGAATCGGGACCTATCAGGTTTTTCAGGAAACTTATCATCACGATACGTACAAGAAGGTGCACCCGATTAATACCATAAAAGGTAATTATGCCTGGAGGTTATATTGTATGCACAGGGCTTTTGAAGCAGGTGTAGATGATGTAGGTTTGGGGGTTCTATTTGGTCTTTATGACTGGAGATTTGAGGTTTTGGGGCTTTGTGCACATAATATTGAACTTGAGAAGCGTTTTAATATTGGAGCTCATACTATATCATTTCCCAGACTTGAGCCAGCACATAATGCTCCTTTAACGCTTAAGTCTCAGTTTAAGGTAAATGATAGAGATTTTAAAAAGCTTATAATGGTGATTAGGCTTGCTGTGCCATATACAGGTATGATTATTACTGCAAGAGAGAATGCTTTAATCAGAGAAGAAGCAGTGGAATTGGGCATAACTCAGACAGATGCTTCTACTAAAATCGGAATCGGTGCATATAGTGAAAATAAAGATATCCAAGAAGATGATCGTCAGCAGTTTATTTTAGGTGATACCAGAAGCTTAGATGAATTAATCCGTTCTTTTGCAAAAAAAGGTCATATTACTTCTTTTTGTACAGCTGGATACCGCTGCGGTAGAACAGGTAAATGCATTATGGAGCTTCTCAAGTCTGGAGCAGAAGGCAAATTCTGTAAGCTTAATGCAATACTTACTTTTCGTGAATGGTTAGATGATTTTGCGAGTGAAGAGACTAAGAAAGTAGCTGAGCCGGTGATAGAAAAAGAAATTAATGAAGTAAAAAAATCTATGCCTAAGGTATTTACGCAGTTTATGGATTATTATGGTAGAATCAAGCAGGGCGAGCGGGATCTATACTTTTAAAATGGATAAAAGTGAAATTTTAACTTATTTAACAAAAACCCCTTTTGATGAATTAGTCAATGCGGCTAATTCTTTAAGGAAAAAGCATATTGGAGAAAAAGTTTATATTCGGGCAATAGTTGAATTCTCCAATTATTGTGTGAGAAATTGTCTTTATTGCGGTTTAAGAAAAGACAGCAAACAAATAGATAGATACAGAATGGTTTCTGATGAAATATCTTCAGTTGTTAAAAAAATAACAAAAATTAATTTAAGGACAGTTGTTTTGCAGTCAGGGGATGATTTTTATTACACAAAAAAGAAAATATGTACTATTATAGAAGCTATTAAAAGTGCTGATAGTGATATTGCTATAACATTATCTATTGGAGAACGACCTTTTTCTGAATACGTTGCTTTTAGAAAATTAGGCGCAGATCGCTTTTTATTAAAGCATGAAACGATAAACAGCAGTCTTTATGCAAAATTACATCCTAGTCAGAATTTAAAAAGAAGAATCAAAACAATAGAGTATTTAAGAAAGATAGGTTTTCAGGTAGGTATTGGTAATATTATAGGTTTGCCAGGTCAGACATTAGAGGATTTAGCAGACGATATTATTTTTATGCAGGATTTTCAACCGGATATGATCGGGATAGGCCCATTTCTTCCGCAGAAATATACACCTTTAAATAAGCATGTTTTTAAGAATATAGATTTAGTTTTAAGAGTTATTGCTTTGGCTAGAATAGTTACAAAAGATTCTCATATTCCAGCAACTACAGCAATGGCAACAGCGAAAAAAAACGGGCAGTTGTCTGCTTTAGGTGTCGGAGCGAATGTAATAATGGTAGATTTTACGCCTTCAAAGTATAGAAAAAATTACAGGATATATGATGATAAGATTAAAATAAGTTTAAAAAAAGCAGAAGAGACTATTAGAGAAGCGGGCAGGGTTATGTCTTATGCTAGAGGCGATTCATTAAAAAATGAATAAAGTTATGTTAATTATTAATTTAGGGGGTATCTTATGTTAAATTTTAAACAGATAGACGAATCAAGAAAATTATTAGGCTTAAAGGAAGAAGCTACTTTTACAGAGATTAAGCAGGTCTATCGGCAACTGGTTTTGAAATATCATCCTGATAGGTGTTCTGAACAGCAGAAGAATAGTTATCAGGAGAAGATTAAACAAATTAATCATGCTAGAGACATAATTATGAATTACTGTTTGGGTTATAGATTTTCATTTAAAGATAAAGAGATCAGAAGACAGTCTTTAGATGAAGAGCAATTGCGTCATCTGAGAAAATTCTATGACGGGTGGTGGGGAGATTTAGATTTATGATAGAGATTTTTGATAAGCATTATAGAGAATATGATAATTGGTACGAGAGGAATAAATTTGTTTATTTATCCGAAATTGAAGCTATTAAAAAATTATTGCCTTCAAGAGGTATAGGTTTAGAAGTAGGAGTAGGGACTGGTAGGTTTGCTTCTGTATTAGGAGTTGATTTTGGAATAGATCTTTCTATGAATATGTTAAAAATCGCAAGAGACAGAAAAGTAAAAGTTTGTTTGTCTGATGCTGAAAATATTCCTTTTAAGGAAAGTTTCTTTGACTACATATTGATAAGTGTTACAATGGCTTTTGTTGAGAATCCAGGAAAAGTCCTGCAGCAGGTAAAAAAAATATTAAAGAAAAACGGCCAGCTTGTTATTGGAATTATTGAAAAGAACAGTTTGTTGGGTAAAGAATACAGAAGAAGAAAAAGTCATTTTTACAAACAGGCAAATTTATTTACTGTTCAAAAACTAACCAGTTTATTAATTAAAAATGGTTTTGACTGTTTTAGTTATTATCAAACTATATTTGGTGTATTAGAATCTATTCAAGAGAAGCAAGTTGCGGTTGAGGGTGTAGGCGATGGTAGTTTTGTAGTTATAAAATCAATTAACAAATAAAATATTACTAATATTATTTATTAAATTAGGAGGTTGTTATGCCACGAGGAGATGGAACAGGTCCCTTAGGAGGACTAGGAAGAGGTATGGGTAAAAGTTCTGGTAGAGGAAGATTGGGTGGAAATCGCTCAGGGGCAGGTCTTGGTGGAAAGTGTGTTTGTCCTAATTGCGGAACTAGTGTAATTCATCAGGCAGGAATGCCATGTTACTCTATGCAGTGCCCTAAATGTAAGGCAAAAATGGTAAGAGGATAAATAATAAACTAGAATTATTAATTTAAGGAGGGTTTTAATGGAGAAAAAAATAGATGTTTTAGTTGTCGGAGGAGGTCCAGCGGGAATAGTGAGCGCTATTACTGCAAAGAAATATTATCCTTCAAAAAATGTGTTGGTGATGAAAGATATAAAAGAAGGAGTTATCCCTTGCGGCATTCCTTATATGTTTGAAAGTTTAAAAAACCCTGAAGAGAACAAATTAGGAATTGCTAGTTTGGAAAATAATAATATCGAAGTAGTTATAGATGAGGCTACAAGTATCGATAAGGATAAAAAGATAATTAATACTGCTAAGAAAGATAGCTATATTTATGAGAAGCTTGTTCTCGCTGTAGGTTCTTGCCCGATAAATCTACCGATTAAAGGGATAGATAAAAAGAATGTTTATCCTATACTTAAGGAACTCGGATATTTAAAAGAGGTAGTGCGTTACATAAGGCAATGCAAGAATATATTGGTAATTGGCGGGGGTTTTATTGGTGTTGAGTTTGCTGATGAGCTTTCAAAGATAAAAGGCGTTAAGGTAACATTAGTTGAGATGTTGCCTCATTTATTAGAAAATTCTTTTGATCCTGAATTCTCGCAGTTAGCAGAAGCCCGACTTAAAGAAAAAGGGGTCGAAGTTTTAGTTAACACTCAGGTTAAAGAGATTATTGGTAATAAACAGGTTGAAAAGGTTAGTTTTAGTAACGGTAAAGAAATCCCCGCAGATGCGGTTATTTTAGGAGTTGGCGCTAAACCGAATATAGAATTGGCCAATAAAGCAGGTTTAGAGATAGGTAGTTGTAAAGGTATTCTTGTAGATGAGTATGGACGCGTGTCGTCTGATTCTGACATATTCGCAATAGGAGATTGTTCTTGTAAAAGAGATTTCTATACAAGAAAGGCTATTCCGGTAATGCTTGCATCGACAGCCACATCGGAAGCGCGTATTGCTGGAGCTAATCTCTATAAGATAAAAGTTGTGCGTGAAAACAAAGGTACAATTGCTATTTATTCCACATATCTTGATGGTTTGGTGCTGGGCTCGGCTGGATTAACGGAAAATACTGCACGTAAAGAAGGTTTTGAGATTGTAGTTGGTACTGCAGATGGAGTTGATAAACATCCTGATACATTGCCTGGAGCTAGTAAAGGTAAGGTAAAATTAATCTTTTCACGCCAATCAGGGATTATTCTTGGCGGACAGATTAGCTGTGGGATGTCTTGCGCCCAGGCTATAAATATAATCGGTATTGCTATCCAAAAAAGAATGTCAGCAACCGAACTTGAAACTTTGCAGATCGCTACACATCCTTATTTGACAAGTGCACCGACAATGTATCCGATTATTGTTGCTGCGCAGGATGCATGTAGTAAGATGTGATATTTTAATACGTTTGTAAAGTAACTATAGTATAGAGGATTATTTATTTTAGATTGTTTTGATAATTTGATCGACGATAAATTAAATTAGCGCTTGACAAACGAGTCGGTTATGGTAAATTTTAATACAGTTTGGAAGCGATAATTTTTATGTATTAAACTGTTTTTATAATCTATGATTTTCATTTCCTTCCAAATACAGACGGGTCAAAAATATTTTTAAAAATAGTTGGGGGCATTTTGTTTTCGTTATTATTTTTAAGGCTTTTAGATGATGAGCGTGTTGCACTTGAAATTGATCGTTATAAATGGCTTAAGAGCGAAAGATTAGGCTATGATATTGGTAAAGAGAAAGCTGCTTTAGAATGGATCGAGCAATTCGGTCATGTTTGGCTGCAGGTGCATAAACCTAGACAGTATAAATCATTTCTTGATAAAAATTCTCAATTTAGAAGACGGCTGGAGCGTAGGGTTAGTTTTTCTTTTAGTAGGTAGTTTTAATGCGCATGTAAATATTCTTTTCAAAGAATTATTATATTAAAACAACCTTGTAGATTAGTTGTTAAAGCGGTATAATTAAATTTAATTATGAAAAAAATTATTGTTTTATGTATTATATTAATAGCTTTATTGGGAATTCAGGTTTGTTTTGCCGAACAAAGTACATATCTATATAAGCAGGCGCGTAAGTCTGTAAAGCACGCAGATTATGAATTCGCCTTAATTTATTATTCAAAGATTGTAAGTGATTTTCCTCAGTCAAGATTTTATAAAAATTCATTATTTGCAATTGGCGAGTATTATTTTGAAATAAATGACTATCTTGATAGCCGCAATAGTTTTATAGATTTTATAGATAGTTTTCCTGATTCCAGCGAGACGCTCTTTGTTTACATGTATTTATTGAAAATTGCTCAGCTGCGGAATGATCAAGAAGAAATGGAATTGTTAAAAAAGCATATTGTTTGTTTTAGGCAGATAAGCTTGCTTTTTAGAGATTATAAGGTTTTTCGGTTAAGAAGCGATTTTAAAGAATATAAAGCTCTCTACTATATAGACAAGGTGGAATTCTTTGTCGATGATAAAATTTTCCAAGAAATTAATTACTAGAATTTTTATTGTAAGCTCTAGTGCCTTTGTAGTTTTTTTGATAATATTCTTTGTTTTGAGTAACACTATAAACGCCCATCTTGAAAAAAGAAAACCATCTTTAGAAGGTTTCTTCTCCAAAATCCTAAAACAAGATATTAAGGTTCAAAGCGTAAAGTATGTTTTTCCAAATACGCTTATATTAAATAATATTTTAGTTGGCAATATTGATTATTTGGACAATAAAGTTCCTCTTCAGGCAGCAAAAGCAAAGCTCAAAGTCGATTTAAATACTCTCATTTTTAAAAGAAGGTTTATTTTTGATCGTATACATATTATCGAGCCACAAGTTGTTATTTCCGATAATATTTTTCTATTAATGAAGTTATTCCAGGGTAATCCTAGGGGAGTAAATATAAGTAAAAAAGATCCAAAAATCATTCTCTTGATAGATAAAGGATTATTGATATCTATATCTGATGATAATAAACGAATCTACCGTACATTAGATGCTTTAGTTGAAATAAACAGCGATAAGACAATTAAAAGTAAGGGTAGATTATTTTACGATCGGTATGCAAAAGACAAAAACCAATTTTTAAGCTACGATCTATTTTTACAATTCAGGGATAAGGGATTTTCTATTAGGAATTTTGAAGTTGATATGGCAGACTCTCATATTAATCTATGGGGAAGATTTATAAGCAATAACTTGATATTGAACGGTTATATGTTATCTAAATATTCCTTAAGAGAAATAAAATTAGATGATAAGACATTAAAAGATAAGATAGATTCTTTATTTGCAGGTAAAATTAAATCAAGGCTTCGTTCTGTTACTTCTGCGCATACAGGATTAAATATAACCGATATCGATTGTAAGATAAATTTTAATGATAATAATTTAAATATTGAACGGCTGTATTTTGATCTTAATAAGATAACTTTTTTGTTGTCGGGAGAAATTGATTTTTCTAAAAGAACGCTGTTTAATATTAGGCTTTCTTCTCTGCCTAGGGTTGCTAAAGAAAATAGATACAAAGATGTAAGAGCGATAGATCTTGAAGTAGATGGGTTTTTTAAAAAAAACGGATTTAATGGAGATATTCAGTTTACTTTTGTCAGGAAGACTAAATATTCACTTTTAAAAGAAAGCCTTAAGGGTAATTTACAAAAGTTGAAGTTTAAACATGTTGATAGGAATTTAGCTACAATCAGTTTTTTAAAAGCAGATATTTCATATAGAACGCAGACAAATATATATGATTTAAGTCTTAGCGATTTTGATTGTGATTTTGACATGAGTAACATTTTTGTTAAAGCTATAAAATTTAACTCAAGAATATTCGACGGTTTCTTAAACGGTGTTGGTAAGATTGATACAAGAAGGGTTCCCTATAAGATTGAGTTAGATATGGATGTAAGAGATGTGAGCTCTGAAATGATTCATTCTCTTTCAAAGTATTTTTGTAAGGTTTTTGGAAAGCTTCAAGGTAAGCTTAGGTATAGAGGGGTAAATAATTCACAACTAACTGGTTCACTTTTAATCAAACAGGGCTATTTGGATAAGTTAACTTTTTTTGTCTGGCTTGCTGATTCATTTGATATGTCTAGTGTAAAACAGCAGAAATTCGACCAGCTAAGCACAGATTTAATTATTGATGATGATGGTTGTAATTTAAATGATATAAGTCTTGAACATAATGATTTGATGCTGAAAGGGTTTTTTAAGCTACATGGAGAGGATATGGTTACAAGTAAATTATCTTTATTTTTGGGAGAAGATTTAGTTAAGGTCTCGCGTAAATTCCGTTCTTTAAGAGGTGTTTTAGGCAAAGATTTGTCAAAAATTAAGTTTGATTTTCAGCTTTCTGGGTTGTTTGAGCGTATGAATTTTAGATGGCTTGAATCCGAATTTAAGACAGCTATAGAAAGAAGAATTCCGAATTTTATTGAAAGGGCAATTGAGGCGAGGATTGAACGTGCTCTTGAATCTATGAAGGCAAAGCCACAAGAAGAAAACTAATCAATTTAATACCTATACATACTTATAAAACCGATAAGATAATAATTATTTAAGTTAAATGACCGAATATCGATGTCCGCATTGTAAGAAGCCTATTTATGACAAGGATGCTTTATTATGCCTTTATTGCGGTAATAGCCTTAATAGATACGGGTCTCATTTAGGAATACGGCACATAATGATAATCTCCAGTGTGATTTTTATTATTATTGCCTTTTTATTACTGGTAATAAAGTAGTTTTTTATTATACCAAATGTGTTAAAATGCAAACCATAAATTAACAATAGGAGAAGATATGTCAATTAAAGAATTTATAAAAAAGCTAAAAGATAATTTAATCAGTAGTATGGATAGATTAGATAAGAAAATAGAAAAAAAGGCTAAATCCAGATGTTGTTGCACTGGTGAAAAAAAGGAAGCAGATAAATGATTAAGTTTTTTTCAGAGTGGTTTGTGTTTGATATCTTGGGGATTGCTCCAAAATCATCATTGGGCAAAATACTTGAGTTTTTTATTTACGATAACTTAAAGATATTTTTGCTTTTGTTTTTAATGATTAGTTTTTTTGGTTTTTTAAGAAGTTTTCTGCCTCGGGATAAGGTAAAAAATTGGCTTCATAATAAAGGCATTATGGGAAATATATTTGCATCAATTTTCGGCGCATTAACTCCATTTTGTTCTTGTTCTTCTATTCCGATATTTCTAGGATTTTTAGAGTCAGGCATTCCTTTAGGGATGTCTTTTTCATTCTTAATAACTTCACCTCTTGTGAATGAATATCTTGTTGTTTTGATGTTTGGATTCTTCGGATTAAAAATAACATTGCTTTATGTATTAAGCGGTGTTTTAATTGGAGTGATTGCTGGATTCTTTTTAGGGAAGATTAATCTGGAGCGTTTCATCGTTAGGGATATAGTCGATACGAGGAACTCAGATTCGCAGCCAGTTTTTAATATGTTTATTGATAGGGTTAAATTCGGTATAAATGAAGCAAAAATAATAATTAAGCGTCTTTGGTTTTGGATAATTTTTGCTATTGGTATTGGTGCTTTAATTCATAATTATGTTCCTAAGGAGATGGTTGAATCTTTGACTGTCAAGACGGGTTTTTTGGGTGTGCCTTTAGCAGTTGCTATAGGGGTTCCGATGTATGGAAGTTGTGCTGCAATAGTTCCTATTGCTGTTGCTCTTTTTAATAAAGGTCTGTCCTTAGGGACTACGCTTTCCTTTATGATGGCTGTATCAGCTTTAAGTCTGCCGGAAGCAGTCATTTTAAGAAGGGCAATGAAGTTAAAATTGGTTTTTATTTTTTTCTTTGTAGTAACTGCAGGTATTATTTTAACAGGTTACTTGTTTAATTTTTTACAGAGTATTTTATTTTAGAGGAAATTGTTAATTAAAAATGACAAAGCTTTCACGTTCTAAATTGGAACTTTTTGTAGATTGTCCCAGGTGTTTCTGGTTGGATGTAAATAGAGGGATAAAAAGACCCCCACCGGCACCGTATACGATTAATTCTTCTATTGATTACCTGCTTAAAAAGGAATTTGATGAATGTAGAAAAAAGAAAATTAAGCATTACTTATTTGATAGGTTTAACCTTGATTTGCTGCCTTTTGATATAGAAATAATTGATGAATGGAGGAATAACTTTAAAGGGGTTAGGTTTCATCATGAAGATACAGATTTTTTGGTTTTTGGTGCTTTAGATGATGTTTGGGTGAATCCAAATAATGAATTGTTTGTAGTTGATTATAAGGCAACCGGAGCTAAAGAATATAAGATTTATGACAGTTATAAAAGACAGATGGAGGTTTATCAGTGGCTATTGCGTAAGAATAATTTTAATGTTTCAGAAACCGGATACTTCTTATTTTGTAAGGTGAATAAAGATTTAGGGTTTAAACAGGCTCATTTAAGTTTTGATTTGGCAATTGAACCGCTAGTAGGTAATGACACATGGATAGAGAAAACACTTTTTAATGCCAGGCAGTGTTTGAATGATGCTGTTGCAAACAGTAAGCCTGGGTGTAAATATTGTAATTTTGTCGAAGGAGTAAAGCAGCATGGAAAATAAATTTATCGTAGTGTTGGTCAGCTGTCCTTCAACAGAAAACGCTTTGAAGGTAAAAGAATGTTTATTAAATAGCAAGTTAGCTGCATGTATTAATATAGTTAAAGATGTTAAATCTTTTTTTTGGTGGGATGGAAAAATTAATTCATCAGAAGAACTACTTTTAATAATAAAAAGCAAAAAACAGCTATTCAGGCAGTTGGTAGATACGGTAAAAATTAATCATGAGTATGATGTACCTGAGATAATTGCTTTACCTATTGTTGATGGTAATGAAGAATATTTAAATTGGGTGGGAACTAACACAAAACAATGAATTTTCTTCGATTGGTCAAAAAAACAAGAAGCAGGCGTAGATTCTTTGAGAAAAAAAATATTCCTTCTAAGCTATTGTTTTATTTGGTTAACCTCGCAAGATTAACTTCCAGTGCAGCTAATCTGCAGCCATTAAGATACATAGTTTGTGGTAATAAAGAAAAAAACAACAAAGTTTTTTCAACTCTTTCCTGGGCTGGATACTTCAAAAGCTGGCCTGGACCAAAACAAGGTGAAAGACCATCAGCCTACATTGTAATCTTGGCTGATAAATCAAAAAATAAGTATGCTTGTTATGATTGCGGTATAGCAGCTCAGACTATTTTATTAGCTGCACAAGATAAAAATATTGCAGGTTGTATGATTGGTTCTATTGACAGGTTTAGATTAAAGAAAATACTAAAGATAGGCAATAAATATGATATTTTACTCTTAATCGCTTTGGGCTTTTCCAGGGGGAAGGTAATTTTAGAAAACATTGGGAAAACAGGTATAAAGTATTATAGGGATAAAGACAATGTTCATCATGTGCCTAAATATAGCATTGAGGAAGTTGTGCTAAAGGAATTGTCATAACTATAATAAAATGATAAAGATTTATTTCTAAAAAAAGCTTGACAAGTAGTAGGAAATATAATATATTAAGCACTCACACATGGAGGATTAAAATCAATTCAATAATCTTTGTGTCGATTGAAATCTTGGAATAATAATTTTTAACGATTATTCGATATAGATTTTGTAAGCGTCGATAGATCGGCGCTTTTTTGTTCTTTATAATTGTGCACTAAGCCAATAGATCAATGGAAATTTGCGGAGAGTTTGATCCTGGCTCAGAGTGAACGCTGGCGGCGTGGATTAGGCATGCAAGTCGAGCGATTTTAAAGTTGTTGTTTAATTTTAAGATAGCGGCAAACGGGTGAGGAACACGTGAGTAATTTACCTTCTACTCGGGGATAGCTTTGCGAAAGCGGAGGTAATACCCGATGTGCTCTAGAGAATGCGAATTCTTTAGGATAAAGACGGGGACCGAAAGGCCTGTCGATAGAAGATGAGCTCGCGTCCTATCAGCTTGTTGGTGGGGTAATGGCCTACCAAGGCTTTTGACGGGTAGCTGGTCTGAGAGGATGGTCAGCCACATTGGGACTGAGACACTGCCCAGACTCCTACGGGAGGCTGCAGTCGAGGATCTTTAGCAATGGGCGAAAGCCTGACTATGCGACGCCGCGTGAGGGATGAAGGTTTTCGGATCGTAAACCTCTTTCGATGGGAAAGAATATCCTAGAGACTAATATTTTCTAGGACTGACGGTACCCAGAGAAGAAGCCACGGCCAACTCCGTGCCAGCAGCCGCGGTAATACGGAGGTGGCAAGCGTTACTCGGATTCATTGGGTGTAAAGGGCAGGTAGGCGTCCTGATATGTTTTTGGTGAAATCCTCCGACTCAATCGGAGAACTGCCAAAAAAACTGTCAGGATTGAATGCAGGAGGGGAAAGTGGAATTCTCAGTGTAAGAGTGAAATCTGTAGATATTGAGAGGAACACCAGTGGCGTAGGCGACTTTCTAGACTGCTATTGACGCTGATCTGCGAAAGCTAGGGGAGCAAACAGGATTAGATACCCTGGTAGTCCTAGCTGTAAACTATGTACACTAGGTGTTGGGGGGTTGCCTTCAGCGCCGCAAGATAACTCGTTAAGTGTACCACCTGGGAACTACGGCCGCAAGGCTAAAACTCAAAGGAATTGACGGGGGCCCGCACAAGCGGTGGAACATGTGGTTCAATTCGATGCTACGCGAAGAACCTCACCAGGGCTTGACATGTAGGAAGTAGTGAACCGAAAGGGGAACGACCTGTCAAGTCAGGAGCCTATGCAGGTGCTGCATGGCTGTCGTCAGCTCGTGTCGTGAGATGTTGGGTTAAGTCCCGCAACGAGCGCAACCATCATCTTTAGTTGCGACCATGTCCGTTTTTTGGACGATGAGCACTCTAAAGAGACTGCCCGGGATAACCGGGAGGAAGGTGGAGATGACGTCAAGTCCGTATGGCCTTTATGCCCTGGGCTACACACGTGTTACAATCCTTACTACAAAGCGTTGCCAAACCGCGAGGTGGAGCTAATCGCAAAAAAGTAAGGTCAGTTCGGATTGGAGTCTGCAATTCGACTCCATGAAGCCGGAATCGCTAGTAATGGCGGATCAGCTACGCCGCCGTGAATACGTTCCCGGGCCTTGTACACACCGCCCGTCAAGCGATGGGAGCTGGCTATACTCGAAGTCTCCAAGCAATTGGGGCCTAAGGTAAAGTTGGTGACTGGCGCTAAGTCGTAACAAGGTAGCCGTATCGGAAGGTGCGGCTGGATCACCTCCTTTCTATTTATTTTAGTTTTGTTGTGAGAGATGGAAAGAAAACTCTTCAGCTCTCCGCATTTTTTTAATCTTAGTGTTGTTAGTGCATGAAGTATTCTGCTAAAGCAGAAAGGGCCGTTTTTGATGCTAAAAAACATTTATTCTGGTTTAGCTATGAAGATTGGGCCCATAGCTCAGCTGGTTAGAGCACAGCCCTGATAAGACTGGGGTCAGTGGTTCGAATCCACTTGGGCCCACCATTATGTGGGGGCGTAGCTCAGCTGGGAGAGCATCTGCTTTGCAAGCAGGGGGTCGTCGGTTCAATTCCGATCGCCTCCACCAAAGATAGAATTTTTGCTATTGTTACACAATAGCTTTGTTCTTTGACAACTTTTAGTAACATCTTTAATAAGTACAAATATGTATAAACCGAGAAATAAGTACACGTAAATTTTAACGAATTTTTACGTGGTCAAGCTACTAAGGGTTTATAGTGGATGACTTGGTGAAGTAGAGCGATGAAGGACGCGGTAAGCGGCGATACTGCTTCGGGGAGCTGCAAACAAGCTTTGATCCGGAGGATTCCCAATGGGGCAACCTTTCTTGGGTAATACCAGGAAATTTCTTACTGAATATATAGGTAAGAAAAGCTACACCCGGCGAACTGAAACATCTAAGTAGCCGGAGGAAAAGAAATCACAGAGATTCCCCCAGTAGTGGCGAGCGAAAAGGGAACAGCCTAAACCTGTTAATTTATTAATAGGGGTTGCGGGACCTC
The DNA here is from genome assembly GCA_030765485.1 of Candidatus Gygaella obscura. Lineage (GTDB taxonomy): Bacteria > Omnitrophota > Gorgyraeia > Gygaellales > Gygaellaceae > Gygaella > Gygaella obscura. The sequence continues at coordinate 40,306 of JAVCCR010000013.1, forward strand.
AATGTGGTAGATGGAAGAATAGCAGAATTGCCTGGAAAGGCAGACCATAGAAAGTGAAAGTCTTGTATGCAAAATTCTGAAGTCGCCTAGAGGTATCCCAAGTACTACGGGGCACGGGAAATCCCGTAGGAATCCAGGCCGACCATGGTCTAAGGCTAAATACTAACTTCAACCGATAGTGAAAAAGTACCGTGAGGGAAAGTTGAAAAGAACGCAGATTATGCGAGTGAAATAGAACCTGAAACTATAAACTTACAAAGCTGTCGCAGGGCTATGCTTATCGTAAGATAAGAATGCCTGACGGCGTACCTATTGAATAATGGACCGGCGAGTTAGTTTGATAAGCAAGCCTAAGGTTATACAGACCGAAGGCGTAGGGAAACCAAGTCCTAACAGGGCGTTTAGTTTGTCAAAATAGACCCGAAACTGAGTGATCTATCCATGGCCAGCGTGAAGCCTTGCGAAAGCAATGTGGAGGCGCGAACCCGTCAATGTTGAAAAATTGTGGGATGAGCTGTGGATCGGAGCGAAAGACTAATCAAACTCAGAAATAGCTGGTTCTCCCCGAAATAGTTCTAGGACTAGCCTCGTGTTTACTATGTAGCGGAGGTAGAGTGCTGAATGGGATATGGGGCCTTACCAGGCTGCCAAACCCAACCAAACTCCGAATGCCGCTATAATTATCACGGGAGTCAGACAGTTAGGGCTAAGCTTAATTGTCAAAAGGGAAACAGCCCAGACCTTCAGTTAAGGTCCCTAAACGTAGACTAAGTGGTTAAGGATGTAAGACCGCATTAACAGCCAGGATGTTGGCTCAGAGGCAGCCATCATTTAAAGAGTGCGTAATAGCTCACTGGCCGAGCGATCTTGCGCCGAAAATGAGGGGGGCTTAAGTCTACTACCGAAGCTAAGGATTTGAAAGAGATTCGTCTCTTTTAAGTGGTAGGGGAGCGTTCCGTACTAGGTTGAAGGCATACCGTAAGGAGTGCTGGACGATACGGAAGTGAGAATGCCGGTATGAGTAGCGAAAAAATCCGCGAGAAACGGATTCACCGAAAGTCTAAGGTTTCCTGGGGAAGGTTAATCCGCCCAGGGTTAGTCGATCCTAAGCTGAGGCCGAAAGGCGTAAGCGATGGACAAGGCGTTAATATTCGCCTACTGGCTAATTGGTGTTAACAACTGCATGGTGACACAGCAGCTCTATGGCTGCGCACGTTTGGATGTGTGCGTTTTTCTAAGAGGGATCTTAGGAAGGGAGGCCGCGCTACGGCAAGGTCGAAGTGATGTAAGAGCCTACTGTCGAGAAAAGCCATGTCAGGGAATCAATTAGTTAATCGTACCGTAAACCGACACAGGTAGACCACCAGAGAATGGTAAGGTGCTCGAGATAACTCTCGTCAAGGAACTCGGCTATATTCGCCCCGTAACTTCGGGAGAAGGGGTACCCTGTTTTGAAAGATTCAGGGTTTCAATGAATTGGCCCGGGTGACTGTTTAGCAAAAACACATCTCTCTGCAAACTCGCAAGAGGACGTATAGGGAGTGACACCTGCCCGGTGCTGGAAGGTTAAGAGGAGAGGTCAATCTGGCTTGCCAGATGAAGCTTTGAATTGAAGCCCCAGTAAACGGCGGCCGTAACTATAACGGTCCTAAGGTAGCGAAATTCCTTGTGGGGTAAGTTCCCACGCGCACGAATGGTGTAACAACTTGGGCGCTGTCTCGACGAGAGACTCGGTGAAATTGTAGTGGCGGTGAAGATGCCGCCTACCCGCATCAAGACGAAAAGACCCCAGAACCTTTACTGTAGCCTGATATTGGGTTTTGATTTAATTTGTGTAGTATAGGTGGGAGGCTTTGAAGCATAGGCGCTAGCTTGTGCAGAGCCGAAATGTGAAATACCACCCTTATTGTGTTAAGATCCTAATCCTTAGCCTTGAAACAGGCAAGGAGACAGTGCCAGGTGGGCAGTTTGACTGGGGCGGTTCCCCTTTAAAAGGTAACAAGGGGGCCCAAAGGTTGGCTCAGGACGGTCGGCAATCGTCTGTGGAGTGTAAACGCAAAAAGCCAGCTTAACTGCGAGGGAGACATCCCGAGCAGATGCGAAAGCAGGGGTTAGTGATCCGGTGGTTCTGCATGGTAGGGCCATCGCTCAACGGATAATAGGTACTCTGGGGATAACAGGCTGATCGCGCTCGAGAGTTCATATCGACAGCGCGGTTTGGCACCTCGATGTCGGCTCATCATATCCTGGGGCTGGATAAGGTCCCAAGGGTCCGGCTGTTCGCCGGTTAAAATGGTACGCGAGCTGGGTTCAGAACGTCGTGAGACAGTTCGGTCTCTATCTGGTGTGGGCGTAGGATATTTGAAGAGGAGTTGCTTCTAGTACGAGAGGACCGAGGTAAACGAACCTATGGTGTTCCAGCTGTCCTGCCAAGGGCAAAGGCTGGGTAGCTATGTTCGGAATGGATAAGCGCTGAAGGCATATAAGTGCCAAGCCAACCTCAAGATTAGATATCCCAATCAGGCTGGTCGAAGACTACGACCTTGATAGGCTGCGTGTGTAAGGCTGGTAACAGCTTAAGCTAAGCAGTACTAAATGCCAATTGGCTTGACCTAGTAAAACATTCGTACTCTTTTTAGATGTTATTAAAAGTTGTTAGATTTTTTCCAGTGACCATACTGAAGGGGCAACACCCGTTCCCATTCCGAATACGGTCGTTAAGCCCTTCAAGGCCGATGGTACTTTAGTGGCAACGCTACGGGAGAGTAGGTAGTCGCTGGTTTATAATTATCCCCAGTGGTTAAATATCATTGGGGATTTTTTTTAACTTCAGTTAATCATATATAATTTAGTTTGAAATCTACTTTATTTTATTTATTAAAGATGTATAATATAACTTAATTTAAGGATAAATATAAAGCTAAATGAAAAAGTGTAGTTTTTGTTCATACGAATCGCAAGATAATGAGAAGCTTTGTAAAAATTGTGGGGCTGATTTTGCCGAGCAGCAAAAATTAAAGTGGTATTTTAAGCCTTCGATTATGGTTTTAGCTTTTTTTTCCGTTGGACCTTTTGTTTTACCGTTAGTGTGGTTACATCCGAGGTACCAATTAAAAACAAAAGTTATATTAAGTACGGTAATTTTACTTATAAGTATTACTATGTTTATAACCTTTATTAAATCCGTGGAATCGATCGTACGGTATTTCGATTTGATTAACCAAATTATCGCTCAATAAGATAAATGATTAAGAAAATATTGTTTTTAATAGCATTGATCTTTTTTATTAATTTTACAACAAAAGGAATCTGTAATATGGAAGAAACAGTCGTAGTTTTTGATACAAACCAGGGACAAATTGAATTAAAACTTATGCTGGAAGTTGCTCCCAAGACTTGTGAGAATTTTATCGGCTTGGTAAAAAAGGGTTATTATGATGGTATAATTTTTCATAGGGTGATTAAGGGTTTTATGCTTCAGTCCGGAGATCCGACCGGAACAGGAACAGGTGGAGAGTCTATTTGGGGCGAGTCTTTTGAGGATGAGGTTAGTCAAGGCGTGTCATTTGACAAAAAAGGTATTCTAGCTATGGCCAACAGAGGACCTAATACAAACGGCAGCCAGTTTTTTATTACTACTGCAAAAACGCCTTGGTTGAATATGCATCATACTATTTTTGGAGAGGTAGTTGTTGGCTATGATGCGATTGAAAAAATTGAAAACTTAGCTACTGGACCTGGCGATAAGCCGCTAGATGAACAAAAAATTATAAAGGCATATTTGAAATAAGCTGTTTATGCATATAAAAGAAGAAGATATCAGGATTGATTTTTTTAAATCATCCGGTCCTGGTGGTCAGCGCAAGAATAAAAAAGAGACTGCGGTTAGAGCTGTTCATCTACCTACAGGTATAAGCGTATTGGCTACTGAATCCAGAACACAGGCGCGCAATAAACAGATTGCGATAATGAGATTAAAGAAGCGCCTGAAAGAGCTTTTGGCAAAGCGCAAAAAAAGAGTTCCTATAAGATTGCCGTTAGCGGTTAAGGAAAATATTCTTAAAGAAAAGAAAAAAAGAAGCCAGATAAAAAAAAGCCGCAAGAAGAATTTGGAATCTTTTTTAGAAGATGAATAATTTCTTATTAATTGACATTTTAGATAGGGTCAATTTGGTTGTTTTTTTTACAAGCATTCTGCTTTGTGTGTTTGTTTTGTTATTAAAGCCGCAGACAAAGACAGAAAAGAAAAACATGGCTCTATTAAGTACCTTTTTGCTTGTTTTATTTATTGAGATGTTTGGGTTTCCGGTTACGGTTTATCTTTTGTCCAGTTGGCTTAAGCAGAAAAGCATTTTGCCGGTTATAGATTTTCATAAATTCCATTTGGTGCTTGTTTATTTAGGTTTAGAGAAGAGTGAATTTGCCAGGAAGCTGTTGCTTTTTTCATTTCATATGGGTCTTCTGATAGGGTTTATTTTATTGTTCTTGGGATGGAAGCGCATCTATCAAAAGAACAAGCAACAACTTGTTACAACAAGTATATATAGGTATCTAAGGCACCCTCAGTATGCGGGGTTATTGTTGATTTGTTTTATTTATTTTATTAAATCACCGACTCTGCCTTCAATGGTTATGTTCTTTGTGCTTTTGTTTAGTTATGTATGGTTGGCAAGAAGAGAGGATAATTTGCTGTACGTGAAATACAAAGAAGAATTCATTAAGTATAAGAAAAATACCGGGGCGTTTTTTCCCAGGCTATTTGCATTTATTTTTGTAATGGTTTTTTTTATGTCGGTTCCTGGGGTTGGTTTTTGTCAAGCGCAGGAGTTTTCTTATTTCGGTATAGGCTATGGCAATAGGGATTTTGACGGAAGGATTCTTAGACAACAGGCAAGTTTTTATAAGGATACAGATAGCAATTGGGTAAGGTTTATTGATATAACCTGGGATGAAATAGAGCCATCTATTCCAACCGCAGACGGTATTCATTCCTACGATTGGGAAAGGTTGGATTTTCTTATCAATGAATGGCAGAATGCAGGTTTTGATATCCAGCTGGCTATTGATCCTTATTCTTCTTGGGCTGCCAATGAGCGAGCCGAAAGCGAAGATGTTCCTAGTTTTCTATGGATAAAAGAAGAGAACAAAAAGCATTTTCAAGAATTTATTTTTGCTATGGCTGCAAGATATGATGCGGATGGCTCTTCAGACATGCCGAATATTCAAAAGCCGATTTTTTATTATTCGATTGGTACAAGAGAGATTTTCAATAATTTTTGTAAAGAAGATTATAGGAAGTTTGCAGAATTCATAAAGTTTACCAGTAAAACCTTGAAAGAGGCAAATCCGAAGATTAAGGTAATTCTCAGCGGGATTGATATGGGTAATATTTTTGACGAACGGGTAAAAAGAAGGCAGTTTCATAATTATCAAGGTAAGCTTACACAGATGCTTTTTTGTGCAAAAAGATTCATAAAACTTGCCGAGTGTGCTGATGTGATAGAACTGCGCTGTGACTGCGACTATACGGGTATTCCTGATGCCGTTAATTATATAAAAGAACAGTTGAATATTAATAATATTACTATTCCTGTTTGGGCCAGCGTTAATCTGATAGATTCAATTTTTTTAACTGAACAGCATAAATATTCCAGCCATTTTTTTAAAAGGGCAAGGTTATTAAAAAAGATACTGCAAAACAAGCGTCATAAAAGGTATGACATTACCTATGAATGGCTTACCCGGCAGCAGTCGAATATTTTATTCAAGAAGACTGTGATGTTAAAGGCCTTTGGCGTGGATAAGGTTAATTTTCAGTCTTTGGAGAATTCAAAAGAAGGAAATTACTCTACAGGCATTATTGATATCAAAGGGAAAAAGCGGCCTTCTTTTTATGCCCTTAAGTTGATGAATGACAAATTAGGGCAAGCGCAGTTTTTAGAAAGGTTGAATTTAGGCCCTGGGGTATACGCTTTTAAATTCAGGAAAGAAAATACTATAATTTATGCTTTGTGGAATGATGCTCGGGAGTTTCTTTTTCCTTGGGAAAGTTATTCCAGGCAGAAGGTTATTTTGAAAATCCCCGCTGAGTCTGCACGGGTGACATTAAATTTTACAAGAACAAAACAGTCGGATGCGGTGAGCATACTAAAGCCCGTAAGAAACAATATTTTAAAATTTGTTTTAGAAGATGATCCGATAATAGTGGAGTATACAGAATGAGCGTAATTGTATTAGGAACTATCGGGCTAGATACCATCAAAACACCTGTTGCTTTAAAAAAAGATATTCTAGGCGGTTCGGCAGTACATTTTTCCATGGCGGCAAGAATTTTTACCAAGGTTCATATGGTTTCCTGCGTGGGAAGTGATTTTCCTGAAAAGTATAATAGTTTTTTGACGAATAGGGATATTGATCTACGTTCGATTTCTGTGATTAATGGTGAAAACTTCCGTTGGTCCGGTGAGTATAAAAAGGATTTTAATTGCGCTATTACTAAAAAAACAGTAATCGGCGTACTGGCTAATTTTAAACCGGATATTACTAAAGACCAGCGCAGGATAAAGAATGTTTTCTTAGCCAATGTTGATCCCAGATTACAGTTATCTTTATTGAAGAAATTTATTTCTCCTGGATTGGTGGCTTGTGACAGCATGAATTATTGGATTGAAAATAGTAAAAAAGATCTGCTGCGGGTTTTAAAAAAGGTGCAGATTTTTTTCTGTAACGATCAGGAGGCAAGACAGCTTACCGGAGAATATAATATCATCAAGGCCTCAAAGAAATTATTAAAGATGGGCCCAAAGATAGTTTTGATTAAAAAAGGAGAGCATGGGGTGTTGCTTAATGCAGATAGTTTCATGGTTGCGCTTCCTGCGTTTCCGATCGATGGGATAATTGATGCTACCGGCGCCGGAGATAGCTTTGCCGGTGGGTTTATGGGAAGCTTGTCTTTAGAAAAAAAAATCACCAGAGAATCTATCTTTAACGCGATCATAAAAGCTACGGTTATTGCTTCGTTTAATGTTCAGGGATTTGGTTTGGTGGCTACGGCAGGCTTAAATAAAAAATCGATTTCAAAACGTATAAACAAATATAAGAAATTATTTTCTCTATAACAGAAAGAGCACAACAAGATGAAAAAGATTTTACCTTTAATAATTATTGTATTAGCGGTTAGTTCGGTTTTAACCTTTATTTTTATCAGAGGAATAGATAAGCAGGATATAAAAGTGGATGTTGATTTATATGTGATGAGCTATTGCCCTTATTCGGTGTTAGCTGAGAGTTCCTTTAGTATCCTAAAAGATATCTACCGCGATAAGATTAATATAAATATTAACTATATAGCCGAATTAGAAGGTAATAATCTTTCTGCTATGCATGGGATTGATGAGCTTAAAGAGAACATGCGCCAGCTTGTGATCGCAGCTTACTATAGAAATAAGTTTTGGGATTATTTAGCAGCAAGGAATTCTTTTGTTAAGGCTGATAATTGGCAAGGCAGCCTTTTGATAGTTGGAATAGACCCGCAAGATATAGAATCAAAAGTCGAGTCTGTTGGCAAAGCACTGTTATTGAAGAACATTAAAAAAGCTAATGATTTAGGCGTTATAGCTAGCCCGACAGTTTATATCAACAATAAGCTTTATGAGGGAAGTAATGATGTCGCTTCCTTAGCAGTTGCAATATGTAAGGAATTTAATCAGACTAAACCTGCGATATGCGTAAAGCTTCCAGAGTGTTTTAGCGATTCTGATTGTTATCTACCTTTTAAAAACGGCAAGTGTGTTAAAATTGAAGATAAAGATGGCGTTTGTGAATTTGAAGATGCTGTTAGATTTAAGGCCTATCTGGTGGAATCAAAAGATTGCCTGAATTGTTCCGATTATTTGTTTGCCTTAAGGACGTATGAGAAGCTGTTTCGTGGAATGACGCTAGAGCATATCGATTATGCAACCAAGATAGGTAAGGAAGTCGCTGGAAGAGCTGGTCTAACCGCATTACCTGCGGTTGTATTTGAAAAGGGGATTGAATCTGCAAAAAGTTTCAACCGCGCCACAGCTTCAGGCATGGTAAAAAAATCAGGCAGTAGCGATTATTATCTTGGTTCTGATATGTTATTAAAGGGTCAGCTTTTTCTCGATAGAAAAGAAAAAGCAGACACACTTACTCTTTTTGTAATGAGCTATTGTCCTTTTAGTGTGGCATTAGAGAATGCTCTAATAGAGAAGATAAATAATGATAATCTGGATTTAAAGCTCGAGTTTAAATACATATTTTCTAAGGATAAAGATGGTAATATGGTTTCCTTGCACGGTAAGGAGGAGATGCATGAGAATATTGAGCAGATGATCGTACAAAAATATTATCCGGATAAGTTTTTTGATTATATATTATGCCGCAATAAGGATATTAAAAATAGAGACACCTGGAGAGAATGTGCGACTTCTTTCGGTATGGATCCGAAAGAAATCGAAATAAAGGCCTTTGAGGAAAACAAAGTTTTGGTAGAGGAAAGCGAAAAACTTTGCCGGGGTTTGGATGTCAAAGCCAGCCCTACGATATTCTGGCAGAATAATTACAGGTTAAACAACAGAAGCGAGCTTAAGAAAATCAATGGGTTAGCAGATATTGATCTTGAAAAAAGCTCGGGTTCGTGCCGTTAATCTCTAATAGTTTTTATAGTATTTATATGTTATAATTAATCAAATACATAAATTTATGAAGAAAACCATAATTATTGCTTTGGGGATGTGTGTTGTTTTATCCGGTTACTGTGATGCTGGTACTTATGATTTGGAGATAATCACCTATTATCCTGCTCCTTACGGTATTTATGAGCAGCTTCAGGCTGATAAATTAGCAGTAGGAGATATTAATGAAGATGGTAAATTGACCGGTGGGGATATCCCAGAAGATGGTGCTTTAGCAGTT
>JAVCCR010000002.1 GCA_030765485.1 Candidatus Gygaella obscura
CATCAATTGATTTTATTGTAGTTTCAATTATCTTGGGTATCTCTTGTAGTTTATCATGTAGAGTTTGATAAGTTACGCCCAACTTAAACACCACGCGCCGCTTTTGCATTCTTTTATAATTACGCACACGCGAATTGGTCAGATCGGTATTGGAAAAAATAACCTGCTCACCACCTAAACTTCTAATGCGGGTTGTCTTTATACCAACATGTTCGACTGTACCTAAGAAATCTCCGGTAATAATAAAATCTCCTATCTCAAAGGGTCTGTCGAAGAGTATGGAAAAATAACTAAACAAATCTCCTAACACCGCTTGAGCTGCTAAAGCAACTGCCACACCACCAATACCAAGACCGGCGATCAAAGCTGAAATATTAAACCCTAAATTATCTAAGAAAAATACAATCGCTAAACCCCAAACAACAACGCGTAAAACCATAACTATTCCAGTAAGACTTTTCTTTAAAATCAGGTCCTGCTTTCTCACCTTCCAGTAGATATCCAAACCATAATCAATAACCTTAAGTAAAAACTTTACTCCATAAATTATAACTACGGCAATAGCAAGTTTATCGATTGCGTTTTTTAATGCATCTTGGATGTATAGAGTTTTTAAAGATAAATAAATTACTGCAAAATAACCTACAGGCAAAATGCATTTTTGAATTACTTCAATAAGAAAATCATCCACTGTGGTTGCGGTCTTAGTGGATAGCTTTTTTAGCCTTGAAACAATGATTTTCTCAAAAAGCTTAACTACTATCATACCGATAACAACTAAGACAATAATCCCAATATAATCAAAAACACTATTACCAAATAAATTCCTGTTTAAAATATCATTAATCATAATATTGCTCCTTTGTAATTATCTATTATAGTATTAGATTTGCAGTAAAATGTAAAGTGCTAAAGAATAACTATAGAACACCTGTTTCAAACTCTTCATCTATTATATGTCGTCTTCTTTATTTATATAGTCGCTAAATTCAATCTCCATACCCAGCTCTTGCTTAATAATACGCACTCTATCGCTTGTATAGGGATGGGTCCTGACATAAGAATATTCTCTTGCAGGCTTTTTCATATGTATCTCATGCAGTTTTCCCAAGAAACTAATCATTTTACTTGCATCAAAACCAGCTTTTTTTGCATACCTTACGCCTAAAGTATCTGCCAATAACTCATCCTTTCTAGAATAACCAAGCATAAGCGTATTATAGATAGTATTTACACCATACATAGCCTCATTTGACTTTGCACCAAAACTAGCCAAAACCATCAAAAAAGTATAACCGTAATTAGACTGCAATCTTTTTATGCTATGCTTGGCATTAATATGACCGATTTCATGACCAATTACGCAAGCCAACTCATCGTCATCGGCTTTTTCCATCAGGCCCCTGTTGACATAAATATATCCTCCCGGAAGAGCAAATGCATTAAGCTCATCTTCATCAAGAACCCTAAAAACATAATTTAAATCTTTCCTATCTGAAACCGCAGCCATTTTTTTACCAATATCTACAAGCCTTCTATTAAGTAATGTATCCTTAGAAAGCTCAAACTCCTTTTCAATCTGCCTTGATACTGATCTTCCAATTGCCACTTCTTTTTCCGTAGAATAATAAATCAACTCTTCATTTTGCGTTACGATGTTATATTCTGTGGCGCAGCCAGAAAAAATACTTAAGCATAACCCCACTACTATAAAAACCCCCACTTTACGCAATAACCTATAAAGCTTATTTAAAGGAAGTCCGACTACATTATAAAAACAACCCTCAATCCTTTTAACAAACCAAGCCCCTTGAGAAAAAATATCAAAACTGCCTGCTTTAGAAAGCGGATTAATTTTCTTAAAATAATTATCTATATCTTTTAAAGTCAATTTCTCCATCACCACCTTGGTCTTGTCGAAATCGGTAAAACATTTATTTTTATCCAAATCAACAACACATATCCCCGTATATACAAAATGTGCAGCGCTGGATAACACTTTAAGCATATCTCTTGCATCAGAGATATTTTTTGGCTTACCGTATACTTTAGTGCCTTGTACAATCAAAGTATCTGCTGCAATAATTACTCCTTTTTTAAACCGCCTTTTCAAAGAAACAGCCTTTTTCTTAGCATTATTTATAACGATTTTCTCACACGTAGTTTTACCAGCTAAAGAAATCCTACGTTCTTTTACATTAGAAACTACCGTAATAAAATTAAGACCGAATATCTTAAATATCTTTTTTCTTGCTTGAGAATTGGTTGCCAGAATTATTTTTCTCATTATTTTTTAAATGCTTGCACTTTTGCCTGCCAGATACCCTGTTGAAAACGCTGCCTGGAGGTTATACCCGCCGCTAATGCCATCAACATCAATTATCTCACCAGCAAAATACAACCCCTTGATTAATCTAGACTGCATTGAGCGGGGATCAATCTCTTTTAAAACTACCCCCCCACAGGTAACCATAGCCTTATCCAAACCTAAAGTAGAACTTACCTTAAAATCTAAAGACTTTAATAAACCTACTATGTTTTGCCGTTCTTTTTTTGTAATCTGGCTGATGCTTTTATGTTCAGAGACATTGCATCTATCAATAAACACATCTACAAGCCTTAAAGGTAAAAGTGTCTTTAAAAAACTTTTTATTTCTTTTTTTCCTTTTGTTTCTCGCTGAAACTTATCTTCAAGCTGCTGGGCGTTTAAACCTGGTTTCAAATCAATATTAACACTAACCAAGCCACTATCAAGCCAAGAATTGATTCTATTGCTTATATCCAATACAAGCGGTCCGGATATACCAAAATGAGTGAATAAAGCCTCTCCCACAGGAGACGTTATTTTCTTATTTTTTTGTTTAAAGGTTGCTGTTACATTTTTCAATGTCAGCCCCTGTAAGGACCTTACCCACTTCTCATTTGAAACCAAAGCCACAAGACCGGATTTAAGTTTTGTAACGCTATGACCTAATTTGCTGGCAAAGATAAAACCATCTCCAGTTGAACCGGTCTGAGGAAAACTCTTTCCCCCAGTTGCCAGTATTACTTTATCCGTTTCTATTACTTTACCTGATTCTAAAACTACACCAGCTATAGCGGATTTTTTTACTAAAATATCACTGACTTTAGTATTTAAAACTAGCTCTATATTCTTACTTTTTAGTGAGCTGTTTAAAACATTAACCAGATCCTCTGCTTTATCGCTTACCGGAAAAACTCTGTTTTGCCTTTCCGTCTTTAGGCTTAACCCTCTTGAAGTAAAAAAAGAACAAAGATCTTTATTAGAAAACTCTTTGAAGGCATCCCTTAAAAAAGAAGCATTTTTGTTAAAATGCGTTAAAAACTTATCCAGTTTATCCATATTGGTAAGATTACCCCTTCCCTTACCGGTTAAAAGGAGTTTTTTACCGACATAAGGATTCTTCTCAATAAGAATTACCTTGCAACCATTGTGTGATGCCTCAATAGAAGACATAACACCGGCAGGACCTGCTCCGATAACTGCAATTTTAAATTTCATATAATATATATTCTATAACGCACAAGGATATTTGCAATGTTTTTTAACAGAATTGACAAATTTAAGGCGCAATGCTAAGATATTAGCTTGTGTGGAAGACATTTTTAAAAGGCTTTGAAAGAATAATTTTCCCCCAATACTGCTTAAACTGCCAGGCTCATATTGAAAACAAAGAGCATGTCTATGGGGTTTGTATTAAATGTCTTAACCAAATCAAATACATCAATACGCCTTTTTGCTTAAGTTGTGGAAAAGGCTTAAATGATAGTAAGTTTTATTTTTGTTCAAAATGTAAAGATGCAATCTTTAATTTCTCCAGAGGCTGGAGCGTATGCAGATACGAAGGCGTAATGCTAAAACTAATCCACCAATTTAAATATAGAGATTTCAGCAAACTCCATAAACTTTTTAACATTATGCTCATTGAATTTATTGAGAAATATATCCCGATTGATAAGATCGACTGCATACTGGCAGTGCCATTGCATAAGAAAAAATTAAGCCAGCGCGGTTTCAACCAGGCGCATCTTTTGGCAGAACCAATAGCCAAACATTTTAATAAAACCTACCTTAATAAAATCGTAGGTAGAGTTAAATACACCCCCAGCCAAACAAAGCTGGATAGGTATAAAAGATTTGAAAACCTTAATAACGCGTTTTCAGTAATAGAAAAAACTCAGATAAAAAATAGAAACATAATGATTATCGATGATGTCTTTACAACCGGAGCGACTATTTCTGCATTATCGGCAGAACTTAAAAAATCTGAAGCAAATTCTATTGTCTCACTAACTTTAGCACAATAAACATATGAAAATATTAAGAACCTATCTAACTCGGGAATTTTTAATTTACTTTGGAATCTCTTTAACTGTTCTTACATTCGTAATGCTTTTGGGTAACCTGATAAAATTTGCTTATCTAATAATTAATAAAAATGTAAGCATTGAAATAGTAGGTAAACTTTTTATATTTCTAATCCCCTATCTGTTTGCCTATACTATTCCTATTGCCGCCCTTTCTGGTGTACTTTTATCCTTAGGCAGAGCCTCATCAGATAATGAAATTATCGCCATAAAAGCTAGCGGAATAAACATCATAAAACTCTTAATACCTTTTATCATAATAGCTTTTATATTAAGCCTGACTCTTGTAATACTAAATGACCAAATTATTCCCAAATCCCACTTTGCTTCCAGAAAGGCAATCGTGGATTTAGGCGTTAAAAACCCGACAGCAGCTCTTGAACCAGGAACGTTTATCGATTCCTTTCAAAAATACATTCTTTTTATCTACCGTATAGAAGGAAATAAGCTCTTTAACATAAGGATATATGAACCGCAGGGAGAAAATAAACCCACACGTACTATTGTGGCCAAAAAAGGTGAATTCATAAGCTATCCGGACAAAGGAATCGTAAAGCTCAAACTGATTGAAGGTACCTCTGATGAAGTAGACCCAAAAAACCCCGATAATTTTTATAAACTTTATTTTAAAACATATTTCATGACCTTAAACCTATCGCAGAATCAATCATCGGACAATATTGACAAAAAGCCAAAAGATATGACCATAAAAGAACTAAAAAATAAAATCAACTCCTTTGAAAACAAACAAATCGATCCTCTTCCCTATCTTGCGCAACTTCATGAAAAAATCGCAATAAGCTTTGCGCCTTTAGTTTTTATGCTTTTAGGTATTCCTTTAGGCATGATTACGCATAAAAGGCAGAAAAATATGAATATGCTTCTTATTTTTATAATTGTTGTCGCTTATTATCTTATCTTTTTAGGCTTCGAAGCATTAAGCCTTCAAGGAAAAACTCCGGTTTATACAATGTGGCTAGCAAATATAATTATGACCGTATTAGGAATAATACTTTTACGCCGATCATGCGCATCCTAGATAGATACATAACAAAATCACTAATTTTTTCTTTTCTCTCCTGCATAATAGTATTCATCGGGCTTTATGTGATTATTGACATCTTTACGCATTTAGATGATTTCCTGGAACAAAAAGTAGAATTTATTCTTTTTATAAAATATTACTTATCGTTTTTACCTACAATTTTTATCCAAGTATCCTCCTATTGCATATTCTTAGCTACCATCTTTACTCTTAATCGATTAAACCGCGATAACGAATTAATCGCTATACGTGCCAGCGGTCAAACGATATGGCAGGTTACAAGAAATATAATCATGACAGGAGTTGTCCTAAGTTTTATGATATTCATGGTGAATGAAAAAATACTGCCTGTAACTCAAGGTATGCATGAAGAAATATCCAACAGGCTGGAACCGGCAAGAAGAAACCAAACAAATAAAATAATACAGCACCTAACCTGCTACGGAAACAACAATAGATTAATTTATGCCAACTCATTCAATGTAAATGAAAATACACTTGAACAAATCAATATCTTAGAGCACGACTCAAAACAAAATGTAATCTCTAAAGTCGTAGCTCAAAAGGCTGTATATAGCGGCGGTGAATGGATATTTTATAAAGTCCTCGTGTATGATTTCTTCAGTGATGGAGAACCAAAACACGAACCATTTTACTTTGAAGAAAAAGCAATAAATATCGTCGAGAAACCAAAAGTATTACTCCAACAAAGACAAAGACTGGAACTAATGAACACCACTCAACTAGGCAGATACATTGAAAGAATCTCAAAAAGCGGGGCTAAACAGGCTGTAAGAAACCTAAAAGTAGATTTTTATAATAGATTCGCTAGCTCATTCTCAGGAGTAATACTGATCATGTTAGCCATCTCATTTGCCTTCACCACCAAGAAAAGATCATCTAGTATTATATCTTTTGGAGTTTTTGTCTCTTTAAGCTTTGTGTATTATTTATGTTCTGTCTTAGGGATTGCTTTTGGTAAGGAAGGAATGCTCATTCCTTTTCTTGCAGTCTGGCTTACGCCAATGATATTTTTGGGATTATCTATCTATTTTATCCAGGTGCTACCTTAAATAAATACTCGCGGTACCCTCTCACCCACAGAACAGGTTATTTCATAGGCAATCGTATTTATAAGCTCAGCTAGCTGTAAAGCAAGTATCTGTTCTTTTCTCTGTGAACCTATCAAAACTACCTCATCGCCGCAGTTTACTTTTCCTATATGGGTTATATCAACCATAGTATAATCCATACAGATTTTGCCAATGATTTTACACCGTTTTCCTCTAATCAATACATAGGCCTTATCTGAAAAAGCCCTAAAATAACCATCACCGTAGCCAATGGGAAGAATGGCAACCTTTGTCTTTGCCCTGGCTACAAAACTATGCCCATAGCTTACACCATGGCCTATAGGCAGCTGTTTTATAAAACCTACCTTTGTAACAAGACTCATAACCGGTTTTAATCCTAGATTTACACCTTTTTTTGGATATATACCATAAAGCATCAATCCAGGACGAACCAAATTAAAATGACTCGTCTTATAATCAATAATACCCATACTGTTTGCAGAATGAACTATTGGTATATTTATTCCACAATCGGAAAGTTTCTCAATTAACTTTTTAAAAGCCTTGATCTGCTGTCTGGTAAAAGAAATATCTGTTTCCGCCTTGGGAAAATGCGTAAATATCCCCTCGATTTTTAAATTCTTAAAACGCTTAATCTTTTTAATAAAATTAAAGGAATCTTTATATAAAACACCTAATCTTCCCATGCCTGTATCTACTTTAATATGAACTACTGCCTTGGTTTTTCTTTTCCTAGCCTGTGTATCTAATGCCTTGGCTAAATCATAAGAAAAAACTGTTTGCCTTAGTTTATAATCTAAAACCACACCGGAATTTTTATTAAAAATCACACCCAACACAAGGATAGAACGCTTGATTCCTGCTTCTCTTAAAACTATCGCCTCCTCAAGACTGGAAACACCTAAAAAATCTACACCTAAACGATCTAAAACCTTTGCTACCTTAATCAAACCATGACCATAGGCATTTGCTTTCACTGTAGGCATTAACATAACAGACCTACCAACTAACCGCCTGACTATTCTTAGATTATTTTTAAGATTAGTAAGGTTTACTTTTGCAATTGTTGGCCTATAATGAATTATTTTCTTATTTGGCATTCTTTGTCGTACAGATATAAAGGCAAAACTTTACTTTTAAAATAACTCAATCCTTTTCGCTGAATAATTCTTTTTCCTAAATCGATTATTGCCTCAGGTTTTATTTTCCAGTAGTTTTCATTTAACAATTTAAAACCTCTAAACATATCTTTACAGCTATCTATTCCAGTTCCTAACACACAGCTATTGTCTGGAATCATTTTAACAAAATCATCTGGCCTAATCAATAAATAGCTTGATTTCTTGACAACCCTTCCACTTTCTATTTTATAGATACAACCGTATACAAGAGCCCTTCTTGCATCCTGGACAACACAGATATTATCAAAATCCATATTCCTGGCATTCCAAGCGATAAAATCAAGGCTGGATATTCCGATTACCGGCTTATTAAATACAAAATTAACCCCGAAAACAGTAGCAAAACCCACTCTTAATCCAGTAAATGAACCTGGTCCTCTGCCGATAATAAAACCGTCTAGATCTTTCAACTTAATACTATTGGACTTTAAAAGTTTATCCATCTTAGATAAAAAAGAAGAATCAGGATAATGGTTAAACTGCCTCTTAAATTTTATGGCTTTTATTTTATCACCTTTAGATAAAACAATATGTGTACATTCTGCAGAGGTATCGATACCTAATAAGTTCATGTTTTATTTATTTTACCTAACATCCTTTTAATCCGGATATTAGTAGTATTTATATCTAACAAACGCTTATTGCTGGATAAAATCTTAAATCTTATCTCAACGTATCCTTTAGGTAAAAACCCTTTAATTATACTCGGCCACTCTATGATAATTAAGCCTCCGGAAGAAAAAACTTCATCATATCCAATACCGTATAAATCATTTTTTGAGTTTATGCGATAAAGATCCAAATGGTAAATATCAACTTTCTTTGTCTTATAACGTTGCATTAAAACAAACGAAGAGCTCGTTACCTTATCCTGATTGAAACCGAAACCACTAGCTATACCTTTTGCAAATACTGTTTTACCGCAACCCAAAGGACCGACTAAAGCAAGAGAATCTCCTTTTACTAAATATTTCGTGAGCCTTTTAGCAATCTGGATAGTCTCGCTGCTACTATTAGAAATTATTCTCATTGTCTAAAAATGCTTAAAAGATAGATCTTGATTCAAAATCCTTATATCAAAATTATGATCAACCACACTTACACCATAGCTTGCATCAACCACGCGGCCAATACAGCTAAATCTATATTTATTCTGCCGGATAAGTTTATGAGCGTCAGAACTAGATACACAAAAAAGCAATTCAAAATCCTCCCCTTTAAATAAAGCATGATCAACTGAAGATTTTTTATATAAAGGAATATTTTCCTTTGATAAAATCGCTCCTTTATTGCTTTGCTTGCAAATTCGTGAAAGATCTCTATAAAGCCCGTCGGATACATCGATCATCGCATGAATATTATAATTTCTTGTAAGATAATCTGCCTCAGACATCCTACTATGCACTGAAAACCCACGGTTATAAAAAGCCTTCCCCAGAGAACCACTGACAAATATATAATCACCTTTTCTTGCGCCGCTTCTTAATATCGGTCTTTTAAAAATCCGCCCAATAATAGAGACATCAAGAACGATTTTCTTAGCACGCACTGTATCCCCAGTAACTAAATCAACCTTAAATCTTTTAGCTGTCTTGGTTAACCCAGCATAAAGTCTTTTTATATAGGTAAAATCCATATCTGAAGGAACACCCAAAGATGCACTAGCGAATAAAGCATTTGAACCCATAGCAGATAAATCGCTTATGCAGGCGCTTATTGCCTTTGCTCCTACTAAGAAGCTATCATCATTCCTTAGAAAATGTGTACCTTCAGTAAACATGTCGCAGCTATAAGATAAAAGAACATTTTTATCTATTCTAACTACAGCAGCATCATCTCCTATACCGACTAAAACCTTCTTAGAACAGCGATTATTTTTTTTGAAGAATTCTATAATTTTATCTTCGCCCAAATGAGTCAGCTTCATGAATTTTTTGTTTTAAATTTTTAAATGGATTTTTAATTATACCGACTTCAGTAATAATTGCGGTTATTAACTTGTGCGGCGTTACATCAAACGCAGGGTTATAAACCTTTATATTATTTGGAGCAATAGGCTTCTTAAAAAAGTTTTTTGTTACTTCACTATTAGCGCGTTGCTCGATAATGATATCTTTTCCACTTTTAATACTAAAATCGAAAGTAGAACTGGGCGCAGCAATATAAAAAGGGACTTTATGATAACTGGCTAAAACCGCCAAATTATAAGTTCCGATTTTATTTGCTGTATCTGCATTAGCAGCAATTCTATCAGCGCCGACAATAACCATATTGATTTCTCCCTGCTGCATAAGACTAGCTGCCATATTATCGCATATCAAAGTTACGTCTATCTTATTCATATTCAATTCCCATGCGGTAAGTCTTGCACCTTGTAAAACAGGCCTTGTCTCGCAGGCATAAACTTTAAACTTTTTTCTTTTTGTCTTGGCGCTATAGATAGCAGCTAAAGATGTACCGTAATCAACCGTAGCCAGTATGCCGGCATTACATATAGTAAGAATGGAATAATTATTCTTTATAAGTTTTTCACCGTATTGACCAATTGCTCGGCAGACCTTACGATCCTGCTCAACAATCAAAAGGGCTTTTTTAAGAATTTCCTGTTTAATCTTTTGTATGGAAAACTGCCTATACTGCTTGGCTACATCAAGAATACCCTCTATTGCCCAAAAAAGATTTCTTGCAGTAGGACGGCTGCCTGCGATAAGCTTAGCGGTCTGTTTAAGTCTAAAGGAGAATACATTGTGATTGCTAGTTTTTATATCCTTTACCCCCAAATATATCCCTAAACCAGCAGCAGCTCCCAAAGCAGGAGCTCCCCTAATCTTCATTGTCTTAATCGCGCGCACCAAGCTTGAAACATTTGCTATATAAACATAACTTAATCTTCCCGGCAGCTTTGTCTGGTCTATAATCCGGATAACGCCTTTATGCCACTTGATTGTCTGAATCTTCATAATTAATTCCCATCCTTAACATCCACAGAAAATAACCTGCAGGCATTTGTAAATGTGATTTTACAAACCTGTTCATAATCAATATTTTTTAACTCACTGATCAGCCTAGCAAGAAAACTAACATTACTGGGTTCGTTACGTTTTCCCCTTTTCCCTTCAGGGGATAAAAAAGGGCTGTCTGTTTCCAGCAGAATCTTCTCCATGGGACATAGCTTTACCATATTTCTTAAATTATCTGCTTTTTTATAAGTAACATTACAGGTAAAAGAAATATTTAACCCGAGTTTAAGGCAATCATTTAAGAAAGCTTCATCCCCTGAAAAACAATGCACAACACCTCTTAATAATCCGCCTTGAGCGTGCTCCCTTAAAATACCCAAGGTATCCTCCTGCGCCTGACGTGTATGGATAACTACAGGAAGATCTTTCTTTCTTGAAAGAGATAATAATTTCTTAAATAGACTTTTTTGCATATCTCTTGGAGAAAGATTACGAAAATAATCAAGACCAATCTCACCTATACCTACAACTTTATCTTTTAAGGTAAGATCTTCAATCTGGGATAATGTTTGTGCTGTACAATCTTTGGCATCATGCGGATGTATTCCTATACAGGCATAGATAAAATCATATTTTTGTGCCAAATCTACAGCAGCTCTACTGTGATCAAGATCAGAACCAATGTTAACGATAAGCTTTACCTGTGAATCTCTAGCTTTTTTTATAACTTCAGCTCTATCCTTATCATAATCCGGGAAATCAAGATGGCAATGAGTATCACTTAGCATAGAAATATTTTATTCTCTGATATCTATACGGGGAAATAAAGGATTTTGTTTTTTAACCACTTCAGCGCCAATCTGCTCTTGCATCTGTTTAGAGGCTTCAGGCATAAACGGCGAAATAGCTTCAATAATATGCTCCAAACAATACTTCATAATCATAATGAAATTCTCTAGCTCTTCTTCTTTATTCTCCTTTAACAGATTCCAAGGCTTGGTGTTTTCAACATGCTTATTGGCGATATTAATCAACTCCCAAATCGACTCAAGGGCAAGACTAAAATTGTACTCATTTGACTCAATAATTATCTTATTAAGCGCTTCTTTTAAACCTTCTGCCTTTTCTTTGATAAAGGCAGTGTCTTTATCAAAAACTATCATTTTCTCCGGCATCTTACCTGAACAATACTTCTCAACCATAGTAACACTTCTATGCAATAGATTGCCTAAATCATTGGCCAAATCGGAATTTATCCTTTTAATCAAAGAATCTATAGAAAAATTACCATCTAAACCAAACGGCACATCACGTAACAGAAAATAACGGTAGCTATCTACGCCAAACTTGTCGACCATGTCTATCGGGGAAACCACATTACCTTTAGACTTCGACATCTTTTCTTTATTGATCATCCACCATCCGTGTGCAAAAATAGTCTTTGGCATATCAAGATTAAGCGCTTTAAGCATAATAGGCCAATACACGCAATGGTGTCTGAGTATGTCTTTACCAATAAGCTGCAGATCAGCCGGCCACCACTTAGAATGGTATCTACCTTTATCATCAAATGTACCCACTGCGCTTATATAATTTATCAAAGCATCAAACCAGACATAGGTAACATGATCCTTGCTAAAAGGAAGCTCAATTCCCCAGTTAATTCTATCCTTAGGCCTTGAGATACATAAATCCGATAACTTATTAAGCTTGAGAAAGCTTAAGATTTCATTTCTTCTAATTTCCGGGCGGATAAAAAAAGGATTACTCTCAATATACTGAATAAGCCATTCCTGATAGTCGGACATACGAAAAAAATAATTATTTTCACTTATATGTTCCAGTTTTCTTTTACAATCAGGACAAATATTATCCTCAACCTGAGAATTACTCCAAAATGTTTCACAGGGTGTACAATACCATCCCTGATAATTCTTTTTGTAGATATCGTTTTTGTTATAAAGAATCTTTAACACATGTTTAACCGCTGTAATATGCCTGGGCTCAGTAGTTCTAATAAAATCATTATGTGAAATATCCAAAATCTTCCAAAGCTCTTTAAAGGTAAATACTACTTTATCTGTGAATTCCTCAGGCGTTAGACCAGCCTCTCTAGCAGAGCGTTCTATCTTCTGACCATGCTCATCAGTTCCTGTTAAAAACCAGACATTTTGCTCTCCAATACGATTACGCATAAAACGAGCAATAGAATCAGCAGCGATATTAGTATAAGAATGCCCTATATGCGCTGAGGCATTAACATAATAAAGCGGCGTTGTGATATAAAACTTATTGTTCATAGTATCTAAACCTTAACTTCCATATGTACGCCAGACTCAAGTTCTACCATTACGCTTTGTTTTAAAGGACTGACTGCAATAACCTTGCCTTTTCCGTTTGCCGTATTTATCTTTTCTCCCTCTCGCGGCATTTTCTTTAATAATTCTTTATAACATTTATGCTCATAGCTTAAACAACACATCAACCTACCGCATATACCGGAAATCTTTGGCGGATTTAATGGTAAACCTTGCTCCTTAGCCATCTTTATTGTTACCGGGTCAAAATCCTTTAAAAATGTAGTACAGCACAATTTCCTTCCACAAACACCAATTCCGCCAAATAGTTTTGCTTCGTCGCGCACGCCGATCTGACGCAATTCAATCCTGGTTTTAAATATCTTAGCCAGATCCTTTAAAAGATTCCTGAAATCTACTCTTCCGTCAGCAGTAAAATAAAAAATAATTTTACTTCTATCAAATGTATACTCGGCATCTACAAGCTTCATATCCAACTTATGTTTTACAATATGCTTCTCGCATACGGAAAACGCATTCTTTGCTTTGGATTTATTATCCTCAATCATTTTTAAGTCATTTTCTGTAGCGATTCTTGAGATCTTTCTGGGAAGCTCGGAAGACTCCACCTCGGATGCGGGTAAAGCATCGGTAATAACCTGGGCACACTCAGCACTCTTATCCGTATCTACAATAACCCAATCTGATATCTTAACCGTAAAATCTTCTGGTAAATAACAATAAACCAAACGACCTGCATCTCTTAATCTCGCCTGAATAAGTTTTTCCATTTTTACATCCTTGTTAATTTAGAACTAAGATAGTTCAAAAAAAGTTTTATGTTTAAATTACTATCAATATTATTAACCGTCTTTAAAAGCTCGTCTGTGGCCTTATCGATATCAATAAGAGTAATCCCTTCCGTTGATTGTCTTAATTTATCTTCTATATCTGAATTTACAAGTGCAATATTACTTTGTGCACTTTTTAATATCCGCATATCCCTAAGATATGTCAGGATAATAGAAAAAACCAGATTTATATCTCCTTTTGCGCTTATCTGAGACAAAAAATCACTATCAAGAATTCTGCGTTTACTTTCCAAAAAAGAATTTATTATCTTATCCCGCAATTCAAAAAAATTATTATTCTCTAATTCCATTGCCAGAGACAACCTACCTGATGTAAAACTGGCCAGGCAATCGCATCTTTTCTTTTCAAGCCCCAAGTTGTCTTTTAACCAAACAGCAACCTCATCTTTAGCGCTACAGCTGAAATTAATCTTATGGCAACGCGATAATATCGTAGGAAGAACCAAAGAAGCTGAACTAACAGTAAGAATAATTACCGTGTTTTTTGCCGGCTCTTCTAAAGTCTTTAAAAAACAATTGCTGGCCTCGTTTGTCAATCGTTCAATATCAGGCACCACTACTACTTTAGTTTTTGCCATATAAGGCCGTAATATTATTTTCTCCTGGATCTGTCTTATATCATTTATCTTTATCGTATTATCTTCACTGTTAAAAACCATCATGTCCGGATGCTGACTTTTATCAATCAAGAGGCAATGCTGACAACTACAATCCTGGCCAAAACTACCTTTAAGGCAATTAAGCGCCTTAGCAAAATCCTTGGCAATTCTTAATTTATCAACTCCCAAAGGACCAATAAATAAATAAGTATGTGCAACCCTATTACTACTAATCGCTGCTTTAAGATAACCAACAACTTTACGTTGATCGTAGTTACTTTTTACCTGCATAAGATTTTCTTTTAAGTAAAGCACTTATATAATGTTGTATTGACTCTTGAGTCTTAGAAACACTTTTTTCTACCTTCACTAACTTTATCCTGTTGGAGGATTGTTTTGCCAATTTTAAATAACCATTTCTTACGCGTAAATGATAAGCAAGGTTTCTTTTTTCAATACGGTCTTTAGAGTTTTTTACTCTGTGACAATTCTTCAAACCCTGTTTTAAAGGTAAATCCAATAAAAAAGTTAAATCAGGCTTTAGGCCCAAACTTACCAAACTGCCGATTTTTTTTATCAAAATAATATCTATCCCCAGACCATAACCTTGATAAGCAATCGTAGAATCAAGAAACCTATCACAAATGACAACCTTACCTTTTTTTAATGCTGCAAGAATCAGCTCCTCGACAATCTGCGCACGCGCTGCCATATAAAGAAGCATTTCCGTAACTTTAGACATTTTTTTATTCTCACAATCCAACAAAATATCTCTAATTTTCTCGCTTATCTTGGTACTTCCAGGCTCTCTTACAATAATACAATCGAGGCCACTACTCTTTAAAAAAGAACAAAGCATTTTCGACTGAGTACTCTTACCTGAGCCTTCTGAACCTTCAAATGTTATAAAGATACCTTTTAAATCTTTTTTCGCCATGTTGAGCCTTCTCTTGTATCTTCTATGACTATACCCTTTTTATCCAATGCCTCTCTTATCCTGTCTGCTTCTGTAAACTTTTTCTGCTTTTTAAAATCCAACCTTAAATTGATTTGTCTATCGATTTCCTCTTTTGTAATATCTAATGTTTCAATTTCTAAAAACTTTAAACCAAATATCTCAGTCATTTCATTCATCACATCAAGAGCGTAATGCAGTATAAAAGGTTTAAATTCATCATCACTATCTAGTAACTTATTACAATTATGGACCATATCGAATAATACCGATAATGCTCTTGGCATACTAAAATCATTATCCATATATTCGATAAACTTATCTTTAAATAGCATCATATTGCCTGTACCCTGTTTAACCACCTTGGCTAAATCAACTGTACCAAAATGCTTAATAAGCTTATCCCTTAGAATAACAATACTTTTATAAGACTCTTTCACTTCTTCTATTTTTTTATCACTATAATCAATAGACTGAGAGTAATGCGCGGATAAAAAGAAAAGTTTTAATAAATCCATATTCTTATATCTAGCCAGAAAATCCTTTATGGTTATAAAATTACCCGAAGACTTGGACATCTTCTGAGCGTTTATAGTCAGTAGGCCGTGATGTATCCAGCATTTTGCAAAGGGCTTTTCTGTTTTAGCCTCAGCCTGAGCGATTTCATTCTCATGATGCGGAAAAATTAAATCCCTTCCTCCAGCATGTATATCTAAGGTATCAGTTTTTAGATACTTTTGGCTCATTACCGAACACTCTATATGCCAGCCAGGCCTGCCGTCACCCCAAGGACTTGGCCAAAAAGGCTCATTTTCTTTTGCCTTTTTCCATAAAGCAAAATCAAGCGGGTCTTTTTTGGTCTCGTCATGGGATTTTCTTACACCCGTAAGCATCTGTTCTATGCTTTGATGAGAAAGTTTACCGTAATCAGTGAACTTGCGCACACTAAAGTAAACCCCTGTATCTGTCTCGTAAGCAAAGTCTTTTTCAATCAAGGCTTCAATATATTTAATAATATCTTGTATATTTTCCGTTGCTCTGGGTTCATCTGCACCATCAAGAATCCCTTTTTCTATTCCCAAAGAGGTTAAGTCTTCGTTATATCTAGCGATATACTTTTCAATCAGCTCTTTCCAATCAATTC
This sequence comes from Candidatus Gygaella obscura, assembly GCA_030765485.1. Lineage (GTDB taxonomy): Bacteria > Omnitrophota > Gorgyraeia > Gygaellales > Gygaellaceae > Gygaella > Gygaella obscura. The sequence continues at coordinate 16,537 of JAVCCR010000002.1, forward strand.
CTAACTCATTAGCTCTATTAATAATCTTATCGTCGATATCAGTAATATTGCGTACAAAATTAACCTTAAAACCCCTATATTTTAAGTAGCGCCTAATAACATCAAAGATGTAAAGGCTTCTAGCATGACCAATATGACAATCGTCATAAACCGTAACCCCGCAGGTATACATATTTACTGTATGCTGTTTATCGCTATCTAAAATAAACTCACCTTTACCTAATGAATTTTTTACTTTTACAATGACCATTAATTTTTTTTCTTTAAATCGTTGATATTTTTTTCCAGCTCTTCAATTTTTTCCATTATCGGATCAATGATATGACGGTGATCAAGGGAAATATCAAGCTTTTTACCGTCTTGCTTGGTGATTCTACCAGGAATACCCACAACAGTAGAATTAACCGGCACATCTTTAATAACTACTGCATTTGCTCCAATATAGGAATTTTCGCCTATCATAATATCACCTAAAACTTTAGCGCCTGCACCAATAACTACATTTTTACCAATTGTAGGATGGCGCTTACCTTTTCTTACACCTGTTCCACCCAAGGTTACCCCCTGATAAATCAAAACATTGTCTTCGATAACCGTAGTTTCACCTATCACAATACCCATACCATGATCGATAAAAATCCCTTTGCCGATTTTCGCCTGGGGGTGAATCTCAATACCGGTTAAAAATCTACTAAACTGCGATATCAGCCTGGCGATAAATAGAAGTTTTAATTTCCAAAAGATCTGCGCAATACGATGCAAAATAATTGCATGCAGCCCATGATAAAGAAGAACAACCTCTATTATATTGCGTGATGCCGGATCTTTTTCCAGCGCAACTTTTACCTCGTCTTTAAAAATAACACTTGTTGTAAGCGCAACCAATGCAAGAACAGATAGAAAAAGAATTAAAAAATTGAATATAAACATAATTATTTCCTTTCCACTAAAACTACAGAAAAAGCAGCAATGGCACGTTTACTGCCTATCGCCCCAAAACCTTCCTGCGTCTTGGCTTTAAGATTAATTTTACTTTTATTTATCTTTAGAATTCTTGCCATATTTGCAATAATCTTTTGTTTGTATTTAGACAGCTTTGGTTTCTCAAGCAATAAAACACTATCGATATTGCAGATTGAAAAACCTTTTTTTCGCATTATAGAATCGGCTTTTTTTAAAATTAATTCGCTCTTTAAATCCTTATTTTCTTTTTTTGTATCGGGGAATAGCTCTCCGATATCGCCAGAGCCGACCGCACCTAAAATAGCATCGGAAACTGCATGCAACAATACATCTCCGTCAGAATGCGCCTTCATGCCAAAACTGGAATCTATTTTTACGCCTCCGAGAATAAATTTTTTTCCCTTTATCAAGCGATGAAGATCATAACCATAACCAACTTTATATCTCATTTTTTATAATTTCTATTCCTTATCAAACTTTCAGCAAAAAGAATATCCTCTGGTGTTGTTATCTTAATATTTGAATAACTTCCCTTAAATAACGCTACTTTTCTACCTAATCTTTCTACAAGCAAAGAATCATCAGTAGGCGAGAACCTACCTTTTCTTTTTAAAACCATCTTAATTAAATCTACCTTGAATGCTTGCGGAGTCTGTATCTGCCAAAGCCTTGTTCTATCTAAAGTATTCTTGATGAAATTACCATTTTTATTGCTTTCTTTAATAGTTGAAATAACAGGTACGCCAACAACACAAGCACCACTGACAGCGGTTTTCTTAATACATTCTGTAATTGTTTTTTTATCTACAAACGGCCTTGCGACATCATGAATTACTACTATATTGGTATCTTTATCTAAACGCTTAACACCATTATTGACCGAATCAACCCTTTTTTTACCACCGGCGCATAACAGTTTTATCTTTTTTATCTTGTATTTTCTAATCAATGAATCGATTATCGGTAAATCATCGTTTTTACATACAATAATTATATTTGTAATCAGAGGATGTATAGAAAAAGTCTTTAATGTGCGGATTGCTATCGGAATATTTAAAACCTTGACTAAGGCCTTAGAAACTTTCCTTTTTAATCTTCTACCAGAACCGGCAGCTACAACAATAGCTTCTACTTTCATTATTGACTACTTATGGCTTCGTCTTGAAGAATGGTTTAATTCAATGCGCGCAAATATCATCCGTCCGGCCTGCGTCTGTAACGATGATGTAACAGCAACCTTTAAGGTTTCATTTATATGTCTTCTGCCGTTTTCTACAACTACCATTGTCCCATCATCCAAATAACCAATAGCCTGATTAGACTCTTTTCCTTCCTTGATAAGCTTGATTTCCAAAAATTCACCCGGGAATACAACAGGTTTCAAAGCAAGGCTTAACTCATTGATATTTAAAACCTTCACTCCCTGGATATCAGCAACGCGGTTTAGATTAAAATCAAGCGTAAGTATCTTTGCTGATAGCATCTTTGCCAGTCTTACCAGTTTTGCATCCACTTCTTTTATATCTGCGAAATCTTCTTCGCTTATACTAACGCTAACTTTACTGTCCTTCTGCAACATATTTAGAATATCGAGTCCTCTTCTTCCCCTTTGCCGCTTGAGCGAATCGGTAGAATCGGCTATCTGCTGAAGTTCTCTTAAAACAAAACGCGGAACAATTAACTTGGCATCAATAAAATTTGTCTTGCAGATATCGGTTATTCTTCCATCAATAATAACGCTTGTATCAAGTAAAACTAAATCTTCCGGAGCGTTTTCTCTTTTAAACCTGACATAAGGAATTATCAGGTTAAACTCTTCCCTCCCGCGCAAGCCAAGAAGTAAACCTAAATAACAAAATACTATAGTTAAAGTGCCTCTTACAATATTTAAAGTTTCCAATTGAAGTTTAGCAAGACTAAAGGCATCACCAACCAATTTTGCCATAATCAAGCCTAGAATTAATCCAAATACCGAACTAGAAAGTCCTCTTACAGAAACCCTGCGCATACCAACCTCAAAAACAACAATCAAAATACCAACTATGCCTCCAGAGATTGCACCAAATAGACTATGCTGATTACCTACAGAATAAAAACCTATTAATACGCTACCTAAAATAAAAAGAAGCCTAATGAATATAACGCCCATTTATTTACCATCCTTCCATATAATTTTTAGAATATCATTCAAAAAACTAATACCTTTTAATTCTATATTCTTACTCGACATCTTATTTTTCAGATTATTCTCTGACAAAACGCAGGTTTTAAAACCTAGTTTTCCAACCTCGTTTATTCTCAAGCCTGCCTGTGTAATTATTCTTACTTCTGAGGCTAACCCAAGCTCTCCCAACAACACAATATCGTCTTTTATGACCTTATCGTAATAGCTGGAAATAATACTAGCTGCAACTGCCAAATCAATTGCCGGATCAACAACCCTAATCCCGCCTGTAATATTTAAAAACACATCCTTATCGTGAAGCTTTAAACCCATACGCTTCTCTAAAATCGCTATAAGTATAGAGAATCTGTTATAATCTATTCCTTGGCATTTCCTACCTGCAAAACCAACATTACTTTTAGATACCAAAGATTGAACCTCAATCATTAAAGGACGCGTCCCTTCTATAATACAACTTATCGCACTACCGGAAACTCCTTTAGGCCGCTCAGATAAAAAAATCTTAGATGGATTATTTACTTCTTTAAGACCAACTGAAGTCATTTCAAATACGCCGATTTCATTGGTTGAGCCAAAACGATTCTTTACAGAACGAACAATCCTATACAAAGAGTACCTTTCTCCTTCAAAATAAAGCACTGTATCAACCATATGTTCTAAGACGCGTGGTCCGGCCAGCATACCTTCTTTAGTTACATGTCCAATTATCACCAGAGAAGTATCTTCGCTCTTTGCAAATTGAGTTAATACCTGAGCGCTTTCTCTGACTTGAGTTATGCTTCCTGCACTTGAACTAAAATCAGAATTAAATAAAACCTGTATTGAATCTATAACAACTAAATCCGGTTTAAGGCGTTTTATAAGCTCAATAATCACCAATACGTCCGTCTGATTGACAATAAATAAATTCGTATTTGACTTTACTGAAAGTCTATCAGCACGGAGTTTGGTTTGTGCAATACTCTCCTCGCCACTTATATAAAGAACCTTTTTACCTAAAGAAGCTAAATTATTAGAAATCTGCAGGCTAATTGTAGATTTACCAATACCTGGGTCGCCCCCAATCAAAATAACCGAGCCTTGAACAATGCCACCACCTAAAACTCTATCCAACTCCTCAATCCCCAACTTTATACGCTGCTTTGAAGCAATATCCACTTCACTTAACAAAACAGGGTCTGCTACCTTAAAATTAGTTGCCCTACCTTTGGGAATCTTAATAGGCGTGTAGTCCTCTTCAACAAAACTATTCCAATTGCTGCAATCAGGACATCTTCCTAACCATTTAGGAGACTGATAACCGCAATTTTGACATGTAAAAACCAACTTTGTTTTCATTTAGTAACTTTTTTTTCTCTTGTCTTATAAAAAAGCTTCCAGGGATTGTTTTTGATATCTAAAACCAATTCATCAAGATTTTCATATAACGACTCATTAACTAATAGTTTTCCAATTGTACCTTCCCCGCTTTCAATGCTTGAAGTAATCTCATCAATGGTTAAGACAACATTCTTTAAATCCTTAGCCATATCCTGAACCATCACACCCATATCATGCATAGGTACGGGATCTTCGCCACGTATAGCCTGACCAGGACCTAACACCTCTGCGTAATTAATACCGGGAATAATCTCTACGTACTTTTCACCTAAAAGACCTAAGGTATTAATAAAGACCTTGGAGTCTTTTGGGATTGAAACATCCTTTCTTACCCAGGCATCCAGTTCTACAAGAGTTAAATCAGAATTCTTATCCATAGGTAGAATATGGACATTTTTTATTTCCCCCACATTGACTCCTGCGACTCTTAACGGAGAATTATTCTTTACTCCATTGGCATAATTAAAAATGATCTTTACGTTATATTTTGGCTGAACAATCTGAAAATCAGTTATAAAAAACACCATAAAAACCATTATCACCAAGCCAATTAAAACAAAGACACCTACTTTAAATTCAAGAGTGATTTTAGGGTTCATCTTTTTCTCCTTTTTATGGATAATCAGTATCGGTACTTTCCGTAATCGGGCCTTCAGCAGCACCAGTTATGAATTGTTTTACAACCGGATGATCGGTATTCTGAATCTCAGTAGGTGTGCCTTCGGCAATAATTTTTCCTTGATAAAGCATGGCTATACTATCAGCTACATAATAAGCGCTGGTCATATCGTGAGTAACTACGATTGAAGTAACCTGCAGTTTATCATGAAGATTTTTTATAAGTTCGTTTATTGCTGCTGCTGTAATCGGGTCCACCCCAGTTGTCGGCTCGTCATAAAGAATAATTTCAGGCCGGGAACATATTGCCCGAGCCAGAGATACTCTTTTTTTCATACCACCGCTTAGCTCTGAAGGCATTAAAGCACCAATCCCATAAAGCTCAACCAAAGATAAAGAATCTTCCACCTTTTTAATAATTTCATCTCTAGACATTTTGGTATGTTCAAAATAGCTGAAACCTACGTTTTCTGCAACATTTAAAGAGTCAAACAAAGCTCCGCCCTGAAAAACCATACCGATTTTTTTACGTACCTGGTTAAGTTCTTTTGCACCCAACCGGGCAACATTAGTACCGCCAACCAAAACTTCTCCATTGTTAGGCTTTAAAATACCAACAATGTGCTTTAAAAGCACTGATTTTCCGCAACCAGAACGACCAATAATAACCTTGGTTTCGCCTTTTTTTATCTTTAGACTTGCACCATTTAAAACCCTATGAGCACCAAAAGACTTTTCGATATTAATTAACTCTATCATCATATAATAAAATAAAATAACGCAGCGAAGAAACAATCCGCTGCAATGATTAAAATGAACGTCTTAACAACCGAACTAGTTGTTGCCTTGCCAACTCCTTCTGCTCCTCCTTCAACGCGAAAACCCTCAAAACTAGCAACAATAGCAATAATCATACCAAAAACCGAAGTCTTAACAAGACCAATAAACATATCCTTCAGCATTAAAGCATCAAAAGTCATAGAAAAATAAAGATTTGATGGAATCCCAAGACGGTTTACGCAGATAAAGTAACCTCCCATAATCCCTACGATATCAGAATAAAGCGTAAGAACCGGAAGCATTATTGCAAGAGCTATGAATCTTGGCACAACCAAATATTTTACCGGGTCTGCGGCAAAGGTATAAAGAGCATCAACCTGTTCAGTAACTTTCATTGTTCCGATTGCTGCGGTAATTGCCGCACCATTTCTCCCAGCAACAATTAACGCCGTTAATACAGGCCCTAATTCTCTTACTAAAGATACAGCGACAATATTAGCGATATAAATCTCAGAAGACAGTTTCTGCATCTGATACGCTGTCTGAAGCGCTAAGATTATTCCGGTAAAAAAAGCCACCAGACTTACAATAAGAAGACTATCCAAACCGATATTTTTTGACTGCTGAATAATCCTTTCTTTCTTCAACGGTGGCCTAAAAATCCAGACAATCGTATTAAAAAAAAGCAAAGACAGATTTCCCAGATAATCAAAAAACACAAAAATAGGATTCATGTGTTTTAAAAACGGCCTAAAGGTATGTTTTATTTCTCTAAACTTTATGTATTTAGATGCAAAAAATTTCATTTTTTCTGTTTACGACATTTTAAAGGTAAGCTCGTTATTTTTATACCCCACCTTTATCTTAGTCCCTTCTTTTATATTGGATGATATTATCTCCTCAGCCAGAGGGTCTTCAAGAAATCTTTGTATTGTTCTTTTTAGTGGACGCGCACCAAAAGCAGGATCAAAACCTTTTTCAATCAGAAAATTCTTAGCTTCTTTTGTAAGCTCTACGTTTATACCCTGTTCTTTCAAACGATTTGAGACCTCTGCAAGCTCCAGATCAACTATTTTTGCTAGATCACTCTTACTTAAAGGGCGAAAAACTATAGTATCATCAATTCTATTTAAGAATTCCGGCTTAAACGTCTTTTTTACCACATCCAGAAGACGCTCCTTCATGTCCTGATATGTAACTTCACTATCTTGGGATTTAAATCCAAGAGAACCTTTTTGTCTAATGATTTCAGCACCCACATTAGAAGTCATAATCACTAATGTGTTACGAAAATCCACCTTACGGGCAAAACTATCAGTAAGCCGACCGTCCTCAAAAACCTGCAAAAGCAGATTAAATACATCCGGATGCGCCTTCTCAATTTCATCCAAAAGTATTACTGAATAAGGACGCCTTCTTACCTTTTCTGTAAGTTGTCCTCCTTCTTCATAACCCACATAGCCTGGAGGTGCGCCTACAAGACGAGAAACATTAAATTTTTCCATATATTCAGACATATCAATTTGAATCAATGCATTTTCATCTCCGAACATAAATTCAGCCAAAGCCCTGGCAAGAAGGGTTTTTCCTACTCCCGTAGGCCCTAAGAAAATAAACGACCCAATCGGACGCCTGGGATCCTTTATTCCTGCGCGCGAACGCCTTACTGCTCGCGCAATTGCTTTTATCGCCTCATCCTGACCAACAACTCTTTTATGAATTGTATCCTCAATCTTCATTAGTTTATCCGTATCCTTTTGTTCTAAACGGAATATCGGAATACCTGTCCATTGAGAAACTATATCGGCAATTTCTTTTTCTGTAACCTTAGGCCTAATCTTTTCCTTCTGAACCTGCCAAGCTTTATTTGCCTTCTCCAATTCATCTCTTGCCTGACGCTCCTGATCACGCAAACTGGCTGCCTTTTCGAAATCCTGATCCTTAATAAAAACTTCCTTTTGCTTCTTAAAATCACTTAACTTTTCTTCCAAAGTTTTTAACTCAGTTGGTATTGTTAAAACACTTAATCTTGCACGCGAACCAGCCTCATCAATTAAATCAATTGCCTTATCAGGTAAAAATCTACCTGTAATATAACGCTCTGATAATTTTGATGCAGCTTCTAATGCATCATCGGTAAAATCAACCTTATGATGCGACTCATATCTTTCTCTCAATCCTTTAAGAATCTCTACAGCCTGAGGAACTGTTGGCGGTTCAACCAATATGGTTTGGAATCTACGTTCAAGCGCAGCATCTTTTTCAATATGTTTTCTATACTCATCTAATGTAGTTGCACCAATACACTGGATCTCTCCACGAGAAAGAGCAGGCTTTAAAATATTAGAAGCATCAATCGCGCCTTCTGCAGCTCCGGCACCTATTAATGTATGAAGCTCATCTATAAAAATAATCACATCCTGAGAACGCTTTATCTCTTCTATTACTGCCTTAATTCGCTCCTCAAACTGCCCACGATATTTTGTTCCGGCGATCATCAAAGCCAAATCAAGCACAATTATTCTTTTATTACGTAGGGTCTCTGGAATATTATCAGCAATAATTGCCTGGGCCAAGCCCTCAACGATTGCGGTTTTTCCAACACCAGCTTCTCCTAAAAGCACAGGATTATTCTTAGTCCTTCTAGATAAAACCTGTATTACGCGTTCAATTTCTTTTCTACGGTCTATAACCGGATCAAGTTTTCCTTCTTTTGAAAGAACAGTCAAGTCTCTTCCAAAAGCATCTAATGCCGGAGTTTTACCTTTAGCCTGCTGCTGCTGACCAAAACCTGGGATGCTGGAACCTAAAAGATGCATAACTTCGTTTCTTACACGGTCTAAATCAAGATTAGAATTCAAAAGAACCTGCGAAGCAATTCCTTCTCCCTCTCTTATAAGCCCCAACAAAAGATGTTCTGTACCAATATAATTATGCCCTAAAGCGCGAGCCTCTTCTGCTGCAAGCTCTAAAGCCTTTTTTGCCCTAGGTGTAAAAGGAATATCACCTAATATCTGTGTACTGGGACCTGGCTGAACAAGCTTTTCCACCTCAAGACGGATATTCTCAAGACTTAAACCCATTTTCTGTAGTACAGCCGCAGCAACCCCTTCGCCTTCTCTAATAAGACCTAAAAGAACATGCTCTGTTCCAATATAATCATGATTAAATCTACGCGCCTCTTCTTTAGCTAATATAATTACTTTTCTTGCTCTTTCTGTAAAACGGCTAAACATATAACAGCTCCTTTAATTATTGGTTAATTTTTGTCTTACTAAATCTGCTCTTTTTTGATCTCTTTCAGCATGGGTAAGTTTTCTGTTTTCAATCTTCTGCAAATGTGCCGGCTGAGTAAGAATAAACAATTCATTAATTGTATTTCTATCGACATTTTTTATAATACCCAACTCAATCCCTAGTCTTGCAACTGACAAATGCTCAATTGTTTCCTGACTGGTAATTAAAAATGCATTTTTTAAAATCCCTAAACTTCTCCAAACCCTATCCTGAAGCATAAGATTATGCTGTTTGAGAATCGTCTGCCTGGCGATTTGTTCCTGTTCAATAACCTGCTGAATTACTCCATTTATATTATCAACTATTTCTTGCTCGTTTCTTCCTAAAGTATACTGATTTGAAATCTGGAAAAAATTACCATATGCTTTAGTGCCTTCGCCGTAAAGTCCTCTTGTGGTAATTCCAAGTTTATTGATTGTCTGAAGAACTCTGTTTATCTGTTGCATCATTACAAGACCCGACAGATGCAACATTACAGAACCCCTCATGCCTGTACCTGTATTGGTCGGACAGGCTGTAAGATAACCCCACTCGTTTGTAAAAGCAAACTTGAATTTAGAAGAAAGCCCATTATCAATATTATCAATTATATCAAAAGCACCTTTTAAATTAAAACCTGATTGCATAACCTGTATACGCATATGGTCTTCTTCATTAATCATTATTGAAAGAACCTCTTGAGGATCAACCAAAAGGGCCTTTGTATCAGATAATAATGCATGCTCATGACTCATAAGATGGCGCTCTATCAAAAACTGTTTATCCAAATTATCAACTTCATTAAGCCTTATAAATGTAGAACTTTTTAAAAAGTGAACATCCTTATACACTTTAGCCACCTCATCAAGAAACTCTTGAGACTCTTTCTTATTCGCCCAATGAGGAAATGGTTTATTCTCAATATTACGCGCCAGTCTTACGCGGCTGGAAATTACTATATCAGAATTCGGTCCCGTACCTTTAAGCCATTCACTAGTATGATTTAATAAATCATTAACTTTCATTTCTTTTCCTTATCCTTCAGCTTCTTTTCCAGATCTTTTATTTTATCCCTTATCGCTGCTGCCTGCTCGAATTCTTCCTTTGCAATTACAATCTGCAATCTACTTTTTAAATCATCTAAATTGTTATTTTCCGTTCTGCTAGCAGTATTCGCTTTGGTCTTTAACTGATTGTGTGCAGGAACCTTACCCAAATGATGACTAGCGCCATGAATACTTTTTAACAAAGGCTCCAAATATCTTCTAAAGGTAGTATAACACTGGCTGCAACCGAGTCGACCAACTTTTTTAAATTCCCTATAGGTAAGTTTACAATTCGGACATTTCTGCTTCAGGTCTTCTTTTTCCTCCGCTGCCTTACCGAAATCAACCAGGCCTGCTAAAAGATCTGATAAGCCAAACTGCTGTTCCATCTGCATGCTCTTTTGCTTAGCACAATGTTCACACAGATGAAGTTCAGTTATCTGACCATCAACTATCTCAGTAAGATGAACCGTTGCTTCTATTTTATGGCATATATCACAAAGCATACCTAACCCCATCTGTTTTAGTAAGCTTTTTAAATTCTTTCATCAGCTCCAAAGTATGAACTCCGGGTTTACCATCATTGATAACCCTTCCGTCAACTTTAACAACCGGGATAATCTCAGCAGCAGTACCAGTTAAAAACATCTCATCAGCATTATATATATCATAACGTGTAAGCACCTTTTCTTCAGAAGCCAAAGCACTCTTTATGGAAATACCCATTACGCAATCTCTAGTAATACCTTCTAAAACACCTATAAAAACCGGTGGGGTAAAAAGGTTACTGCCCTTAACAATACAAATATTATCACCGCTACATTCAGAAACAAAACCATTCTGATTAAGCATTACTGCCTCTTCCGCTCCGGCATTTACCGCTTCTATCTTTGCCAAAATATTATTAAGATAATTCAAAGATTTTATCTGAGGATTCAGCGCCTCAGGTATATTCCGCCTTGTGGACACAGTAACAATATCTAAACCCTTTTTATACATCTGATCCGAATAAAGTGTAACTTTATCCGTAATTATAAAGAATGACGCTTCTTTGCATTTGCGGTAATCTAAACCCAAATCACCAACACCTCTTGTCACCACTAAACGAATATAGGCATCTTTAAGTTTGTTTGCCTTTAAGGTAGCTATTATATAGTCGCTTAGTTTTCTTTTAGAAATCGGCATCTCCAAATGAATCGCTTTGGCTGAAGCAAAAAGACGCTCAATATGATCTTTAAGTTTAAAAATCAAACAATTATATGCACGGATACCTTCAAAAACACCATCACCATACAATAACCCATGATCAAAAATTGAAATCTTCGCACTATTAGAATCAACTAATTTTCCATTAAGACATACCTTCATTATAACCTCCTGTTTATTTTCTTGTGTCTACCAACAAACCATCTTTTATAAAAACAGTTCTTGTAGCTATTTTCTTCATATTCTCATCATGCGAAACTAAAACAATAGTGGTCTTACTCTTATTATTCAGCTGCTTTAAAATATTACAGATATTAATTCCGTTTTCAGAATCCAGATTACCCGTTGGCTCATCGCAAAGCAACACCTCCGGCTCATTCATCAAAGCCCTTGCAATTGCAACACGCTGCATTTCACCCCCAGAAAGCTCTGTAGGCATATGGTCCATACGTCTATCTAAACCTACTAATTTAAGCAACTGTTTTGAACGCTGATAGATCTTATCCCTAGAACCCTGCTTTTGTTTCTTGCTTAAAAATGCAGGTAAGGCAACATTCTCTAAAATATTAAATTCACTCAAAAGATGATAAAACTGAAAAACAAAACCAATTTTCTCGTTTCGGACTAAAGATAGTTCATCTTCATTAAGGCCGGATAAATCTCTGCCTTGGATTTGCACATATCCTTTACTCGGCTTATCCAATCCTCCTAAAATATGCAAAAGCGTTGACTTGCCAGCACCTGAAGGACCAATAACGCATAAAATCTCATTCTGTTTAACTTCTAAACTTACGCCTCGTAATACTTGAAGTTTTTTTCCAGCATCAAAATAATTTTTGTGGATATCAATTGCTTTAATCATATTCTTATTCATAACGTAAAGCATCCACCGGATTTAAACGCGATGCCTTAAACGCCGGATAAAAACTGGAAATCAATACTATCAAAAAAGCAGATATAACTATTAACCCTATATCCGGCCATATCTTAATCGAAACAGGAAGTCTATCAATATAATAAATTTCAGATGGAAGTTTAATAAACTGGAATTTTTTAAGCAACCAGCAAACAAAAAAACCTATACCTAAACCAGCGGTTATACCAAATCCCCCCACCAAAACTCCCTCAAAAGTAAAAAGCCTTCTTATGCCTCTATTGGTTACACCTAAGGCTTTTAATATACCGATATCTTTAGTTCTATCAACCACCATTACTATCAAAGCACTAATAATATTAAAACTTGCTACAAGTATAATCAAAGTAAGAATTATAAACATAGTGATCTTCTCAAGCTTTAAAGCAGCAAAAAAATTCTTATTAATATCCATCCATGTCCTGATCACATAATCTGACCCGATTGTTTGATAAATGGATTCTCTCACTCTTCGAGCAATAAACAGGTCATCGGTCTTTACGGATATACCGCTTACCAGATTTTCCATATCAAAAATCTTCTGTGCCTGAGAAAGACTCACCAAAACAAGACTTAAATCATAATCATACATACCGCTTGAAAAAATGCCTTTTACTTTTAATTCAAATGTTTTACGCAGTATCGGGCTTACAATCTTTATGGTATCGTTAAGGTCAATACCCATATAAAGGGCTAATTCCCTTCCAATGATTATTTCATTATCCGACAATTCAAAAGAACCCTGTTCGATATAACGACTGAGGCTGGAAACCTGTTTTTCTTTTTCCGGATCAACGCCTTTTAAATTCAAAGCAAAGGCATTCTTATCTTTTAAAAAAACTACCTGTCCGCTGATAAATGCGCTTGCTGAATCTATCTGCTTAATGGTCTCAATTTCAGCTACAAGATTGTCATAATCGATTATCCCTCCAGGTGACTCCACAATAATATGGGCATTGCTACCGACAATCTTATCTTTTAAATCTTTATCAAAACCATTCATCACGCTTATTACGATAATTAACGCTGCAACACCAATAGCAATACCTAAAATTGAAATAACCGTAATAAGATTAATAAAAGCGCCTTTTCTCTTTGAAAAAAGATAGCGCCAACTGATTTTAAACAAATACATATTATTTATTTTCTGGTCTCAACAAAGGAAATAATATTACTTCCCGTATTGATGCCTGATCTGTTAAAAGCATAACAAGCCTATCTATTCCAATACCTAAACCTCCAGCAGGCGGCATGGCGTATTCAAGAGCGCGTATAAAATCATCATCCAAAGATTTTTCCTTTGCCTGATCCTTATCAAGATCTTTTAACTCCTGCAAGAAACGTTCTTTTTGCTCTATAGGATCATTTAACTCAGAATAGGCATTGGCCACTTCCATACCAGAAATAAAAAGTTCGAATCTTTCTGATAGATACGGATTGTCTGGTTTTGTCTTTGCCAAAGGACATAACACGCTGAATAAATCGGTTATGAACACTGGATGATCCTCTCGGGGAACAAGCAAATCAGCGATTAAATTCGCTACAAAACTTTTCGTAACATTTTTTGACCCAACCTTTACACCCTTGGCTTTAAGCTTATCCACCCAGGTACTTAAATCATCGCTAGCCTGGATACCATAGGTATCTTCCATCACTTGCGCAAAAGAAATTCTTTCCCATTTACTAAAATCTATCTGTTTATCTTGATAGGTAATTTTTTTATCTCCATGAATACTTTCTACTAATCCCGTTATCAAGTTTTCGGTAAGCGTCATTACATCTTCTACGTCTGCAAAAGCAGTATAAACTTCCAACATGGTAAATTCCGGGTTATGTCTTGTAGAAACTCCTTCGTTACGAAAACTCCTGTTGATTTCATAAATCTTTTCAAACCCAGCCACAAGAAGTTTTTTTAAATATAACTCCGGTGCAATTCTTAAGTATAAATCCAGGTCATATTCATTATGATGGGTTTTAAACGGTCTTCCTGCAGCGCCTCCTGGAACAACATGCATCATCGGCGTTTCAACTTCCAGATAACCCTTGTTATCCAAAAACTTTCTTATTAAACCGATAATTTTAGTGCGTTTCAGGAAAATATCTTTTACTGCATCATTACTGATTATGTCAACATATCGCTCGCGGAATCTGGTTTCTACATCGCGCAGACCATGCCACTTCTCCGGTAAAGGCCTTAGACTCTTTGAAAGTATAAAAAGCTCTGCTACTTCAATAGTCTGTTCTCCAGTATGCGTAACAAATAACTTTCCCTTTATCCCAACAATATCTCCGATGTCGCAGCTTGAGGCAATTTTAAAGTTTTCTTCACCTAAAATATCTTTTTTTAAATAAATCTGAATTTTTCCTGATTGATCTTTGATGTTGGCAAAACCTGCTTTACCATGCAAGCGCTTAGAAACTATTCTTCCAGCAGTAGAAACTTTTCTATCTTCTTTAAAATCTTCCCTTAAACTATTTACACTATCTAACTTGGCAAACTTTATCCTAAAAGGATCAAGGCCGCTTTGCTTTAAATTTTTAAGCTTTTCCTGTCTTTGAATAATAATCTGATCTAGTTCCATATATTTAAGCTTTCTTGATAGATAAGTAGGTTTAATTAAATAACTTAACTAAAATATTATATAGCATTGTCTATTTACTGTCAATTATAAAAGATACAAAAAAAAGGCATTTTCATCACGAAAATGCCATTTTTGTAACCTATTATATTGCTATTACTTAAAAAATGTATTGCTTATGACAAATGATGCAAAAACTATAGAAACCATAGACATAAGCTTAATTAGGATATTAAGACTGGGACCAGACGTATCCTTAAATGGATCTCCTACAGTATCTCCTACTACACTTGCCTTATGCGCCATAGAACCCTTACCTTCGTAATTACCTTCTTCAATATATTTTTTTGCATTATCCCACGCACCACCGGAATTAGCCATCATAACTGCTAGAACAAATCCACAAACTAAAGAGCCAATCAATAACCCTGCCTGAGCTTCTATTCCTATAAATATACCCACTAAAATCGGAGCAGTAATCGCCAGTAAAGACGGGGCAATCATTTCTTTTTGAGCAGCGCTAGTTGCAATAATCACGCATCTTGCATAATCAGGCTTTGTCTTTCCTTCCATAAGACCGGTAATTTCGGCAAACTGACGCCTTACCTCAACAACAATTTTACCAGCTGCTCTTCCTACAGCACGCATAGTCATCGAACAGAATAAAAACGGCAACATCCCTCCGATAAAAAGACCAACTAATACATTGGGATTCATCAAACTTAATTCCATATCTTTTCCGTATAAAACTATCTGTTCTTTATAAGCAGCAATCAATGCAAGAGCTGTTAAAGCAGCTGAGCCGATAGCAAAACCTTTACCTGTTGCAGCTGTAGTATTACCCAATGAATCCAATGCATCTGTTCTTTTTCTTACCTCTTTTGGAAGCCCTGCCATTTCTGCATTACCACCTGCATTATCCGCAACCGGACCATAGGCATCAGTGGCTAAAGTAATTCCCAAAGTTGAAAGCATACCTACAGCCGAAATCCCCACACCATAAAGCCCAGCATTAAAATTAGCTGCGCCACCAGATAAGAAGAAACTTACAAGAATTGTAGCGCCAACGACTAAAACCGGAATGGCTGTTGACATCATACCTACAGAAAGCCCAGAAATAATAACTGTTGCCGGACCAGTCAAAGCAGATTGAGCAATATTCTTCGTAGGAGAAAAACTGCTAGAAGTATAATATTCTGTCGAAAGGCCTATTATCACTCCTGCAACTAGCCCTGCAATAACGGAAAAATACACTCCAATATGTTCTATCCCCAAAATAGACTTAATCAAAAAGAATGATACAACAGCAACTATAGCTGCACTTATAAAGACTCCTTTTCTCATGGCCTTAAGAAGCACTTTCTGCGTTGCCTCTTCACGACAACGGACAAAAAACGTACCGATAATAGAAGCAACAACACCAACAGCTGCCATAACTAAAGGCACAGTAACTCCTTTTATACCAAGCCCAGCAGCAACACCTAAGGCTGCGGTTGCAACAATTGAACCAACATAGCTTTCATAAAGATCAGCACCCATACCAGCAACATCACCGACATTATCACCAACATTATCTGCAATAACTGCCGGGTTTCTCGGGTCGTCTTCAGGAATACCAGCTTCAACTTTACCAACAAGGTCAGCTCCAACATCAGCTGCCTTGGTAAAAATACCTCCTCCTACTCTAGCAAATAAAGCCTGTGAGCTTGCACCCATGCCAAAACAAAGCATAGTTGAAGTAATTGCAGTTATTTTATTTACACCAATAGGAATAGCATGAGAAGAATAATACCAATCAAGAAAATAATACCAAATACTTAAATCCAGTAAACCTAAACCAACAACTGTAAGACCCATGACAGCACCGCTTGAAAAAGCTACACGTAAACCAGAATTAAGACTAATCTGAGAAGCAGCTGTAGTCCTATTGGAAGCCTGGGTAGCTATGCTCATACCAATAAAACCAGCAAGACCAGAAAATAAACCACCAGTTAGAAATGCAAACGGAACAAATATAACTAAATATCCTTTAAAAGAAAGCCATAAAAGAATAACGAAAACAACTGCAAAAAATATCAAAACTCCCGTATACTGCCTTTTAAGATAAGCCCAAGAACCAACTCTTACTGCCTGGGCAATTTCCTTCATCTTGGCAGTTCCTTCATCTTTTTTTAAAATCGTAAGTGTAAGATAACCGGCAAAAAGAAGTGCCGCTATCGAACCTACGGGAGCTAAAAGTAACATATCAAAACTTGGCATATTTTCTCCTGTTTATTTATAACAATTTAAATAAAGTATCAAAATACCACATCGAAAAATTTTAGTAAACTTTTTTCAGTTTTTAACAAAAAATGGTCTGTTTTCTTTTTGAACCAACGGATACAAAACTAACCTTTGCCCCCATGGCAGTTGCTATAACTTTAAGATACTTCTTGGCATTAAGCGGCAATTGACTAAACTTTGTTATCCCTGTTGTATCTCGCTTCCATCCAGGATATTCCTTAAAAATTGGTTTGGCACAGGCTACTACTTCAATATCACTGGGAAACTCCTTAAAAAGCTTTCCTTTATATTTATAGGAGGTACATACCTTAATCGTATCCAAATCATCCAACACATCCAATTTCATAACCGCAATATCAGTTATACCATTTATGCGGGCAGCATACTTGGCCATAACAGCATCAAACCAACCGCAACGCCTGGGCCTTCCGGTAGTAGCTCCGAATTCATTGCCTTTTTCTCTGATAATATCCATCAAATTATCCTTAAACTCCGTAGGAAATGGGCCTTCTCCAACTCTAGTAGTATAGGCCTTAATTACTCCAATTATCCTATTTATCTTTAAAGGAGATACTCCTGTACCAATACAGGCGCCGCCTGCGCTGGCAGAAGAGCTGGTAACAAAAGGATAAGTCCCGAAATCGATATCCAGGAATGTTCCCTGTGCGCCTTCAAAAAGTATACTTTTATTTTTTTCTATGGCTTTATTTATCAAAAGAGAGACATCAATAATAAAAGGCTTTAGAAATTTGCCATAATTTAAATATTGCTTATACACCTGGTCAAACTTAAATCCTTTATTGCGATAAACTCTTTTAAAAACATCATTTTTTTCTTTAAGATTATCCTCTAACTTTTTACGTAGAATATTTTTATTCAATAAATCTATTGCCTGTATACCGCAACGGCCGTATTTATCCGAATAACACGGACCAATACCTCTTTTGGTCGTACCGATTTTATTATTCCTTCTAGTTTCTCTTAAAGAATCTAAAATCCTATGATAAGGAAATATAATATGAGCACGATCAGATATAAAAATCCTATTTTTAATATCAATTCCGTATTTTTTAATCTGTTTTAACTCATTTAAAAAAGCTTCCGGGTCAATCACCACGCCATTACCGATAAGACAGACTTTTTTCTTATGTAGTATCCCTGAAGGTATAAGATGAAAAACAAAAGATTTTCCGTCAACGGAAACAGTATGGCCTGCGTTATTTCCACCCTGATAACGAACAATATAATCATGATCTTGAGAAACTATATCAATCAGCTTCCCCTTACCCTCATCCCCCCACTGTAATCCTAAAATTATTGAGTTCATTATGATTTAATAGTTTAAATTATTTTGATAATAAATGCTCTAATCCGTCTGCTGTTGTTTGAGGCAGCACATGAAACAATTCCCTATTTTCCAATAGAACCGTAGCTTGAGAAAACACATTAAGTTCCATAACTAAATTTAAATTTTCTCCTAATAAAGATTTTAACTCTTCACCCATGGCGCATTGTTTTATCGTTTTATAATCAACGTCTTTTATGCACTCATCCCACCAAGAGCTTTTAATATTGTTCACCCGGCAAGATAAATAATCAAGATACTCATCAGGATAATATTTTTCTATACATACTGCTTTATTTATTTCCTCCAACTCTTTTTTTCCTGAGCGGGCAATAAACTCATTACCTCGCTTTATTGCCAAAAAATGAACCTGCGGATTTAATTCTTTTAAATTACTAATGATCTGCGGACTGTCTTCTTCAAAAAGACTAATAAAAAGATCAATTTTACCCTTTTTTAATTGTCTATCCAATAGAAATGTCATCCCGGAAAACTGCGGCTTAAAAACAAAACCAAAATCTTTTTCGACTATAAAACTACTAATCTTTTCTAAGTCTTCTTTTACTGCCAATTCTTTAGCAATAAAATAAATCGGTAGACTTTTTATTCCGCTTTGTTTAACTATTTCTTCTGCTTCAGACAAATCAACTGTTGTTAGGTTAACCTTTGAAAAATACTTTTTAAGACGTTTTAAAAAAGAATTCGTATCGCATGTCTTACAGTCACCGCTTAAGATAACTGAAAGCTCAAGTTCCGGTAATTTGGAATCATTTTTTTTGTAGCTTGAATACCCCCCCTTTACCTGTTTTTCATAATAAGCTTTACTCTTGTTTTCTTTTTTAGAATCCTCTGCTGCAAAAACAAAAGATAAATTAACGCTTAAACAAACAAAGAAAATAAATAAATAAAATCTTCTTTTTTCCATAATAAGAGTATTCCCCCTAGAGTTAAAAATATTAAAGCGGTAATAATTTTTATTAAACCTAGATTCTTCTGACTAAAGCGAGCAAACTTCTCAGAAGTCAAACCATAACCACCAAGAATAACAATTATAAATAACGGTAAAACGAACATCAAATTATATAACACAAGGTAAGAAAAAGCCAGGAATTTCGTAGATGTAGCATTCATTACAAAAACTATCGTCGGTAAATATAGCTGGCCCGTACAAACTGATTCAAATACAGTTACTAAAAATGCGCAGCCAACGCTAGATATAATCATCCCAAAAATAGTCTTTTTGCTGTATCCGGTTTTCTCACGAATATCAGTAGACTGTTTTATTACAGACTGAATTCTGCTTTTAACCATACCGGGAAGTTTAAGAATAGTTTTATGGGCATCTTTTGTTCTCTTAAAAATTACAAAATCATATATATTTAAAGCCGCCAATAAAAAAGCTAAACCCATGGTCAATAAAGCAATGGTTATCTCCAAATAAACATTTATACCTAAAATCTTGAAAATCTCAAACACTCCCAACCCCAGCAAAAGATAAGTCAAGAAAACAGTAATGATAAAAATCGTACCAACAAAAATTATCTCTTTTCTCCTATACCCTACGAATCCTAGAAAAGAAACAAAAAATACCAATACGGTAAATGCGCAGGGATTAATACTGTCAGCAAGACCAGCACCTAATACCATGGTCATATTTAACTTCCTGAATTTATCAACCTGCTTTGATTGCTTCATAACCACAAATGCCTTAACCGGTATCCTTATGGATGGATTCTCAGGATCATTAGTATCCAGAATCAAATACTGAATAACATCCTTGCTATAACCAGTAGAATCAAAATTAAATTTTATTATTTTAAACTCATCAGGAGAAAGGAAAAAGGTCAAAACAGAAGGTTCTGTAACTTGCACACAATCGCAGGTTAACCGTATCTTTATATCAAGCCTATCGGTTCCAGCGTTTCTGACAATAACCTCATGGGAAAAAAGTTTACCTTCTTCAATGCGGCCCAGATCAAATTGATCTGTACTTATTTTTATTTGCGGCTGAGCAAAACAGATCAAAGGCAATAAGAATATAGCTAAAACAAAAAAAATAATCTTACGCATAGATTATAGCTTAAGCAGTTTTACAGAATTTATATTTTTAACAGACCTTATTTCTTCAAGTATCTTTTCGCTTGCATGATTATCGATATTAATAATACTTATTGCCTGTCCTCCTATTTTAACTCTACCAAAAGCCATACAGGCAATATTTACTCCATGCTTGCCAAGAAGCGTTCCCAAGGATCCAATAATTCCTGGTTTATCAACATTGCTGGTAAGAAGCATAAACCCTTTAGGTACTGCCTCAAGATACATATTATCAAGCTTTACTATCCTAGGTTCTTTATCTGCAAAAAGCGTACCGGCAATAGATCTTACTCCTTGAGCAGTTTTAACCTCCAGACTAACCAAATTAGCAAAATCGCTTTCTTCACTTAAACGCTGTTCAGTAAGTTTTATCCCGCGCTCCTTGGCTAAAGAAATCGCATTTACAAAATTAACCGTATCCTGCAATATCGGTTTAAGCAATCCATTTACCAAAGACATGCTAATCGGAGCAATATCTGTTGGAGTAAAGAACCCGCTGTAGCTTAAAACAACCTCTTTGATTGAAGAATCAATCAATTGACCTAAAAATAAACCCAGACGCTCTCCTAAATTGACCCAAGGCATAAGAATCTTCATTGCCTCCGGCTCTAAATTGGGAAAATTAGCGGCATTTCTAATACCTTTATCTAATAACGCATCCCTTACGCATTCGGCAATCTCTATACTTACATTAACCTGCGCCTCTTTAGTAGAAGCACCCAAATGAGGCGTAAAAATAATCTTATCGGATTTTAACAAAACATTTGTGCTATCAAACGGCTCCTTTTCATATACATCGAATGCCGCAGCTGAAACGATTTCTTTTTCAATCGCACTTACCAAAGCTGCTTCATCAATTATACCGCCTCTTGCACAGTTAACAATTTTTACTCCTTTTTTCATCTTTAAAAATGCCTTCTCTGATATCAAATGATGTGTATCGTCAGTTAAAGGAACATGAACCGTTACGATATCTGCTCTGGCAAATAAATCATCCAGCGAAACTGATTCAATCTCAAGCTGGTCAACTTTTTCTTTGGATAAAAATGGGTCAAATGCAATAATCTTCATACCAAAATTTAAAGCCCTTTTGGCAACCTCAGTACCAATCCTGCCTAAACCTACTATACCTAACGTTTTACCGTAAACCTCTTTACCCATAAAGGCTGAACGTTTCCATTCGCCTTTTAACATCGAAGCATGGGCCTGAGGGATATTGCGCATCAAAGCTAAAACCATAGAAAATGTATGCTCTGCAGTAGAAATGGTATTACCACCAGGAGCATTCATTACCATAATGCCTTTTGCCGTAGCTGCAACTAAATCAACATTATCAAGCCCAACCCCTGCTCGACCAATAACCTTAAGATTATCTGCTGACTCAATTATCTCTTTTGTTACCTTGGTGCCGCTTCTAACAACTAAAGCGTGATACTTAGATATAATCTTTTTTAATTCTTCGGGTTTTAATCCGGTATTAATATCAACTTTAAATTCTTTAACCTGCTTTAAAATCTCTACTCCCTCAGGTGAAAGCTTATCGCTAATTAAAATATTCATCTCTTTCCTCTTTTTTTTAAAATAATTACAATGAACTTTTACTAAACACTTCCTGCGCGGCTTTTACGCCTATACCTAAATCAACCTTTTGACCCATCCTTGCTAAAACTCGCTCTAGACAAGAGATACAAATAATTATCTCAAACTCATTAATATATCCCATATGAGCGATTCTAATAATCTTTCCTTTTAGATGCGCCTGTCCGCCAGCAACAGCTACACCATAATCATCCCTCATCATTTTAACTAACTTTACTCCATCGATATTTGCAGGTAGCTTTATGGATGTAACTGCATCTGAACGACATGATTCATCTGCAAAAAGCTCAAGCCCCAAAGCTTTACTAGCCTCCCTTACTGCATCAGCCAATAAGGTATAATATTTAAATCCGTTTTCCAGACCTCTTTGTTTTAAAAGTTTTAAAGCGCTATTTAATGCTATTATCAACGAAATAGCTGAAGTCCATGGCATATCATCCTTAGCCAAAGATGCTTTATATTTTTTATAATCATAATAAAATTTAGGCAGATTGCTTGTCTCGATTAATTTCCAGGCTTTCTCATTCAGCGTACAAAATGCCAAACCAGGAGGAATCATCAGACCCTTCTGCGAACCAGAAACAACAACATCTATCTGCCAATCATCCGTATAGCAGGGCACAGCCCCAAGACCGCTTACAGCATCAACAACTAAAACCGCATCTGTCTTATTAACTATTTTTGCAATTTCTCTTATATCTGTAGATACTCCGGTAGAAGTCTCACAAAGCGTAGTAAATACAGCCTTAGGAACAGGCTTTGTAATCTTTAACTTTTCTTCAATTACCTTAGGATCAACTGAATGACCCCATTCTACATTAATAACTATAGGTTCAACGCCATAAGCATTACAGAGCTTTCCCCAACGCTCTCCGAACTTACCGCCATTTACGCATATTGCCGTGTCACCTGCCGATAAAAGGTTTGCAACAGTTGATTCCATTGCTCCAGTTCCAGAAGAAGTAAACACAAAACAATCCTGCTTTGTAGCAAATACGCATTTTAAGCCTTCACAGACCTCTTTAAAAATACTTAAAAACTGTGGGGTCCTATGATGAATAATGGGTTTTGCCAAAGACTCCATCACTTCCGGCGGCAAAGGCGTAGGTCCAGGAGTAAGAAGGTAATTTTTTTTCATAAAACAATTTCTCCTTGCTTAATTAATATCTAATGCTAACTTTTTCTATAAACTACTTTTTTTTGTTATTAATTACAGAATCAATTATACCGTATTCTTTCGATTCGTCAGCGGACATAAAATAATCTCTGTCAGTATCATTTTTAATCTGTTCAATATCTTTTCCCGTATGTTCGGAGAGTATTTTATTTAATTTATCCCTTAATCTTAAAATCTCTTTTGCCTGTATAGAGATATCTGTAGCCTGGCCTTGCACTCCGCCCCATGGTTGATGAATCATAATACGTGAATGCGGTAAAGCAAATCTTTTCCCATTTTTACCAGCTGCCAACAACAACGCACCCATACTTGCAGCCTGACCCACACAGTATGTAGAAACATCGGGCTTTACAAACTGCATAGTATCATAAATAGCTAACCCTGCAGTGATAGACCCTCCGGGAGAATTTATATACATATTAATTTCCTTTTTTGTATCTTCCATCTGCAAAAACAACATTTGAGCAATAACAATATTTGCTACATTGTCATCAATAGGAGTACCAATAAAAATAATCCTATCCTTCAAAAGCCTTGAGAAGATATCATACGCCCTTTCATACCCTCGTGAAGTCTGCTCAATAACCATAGGTACAAGTGTCTGCATTTTATACGTCATTCTGTCCTCCTTATGGATAAATTTTAATTAATTATTATTAATATTATTATTTTACGTTTTATTTTTTCTCTACTTTTTTCCAATTCGCATTAGAAAGGAGAAAATCAAAAACTCTTTGGATAAAATTATTCTCTATTGTAATCTTTTCATTTTTCGCTATCTCTTCAAACACCAGATAAATCCAAACATCATCTTCAGCATCCTTTTTGAGACGTTCCGTAAATTCTGCCTCTTTTTCGCTAAACTGCTGCTCAGTGAATCCGTATTTAGTCATCAGTTCTTTTTTGGTATTTTCAACCAATTCCTGAAAACGCCTATCTACTAATTTTACAGGCAACGTAAAACTACAGTTTTGTTTAAGCTGATCAATCAACTGTACTCTTGTCTGTTGAACACGGGCGTGCTCCTTCTGCAAATATATTTCTTTACTTAAAGATTCGTGCATATCAGCAAGTGAATAATAACCGCATGATTTGGCAAATTTATCATTCACCTCGAGATCTTTTCCCTTTTGCTGCTTTACTGTATCCATTGCTTTTTCCAAATCTTGCTGCGTTACCTCAATCGGTTCAAGATTAACATTTAATGCCTTATATTTTTTTATTTCAATCTTTGGTTTTACTTCTACTTTAACATTAAACGATAAACTTTCACCTGTCAAATTGACATCACTTATATTAGGCATATCAATAGGCTCAAGACTATCCTTTTTGACTGCCTCATCATAGATATCAGGCACAAGCGCCTTAATCGTTTCCTGCTCGGCAACTTTTGAATATTGCTTCTTTATCAATTCTTCCGGTGCCTTACCAGGACGAAATCCCGGAATCTTAGCTTCTTTTGCAATCTGTTTATAAATTTCATCCTTTTTATCGGTTATACGTTTTCCTGAAAGATTAACCGAAAATTGCGTAACATCGTTTTCCGTTTTTATTACTTCCGTCTTTAGCATCCTTAGATCCTTCCTACATTTTGAATTTTTCGCCCAGATATATTTCTCTTGCCTTGGGATCCTTAATCAAATCCTGAGCGCCACCTGAAATAAGAATCTTTCCTTCTGCTATTAAATATGCCCTGTCGGTTATCGCCAGGGTCTCTCTTACGTTATGATCAGTCAACAATATCCCTAGACCCTTGTTTTTTAATTCCTTTATTATCGTTTGGGCTTCTGCTACTACTATCGGGTCAATCCCTGAAAAGGGTTCATCCAACAATATAAAAGATGGGTTTGTTGCCAAAGCCCTTGTAATCTCCAGACGACGTCTTTCTCCGCCTGAAAGGGTAAAAGCTTTATGCTTGGCTAAATGAGCGATATTTAATTCCTCCAAAAGACTATACAGTCTAGCCTTTCTTTCTTTGGCTGTAAAAGACATAGTCTCTAAAATTGCTGTGATGTTTTCCTCAACAGTAAGGCGCTTAAACACAGAAGAATCCTGTGCCAGATAACCTATTCCAAAACGCGCCCTTTGATGTATGGGAAGTTTAGTAATATCCTGATTATCAAAAATTATCTTTCCCTTATCGGGAGTAATAACCCCTACAACCATATAAAATGTCGTAGTTTTTCCCGCTCCGTTAGGCCCTAATAAACCAACAATTTCTCCACGACGAACAACCATATCAACATGACGAACTACTGCTTTACCGTCATATGATTTGGTTAAACCTTTTATCTCTAATAAATGCATATATTACTCCATCTCATCCGAATAAATAAATAATTTCGGTGTTCCGGTTAAAATAATCTTTTTCTGCACTACATCATAAACAGCTTCATCGCTAAAGGTAATATTTTCACCTTTAACGATCTTGACATTACCCTTGGCAACAATTTTATCAATCTTTCCACCCTTATCGCTCAGGCTGTCGTTTGATTCATCAGCCGTTTTATTAGATTTAAAAAAAGTAAAAAGCTCATCACAATAAATATCTCCTTGAACGCTGTTGCTTGCTTTTACATTTTCATAAAAAATAGCCATTCCTTTTTCATAATCAACTTCCAAAGGACCATCACAGGTAATCACAGTGCGTTCATCGGATTCTTCTTGGATCGATTCTTGATTACTATCTTCATCCTTTAAAGTTACTTCGACATCTTTTAAAAGTGACGCCTTATCCAAACTTGGATTCGCCTTTAACCCCTTACCATCGGCATTAAAAGCAGGATGCTCGATATTTACTTTATCTTGAGTATCAATTAAATCCTCGCTCTGACTCCAGTCTAATGAATCAGTAACCAGCCTAGCTCCCGAATCTGTTGTAATAACAACATTTTCCTGTAGATGAAGCTTACCTTCGGCTTTATCAAATACTCCTTTATCAGCAACCAGATTAATTGTATCTTTATCCTTATAAGAATTTGCGTCAATGTCAGAAAGATTCACCTTTTCATCAAGAAAATCAGCAGTCTTACCTTTGACATCCCAACTTTTTTTACCCTGCTGAGAATAGCCTGAAAGATTAAAATCCGTTATCTGCTGATCGCTTTCTATTTCCTCTTGCGCAAAACAACAAAAACAAAAAGCAAACAAAAATACTATTATAGTTATTATGTTTTTTTTATACATAATCCTTAATCGCTTCATCCCATTTATTCTGAGACTTAAGGATAATCTCACTTACTTCCCTTACTGCACCCTTGCCGCCATAAGCCTTAGTTATATAGTGAGCAGTTTGTTTTACTTCCTCACAGGCATTGTTGACTGCAACCGCAAAACCAGCCAGTTTCATCGCTGAAATATCTACTAAATCATCTCCTATAAAACAAACCTCGTCTTCGCTAATACCGTATTCTGCTTTAATTTTTTCATATACTTTTGATTTCGGCATAAGATCATCATAAACCTTTTTTACCCCCATATCCTTAGCGCGCGGTTTTATTGACCGGGAAGCCTTAGCGGTAATTATAATCGTGGGGATTTTTTGTTTATTCAACAAATGCACACCCATACCGTCATACACATTAAAAAGCTTTAGTTCTCGACCTGAGGTATCATATATAATCCTGCCATCAGTAAGCACTCCATCAACATCCAACAGCAGCAATCTTATCTTCTTTATTCTTTCTTCTATATTCATAACGATTACACCAAACCTGCGCTTAAAAGATCCTGAATATCCAAAATTCCAACAGGTTTATTGTTTTTATCTACTACAGGTAACTCATCAATCTTTTTCTTTCTTAAAATACTTAATGCCTCCATAGCTAACCTATCTCTAGATATGGTTATAGGATGCTTAGTCATAACAAAATTGATTTTTTTATTTGAAAGATCTGAATCTTCTTCGAGATGTCTTCTTAAATCTCCGTCTGTAAAAATACCTGTAAGACAACCTTTAGCATCAACCACGCAGGCGGCACCGGCTCGCGCTGCAGTAATCGCATAAAGAGCCTCCTTTACAATCTGCGTCTGCTTAACTATAGGGTTATTTTTACCCTTGCGCATTATATCCTCGACTTTAAGTAAAAGTTTTTTTCCTAAGTTCCCCCCTGGGTGCAAAAAAGCAAAATCTTCTTTTTTAAAACCTTTTCTGTCTAAAACGCAAACCGCCAAAGCGTCTCCTAAAGCAAGCATAGCTGTCGTAGATGATGTCGGAGCCAGTCCCAAAGAACAGGCTTCTTTTTTTACAGAACTATCCAAAACGCAATCTGCATGTTTTGCCAAAGTAGAATTCTTATTGCCGGTAATCGCAATTATCTTTGAACCTAACTTTTTTAAAATCGGTAAAAGCTGTTTTACTTCCTGAGTCTCACCGCTATTAGACATTACCACTACAACATCATCTTGAATAACTCTTCCCAAATCACCATGAATTGCCTCGGTTGAATGCAGCCAAAAACTGGGAGTCCCTAAAGAAGATAATGTTGCAGAAATTTTCTGTCCGATAAGACCACCTTTGCCTACTCCGGTTATCACAACCCTACCTTTAGATTTTTCAATAAAATCCACTGCCTTTACAAAATCATTATCAAGCTTACCGATAAGATCTTTTATGCAGTCAGCTTCAATTCTTAAAACCTCTTTTGCCCTTTTTATGCTCATTTTAAAACCTTATTTATTTTTACTAAATCTTTTAATAAATCTGCCAGCTTACTAAGTTGCAGAGAATTAGCCCCGTCACAAAGCGCTTTTTTCGGAGTGGGATGAACTTCTAAAAATATGCCATCGCAACCAAAGGCAACTGCGGCGCGCGCAAGAGGAACAATAAACTCGCTTTGGCCGCCAGAACATGTCCCTTTGCCACCAGGAATCTGAACGCTGTGAGTAGCATCAAAAATAACCGGATAGCCAAACTTACGCATTATCGCCAAAGAACGCATATCGCTAACCAAATTATTATAACCGAAGCTTACTCCTCTTTCAGTAAGAATAATTTTCTTGTTCCCTTGGGATTCTATCTTTTTGATTATCGGACCTAAATCAAAAGGAGCCATAAATTGACCCTTTTTTAAATTTACCACTTTTTGGGTTTTAGCAACCGCGATCACAAGATCAGTTTGACGACATAAAAATGCGGGAATCTGTATGATATCCAAGACTTCAGCAGCCGGTGCTACCTGAGAAACACAATGTACATCACTTAAAATAACAAGGCCAGTTTCTTTATTTACTTTTTTTAAAATCTCTAAACCCTTTTTGATTCCCGGCCCCCTATAAGAACCAAGAGACATTCTATTTGCCTTATCAAAACTGCTTTTAAATATAATCGGCACATTTAATTTAAGGCTTAGTTTTTTAATTCTATCAGCTATATCAAGAGTAAGTTTTTCTGTTTCAATCACACACGGACCAGCAATAAAAACCAATCCCTTCCCCGAACCAATATTGATATTACGAACTGTAACCATTTTTTTTCCTCTGTAAAATCTGTGTAACTTTTTCCAAATCTTCTTGTGTATCCACACCGACAGTCTCAATAGAAGTCTCAACAAGCTTTATCTTATATCCATTTTCTAAAGCGCGCAACTGCTCGAGACGTTCGGTTTTCTCAAGATTTGACACAGCCAAATTTTTAAATGTAAATAAGAAATCCTTTGTGTAGGCATAAAGCCCCAGGTGTTTATAAATGGTGTTTTGATGCGTATTTATTTCGCTTGTATAAGGAATAGGTGATCGGGAAAAATATAATGCAAAACCATTCTTATCGGATACGACTTTAACTACATTCTTATCGATAAACTCTTCAAAACTAATTATCCTCTTGACTAAAGTTGACATATAAACATCCTTGTTCTCAAGAATACTCGAAGCCAATTGGTCTATCATCACCGGTTCTAACAAAGGTTCATCTGCTTGGATATTTACTACAACTTTAATATCCAAAGGATTAACTACCTCTGCAATCCTGTCTGTTCCAGACATGTGCCCTTTTGCAGTAAAAACAACATTGGCGCCAAATTCTTTTGCAACCTCAAAAACAAGCTGGTTATCACAGGCAATTATCAAATCATCTAAACTTGTAGCCTGTTTTGCCCTTTCCCAGACATGCTGAAGCATAGACTTACCCATAATATTAGCCAGGATTTTACCTTCAAACCTTGTAGAACCGTATCTTGCCGGAATTACGCCGATAACTTCCATTTTATAAATCCTTGATCTTTCTAAGCAATTCTTCTTTTGTAACTTCAGCTGTACCAACTTTACCAACAACAATTCCTGCAGCAATATTAGCAATTTTTGCCGCATCCAGAAATGATGCACCACAAGCTAAAGACAACGTAAACGCGGAAATAACTGTATCTCCTGCACCGGAAACATCAAAAACTTCCTGTGCAAGTGTAGAAATATGGGTCTTTTTATTGTTTTTTTCAAAAAGTCTCATACCGTTTTCACCTAATGTAACAAGCAAAGAATCTAAACCCAAATAATCTATAATCTTCTTTGCAGCCAAATTAAGCTCTTGAAGATTAAAAATCTTATCAAAATGAATATTAAATCTGTTTTCTGTATCTTTTATTTTTAAATTCCTTATAGCGTTTTCTGCTTCACTCAAATTAGGTGTAATACCTGAAACGTTTTTATAAAGCCTGAAATGTTCTTCTTTGGGATCCACGGTAATAATCTTGCCCTTGGAACGAACAAAAGGAATCAAATTGGATAAAAGCTGTTCGTTAATAACACCCTTACCATAATCTTCTATTATGACAGCATCAAATTTATTGATATTCTTTTTGATAAAATCCATTATTTTGCTAACTACCGTAGATGAAACTGTATCAATATTTTCCCAATCAACCCTAACCATTTGTTGATGTTTGGCTATTATTCGACTCTTTAACGTAGTGCGGCGTTTGCTGTCAGATAAAATACCTTTGGTGTAGATATTTCTGGCTTTAAGCTGAGAAAGCAAAATATCTCTATTTTTATCTATCCCAACAACGCCGACAATAGAAGATTTTCCGCTAAGAGTATTTATATTATAAGCAACATTAGCTGCCCCTCCAGGCATAAAGGAACGTTTATAAGCCTGTACTACTGGGACAGGCGCTTCTGGAGAAATCCTGGTAACATGACCCCAGATATACTCATCAAGAATAATATCTCCTACAACCATTATTCTGGCCTTTGAAAAGGCAGAAACTATAGATTTTAATCTTGTTTTATTCATGATTCCGAAAGGGTAATATTATCATAAATTAATTAATTCGTCAATAATAGTTAAAATATCACTAACTTTAATTAAACTAAGGCATTTAAAGCCTTTTTTGCAATCATGAGCAAGACAAACTAAACATCCTGCATCTTTTTTTATAAAACGACTCTTCTCTCCCAAGGGATACCATCTTTTTGGACTTAGGCCTGACTGATTACGCGAGAAAATCGCCACCACAGGTACACCCAAACTAGCAGCAATATGTACAGGCCCTGAATCATTAGACACAAATAACCCTGCCCTTTTAATTAAACAAATTAACTGCGCTATATTGCAACTTCCTGATAAATCAACTGCCGAAGAATACATCTTGTTTATTACCTCAGCAGAAATATTTTTTTGTTCTCTGGAAGCAACTAAAACAACTTTCATTTTATAAATCTCTACTAACCTATCACAAAGCTTACTGAATTTATCGACTGGCCATCTTCTAGAAGAACAACTTGCTCCAGGATGAATAAGAATAAACTTATCATCTTTTTTAATCCCCTTTCCACTCAATAAGCAATCAACTTCTTCCTGAGCATTTTTATCCCAACCTACATAAGTATCTTTTAAATCTGTAGCTATGTCTAAGATTCTCAAAAAATCTAAACAATACTCTGATTCATGTTTTTTGCCTTCATGTTTTAAATCTTTAACTTTATCCGTAAGTAAAAATCCCATTTTCCTATTAAACCCTATTCTTTTGGGGATCCCAGCGAAAAAAGTCACCAGATGCGCTCTATTTGTAGGATGTAGTATAATTGCCAAATCAAATCGCTTTTTTCTTAAAAATAGAGCAAACCTAAAAGAAGACAACCAGCTTCTATATTTACCTTTCTTATCATAAACAATAACCTCATTTAAAAAAGGGTTATTCTTTACGATATCCTGCGTATAAGGCGTAACCATCATTGCAATAAAACTACTGGGAAGACTCTTCCTTAAATTGCTTATAACAGGAGTCGATAAAACCACATCACCAATCCTATCAGTTCTCACTATTAAAATACGCTTATAATTCATTGATTAGATTTTGAAGTTTGCTGAAAACAAAATCCGTATCCAGCTGCGTTAAACATTTAACCTCCTTAAATTTACAATGTGCTTTTTCGCAAGGAGCACAATCTAATTTTTTCCTTACAACTACACAAACCCTAGACCACGGCCCGTATTTTTTTTCATCTGAAGGACCGTATAGACCTAAAACCGGTATATCCAAATAGCTGGCCAGATGCAAAATCCCGCTGTCGTTGGCAATAACCAGCTTACCTTTTGAAAAAAGCGCGGCTATTTGATTAAAATTAGTCTGACCGACTAAATTAAAAATCCTTGATTTTAAATTATTTTGAAGATAATCACAAACCGCTTTATCATTATTATCGCCGATTAAAACAATATCTAAATTCAATTCATTTATAATTCTATAACCTAAATCAAGATATTTATCTTTATCCCAGCGTTTTAGAAAACTTCTTGCCCCTGCAGCGATAATAACAAACGAACCTTCCTTTAACCCAAAATGACTCAATTTATTGTTAATAAAACTGTGTGAATCTTCTTTGATATGAAAACTTTGCCTTTTACAATTAAAATTTACATTCTTTATGATATTACGCAGTTTTGCAATATGCCAGTCTTTGATATGCGTATTCTTTTTTAAGATATGGTCAAAAGGAGTGGTTTTTTTTCTACCGCGTAAAAAGAAAGGAAATGCGCTATTGCGCAGATCTATAATAAAATCAAAATACTCTTCCCTTAAGGATTTTACAAGTTTAAGTTTTTCTTTTAATCCAGAACTCTTTTTATAGACAATAACTTTTCCAAATAACGGATTATCTATAAAAACTGCTTTTGAACGTTCGCTGCAGACAACTGTAATTTTAGAATCAGGATATCTATCTTTTAAAATATCCAAAACAGGAAGAGTAAGAATCGCATCTCCGATATTACTAAGGGTAATGAATAAAATATTGTTACGCACGTAAATAGAGGATTTTACCTGTTATAATTTATCTACAATCTTTAGGAAGGTCTCAACAATCATTGGATCAAACTGGGTACCGGAATTAATTTTAACTTCTTTTATTGCCTCATCTTTTTTTAAAGGATTTTTTCTATAAGGCCGTTCAGATGTCATCGCCTCGAAAGAATCAGCCAAAGAAACAATCCTTGCTCCTAATTTAATCTCTGTTCCTTTTAAGCCGACAGGATAACCTGTTCCGTCGTATTTCTCATGATGCTGTTTTATGATTTCGGTTATATTCTTTAAATACCCCAGAGGCTCCAAAATCTGTGCGCCTTTCATGGAATGGCTTTTGACCTGTTCCCATTCTTCATCGTTAAGCTTACCCGGTTTCCTTAAAATCGCATCATCAATACCAATTTTTCCTAAATCATGTAGCTGCGCTGCTTCTCTTATATCTTCAACCTCATTAGAAGATAAACCTAACTCTTCTGCAATCTTAACTGCAATACGGGTAACATTCTCGGAATGGCTTCTTGTATAATGATCCTTGGCATCTAAGGCATCAGCAAAGGCTTTAATCGTATCAATATATGTTTTTCTTAAGTCACTGTAAAGTTTCTGAAGATTGGCAGTGCGTTCCTTTACCCTAACCTCGAGTATCGCATTCTGCTGCTCTAAAAGCATATTCTTCCGTTCCAGCTCCTCAACCAGATCTTTATTTCTTTTTAAAGTCTGGCGGAACAATACTGCTTTCTTTATAGTAAAAGTAATCTCGTCTATATTAAAAGGTTTCGTGAGATAATCGTGCGCACCTAACTTTAATGCATCGCGCACGCTGTCAAAAGAAGGATACCCGGTAATTACTATTACTACAGCTTCGGGGTCTGCTTTTCTTACCTCTCCCAATATCTGGATTCCGTCTATATCAGGAAGCCGAATATCGGTTATAATAGTATCGAAACTTTTAGTAGTGCCTTCTTTTATACCTGTTTGGCCATTAGGACAAGTAGTAACTTCATAGCCTAAATCAGTAAGAGCATCCTTTAAAAGACTTCTTATAACCTCTTCATCATCAACAACTAATATTTTTCCTTGATTTTCCATATTAATTAATAATTATACCACATTAATTAAAAATGTGACAAACTATTTATATGTACGCTTTAAACAATGCAACAATATCAGCTTTTGATAAAGCACCTACTGCGCTTTTTTGTACAGAACCATCTTTAAAAACCATCAAAGTTGGTATACTCATTATACCATAGCTACTTGCAACAGAAGAAGCCTCATCTACATTTATCTTACAGACCTTGATTTTTCCTTGATATTCCTGAGCAATCTCCTCTAAAGAAGACGCAATCATCTTACATGGTCCACACCACTCGGCCCAAAAATCCACCAAACAAGGAATCTTTGATTCTGATACTTCACTTTTAAAATTACTCTCACTAACATTAATTTCCATAAACAACTCCTTTCTAAAGTTAGTCTATTTATAAGTCATACCTTTAATCTCGTTTATAAACGAAAAACTATAGTAATAAGCCAATGCCCCTTGCGCACATGCAGTTATAACCTGCTTTAAATCATTTTTGCAACAGTCTCCACAGGCAAAAATTCCTTCGGATGAAGTCTCTAACCTTTCATTAACAATCAAATAACCTGCATCATCGGCATTAAGCAGACCTTTTAAAAATAATGTGTTTGGTTCGTATCCTACAAATACAAAAACCCCATCGCAATCAACGCGATCTTTTTGTTTTGTATTTACATTCTCATAAACTATACCTTCTACCTTCTGTTTCCCTTCGATTGCTACAAGATTGCTCTCCCATAAGAAATCTATCTTTTTATTCTCAAACACCCTTTCCTGTAAAATCTTGGTAGCGCGAAGCCTATTTCTTCTGTGGACCATTGTCACCTTGCTGGCAAACATGGTAAGAAAAAGTGCCTCTTCTACAGCAGTATCACCTCCACCAACTACAACAACCTTTTTATTTCTAAAGAATGCCGCATCGCAAGTAGCACAATATGAAACCCCCTTGCCGCGCAAGGAAGCTTCCCCTTCAGCCCCAAGCTGTTTTGGTCTTGCGCCTGTAGCAATAAGTACTGAAATACTATTGAATAGTTTTCCATCATCTGTACTGATCTGCCAAACTGCATCTTTACCTTTATTTATTCTTTGAATGCTTGATACTGTTTTATTTTCAAATATCGCTCCGAAATTCTTTGCCTGAGATTTAAATTTTTCTACCAATTCCATCCCACTAATACCATTAGGAAAACCAGGATAATTTTCAATCTGATCAGTAAGCATAGCCTGGCTTAAATTAACCGCACTTTCAAATACAATTGTATTTAATCTTGAGCGTGCAGCATATATCGCAGCAGTCAATCCCGCAGGACCTGCACCTACAATAATCAAATCATACAAACTATTAGCATCTACCACCAGGAACCTCTTTGCTTATATACCTCAATAAATTTTTCTATTGACCTATCATATGTCTTTTCAATATCATCGGGAAAATAACAAGCCGGAAGCTGACCCATTTTTCTGTGATAATGAAGACAATCACAACAAATTCCTTTCTTGCCACAAGAATCATAAGTACAATTACAATACTTTTGATTCTGTGCTATTTTACATTCACTCATTTTATTTCTCTTTTGATTTTGGATTAAAATTCAATTTTATCTTATCAAAAAACTGCATATAGTCTACTATTGTTTTTCCTCTCAAATGATCTATCTCATGCAACAAAACTCTAGCTAAAAGACCTCTAGCCTTAAGCTGAATATTGTCTCCCTTGTCATTCAAGGCCAAAACAGTAAGTTTATAACTACGCTCCACCTCCACATCAACTCCAGGAACGCTTAAACAACCTTCCTTCATCATACCTGAACCACTAGATGAAACCACCTTAGGATTAGCTAATCTTATTGGCCCTTCTCCGATATCAACAACGATTATATTCTTTAATATCCCTACCTGCGGAGCTGCCAGGCCAATACCGTAAAAATGCTTCATGGTAGAAAGCATGTTATCAAACAATTTGATTTCTTTTTCACTAATTTCAAGGATATCTTCAGATGTCTTTCTAAGGATCTTGTCCGGATATTTTTTAATCTCAAGGACTTTCATGGCAAAAACTATTATACATTATTAGAATGACTTTTTGTATTTTTTTTTAAACGGAAGAACATAAATATTGAAACCACTATAAAACAGATTGCAAATACCTGTGAAACGGAGAAGATTCCGATTGTGCCACGGTCATCATACCTGATAAATTCCAATAAAAATCTCGCAGAAGAGTACAAGAAAACATACAACCAAAATATCAAACCCTCTGTATTAACCTTTTTCTTTAGTGCAGTCAAAACCCAAAAAATAACTAGCAAGACAAACACAGACACTAACTGTACAGGAACTAATTTTCCAGCAATCTGGCCGGCAGCACAATCTGCAGGAAACCTAACGCCGTAGAAAGCAGTTGTTGGCACTCCGTAACAACATCCGTTTAAAAAACACCCTAACCTACCAAAGGCATGAGCAAGTACTATATAAGGCATAACAATATCAGCAACCGGGTAAAAAGCAATGCGCTTAATTCTTAAAAAAATTATCGCTGCCAAAAGTCCAAATATAAACCCGCCGTAAAAAACAAAACCCCCTTTTGAAAACAAAAGCTCAAAAGGATATAGGAGAAAATACTGCCACTGGATAATTATATATACAATACGTGCTCCCAGAAAACCGATTAAAACCGACCAAAAAAATAAATCCTGCATTAAAAAAGAACCAAAACCTTTTTCTTTAGACTCTCTCACTGAAAAAACCAAAGCCACAAGAAAACCTAAAGCAATCATAAACCCGTAACTATAAACTTTAAAACCAGCAATTTCAAACAATATCCTATGCATTTTTTATACCTTACAATTACATCTTTTATTCTTCAGAATATGTTTTTGTTTTATTAAAGAATCTATAAACTCTTTCTGAAACCTACTTCCTTCAACTTTCTTCTTATCTAATGGACTTTTATGATTATAGCCACGGCTTAAGATTTCTGTACAAAGCGCTTCGTGTCTTTTATACAAAGCCTTTAATTTACCTTTCCATCTTAGCACTTCAGGATGATGAGAATATCCCTTTTTTAAATTAACTAGAATACTCCATATTGCATGCAGTTCGCGATGTTCTCCCAATAAATGCTGACGGCATAATCTTGAAGACGAAATATCCCAAATTCTCACGATAATAAAAGTTTTTTGATATCTTCAGGAATAGATCTTGGTTTAAAGTCATTACCTACACAAACAAGAACTATCCTTGCCTGAGCAATAATTGTAGAATCTCTTTTAATAGTATTAGTAAATTCTATCGCTACTCTTTTAACGCTGGTTACTTCACAATAGACCCTTAAGCTATCTTGATATCTGGCTGCAGCCTTATAATCTATATCTACTTTGGCAACCACGAAGAGAATTCCCTTTTCAGCAAGTCTTTTTAATTCAATACCACGCTTTAAAAAAAACTCCGTTCTTGCCTCTTCCAAATACTTCAGGTAATTTGCATAATAAACAACTTTACCACAATCAGTATCATGGTAATAGATTTTCTTTTCAATGAAGAATTTATCCATAACCAGTATATTTTATACTAAATACTTCAATTATCAAATAAAATATCAAAAAATTGCAATAGTTTTTTTTTAAGAGTATAATTAATTTTATGTACATTAATACAGATGAAAATCAGCACTACGCAAAGATAAAAAGAATCTTGCTGGTAATTTTGCTTCTCAATTGGGCTGTTGCTGCAGTAAAAATAATCTACGGTCTTATTACTGGCAGCCACAGCATTACAGCAGATGGTTTCCATTCTTTATCTGACGGCGCCTCTAATATTATCGGCTTTATTGGGATACATATTGCCTCACAACCGAAAGACTCAGAACATCCCTACGGGCATAAAAAATATGAAACTCTTTTTTCTCTTTTTATTGCTTTTATGCTATTCATAATTGCCATTAACCTATTAAGACAATCAATACCTCGTTTATCAAATCCTATTATACCTAAAATAAATTTATTTAGCTTTATTATCATGTTAACTACTTTTGTCATAAATATATTCGTAGTGAAATATGAATCAAAACAGGGCAATTTACTAAAAAGTGATATATTAACAGCTGATGCCATACACACCAAAACAGACCTTTTAATAACAAGTTCTGTATTCGTTGCACTGATTGCGATAAAATTAGGATTTCCGATAATGGACCTTGTAATTGCTATACTAATATCTATTTTTATCGCCAAAAGCGGAATAAAAATAGTGAAATCAAGCGCGGCAATACTGTGTGATACACAATCTATAGAAGACACAAAAAAAGTATCTAATATTGTCCTATCGGTAAGGGGAGTAAAAAGCTGCCATAAAATACGTTCCCGAGGCAGAAAAGACGATATCTATCTTGACCTACATGTGCAGGTTGAACCTAATATGCCCATAGATAAAG
Organism: Candidatus Gygaella obscura; assembly: GCA_030765485.1. GTDB lineage: Bacteria > Omnitrophota > Gorgyraeia > Gygaellales > Gygaellaceae > Gygaella > Gygaella obscura. Next base: position 54,739 of record JAVCCR010000002.1, read on the forward strand.
CCCACCAGATAAGCAATAAAATTGAAACGCTAATAAAAGATAAGCTTGATGGCGTGACTGACGTAATCATACACTTAGAGCCTAAACATTAGAAACTAATTCTTTTTATACAAACCCACCAACTGCGCTTGAGCTAAAATATGAGACTGCATGATAGACTCTAGATCTTCTTTAGTTATTTCCTTTTCTGGATTCAGTACCTTGTCCAAAGCATATATTTTAAAACAATAACGGTGGGTGCCTGACGGCGGACAAGGCCCGTGATAGTTAAATCTTCCTGCAGTATTTATACCCTGTTTACCAGGTATAGTATTTTCTTCGATCAAATTAGTTATAAGAATATCAAAAACTACCCAATGTACCCAAGTACCAATCGGTGCATCCGGATCATCCATTATTAAAGCTAGACTCTTTGCATTTTCTGGGATATCCTCAATAATCAAATCCGGATTTACATCCTTACCCTGGCAGGTATATTTTGACGGAATAAAAACATTATTAGCAAAAGCAGAGCTTGATAACCGCATAAACTCACCTCCTCATATTGATTAGAACTTTATCATCAAAACAATTTAATATAATTATTAACTATTGAAATTATTTTTCCCATTACCCCCTACTGCCAATGATACTTTGAAAAAATATAACTTTATTATACCAAAAGCCGTACAAAAGAAAACGCTTTCAAATTATTACACTTGACTACTTGTTTTCAGTTTAAATATAGGTTATATTTGTTATAGATTTAATAATCAACAAGGAGGCAGAGCGATAGCGTAAGCCACCAAGGATTATCGCCTTACAAGGAAACCCTTTTAAAAAGGGTTTTTTTGTTTTTATACACCTAATAATCTTTATATTTATTGGTTACGGGAAGACGCCTATCTTTACCGAATGCCTTTTTGGATATCTTAACCCCTAAAGGAACCTGACGGCGCTTGTATTCGTTAGAATCGACCAAATTTACAACCTTTTTTATCAAATTAAAGCCCTTAGAGGTTTTTCGCCTGATCTTATCAACAGGCAAATCATCTTCTACATAATGCTTTAAAATATCATCCAATACATCGTAAGCAGGAAGACTATCCTGATCTTTTTGATTTAACTTCAATTCCGCACTAGGCGCTTTTTTTAATATATTGACAGGTATTAAATTACCGTTATTCTTATTAAAAAACTCGGCCAGCTTATAAACCATGGTTTTAGGAACATCCTTTAACGCTGCAAAACCGCCAGCCATGTCTCCATAAAGGGTGCAGTAACCAACCGCAATCTCACTTTTATTGCCTGTAGTCAAAACTAGCCATTTAAATTTATTAGATAAAGCCATTAAAATATTGCCTCTTATGCGTGCTTGAATATTCTCTTCTGTAGTATCTATCTTTTTATTGATAAAAATCTTTTTTAACGTATCAATATAACTTTTAAAAATATCTTCTATTGATATAGAAAATGTTTTTATCTTCAACCTCCTAGCAAGCTCGCGGCTATCTTTTACAGAATCGCTGGAAGTAAAACGGGAATTCATAAAAACACCGATACAGTTGTTTTTTCCGATAGCATCAACAGCAATAGCGGCAACTAGGCTTGAATCTATCCCTCCGCTTAAACCTATAACAACTTTTTTAAAACCGTTCTTTACAATGTAATCTCTGGTACCCAAAACAAGAGAATTATAAATCTCAGACAAGGTATCCAGATTATTGTAGTTATCTTTGACTAAAACTTTTCTTTTATTCTCAAAGGCTTTAAGTTTAATAATATCTCCTGAGTACCTTCTTTTTAGATTTTTTTTAAGCGGAATATCGGCAGTAACAAGCTGTTCTGTGAATTGACCGGCAATAGCGATTATCTTTTTATCTTTATTCATAATAAGGCTATCACCGTCAAAAACAAGCTCATCTATACCTCCTACGAGATTGCAATATGCTATAGCAAGATTATTTTCATCAATACGCCTAACCAAACCTTCTCTTCTGAAATGTTTCTTTCCGATATGAAACGGTGAAGCGGAAATATTAATAATTAACTCCGCGCCTTTTTTTGCAAGTGTTTTTGTAATATTGTTATCCTGCCAGATGTCCCAACAGATATTTACGCCGAAAAAGAGCCCAGCAAGAGAAAAAACAGGCGAATATTCTCCCGGAGTAAAATAGCGTTTTTCATCAAAGACGCTGTAATTAGGAAGATTGATTTTATGATAAATACCCCTTATCTTACCGTCGTTAATGATCGCTGCTGAATTATAAAGATTTTTATCTTCTCTATTTATAAAACCAAGAACGCAAGTAATGCCTTTGGTGTATTTTAAAATATTTTTTAAATACTTAAGATTGTCATCTACGAAGTGTTTTTTTAATATAAGATCTTCTGGCGGATATCCTGTTATCGCCAACTCAGGAAAAACCACTATATCAGAGCCAAGCTTTTTTGCATCAGCAATGTAGCTTATTATCTTATTTATGTTGTAATTTAGATCTCCCACTATGAGGTTAATCTGAGCCAGAGATATTCTTATTGATTTGTCTCTTCTTTTCATATCAGCTATTATACACTAAAGAGCTTAATAAGTTAAAATTAATTGTAGAGAAACTAGGTATATGGTATCATAAAACAATGCTGCATAAAATAAAAAATAAACTCAACCAAGAACTGAAAATATTCATTAAAGATATCGACCAATTCTACAGATTAAAAGGAATTTCACCAGTTTTATCAAATAGCATTAAAGAGTTTTTGCTTCGTGATGGTAAGCGAATCCGCCCCATTCTACTAATTATCGGTTTTAAGGCCTTCTCCAGAAAAAATCCTTTCGGGTTATATAAATGCGCCCTGTCTTTAGAACTACTGCATGACTTTATGCTCGTACACGATGACATAATCGACAGATCTAACAAACGACGGGGAAAATCATCGATGCATAAAATGCTCGGGGATTACCTTAAACGCTACCCAAATTGCAAATCTTCCGGAAGCGACCTTGCAATAGTAACTGCAGATGTAATGTACGCTTTAGCAATCCATGCTTTTTTAAGTATAAAAATTGACTTTATCCTAAAAGAAAAGGCCTTAAGAAAATTCATAGAAGCTACAGTATTCACTGGAAGCGGCGAATTCATTGAACTGCTTTATAGCATAGAAAATATAGATAAAATTAAAAAAGAAAAAATATTCAAAATATATGATTTAAAAACAGCCTTTTATACCTTTGCCGCTCCTCTGGCAATGGGAGCAATACTTGCAGGAGCAAACAATACCGAAATAAATAAAATCTTTAAAATTGGCCTTAATCTGGGTCGCGCCTTTCAGATAAAAGACGATATAATCGGCATGTTCAGCGAACAAAAACAAAGCGGTAAATCTTCGCTTACCGATCTACAGGAAGCTAAAAAGACCCTGCTTATATGGCATGCGTACAATAAAAACTCTAAAAACAAAATGGCTATAAAGAATATACTTAATAAAAAGAAGGTAACTAAAACAGACCTTGTAAAGATGAGAAAGCTATTAAAAACTAGCGGCTCCCTTGACTATGCCAAAAACCAAATCTCAGAATTAAATACCACGGTAAAGAAATTGATTACTAATTCAAGAATGAGAAAAAAATACAAACTCGTTCTTGAAAACCTTACTAAGGATATCCTTCTTAAAAAATGTTAAAAATAGTTTCACAATATTAATATGAAAATCAATCTTGCAAAATCAACTGGCTTTTGTTTTGGTGTGCGTCGCGCTTTAAAAATCGCATATGACACAGTAAAACTTTCTGCAACAGTAGAAATGCTAGGAGATATAGTCCATAACGAAGAGGTAGTTAAAGATATTGATAAAATCGGGATCAAAAAAATCGTCAAACTTAAAATAGGTAGAAATAAACTGCTCCTTATAAGAGCGCATGGAGTTGGCGAGAAGACAATAAAAAAAGCTAGTGCCTTAGGTTATAAAATAATCGATGCCACATGCCCCATGGTAAAAGAAATCCATAAAATTGCAATTGAAATGGAAAAAAAAGGCTACACGATAATCATCATTGGAGACAAAAAACATGACGAGGTGCAAGGCATTATTGGCCAATTAAAAAAGAAAGCCATCGCCATTGATGCTGTAAATCCTTTACCTTTGAACAAACTTCGTAAAATAAAAAAAGCAGCAGTTATAGTTCAATCTACCCAAAACTATGATCGGGTAACTAAAATAATTGGTATAATGAAAAAAGAAATAAAACAACTTAAATCCTTTAATACAATCTGCAATCCTACAAGACTTAAACAACAAGAAATAAAAAAGCTCCCCAAAAGAAATGATATTATGATAATAATCGGCTCCAAACACAGCGCTAACACAAAAAGGCTTTATCAGATTTCAAAATCCCTAAATAAAAAAAGTTATTGGGTACAAACTTATAAAGGTTTGAAAAAAGAATGGTTTAAGAAAGTGAAAAATGTTGGTATTGCAGCTGGATCCTCCACACCTGATAAAACTACAAGATCTGTAATCGACTTTATTAATAATCTTAAATAAATTTTTTAAAAAATTCACCCCATAACACACTTGAGCCTACTATCACAACCTCCAATTTTTGTTTTAATTACATATTTGTCTCCAGATAGGATTGACCTTAAAATTAATCTTAAAGAAATATAAAAAATTACTTGACAAGTGTAAATGATATGTTATAGTTAACTTGTCAATCGTAAAGTAACATAACAATCGTCAAAGGAGGAGACATGAATAAAGAATTCTTAAGCCCAACAGAAGCAGCGAAAGTACTTAAAATCTCAAGGCAGGCTGTAATTGAACGCATTAAACATGGTTCATTAAAGGCTGATAAAGTGGGTAAACAATATATAATCGCCTTAGAAGAGATCGAAAACCAAAAAGGCTTTGGTGTTGAATTAAAAAATGACAGTTCTTCTATTCCCTCACCAAAGATATCCAACAAGGATTCAACAAAAGAGATATTAAAAATAGTTAATCAACACGATATAAGAACAATCCAGCTGTGGTTTGTCGATATTTTAGGAATATTAAAGTGCGTTTCCATCACCAAAGGAGAATTAAAAGACGCCCTAGAACACGGTAAAGGTTTTGACGGCTCATCTGTTACTGGGTTTGCCGAGGCTGAAGAAAGTGATATTATTGCTTTACCTGATCCTTCTACATTTAAGATACTTCCCTGGACAACTAAAGACTATCCGATTGCTCGAATGTTTTGCGATATACTAAATACAAACGGTACCCCTTATGCAGGAGATCCAAGACATGTACTTAAAAGAGCTCTTGAAAGAGCAAAAAAATTGGGTTTTGATTTTTATATCGGTGCGGAATTAGAGTATTTTTATTTCAAATCATCAACCAAACCCGAAATAATTGATGAAGGTTCTTATTTCGAACTAATACCGAATGATCTGGCTAATACTCTCAGAAACAAAACCGTAAGGGTGCTTGAAGAAATGGGAATTACCATGGAAGCAACTCATCATGAAGTAGCACCCAGCCAACATGAAATTGACCCTAAATATACCGATGCCTTAAAAGCAGCAGATAACGTCATTACCTGTAAATACGTCATAAAAGAAATCGCCCAGCAAAGCGGCGTATACGCTACCTTTATGCCAAAACCTCTTTTTGGACATAACGGTTCAGGCATGCACATACACCAATCATTATTCAAAAAGGATAAAAACTCCTTTTTTGAAAAAAAGGATAAACATCATCTATCTAACATTGCAAAACATTTTATATCCGGTCAGCTTAAACACGCCCGGGAAATCTGTTCTCTTACTGCCCAATGGGTAAACTCTTACAAAAGGCTTGTTTCAGGATATGAAGCTCCTGTTTATGCCTCTTGGGCACAGAAAAACAGAACCACACTAATAAGAGTACCCATGTACAGACCCGGCAATGAAAAGGCAACACGTGCAGAACTGCGTTGTCCAGATCCAGCCTGCAATCCATACCTGGCATTTGCTGTTATGCTGACTGCAGGTTTAGAGGGAATTGAAAAAAAATATCCCCTTCCTGCCCCTGTTGAACCGAATATATATAATATGGCTATGGAGGAAAGAGAAAAACGTGGCCTTACCTCTTTACCGGGAAACCTTTTTGAAGCAATACTAGAGACCGAAAATAGTCAATTCGTAAAAGAAACTTTGGGAAACCATATCTTCAACCGTTTCCTTTTCAATAAAAAGAAAGAATGGGAAGAATATAGAATCCAAATAACCCAACATGAAATCAAAAAATACTTACCTCTACTATAGATAGGGCATGAAACAAGAATAATAAAAAAGGCAGCAAAATTAGCTGCCTTTTTTATTATTCTTATATTTATCTCTACTCTAAATACCCAAAGACTTAATAACGCTCTTAAGCTTTTCTGCAGATTGCCTAAGTTGAACCTGCTCTTCATCGAATAATTCAATTTTTAAAACCCTTTCAACACCTAATCTATTAACCTTACAGGGAAGACTAAAACAAACTTCTTTTATACCATAATAATCATCAATAAAACTGGAAAGTGGTAAAATAGAGTTTTCATCCCTTATTATGGCCTGTACTATTTTAGTTAAAGAAAGTCCTATAGCATAATATGTAGAACCTTTACATTTTATAATCTCATAAGCAGCATCTTTTACCTCTTTAAAAATATTGCCAAGCCTTTTGTGATAATCACAGCTTTTATTACACTGGGGGCAATACTCAGCGATTTTCATACCGGCAATACTTGCCTGACTCCAAACAGGTAACTCACTATCACCATGTTCACCGATAATATAAGCATGAATATTTTTTGGATCAATTTGACAATTTCTACTTATAGAATACCTGAGTCTTGAAGTATCTAATACCGTACCAGAACCAATTACCCTTCCTTTATCTAAACCAGAAATCTTTAAAGCATAATAAGTAAGTATGTCTACAGGATTCGACACTACTAACAACACACCCTGTCTGCAGTATTTAACTATCTTAGGTATTATCTCTTTAAAAATATCGGCATTTGTTTTTATTAAATCCAAACGGGATTGTCCGCTCTTTTGCTTTGCACCTAGAGTAATAACTACCACTTCAGCATCCTTACAATCATTATAATCACCTTCATGGATATTAACCGGAGAAGCAAAACTCACTCCATGGTTTAAATCCATAACTTCACCTCTTAAACGCTTTCTATTATTATCAATCAAAACTATCTCTCTTGCTAAACCACTGATCATCAATGAATACGCAAAAGTACTTCCTACACTACCCGCACCAACAATTACTATTTTTGGAATATGCATAAATTTTTCTTGGTTGATTCATCATCCTTTATCAAAATTGGTTCTTAAACTTACAAGCTTCTCAAGATGAAGTTCTTCTTCATGAATAATTTCCTTTAATACATTTCTCTCTCCTTCAGAAATAGCCTCTTTCATCGCATCATAATAACGTATAGAATCTTTTTCAAACTCTATTGCTTTACTAATTGCCTCATTGTCGCTTTTAACCTCTAAAGCTATTCTTTTACCTTGGTTTTCTTGAGCAAATATAAGCTTAGAAGCAATACTGTTTATATAAAAGAAATATTCCTGCGTATACAGGCTTTCTTGTTTGGAATTCCTTTTCAACTCTTCCAACATATAAATAAATTTATTCGCGTGTTTTTTCTCTTCATCTCTTAAATAAATGAGCATTGAGTTTATGGCGTGATCTTTTGTCTTTTTAGCATACTGATCATAATAATCATAACCGTTATTTTCGATTTTTACAGCTATCTCTAAAAGCTCTGCTGCAGAAACTTTATTTTCCATGACCTGATCCTTTTCTAAAATGAGAAATTCTTTCCCATTTCAAAAGCCTCTCGTAGTACATCTTTCTTGGCTAGAACGGCTTGTTTATCCTCGCACTCAGTACAAAATAATTCCTTAGAATATTCTATACCTGTAACGACAAAAAAATGCTTAATAATAGATTTCGCGTTATCAAAATATGAACTTTTCTTATCGCCCTGAACAGATATAAAAACACCCTTTTGTTTCTTCTGCGAAAAACTCACCCCTCTAAATATTTTATCTTCCCACACGCCCTGAAAACGGTCAATCATCATTTTTAACTGAGCTGTCATGCTACCAAAATATATCGGCGTACCTAAAACTAAAATATCAGCAGACTTAATCTTTTCTAAAACTTTTTCAAAGTCATCCTCCGGTAAATTTTCACGGTAAGCTGCTATATTAAACTTATCAAGATAAAGCTTCTCACTATCATAACCTTTCAACACAAAACCTTCCAATATCTCATCAATTATTAAATCAGTATTACCTTGTATCCTGGGGCTGGCATTAATTGCTAATACAAACATAATCAACCTTTAAGTTTAATGTCTTTTGGTTTAAGATCTATAATGTTATCTACCATAACAAGAATCAAATAATTGGGTTTAGGTAAATTAGCTTCATAATGAGGAGCTGAAGATGTATTATTTTTTATATTGTTCATCAATCTATTTGTAATTCTTGAGGTAATTATTCTATTCCAGTCTGATATAAGCGATTCTGTAATTTTATCCTTGTTCATTATCTCAGCTTTCCCTTTAAGGCTATAGCCGATAAATTGGTGTTCATTAAAAGCTGTTATAGAAATTCTATTGTCGGTCTTAAGGTTATTATAGGTAACAGCTTGATAAAGATCCATAATATAAATCTTTCCTTTTGGGTCTATTCTTACAATGCCTTTACAGGAACTATGGATACTACCGTCATTGGAAAAAGTAGACACCAAGACACAGCCCTGCTTTTCAAAAAACTTAACTACTACCTCACTTAACTCAATCATAAATATCCTTAGGTCGTAAGCTCTGCGATTTTCTTCTGTATAAGATTATTGTATTTTTGCTCTTCTTCTCAAACCTCCTAGAAATTTAATTCATAGAAAGCGTCCCAAAGCCCGTGGATATTGCAATAACTGTAGACTAAGATTGTCCCTGGATTATCTGTCTTAAAACTTAGCTTTACAATAGGTATAGTATAAACCCCGCCTGTATTAGGACCCTTAGTGGAGGCCCCATGAGAAGAAAATTCAACTCTTGAAATCAAAGTAGGATTTTTTTCTCCTCTGGGCAAAAAATATGCTTCAATATAAGCTATATGATGCTCTGTTGTATTAGGATGTACAATTTCTTTACCGACGCTAATACTAAACTTAATATTCTCTGATTTTCTTGGTTGACCATTAATTTCAATTACCGGAACATGCTTTTCTAATTTCCAATCAGCGCTGTTAAATACCTCTTTTATGCTTTTCATAAACTCTCCTTTTTCAATAACCAATAAAAACTTCTTTTTTAATATTTTTATTCTGCACATTCAACTCTTTTAATATCTTCGACATAGCCTCTGCCATGGCCGGCGGACCAAAAATAAAAAATACCCTCTCCTGAAAATCAGGTATATATTTTTCTATTGTAGATCTGTCTATCTTTCCCATTAACAAAACATTATTCTTGATAATTTGTTCAGTAATAGTAAGAATTGTCTTTATATTATTTAAACGCCTGCTAAAACCCTCTAAGGTTCCCTTAAAGGCAATTTCTTCTATACTTCTATTAGAATACAATAATAAACTATCCGTAGAAAGGTTTTTCTCAACAATATACTCAAGTATAGAAATTACAGGAGTAATACCTATACCTCCTATAAGAAAGCCTATTTTTCTAAACTCCTGTTTAAAAACGCAAGTACCAAAAGGCCCCTGGAAAAAAACTTCATCATTTTCCTCCAACGACTTTAACTGAGATGAAAACTTACTATTACTTAACCTTTTAGTAACTTCAAGATAATCTTTCGTGGGAGAACAAGAAATTGATAGATATTTATTCAGTTCGTTATTTCCGGAATTAACCGAATCAAACATAACCTGTACGAACTGACCTGGCAAAAAGGCAGGCTTATTAATAACAGAAAAACTAAAACTTTCTATAGTAGGGGTTTGTTTTATTCTTTTGATCAACTTGGCTTTAAAAGAATTCATCTTTTAAAAACTTGATTCCAGGGTTTTATTTTCTAAATCTTCAACTTCTTTCTTTAATTCCTGAGGAAGCCCTAAAACATCAACATCCATAAATCCCCTCACGATTATCGACTGGGCCTGATTTTTAGTAAAACCCCTGGAACAAAGATATTCTATCTCTTCGTTGTTAATTTTTCCTATTGCTGCTTCATGAGACATATTTACATCTCTATAATCTGATTCCATCTCAGGCACTGCATGTATCGTTCCTCTTTGCGAAATAATAAGACCCCGACATTCAAGATGAGCCTTTACCTGCGGAGCTTCAGCCTTTAAATGACCTCTAGCAATAACCTTTCCTCCTAAACTTATTGCTCGAGAAACAACTTCTGCCTGTGTGTTTTTAGCCTTAAAAACCACGCGCGAACCAATATCATGCAATGAATCCGGATGCGATAATATCAATGAATTAAAACTTGCTCTGGCATATGCACCTTTTAATACTGCTGTAGGATACATCTTAATATCTTTTACCGGTTTCAATGATATGTAGTTAGAAATAAACGTGGCATTTTCTTCAACCATAGCAACACTCATCGGCCTTACAGAGATATCTTCTTTCCATGAATGTATCATTGTAAAATTAAGATAAGCTCCCCGATTTACGAAAAATTCCGAAATGCCCAAATGATGCGCATCAGAAGCAGCCTTCGACGCAGAACATCCCGTAATCAAATAAACTCTGGCTCCCTCTTCTATAACTATTACATTGTGCACCCTTTGCTTAAAGGACTTCTTCTTTAAAAAAAGACATGCCTGTATAGGCAGATTTAAAACAGTTCCCTTTTTCACCCTAATAAAATAACCGCCTTTTGTATCTTTGGGAAAATCTTTTTTCAAATCCTTAAACGCTCTAGTATAGTATTTTTTTGCATCCGGAATTTTCTTTAAAGCTGTTTCAATATCCATAATATCCAAGCCGTCATACAAGCTATGCATAAACTCTATTTTATTGTCAGACTGCAAAAAGCTTCCTGAGCGCCCCCTTTGGGTAAAATCCATCCCTGAAGAAGCAATAGACTTCAAATCCTGCTTTTCTAAGTCCGGCTTAAGAACTTTTTCTGATAAGGCAGTCTTTACATTTTTCATAACCTATCTCTTTTATCCTTTCAAACATATGTTTGGGATTTCCCACGCACCAAAGCTTACCTTCAATCATAACAGCCCCCTTCTGGGCATTTATATAATCTAAAATATAACCGGTGTGAGTTATCATAAGTGCAGACTTTTTCAAACTGGTGATATACTCACCTAACACTTTACCCATAATAGAAATATTCTCTATATCCACCCCTGATTCTGGCTCATCAAGACAAAGAAAATTGGAATTCTGTAGTATTATCTGAAACAACTCAGACCTTTTCATTTCTCCTCCGGAAAAACCCTGATTCAGATCCCTGTCAAGATGTTGCGTAAGAGATAGTTTCTCAGCCAGGTTCTTTATCTTTGATTCATCTTGGGTTAAGAAACGAGCTATCTGATGCAGCTTGACCCCAGTTATACGTGCTGGATGCTGATAAATGATTCCCAAGCCCAGTTTAGCTCGCTCATCAATACTAAGGTTATTCACCTTTCTGCCTTCAAAAATAATCTCTCCTTTGGTTATCTTATAACCGCTAAACCCCATTATCGCCCTTAAAAGCGTGGTCTTACCACTTCCATTAGGACCAAACAGCACCATAACCTCATCTTTATCAATAGAAAGGTTAATATCTTTTATTATTGTCTTTGACTCTACCTCAACTGTAAGATTTCTAATTTCAAAAAACATTTTATTTTTTAATTAAACAGCGATTACCTCTTTTACTCCAGGCACTTCTTTCTTAAGTGTCTGCTCAATACCCATCTTTAAAGTCATCTGACTCATAGGACAACTTCCACAGGCACCGGTTAATCTTACCTTAACTACCCCCTCACTAGTTATCTCAACCAATTCAACGCTTCCCCCGTCTGCCTGAAGCATTGGCTTAATACTGTTTAAAACAGCTTCAACTTTTTCTTTCATTTCTTTCTCCCTTTTTTCTTATCCTTTAAAAATGAACCTATAGTAACAGTTTCTAATTCCCTTATGACTATTTTTTCAATATGATCAATTTTCATCTTTAAAGCACAAGTACTTTGGTTTGAACAAAGTTTCTTTCTAAAAAAACATTCGCTTATTTTTAGTCTCCCCTGGAAAATATTGGCTATATCAATCAATAATATCTTTTTAGGATCAACTTCTAAACAAAACCCGCCTTCCTTGCCTTTAAAAGATTTAAATATTTTTTTCTTACTTAAAATCTGTAATATTTTCCTTAAAAAAGCTCTGGGTATATTTGTTCCTTTAAAAAACTTCTCTACAGAAATAATATCCTCTTTGCTTTTTGCTGCAAAAAGAATCGCACCTACTGCATAGGCTGTATGTCTTGTGATGAGTTTCATTTTCAATAAATCCCTTAATAAATTATTGGGTAGTTTAATGTCATGCCCAGGACCAAATATTACAGCCTTCTTTGCAGTGTGACACAGGCCGTAGCATATATCTAACTGTTATATCCATGTCTTAGCCCTCCCAGAAAAGGATACCATATTAGTATCATTTGTCAAGATATCTTTATAATTTTCCTATCTCCACACAAACCAGACAAATACAGAAGCAGCCAATGTTGCAGCAATAGTAAAAGGTAATCCTATAGAAACAAACTTCTTAAAACTAACGCTATATCCCTCTTTTTTCAATATGCCGCAGGCAACTATATTAGCAGATGCTCCGATAGGAGTAATATTACCACCAAGGCTCGCGCCAATAAGAAGAGCGAATAAAAATAAGGTCGGATTCATATTTAACTTATCGGAAATTCCTATAGCCACTGGCAACATAGCAGCCAGAAAAGGAACATTATCAATAAAAGCTGAAAAAATAACGGAAAAAACTATCAATAGCACAAACCCCAGTAATATATTTGTACCGATTATCCCAGAAATCTTTAAAGATATAATATCAATCCAACCGTTGATCCCAAGGCTTCCTACAAGGATAAAAATTGCTAATAAAAACAAAAGGGTATTCCAGTCTAATCCTTTGATATTTTCTAAAATACCTTTTTTTAAGAAAAACTTTTTGTACGCTAAACTAACTAAAGCAAAAACCATACACAAAGCGCCCGCCATATAGGAAAACTCTAAGTCAATAAAAGAGGTTAAAGCTAGTAGTATAATCAATATAACCAAAATCCCTGTTGGTACCCAGGAATTAACCTTTTCTAAAGGTAAAGAAGAAAATTTTTGCTGGTGAGATTTAAAAACAAAATATAAAACAACAAAAGAAACCAAAGCACCCAACTCCACTGCAAAGAAAATGCTTGGCTTCCCCTGATAAAAAAAGAAATGAGCAAAATTCATTTTGGCAAATCCACCTAAAAGCATACTTGGTGGATCCCCTACTAATGTCGCAGCACCTTGCAGATTGCTTGATATAGCAATTGCAATCATCATCTTAATTGGATTAAAATTAAGCTTTTTGGCCATAGCTAAAGCTATGGGAGCAATAATCATAACCGTTGCCACATTCTCCAAAAATGCTGACAGAATACCTGTTAAAGCACAAATAAATAAAATCGCATAACTAATATTTTTAGAGCGATTTACGATTATTTCTGCAAGATATGCGGGAACTCTACTTTCCATAAATATATCAGCAATAAAAAGCATTCCCACAAAAATACCCAAAACATTCCAATTTACAGAGAAAAAAGCATCTTTTAAAGAAAGACATCCCGTAAACAACAGTATCAAAACTGCAAGCACTGATACAAAAGTCCTTTTTTTAATAAATAACACTACAAAAAAGTAAGCAGTTACAAAAATAATAATATTTAATAATTTTATATCCATTTTATAAAAGTTGTTCCATAACCCTAATTAAGATTTTTTTTACAAATAGCCTTTAAAACAGTAACTAAACTTAATAAAACAGAAAAAAACAATGAAACTATAAAAATACGGTTAAATCCCTTAATAAGCATAGTAGCACTTATACACCAAAATAAAGTTATAGAATAAATTAATAAAAGCACCGTTTTCTTACTGTATCCTTTAGATAAAAGATGCAGGAATATATGATCAGGGCTCTTTTTTAACGGATGAATTCTATTTTTTATTCTTGCAAAAACAAGATATGTTGTATCCATAATAGGTACTGCTAAAGCTAAAATAGGTATAAACAAAGACACCTTATTATCTAAAGAAGCATAATCCTGTTGAATGCATAAAACTGCAATGACAAACCCCAGAAAGTGACTTCCTGAATTGCCCATAAAAATCTTTGCTGACGGAAAATTAAAAAACAAAAAAACTATTAATGAAGGTAAGAGACTCAATAATAAGAATATTGATAGGTAGTCTGATTTTAATAACGCTATAATTAATAAAGAAATGCAAATTATAAAACTAACTCCTCCACACAGACCGTCTTCTATGTCTAGAAGATTAAATGCATTGATTATACCGACTATCCATATGAATGAAATAGCATAATTTAACCAGGCAGGCAGAAAATAGATTTGAACTTTTTTTGCAAACAAAAGAAATAAAGAAACTATACATACCTGCACAAATATCCTTGCCCTGAGAGAAAGATCTTTAAAATCATCAATTGTTTCAATAAAAACAATTAAAAAAGCAAAAGATAAAAACCATAAAACCTGAAATGATACCAGAAAATTAACCAAAAATAATATAACTATAAAAGATATAAAAAACGACAAAAATATCGCTAAACCTCCAGTAAATGGAATTTTTCTTGCTTTACCAAATAAAGCAAATTTATTACCAAATTTTTTAGCGAGATTTAATAAGATTACGCTTAAAATAAGATTAAATAAAATTAAAAATACTAATTTCATCATAATTTATTCTAACACAAGAAGTTATTTATTCAATAAAGAAGACTATAAAAAGCATGTAACTGATTAATCATTCTTTCACGGCTCCAAACCGAAATATCTGTCCCTAATCTATACTCTATAACATCTCTCTGCCAATTAGAGTAATGATTCAATATATTCAAACATGCCTCTTTTATGCTTATTGTATCCTTTATGCCTACTATCCTTCCATTCTTACCATCTTTTATTAATTCTCTGACTGCTCCCGTATCAGTGGTAACAACCGGTAATCCTACAGCTACTGCTTCAATCAAAGAAACGGGTAATCCTTCCCATAACGAAGTAAGTAATAGCAATGATGCATCTTTATAATATGGCTCGATCTCTTTTTGCCAACCTACCAATTGAATGTTATTATCTAAACCATCTTTCTTAATATTTTTTTTAATCGCCCTAAACATTGGTCCATTTCCGATAACAATAAATCTAACATCTGAAATTTTACTTATAATTAACCTTGCTACATTTAAAAAATCTTTCAGCCCCTTTTGTTTTTTAAAGGAAGATACAACTATAATTTTTTTGTTGTCTATAAAGCTCTCTCTTCTAAAGGTTAACGTGGGAGAAAATTTATCAATATCAATACCATAATAAATCAATTCCAGCTTATTGATCTTTGTTATACGGCTATCAATAGCGAATTTAAAATCGGCTTTCGATACAACAACTATTTTATTTGTAATCTTGGCACTTATAAATTCAATAAACCAATATAACCAATATGAAAAAAAATTCATCAATTTATGAAACGGCCAACCGTGAACTGTATAAATAATATTTTTTACTCCTGCAAAATATGCAGCCCAACGACCTAAAACTGATGCCTTAGGAGAATGAACATGAACAATATCAAAACTATGATTTTTCGTATATCTATATATGTGGACAAAAGCAAGTATATCAAAGAATAAATTTATTTCCCTTCGCAAATAAGGACTTAGCTTTAATGAAATTCCTTTTACTTTTTTGAACTCCTCAACAAGATAACCTTCAGATCCGGATATCAGATGTATATCGTATAAATCTTTGTTTAAATACTGCAGAATGGATAAAAGTTGCTTCTGCGCTCCCCCAAGCTCTAGATAAGTAATAATAAACAGGATTTTTTTCTTCAAAACTTTATTTTCTTAAAACGGCAATTCCGGTTGAAAAACTGTTCTATCTGCCGAGCCTTTGATCAGCTCTGCTTTTAAAGGAATTTTATAGAATGTGGTATTCCCTCTTTTAAATAATGGAAAACCTAAATCATTAGGTTTTAAAATATCATAATACCCAAGGCAATCTTTTTTACAAACTCCTATTCTGAATTTTCTTTGGTTTGGGGTATCCATAGGACAAAATCTACCTGTAGAAATATTAACAAACGGATAATATAAAGTTTTTTTCAAAGAAATAGAATTCAAATTCACCCCTTGAACCAAATTATTTAATTCTACCCTATCTATTTTAAGCTTCTTTGCCAACCGAAAAAAATACTCAGTACCAACATATGAAGATTGCATGGCTTTTAAAAATTTTTTGTTTACTTCATGAAAAATAACAACAATCCTTCCATCACTTTTTTTTATTGGCAGAATTTTCTGCTTATTAATAAAAAGTTGCATAAATGGGTCTCTTTGCTGCCTTGTTAATAGCCTGCCCAAAGATAAAGTAAACTTACCGGAAAATTCTCTATTCAACAAATAAATACTCCCCCAATCATTGACAACTACCTCATATCTTTTTCTTTGTTTTCTTAATAATAAAATGGTGTTACGTAATTTATCTATATTTTTTCCTGTAAAAAATGGTGTGATTAAAGTAAACTCTATCCTATTACAACAACAAAAATTAATAATCTTTTTAGTATCTGATAATGATGGAAATAAATTTTGACAGAACTCAACCCCCCAATAAATCCTTGAGAACTTATTACGTTTAAAATATTTAAGCTGACTGTAGCTGTTAATCAAAATTGCTTTTTCTGTCATTTCTTCTTTTTAATTAAAGCGCTTGGATAATAGCAATAATCATAAGGTTTGCATCTAAATTTAAACATTCGCTTAAATAATTCTTTGCATCTCTCTATATATTCCTCTTTAGAAAGGCCATTATTTTTTAAGAAAGATAGAGACTCCTTAATAAATCGAGTTGATATAACCTTTTCTTCCATTGGAAGGTTTCTGTCTAAAATTTTTACATGCGTTACTCCAATATTGTTAAAATCAAACAGCGCACACGCACCACAGCCATAAATTCTTTTTTTATTCCAAAAACTGTACTTACTCTTTTGCTCTATTTTATTTTTAGTAACTCTCACTTTATTCATTAAAGACCTGCATCCACCTCTTTCTTTATTGGGTAATTTCTGCGATGAAAAAAACATTACTTTATTACTTTTGTTTTTAAGGTTAAGCAAATGATTGTCATTTGCGGTTTCTTTACAAAAAGCACAAAACCCATCCACAAAAAAACAAAGATCATTTATTATAAATACTTCGTATTCTATATTTTTATCATAACTAATTATTTGTTCTATCTCTTTTATGGTGGTTGCTCTTGGTATTACAACTCTCGTTGCTCCAAATCCTTTAAAAAAACTACAAGAGTAATGATTAAATACGGTTGCATCTGTACCAACTATAACATCTTTATCTTTAAGAAGTTTTCTGCTTAAAGAAATCAATACAGGATCAGCAAAAATTATCCCGTCTGCACCTAAATCTAATATAACCCTAATGATTTCATTTGCTAATTTATACTGCCCTTCCAAATAAAAAAACCCGTTCATAGCCACATGCACCTTAGATTTTAATTTATGTGCATCCTTAATAGCTAACTCAAGCTCCTTAAAACTTTGAAAATTACCTGATTGACCACGCTGATTAATAGCTAGTGATTTAAAACTCTTTCGCCAAACAGAAGGCTGCACGCCACAAAAAAACTCGTTTGCTCCCGATTCCACTAAAATCTCTACTTCTTCTTTTCTCGTCAAAGGAGATTTAATTTTTATCATTATCTTATTAAAATTATTAGTTAAGCTGGTTTGTTAAAAAGCTGGGCATACTCAGGATTATTATCCAAAAACCAGCTATGCGTACCATTAAAGATATTGCCATTATCAGATAAAAAGTATACTGAATCCATTTTTTCTACAGTATTTATTCTATGTGAAACAATTATTATAGTAGAATTAGGAAAATCATGCTTAAGGTTATCGATTATTTTACTTTCCGTATCTGTATCAATTGAGGACATTGCTTCATCAAGAATTATTATTTTTGGTTGCTTGATTATTGCCCTAGCTATAGCTATCCTCTGCTTTTGTCCCTGTGAAAGCTTACAGGCATTATCCCCAATATTAGTTTCATACCCATCAGGTAAAGAAACAATAAATTCATCAACTTCTGCAAGACGAGCAGACAATTTAACCTCTTCTTTTGAAGCATGCGGTTTAGCAAACCTTATATTATTAATAATTGTATCATTAAACAAAAATGGCTCCTGAAGAGCAATGCCAATATGCTCTCTTAAACATTTAAAATTTAATCTTTTTATATCATAATCGGATACTGAAATACAGCCTGTCTTTATTTGGAATAATCTCAAAATCAATAATAAAATAGTTGTTTTTCCGCGTCCGGAATATCCAACCAAAGCAATCTTAACACAATCATCAATTACAAAAGATAAATCTTTTAAAATCAATTTATCATTATTGTAAGCAAAAGTTACATTATTAAACTCAATTCTGCCGTTTTTTAATAAAACTGATAGCGTACCATAATCATCATTAGCTCGATTGTCCTCTTGCAGAATCTTATCAAGCCTTTCACATGAAACTGAGGCAAAAACTGAACTTTGGTAGAGCCCAACGAATGAATAATTCATATTAATAAGCTGATTTAAATATATCAATATAGCAGTAAGGCTCCCTAGGGTCATATCGGCATTAAAAACCCTAACTCCTCCATAAAGAATTATAAGACCTATTGCAGCACGACTTAATAAAGCAGAAAGAAAATCACAAATAGCCTCTAATCTAAAGGTTGACTTTTTGAGCCGGCAGAATTTAATTAGCTTTCGGATTAGAGCATGGCTTTCTTCAAGTTCTTTTGCAAAAGCCTTAATAAGATAAATATTGGAAAAAATAGCGTACATCTTACTTATAATCTGTTCTTGAATTTCAATTGTTTTATGCAAGATCTTCCTTAAAATCAATGTAAGAAAATAAGATGGTATGCATGTTAAGGGAATTAGAATAACTGCTAATAACGATAATTTCCAATCTAAATAAAAAACAACACATAAAATTAAAATCAATTTTACTACCGATCTTATCATCTGTTGAATAGAATTTATTATGAATCCAGATACGGTCTCAATGTCATAAGAAAGCTTATAAATATTTTCTCCTATCGATGAATCCTGGAAGAAAACAAGTTCTAATCTTGTAATTATCTTAATAAACTTTTGCTTTATATCAAAATTAACCTTCAACGCAATATTCTTGTTTATAATTGATTCTACGGCTGTTAAAAGAAGTTTAACAAGCAAAATTATTCCAATACCAACAGCCAATATTAACAATAAATTAAGATTTCTCTGAGGATATGCCTGATCAATTATCAACTTAGATAAATATGGATTTACAAGACCAAGCAACACAACAATTAAACCTATAAATATAGCTAAGCCTTTTATCTTCCAATAAGGCAACATAAATCTTAAAAACTTTTTTAATTTCCCAATGTTTATCAATTTATAATTTATATCTTTGTGATCTAGCATACGCCTGTATTATGTTTTCTTTGTTTTACAGCTGCTTTTGATGCAGCTAGTTTACAAATCGGGTCACAAGAAGTAAAACTTTTGTCGTAAAGCCATGATCTTGCTGGACACCATTTGCAATAATCCCTCAGATTACATATATCACAATCAAAGGAACCGTTAACTTTCTTGCTTCTTAATAACTTAACAAGCCTATTCCAACCCTGCTGCAAACTGATTTTTCTAAGATTAAAATTAGGATAATCAATCATTAAACAAAGCTTCAACCTCCCTGAAGGAGAAATAGCCGCCTGGTTAATTCCTGACCCGCAATAAAATAAATCTGATACACTCAACCGTTTATTGTTCCTCTTTAACTGAGTGTTATCTTCTTTGATATTGCCAATATCATTTCTACTATGCATCCAACTACTATATTCATACGGCTGAAAAGAACCATCAAGTCTCGGAGACAACACCGTATCAAGACGGAATAAAACCTTTAATGATTGTGCAAATTTCCTTATTGCAGCCACCTCATGTCTATTGTCTTTTAAAAGACAGGTCTTGAGTCCAAAATTTATATTTTTTTTCTTAAGCATATCTATCGCCTTAAAAACTTTCTTTCTTGAACCCTTGCTTGCAGTTACTGCATTAAATACCTTATCACTCATTCCTGGAATAGTAATATCAAGCTTATTAGGAGAAAGCTCCGCCAGCTCATCCACAATAGCACGATTTAATAAAGAACCGTTTGTATATACTATTACCTGAAACCCCTTTTTCTTAGCAAACCAAAGAATCTTCATTATATCATCTCGCAAAAAAGGTTCTCCTCCAGTAAAACCAAGATAAAAACAACCTAAATCTTTTAACTGGTCAATTAAGGAAAATATCTTTCTTGTCGATAAATCTTTTTCTTTTCTTTTGTAATCATCCGGGATATAACAATGTTTACACCTAAAATTACATTTATAGGTCAATTCAAACATCACCCTCAACAATAGATGTTTTTCTTTAGCTAAATGATGCAGGGCGGATCTAAATTCTGAATAATCCTGATGTTTCACTTAATTGTCTTTCGTGATTTTAATCTTTTTCTAAGCTTGAGAAAATAATCATGTAGTTTTCTAGCAAAATCGCAATAATAAGGAACGCTCGCTTCTTCATTACCAACCTCAAGAAAAGCCCTTGCAGGACAATAATGACAAATTTGTCTTAAAGAACAATCTCTACATTTTGAATTAGTCTTAAAAACCTGCTTATCTAATTTAACAAACAAGTCTTTTAATGATAACTGAAAATTATGCTCTCTTAAATCAACGCTAAATTTATCACTAAACATACAGAACTTAATCTTTCCATACGGATTAAAAAAATAATGCTGCTTCCACAAATTACACTGATAGAGATATTTTCTTGATTTTGGCAAATCAACAAAACCCTGCAATGCTTTATTTTTAAATTCATTCCGGATATCCGGGTCTGAACGTAATACATCTATGTACTCATTAAAATCAAGCCTATATTTTGTCGGCGTTAAATCACCATTCAATCTAGGAAGCACTAACGGATCGTATTTAAACCTAAAACCTTTTGAGTGATCCTTCGGCCCAGATATTAACTTATCGCTTAAACGCTTGATCAAATATATCTCATCTTTATTTTGTTTTAGAAGATTAGATTTTAAAACAACAGGCAGGTTCTTCTGGGTAAGCTTTTTTATTGTTTCTTTTAGTTTTCTAAATGAGTCCTTTACTCCACAAATGCTTTCATATGTATCTGCAGTCGCACCGTTTACAGTAATTTCTATTACCTGAGGTCTACTTTTAACAAAAAAGTCTATTGTTTCTTTATTAAAAAGAAGACCATTTGTGAAAATCGATACAAGAAACCCTTTCTTTTTTGCAAAGGCATACAACTCAAGAAAGTCATTCCTGATTAGCGGCTCACCGCCACTAAATGTAAGCTGTAAACACTGAGAATCTGCAAGAAGACAAATAACTTTTTTTATTTCTTCTGTTTTAAGCTCTTCTTTTCTGTCTTCCAACCCCTTGCAATAACACTGAATACAATCTAAATTGCATCTATAGGTCAATTCCAAAAGAGCTGAAGTAGGACCTAATTTATTCATTTTTTAAAAATATAAATTCTAAACATTGCTGAATATATATTATCAACTAGAACTAGAATTGCCAATACCCAGTTGAAAACCTCCAGTACCAGGCAAACCCAACGATCTCACTTTTAAACCCAGCAAACAAGCTGGACCCAACCCAGGCACAACGCTAAAATTTGTTGACTCAAACCATAGTATATAGGTATCACCATTATCATAACAATTACAGCTTAGAACTGCCTGCTCAGGATTAAGCTTTATCTTTTTGATCTGCGGATTGAATTTATCTTTTTTTACCATTATAATACCTTACAGTTTTAATTATACTTTTGTCTTTACGGAAAAAATAAAAGCTCTAATCACTGCTAGGAATACATTTTCAGCTAGAACTAGCAACGGGAAAAGATAGTGACATACCTCCAATCCTAAGCACACAGAACGCTCTCGTTTTTGTTAAACCCATGCAATCATACCCAAGCCCAACAGAAACTCCCCAACCAGTTGGTGCCCCAAAACTTCCCACAACCCTACCATTATTATAACAATTACAGCTTAGAACTGCCTGCTCAGGATTAAGTTTTATCTTTTTGATCTGCGGATTGAATTTATCTTTTTTTGCCATTATAATACCTTACAGTTTTGATTATACTCTTGTCTTTACGGAAAAACAAGCTCAAAAGGTCAGTTTTTCTCGTTA
>JAVCCR010000010.1 GCA_030765485.1 Candidatus Gygaella obscura
CACTTTTTGGTTATTCTGGTGAAAAAAGCGTAAATGAAATGAGTGGATCAATTAATAATTTGAGTTGTTCAATTGGTTCTGAAAATGATGTTTTAGAGTTTGCCAAAGTGTTAGAAGCTTTGAATGTCCCAGCATTATCAAATGCTGTTGCCGAAGCTTATAGCGCTCCTGGTCAGGATACAAGAGGTACAAGGGGAGTACAGCAGACAGGAATTGGTAATTTAGTTCCGGCTCAAAATCCTATACCTGAAGATTTAAAGGATCTGGGTACTACTGCTGCAAGTCCAATTTAATTAGGTCTGATTGAGTTTAAAGAACATATTTTAGGGAGGTTTTAACCTCCCTATTTTTTTTATATAATCCAACCATAGTTAAGGTGTATTTCTGATAAAAGAAGGCATTTTGTTCTCATAACCTTGAGTTTCTCAGTTCAAATCTGAGTCCCGCAACCAGATAAAACCCGTATATCGACGAGATATGCGGGTTTTTTGTTTACCCTGCTAATGAGGCTATTACTACCAATTACGCTCAATTACTACCAATTTTGATCAATTGTTGACACTAATTAGGCACTGTTGGTTGTTGGGTTAAAGAATTGTTATTGTTGTAAGAAAAGAGCGGAGAGTGGAGAGATCCAACCTAAGATATAATGGATAAATTACTCACTCCTAAACAATTGAGCGAATTGCTTCAAATTAAGCTATCTACAGTGTATAAATGGTCTCATTATGGATATGTTCCTTACGTAAGGATTGGTGACCTTGTGAGGTTCAAGGAAAAGAGAATTAAAGAGTGGTTAAAGAAAAGAGAAAGAAAAGGGAGAAAATCATTGAGAATACACGCAATTAAAAATTATTAAATATTACTTGTTTCTATTATTGGTGAGATGTAATATATAATTATAGTTTTAAGTAATATGATTTCTATATGATTGGTAGGTATGTTATGAAAAATAAATATAGACATTTAGAGATGATCCAAGGAATTATCAGTAGAATGGCCAGTAATTCTTTTTTACTGAAAGGATGGAGCGTTATTGTAGTGTCAGCATTATTTGCTTTGGCGGCTAAGGATGCAAATAGTTCTTTTGTGTATTTAGCATTTTTTCCTGCCTTAGCTTTTTGGATTCTGGACGGCTATTTTTTAAGGCAAGAAAAACTTTTTCGAGCGCTTTATGATCATGTTAGGGGATTAGCAGAAGAAAAAATAGACTTTTCAATGGATGTGTCGGCAGTAAAAGAAAAAGTTGTTTCTTGGTTTAAATCAGCTACATCGATAACTCTTTCTATATTTCATGGGGTTATTTGCGTTTCTATTTTAATTGTGATAATCATAATTTCTATATAAAAAGGAGGTTCTTAAGATGGCAAGAAAAACATTTTTTAGCTTTAAATACAAACAAGACGTTTCGAGAGCAATGGTTGTTAGAAACAGTTGGGTTACTCAAGGAAGAGAAGCGGCAGGTTTTATTGATGCGGCAAATTTTGAAGCGCTAAAGAAAAAAGGTGACGCAGAAATAAAGAAATGGATAGATAAGCAATTAGATGGAACTTCGGTAACCGTTATATTAGTGGGTGAAAAGACATGTAGTAGTCGATGGGTAAAATATGAAATTGAAAAAAGTATAAAAATAGGCAATGGTCTTCTCGGTATAGATATAAGCAAAATAAAAGATTTACAGAAGAATACTTCGGAAAAATGTGGACAGATACCCAAAGGATATGATTTTTATTTATGGAACAATGACGACGGTTATCATAAAATGGGTGATTGGATTGAAAAAGCAGCGAAAGACGCCGACAGATGATTCATTATGTTTAATTTTTCCAGGGCGTTAGAGTAATTAAACTTACAGGAAAGAGAGTAAGCAGATTTTCTGCGCCCAAATTGCGCCCATCTAAAGCGAAAACACAGTAGACTACAGTAAACTAAAGTATAGTAGGTAGAATCGTTAATCCTTTGACATGAAACAATTTACGTTGTAAATCTTCGTCGGAGAAAGAGTTACAATAACACGCTTGACCGAATCACTCCCTCTTCGCCTTTTTAGTAAGATAACCTTCAATAAGCAAATTTTAAAACGTCTTGCCAAGGATTCTCTCTAGCAGTATAATTAGCCTATTCACAAAGACGTGGTAAGTTAAAGGCGTTTAATGTTGATAAGCTCAAATTAGCACTTTTAGGCGATTTTTCTATTAAAGAGAATCGTTTTTTTATTTGAAAGAAGCCTTAATGATAGATAAACAAAGAGAAGAGGGAAGAAATAAATGAATAAGGGGTTGAAGTTAGTAACTTTATTTTTGCAATTTTAATTCTTATAATAAGTTTTATTGCTTTATCAGAAAATAGTTTCCTTAAATAAAGAACAAAACATAGTAGAAAAAATGTTAGGGTGTGGGAATGTTTTAATTGGGACTTCTGGCACTGGTGATTCTGAAATTAGAATACAAAACATCAATGATCCTGCAGGACTAATTAGTTTAATTAAAAGTTAGAAATAATAATCAAGTTATAAAAGGTAAGAATGGAAGATTTCGAGTTAATTAAAGGTTGCGTGTCGGGAGATAAGGAATCTTGGAATACATTTGTTGAGCAATATACAAGACTAATTTATGATTCGATAATACGTACTTTTAGAAGATTCGGGGCAAGGATAGATAATGATATTATTGATGATTTACACAATGATATTTTTGTCGTGTTACTTAAAGACAACTATAGGGTATTAAGAGAGTTTGAAGGAAGAAATGGATGTTCGTTAGCTAGCTATATTAGGACTATCGGTGTACGCAAAACCATTGATTATTGGAGGAAACAACGGCCCACTATCTCAATAGATGCAGACAAGGATACAGAGGAAGGTAAGAAGGTACAATTTATTAAGGAATTGTCAGTTTTTAACATTTTTGATTCACTCGAAAAAGAAGAAGCAGTTAATATTATCAACGAATTATTTATTGAATTAAAGGAAGAAGAAAGGAAATTCTGCTATTTATGTTTTATTGATGGTATAGAGCCAAAAGAGGCAGCTCAACAGTTAGGAATATCCGTAGATAACTTCTATGTTCGTAAGCAAAGAGCTTTGAATAAGTTAAAGAAAATTGTAAAAGACAAAAAAATTTGTTAGATTTTGGTTCCTGTTTCGTCTATTGACTTAGGAGGCGAATAGATATGAAAAAGAAAAAAAATAAATGTCCAGATGTTGAAATGATAGCCTGTTATGTAGATGGTATCTTGCTTGATAGTCAAAAAGATCTTATAGAGAGTCATGCTAAAGAATGTAAACATTGTAAAGAAGAGATAGAATGCCAAATTAGTATAGCAGGTCAGCAGAAACAAGAAGATTTGTCTTTTGCCCCGAAATATGTCACTGAGAGGGCTAAGAGTCTTGTGGATGAAAGGTTTGGTGTCAATGTTTTAGAACTTGTTGTTAAATTTACTGATAAGGCTATTGAAATTGTGCGTTCGAGTGGAGAAGTATTATTTGGAGGACAATTGCAGCCAGCTTATGCTTTGCGTGGTGAAGAATCAACAGATCGATCAACGCAGAGTATTATAAAGATTTTTAATGACATTAAAGTGGAAGTTGAAATCGTTAGACAGGAAGATGAGTTTAACAAAATTATATTACAAATTAAGAATAATCAAACTGCAACGCCTATTGATGATTCAAGGGTTACTTTAATAGAAAAAGACATAGAAGTAGAGTCTTACATAATTCGAAATGGAAAGGCAATATTCGAGAATGTCAAACCAGGTCGCTATGCGATACAGATTTCAGATGTAGATAAGCCTATCGGAATAATAATGTTAGAATTAGATAAAGCATGATACATAATCCTACCTTTATTCTAGAAATATTAAGCGAGAAAAGCAAAATTTCAATGAGCCTTTATGAAAGAGGCTCAACGGTTCATCAATACGAAGAAGCTACCATTTCCTTTCAAGAAGTAAATAATTTATGTAAAGAGATAATAGGCCTTTTAAATAAAGCAAATACGAAAGGAAAATTAGCTACTGGTATATCTTCTGAATTAAAAAAAGTTGGGCAAGTATTATATGACCAGTTATTGACTAATAATATAAAGCTTAAACTTAAGAATACTAAAATCGAGAATTTGCTAATTCTTATAGATGAAGGATTAGTGCAAATTCCGTGGGAGTTATTATACGATGGCGTTCAGTTTTTGTGTTTAAGATTTAATATAGGCAGAAATGTAAAAACTCGCCAGACATTCAGAGAATCTAGCCAGAGAATAATAGGTTTTCCTATAAAAATGCTAATTTTAGCTGATCCTACCAGTGATTTACAATTAGCACGTCAAGAAGCAAGTATTATAGAGAAGGAGTTGGATAAAAAACGTAAAATAATTAATGTTTCTAAGAAAGTAACTAATATCAATATTCAATATCTAAAGAAGAATTTAAGAGATTACGATATTGTTCATTTTGCTGGACATGCTGATTACGATTTTAAAGATGTATCTAACAGTGGATGGAGATTAATAGACGGGAGATTTACAGCTAAAGATATTATAAGCATGGGGACAACTTCGCCCTTGCCATCTATTGTTTTTTCCAATTCTTGTCAATCTGCACAGACAACGAGATGGCTAGTTGATAAGGATTTCGAAAATATAATATTTGGTTTAGCAAATGCATTTTTACTTGCAGGAGTTCGGCATTATATTGGAACTTTCTGGAAAATACCCGATGATATTGGCTTAAAGTTTGCAAAAGAATTTTATTATCAAATTGTTTTAGGAAGATCAATGGGGAATGCGATTAGAGAAGCTCGTTTAAAAACAGCAAAAGATTTCGGTGAGGACACAATAGTCTGGGCAAGTTATGTATTATACGGTGATCCTTCTGTCAGTTTTTTTGATTCTCAAAAGCCTCAACATTGGCTAGAGAATAAGCGTAAAAAGTATACAAAACTTCTAAGTTTATTTGTAAGTCTGCTATTTATTGTTGGGATTTTTTTAGGAGTAAAAGTCTTTTCTACTAAAATTCTACCTCCTTCAGTTGCGATTTTAGATTTTAAGGATTTAAGTACAAATAAAATCGATTCATTTATCACTTATGCAATTACAGAAAATTTAAATAAGATATCTTCAGCAAATATTATTGATTTTTCTACAAGGCTAGCATCTAAGGATATCCCATTGGGGGAGTTAGCAAGCCAGTATAGAACAAAAAGATTAATCACTGGTGAGTATATTAAGAAAGGCAATTCATTAATTATAAAAATTAAATTGATAAATCCTATCACTAGAAACATCATAAAGGCAAAGGAGATAGTCCTTAATGATGATATAGAATTAGGGGAAAATATTTCTTTGGTTCTATTAGATATGCTTAAAATAGGATTGACAGATAAAGAAAAATCAGAACTTTTGAGAAAGCCAACAGATAATCCAGACGCCTATAGAATTTTTGCACAAACGTGGGATTTGTATTTAAAGGGAAAATATAAAGAATCTTTAAGGCTTTGTAGAAAGGTCATAAAAATAGATCCTGAATATATAGCTGTTTATAAAAGAATGGGAAATATTTATGAAAGGCTTGGTCAAAGAGAGGAAGCCCTTGATTCATATTTTACATGTGCAGATTTAAGCAAGAAAAATAATGATCTAGTAAATTTAGCAAATGCATATGCAAATATTGGGTCTGTATTACAAATATTAAAAAGAAGTCAAGATGCATATGGCTATTATGAAAAAGCTTTGAAAATAAGTGATCAAGCTAAAGATGATTACAGTAGGGCTAAAATTTATAGTTTATTTGCAGGATGGCATGCAGAGAACAAAGAGTATGACAAGGCTATCGAATTAATCAGAGAAAGCATTGGCATTAATAAAAACAAGGAATATATATACAATCATAAGTATTATCTCGCTGCAGATTATAATCAAATGGGTATTATTCTAAAAGAGAAAGGGGAATTTGATGAGGCATTGGAATATTTTAATAAAAGCTTAGAAATATTTAAATTCTTAGGTGCAATTAGAGTTGAGAAAGAAGTAATTGAGCGAATAAACTCAGTTTTTAAACAACAGCAAGAAGAATATAAAGATACTCGAAGAAGAAAAGATGTTAGGTCGACTTCTTTTAATAAAATCGATATTCCTCAAGAACATTCTGACGCATCGATTAAGTATATAGAAAATTTTCTTGAAGAAGACAAAATTTTCTTAAAGGTAGTGAAAATATGCGATACTGCATCAAAACATCAAGATAAAGAAGAATATTTTCAGGCAATAGAGCTATACAAAGAAGCACTTGAACTAGATATTGATTACAAAGAGCCATTACTTGCATTAGCCAACATTTATACATCTTTAGGCAAGAAAGATTTAGCTCTTGATTACTATTTTAAATATATAAAATTATGTAAATCTAATCAAGACAGTTTTTCTTTGATAAGTGCTTATTTTTCCATTGGTAATCTTTATGAAGAGATGAGCATAGATGGAAATGATCAAAGGAATCATGCGATGAAAAATTACAACAATGCTCGAGAATTAGCCAAAAAACTAAATTGTTCTTATTCGTTAGCTCAAGCATATATTGCTATAGGATGGTGGTATTCAGATTGGGAAATGGATTATAAAAAAGCTCTTGAATATTTATTGAAAGCAGAATATTTATTGAAGATTATAACACCTGAATTTGAGTTAGTAGAAGTTTATAACGATATCGGATATCAATATCTCTATATGAATGAATATGATAAGGCATCAGAATATTTTTCAAGAAATTTTGAGTTGTTAAAATCCCTGGATCATAAAAAAGGGTTGATGCGTTATTATGATAATATAGGAGGTATGTATTATTGTAGGGCCAATTATAGTGAAGCAATGGAGACATACAAAAAAGGTTTAGAAATAGCTGAGAAGTTAGAGTCCGAAGAAGATGAATTACTTTTCCAAAATGCTATTGCTCAGATATACGAGGAAAAAGGAGAATATATTAATGCAATTGATTTATATTCAAAGGCAATAAAGTTTTATGAATCTAAGAAGTTTAAATCCAGGACAACAAAATTGATTATGGCTGCAATTTATAGCGATCTTGGTAGCAGCTATTCAAAAATTGATGATTATAATAATGCTTTTAAGAATTTAAATATTTCATTAAATTTCTATAAAGATCTTGATGATAGATCTGGTATTTCTGTTTGTTGTAATTCATTAGGTGTAGTTTATTTCTATCAAAATGATTTTGATGAAGCTTTAAGATATTATAATTTGGCCTTAAAAGAGTCAAAATTAGATAAGGAGCCAGATAATAGAGATTATTCAATATACGGAAATATAGGGGAAGTCTATTATAAAAAAGGAGATAATGATAAAGCTTTAGTGTTTTACGATAAGGCCCTTAAATATTCTGAACAGTGCAATGACGATGCTTACAAAGCTTGGGTATATCAATATATTGGTTTAGCTTACGATAGGAAGGGTTTTAAAGATACCGCTTTAAAATATCTAACTCGAGCTAAAGAACTAATTTACAAGTTGAATACTGAAAAAGCAAGAGAGTATCAAGAAGGCTTGAAAAGGTTAAAGGAGCTTGGCAAATAATATAAACTATTATATATCATTGTGTTAGAGAAAAGAGACATAATTATAAAAATGTCTCTTTTTTTGTTAGATTTTGTTTTTTCTTGCGTCTATTGTTAGTGAAAGGAGGTGAGAAACATGGGAAAGGTGATAATAACAATTTTGGTAGGTTTAACGATTGGAATTAATAGCGTTTATGCTATGGTAGATGAGAGTAGCCGTAATTTAGTTATTAAAGGAAAAGAAAATAGGAATTATATACAACAGTCAGTTATAGTTGATGATTTTGGATCTTTAACAAACCTACGGAAGTTCTAAAAAAGGAGACATATCATGAAAAAATTAATTATTCTCGCATTAGCAATAGTAGTAAGTTTAAATCTGGCTAGTAGTGTTTTTGCAGCAACAAAATGGATAAGTGGTTATTCTACAAGAAGTGGACAGTACAGAAGCGGACATTTTAGAGATACTTCCAATGACGGCTATTTATATAATAATGCAAATTATTTAGGGTTAAATGATTAGTAAAATGAAAAGGAGATATCAAATGAAGGCTACTTTAATATTAGGTTTAGTTTTGATAATGTTTGTAAGTTTTATTAGCATTGCAAAAGCAGATGTGTACGTGAGAGGTTATCATCGAAATAACGGAACATACGTAGCTCCTCATTACAGGTCAAATCCAGATGGCGTTCGTTCGAATAATTGGGGATGTTGTGGTAATGTAAATCCTTATAATGGTAAGGTTGGCACAGGATGGTAGTTTTTAATGATAGAGGGAGCAGGCTTTTTTTCTTGCTTCCTAGTGTTGATGTATTTAATCATATTTGAATAAAGAGGTATATAATAAAAAGAACAATTATTCCCGTAGTCGTAGCCGTTATTATTGGTTTTTTTTGTGTGGGTAGCTAACATAGTCTCAGGAACAGCTATAACAATAAAGAATGAAGGGAATGTGAAAGTGAAGGGCTTTGCTAAGCAGGAGATTAAATCAGATCAAGGTATTTGTAAACACAGTAGATTAAATGAATAAAAAATATTTAATAGTTGCATTTATCCTTATGTTGAATACTCAGATTGCTTTTGGAGGAAGTCCGAGTACTCTGACCAAGATAGAAAAAACCTGCGGTGAATATTTCATTAAAATATGCGAATATGACGAAGAAGGTATTCCATTGGTTTTGGATAGACTTGAAATTTATAAAAATAATGAGTTAATATATAAAGATGAGAACAAGCAGTTCAGAATCGGATTGATGTATGACGAAATGCCGGAAGGTGCGCTTATTAACGGTTGCCAGGATATCACTGGCGATGGGCAGCTGAACTTAGTAATAGCTAATTATAGTGGAGGTGCTCATTGTTGTTTTGGTTTTATGATTTTTCAACTAGGAGAAAACTTTAAGCTTTTAGATACAGTTAATGCAGGAGATTCTGATTTAGCCAGATTTGAAGATTTAGATGGTGACGGCAAGCTAGAATTTATCGGTAATGATTGGACCTTTGCTTATTGGAATGAAACTTTTTTTGGGTCACCAGAACCGAGAATTGTCCTTAAATATCGAGGCGGAAAGTATCTTTTGGCATTAGATTTAATGAAGAAGCCTTTACCGAGTCCGAGAGAAGAAGAGAAAATCTTTAAGAATATTCAATCTGATATAAGAAAGATTGAGCAAAGTAGTAAAATGCAGATTAAGAAAGACCTGCCGTTTGGAGAGCCGGATGTGGGGAAAGATACTGGATACTTTGCTTGGGTAAAAGGAGATGTTATATTACCAGGTTCTGTATGGGGGTATATGTTGGATTTGATTTATACAGGTCATCCCAGTGAGGCTTGGCGATTTCTAGATAAGGTGTGGCCAGAGGGCAAAAGCGGCAAAGAAAAGTTTATAGCCGATTTTAAAGAGCAGCTTTCCCTAAGTCCTTATTGGGATTCTATAAAGATTAATATAGAGAAAGAATGAATAAAAAACAATTAATAGTTATCTATATTCGGATAACACTCGGATAACAAAACACGCACAAACACCGTATAAAACCGTATAACAACAAACAAATCAATCCGCTGTAACCATAAACAAGATAAAGCATTAGATAATATCAGCAAAAACCATATAAATCTCCAGGACAACTCATAGGGGAAGAGGATATTGGCAATGTTCTTTATTCCAACCAAATTCCACTCATAACAAAGATTATTCTAATTGACAATAGAATTAAGTATCGTATAATGAGTATGTACTCATAATAAATAGGGCGTTAAATGGAGGTAAAAATAAAGTGTATTTTAATGATTTAAGTAAAAATAAGTAAAATGAAACCTCGAGGAAGACCCAAAAAAACAAGGAAAATCCAGTATCAACCAAGGATTAGTCAGTTTAGTCCAAGGGGTAAACCTGGTAGACCTGATGAAGTAGTGCTTACTGAAGATGCTTTTGAGGCAGTCAGGCTATGTGATCATTTAGAGCTAGACCAAACTCAGGCAGCTAAAACCATGGGCATATCTCAGCAGACCTTAAGCCGGGTATTAAAAAAGGCACGCAAAGTAATAGCAGATGCCATAGCTAATGGTAAGATAATAAAGATCCAAGCAAGTCCTGAAGTAAAAGGAAAGTAATGTTTACTGCAGTTATTCTTTAATAAGATCCTGCCCAAACAATAAATAAAAGAACAGATAGTAAGATAGCTTATAAACAAAAAAGGCTTTAAAAGCTTAAAAGGGCCTGTATGTGTAACTTCCTATAATGTACCTTATGTTAACTTAGGCCTATAGTGAAAACCCAGGCTAACTAAGGGTATTTAATGAGGTTATATTAGTGTTAATATCGCCTGTGGATAATCCCAGTCAAACTTACTTGGGCTTACTTATTCTTTTATTTGTCTTATTTGCCCTTATTCTAACTTACCTTATAAACCATTATACCTGAAACCTTATATATTCTTACCGGGATTATAAATCTTTATTAATTGGGCAGGGATAAGAGTCCAATCACCATATTTTTGGTTGATTTTATCCATAATATTGCTTATGTCCTCTCTTCTTTGGATCTCTTTTAAGAGGTTTTTTTGAGGGGCTTGAAACTGGCTGGTTGATACCCCAAGAGCCCTTAAAAAGGGTCTATTTGGGGCTATCTTTCGCCAAATTTGGCATGTTTTCTCATAGATATCCTGGCCGTTATTGGTAGGTAATTGGAAGGTTTTTTGGCGGGTAATTCCTTTAAAATCCTTATCCTTAGAATACCAAAAGCTGATCGTCTTAGCTGTGAGGTTATGTTTGCGTAGTCTTACAGAAACCATTTCAGAAAGCAGCCTGATCCAGTTAAGGATTAAGTCTTGGTTGTTGGTTGAGCGATTTAAGGTGTATGAATGGCCTATGGATTTGGCTGGGTTAACCTGGGGGTTTAGACTGAAAGAATCTTGCCCATGAAGTTCTAAAAAAAGATTAAAACCAACCTTACCAAAGTGGCTATTTAGAAAGCTTTGGTTTTGATTGTACAAGTCCAAACAGGTATAAAACCCTAAATTGTTAAGCCGTTCTAATGTGACTTTACCAATCCCAGACAGCTTACCCACATCAGTATTTTTTAGGGTTTTTTCCATAGTTTTTTTATCTAAAATACACACACCATCAGGTTTGTTTAGTTTAGATGCTAGCTTAGCTAATAGGCAGTTTTTGGCAACACCAATTGAGCAAGTGATGTTAAATTCTTTAACTATCCAGCGCTTTATGTTATTGCAGATTTTTACATATTCTTCAGGATGGGTATCGCGTAAATCCAGCTGAAATTCATCAATGGAGACATACTGTGGGTTAGGGTCAAACTTAAATAGCATTTCAAATATGACCTCAGATGTATATACATATTTAGCGGAGTCTGCCGGTACAAATTCTGCCTGCGGACAGATTAGAAAAGCTTCTTTAGTAGGCATTCCGGAGTCAATACCTAAGCGTTTGGCTTCATAGCTAGCAGCACAAACTACAGTATAATTTTTATTGCCGCGTGAACCGACAATCAAAGGTAAACCTTTAAGAGTAGGATTTACAGCCTGTTCTATTGAGGCGAAAAAAGCATCCATATCAATATGTATGATCATAAGCTCTATACGTACATTTGTGTGGTAGGGAGAGTAGAAAAGAGAGACCTCTTCTTTTTTTAGGTCCCTCCTGTTACTGCTTCAGAGATTGTTTTATCTCATATAGGTTATTATCTTTATCTCTGATAAAGGTTATAATGCGATCTTCTTTATTGGTTTGGATTATTTTTAGGTTAAAGGCGCGGGCAGTTTCTAAAAAAACCTCTAGGTTATCAACCGTAAAGCATAGATGCGTAAAATCCTGCCTATGGTGTTTCATCTTGCTATTAATAAATACCTCTATAAAAACATTCGTAGTTTTATCTTCAAATAGCATGATTTCATCTGGGGGTTTTAGTTCAAAGATGTCACTAGATAGTTTGTCAGTTATGTTAAAGCTTGATACCTCAGCTAAGCCTAATAATTCCCTAAAGATCATCCGGGCATTGTCAACGCTGGAGGTTTCTACAGCTGCATGAATAAAACTCATGAAATAATCCTTTCTAAATACCAGTTAAAGGTATTAGGGTTAAATGATATCTGGTAGTTGTCAATCCCAGCATTAACTGAGAACAGGTTTATTTTATCACTGCCTTTGGCTTCTTGCCAATAATAATTAATTCTTTTTATCTTTATAAGCCTGTCTTTCCAGATAAAGTATCTGGGTTTAATTTTACCATTGGTAAATATGGCTGAGACTGATATTTTTTCATTAAAGGATGAACCTTCACTAGGTAATTGCCTATCCCAACGTGCCTCTTTAAACATAATTAGTACTTTCTGATTATAGCAATGACTTTGCCGGAGATGGTAGTATCTTTGGTAAATTCTATTGGTTTATAACGATTATTAGCAGGCTGTAAGTAAAACTTGTTATTTTTCTTAACTAATCTTTTAATAGTTGCATCATTATCTATTAAAGCAACGACAATATCATTATTATTAGCTGTTACTTGTTTTTTTACTAAAGCTAAGTCATCTTCGTGTATGCCAGCATCAATCATGCTATCACCTTTAACCCGTAACATAAAAATACCTTCATCTCTTATAATATTATCAAGACTAAAATAATCTTCTAGGTATTCAGTAGCTAAGTTAGGCGTACCCGCTGGGATCTTACCTAAAATAGGCACTCCAATAAAGGGTTTTCTAAGTAACTCTATAGAACGAGCCTTTTTGGCGTGTATTTTAATAAAACCTTTTTCTTTTAGGCTGTTTAAGTAATCTCTTACAGTACCGGTTGATGAAAAACCCATAGCTTGGGCTATTTCACGAATGGTTGGAGGAAGGTTCTTCCCTACTCTCTCTTGGATAAATTTTAATACTTTAGCTTGTTTTTGAGTTAGGTTACTGTGTGGCATATACTAACTATACCACACATTTGAGTGGATTGTCAAGAGTTGCTTAGATATTAATAAATTTTTAACTAAAAATGTTTGAGTTCAGAACGGGTCCCCGGACTAGTCTAAGCATGCATGCTTTTTGAATGCCTGGTTTTGATTAATTTCTTCGCGACCTTTGAGATGACCTCATCAACTCTTATTTTTTTCATAGACAAACACGGCGTTTGGTAAAGAGAAGGCGGACATCTTAACTTATCAACGCCCCAGCACTCATCATTAATATTTAGTTTCGCTTGTATAATATTCTCGCGATGAAAATATGGATACACATAGTCTTTGGGAGTAGGGCCATAAAGACCGATGGTCTCAACGTTCAAACAGCTAGCTATGTGCAAAAGGTTTGAATCTGGCCCGATAAAAAATTGGCACCGTGAAATCAAGGAAATCGCCTGCTTTAATGTAGTTTGATTAATCAGTGAAATAATCGTCGGTGAAATACTATTTACTAATCGCTTGTTATCATACTTCCCAAGGGCAATAGTTTTAATATTATATTCTTTTCTGAGACGAGATGCAAAAACAATGATCAAGTCAAACCTTTCACGATTCAATTTAAAACTAAATTTAAGTTTATCGAGAAAGTGACGGTGCTTCTCGCGTTCTAAAACTATAATCTCATCAACGCCGGGATAAACTTTTGAAGTTTTTTTGCTTTTGAAGAAACAAAAAAGGTAATATGGGCTTGAGGAAAATGCCTCTTTAAGGGTTGAATAAGAGCCAAGTCATAACAAACATCACCTATGTTGGAATGTCCTCTTATCAGAATTTTAATATTCCGATTTCTATTTAGTGTTATATTCATTTTTTAAAACAGTTGGCTTGATAGAAACGTCATCTAGAAAAGACAGCAAGGCATTTAAAAACCCGGCAAAAAACATGGAAACGCCTATAAGTTTTAAGCTTTCTTCTGCAACTTCAAGAAAAATATTAATTCTCTCCAGAAAATGAAATGTCACAGTTAACGCCAGAAAAAAACCTCCCAGGTACAAAAAAACAAGTAGCACTCTATGTTCAGCAATACTTTTGAAAAAATAAATACAGACACATATAGCCACTAACCCGAAGAATGCGATGAGAGTTGCATCTAAATTCAAATGCGAAATATCCTTACCCGTAAGCAGATAACCCACAAATTCATCCATGCCTTCATGGGCCATAAAATACTCATCCAAGCACAGATAAAAAAACCCAATAGATGTAATCAACCAAAATAACCCTTTTTTGAAATAAGTGTGAGATTTTCTCTTTAATAAATATAAAATCAAACAAGCAAGAGACGTGGCTCCAAGCATTAATGCTGATAAAAAAGTCACGGCTTCCTTTTCGTTAAATCTCAACATCGGGTTATTGCGGTCAATTCCTTCTTTAATGCAAATGGATAGGACAAGCCCGTTAAAAATGGCTAAACATAGCAGGGTGATACATATTCTTTTCTTGTTAATAGCAGACATGATATTATTGGTCTCCTATATGACGCGTTTCGCAACTGGCTGTATTGTACAGAAGAATCCAAAATATTATATAACCAACTTCAAACAGTCAATATCTAATGCAATTTTAAACTTTCTTTTGACTATGTATGATACTGGCTACTTTTAGTCCTTCTTTGGTCAAAATCCAAAGAGTGCCTCTCGTAGTAGAACGAAAATAAATTAAATTTAAATCTTTTAGTTGAGCTTCAGCTATATTGAAATCCGCTGTTGTTTTTCTAAATTCCTCCTTGTAATCATCCTGAACCATATATCTATATCTTTGTTGATTTGATTGCTCAAGCAGGCTTAATAAAAGAATTTTTTGTTCTTTAGATAAACTTTTCACTATTTTATCTTCGTTGACTTCTTCAGTCTTTTCTTGCTTGATTTCTTTAACTTTTTTCTCTGCACTAAGCGGCTTCTTCAATCCTATATTTGCAATTTTTTTATATAAAAAAATTGCTATTAAGGCTATCAGAGCAACTAAATAGACTGGAATTTTAAAATTTAATAAATTTACGATACCGGAAATAAATTTATTATTATTTATATAGGCTGGTGTAATGCCAAGCCAAATCAGAACATTACACAAGGCACCTCCTACAAAAATAATAGTTAATATAACCGAAGTTATTCTTTTATTCATCTTTTACTTTAAGGTAGCTATCCCCCGCGAGGACTCGAACCGTAATTCTTTTCTTTTCCCTTTGTATCCACCCTAAAAACTTTGCATAACTGTACTACATAAACCAGCTTTTCAGTTTTATCTGGTTAATTTCTTTTACTGTCTTCAATAATATCTCTCATCGTATCTTCGATCTCGAGTAATTGCTCATGATTTACTAAATCCGATTCATTATGCATATTTTTTAATACGCTGTTTATTTCTTCCATGGTTTCTATAGCAGCATTCATTTCTTGCGTAATCCCATTGATGGATATTTCACGAATAAAACTTTTAATCTTCTCATTTTCGTTTTCTATCATAAAAATCAAAGGATTTACTTGCGGGCTAAAGAAAAAAGCTCTAGTCATAAGGTCATGATTAAAAGTATATGATTTTTCAGTTATTAAATCCAGCAATAAACCGCCTCGAGCTATTGCAAGAGTAAGGCCAGAAATGGCGACCGTTTCATTAGCCATAGTATTTAGTATCCAGCTGATTTCCAGTAACGGCATTCTTTCATCAGGTTGCATGCTCCCTATTTTTTTATTTAATGATGATCCAATGTCAGATAAATTAATGCTATTTATAGCTAGTTTTTCAGTTAAATCAAAAAGTTTTTCTGAATATTCTCCGTATTCTCGCTTTATTGATTCTGTTAAAGCAGATGAAGTTTTATTTGTTTTTTCTACATCAAAATCATTTTTTTGGCCACACCCTATTAACAAAAAAATCAATATTAGAGTAGTTATTTTAATTCTATTTAACATTTTGTTTATATGAGTTAAACTTTTCCCCTTGCATCCACCCCTAAAACCTTGTAAAATCTACCTATGACCGATTCAAACCAAACCCAAAATATCGTAAGTTCCTCCATCAGAACCGATGCCCATACCTACAGATGGTTTGCTTATCTATTATTCCAACTTAATGTTAAAAAAGAGCTTATAACAGATCCTACTATTAAAGCCAACTACACCCATATAAAGCATATTATCTTAAACCAGGCTCTATTAAACATCATTATATCTCTATTCATATTGTCTGTCTATTTTATTCAAGTATATGCTTTTTTCTGGCTTGGAGTTATATTCTTATGGCCTATATTCAGGCTGCACTGGAGTAAAAAGGCTAATATTATATCTATTGCAAAGAGCTTATTAAATAATACTGAATTTACTTCTAAAGACCTATCTCTTTACCAGCTTTGTGAGGCATTAAGCAAAAAGTACTCTATCCCCTCTTTAATCAGCACGATCTACTACTTAGATACTATACTTGTTTTTACAATAATCACTTTTTTAATTATCAAAAACTTCATCTGGCCTATCTATACTGACCTGCAGTATGATATTGTTTTGGTTCTTACATACCTATTTATTAAAACCTTCTCTAAGTTCACTATTTTCTATAAGCTTCTAAAATAGCTTACACTAGATACAATAGATACGTCAATACTATCAGATTAATCAGTAAAAACCCGATCGCAGAAGTAGTAGATAAAAACCCTATGCTTAATACGGGATAAAACCAATTTAAAACTTCGGTATTTATATTCTTTGAACTTGTCACAAACCTCGATAGTGAGTAATTGCGCCAGTTGAAGTTGGTAATCTCATTATTAGCTAATTTATCAAAATAAAGCTTTGTGCCTGGTAAGGGCGTAAGAAACGATAAGCAAGTATAATCTGCCGGTAGCCGAAAGCAGAATTTCCAAAGAGTAAACAGGCTTTTTAGAGTGTCGCTGTCAAAGCCGTAAATAAAATGTGCCTTTATGCCTATCCCAGTTTTCTTAATAATTTTAGACAGTCTTATATAATCATGGGCAAGGATGAATTTACCCTTCTTTTCCTGTTCCGGTGAACTGCCTGATATCTCATAACCAATTAAAAATATCTTACAGCCTGATCTTTTAGCCAGCTTTAAGGCCTCAGCATCTTTGGCAATATCAAGGCTGGCTGAACCGCTCCATCTTATCTTTAATGGTATCATTGCCTTAAAGAGTTCTTTTGCATAAACAGGGTCGGCATATATATTATTATCTAAAAAGCTTATTATTTTGGCTTTTAGTTTAGCTTTTTTTAACAAGCTAATGATATCGGCAACCGGGGTTTTTCTGATTCGTCTACCGGACAATGCCGGGATTGTACAGAAAAAGCAGTTGAATTTACAGCCTCTTCCTGTAGAGATACTTTTTGCGATTACATCTGCTGGAAGCGCAAGCATCTTCTGCGTTGTTTTCTCATAATAGTTATCTAGTATGGGTGCAATGTATTTTGGTTTTAGGCAGTCATTTTCATAGTCATGGATAATCTCCTCCCAGACCCCTTCGGCCTCTCCTATTACCACGCTGTCGCAGTATTCAAGGGCCTCATCTGCGCAGAAACTTACATGCGGCCCGCCCATAATTACCTTAGAGCCTTTTTCTCTAAAGCTTTTGGCTATTTTATATGCCTCTGGGCTATTAGAAGTAAAACATGTTATACCTACTAGCTTTTTAGGCTGATAAAACCTTTTACGCCAGATAATCTGGTTGAATTCCCTTATTTTATAACCTTCTGGAGTCATGGCGCGTAAGACTGTAAAAACCGGCGGGTATATCCTTAAGATTAAAGATAAGATGCTGGGTATTACAGCTGCGCTTTTGGGGGCAATAAGGTAAAGTTCTTTTTCCGAAGAGCTGATACTATTTAATTCCTTGTAGGTCTTTAAGATAATAAAAGTTATATAAAAGAACAGGAAAAAATGCAGGTATTTAATGGCAAAATGAACTACCCTGTATATATGGAACAGTTTAACCTCAGCAGTATAGGCAAAGGCCACAAGACCAAGACTAACGCCCAGCACTGATAAAATTACAATAATATCACTCAGGGTTATGTTGAGTTTTTTCTTGATGATGTCTAATTTTTTTAGGTACTTCTTATTTATGATAGATGAAGCGATTATATAAAGGATTACGGTATCAAGAAAGGTGCTTACTCCAATGTAGGGGATATTTTTAAATGGTGCTAATGAAAATATCAAAAAGTGAACCACCATTGGTATTATGCTTACTGCTAGATATAGTTTCCAGTACTGTTTTAAGTTATTTTGGAAGCTTTTTATAGAAAGTGTGAGGTTCTCATCACTGGCAATCTCAACTAGCGTGCCGTAGGCGCCGCTAAAGAATAAAAACCTTAGAGTAATAAAAAATAATAGTATTGGTATACCAAATATGGAGTCTCTTATGTTTTGGCTAAAGTAAGATGTGAATATGGCAGGTTCGAAAAAAAACCCTAAAACAACAAAGCTTAATACGCTGTTTGTATAATTAAAGGTATTTTTTAGGCTGGTTTTAACAGGCATTTATTTATTATACTTGCCTATTATCTGGCCGCTAGCACTATCTATAAAAAACCATTCGTCATTACCTTCACCTTCTATTATTGAAAACCTTATTGACTGGTAGTTTCGGTCAGTTAAATATTCTAAGCCAGCAGTTTCCTCTGGAGCAAGGCTATTTAATAATACAAGCCAACCGGTTTTATCTAAGTGCATGGTAAGATTGGTGAGGTTTAATTCTTGGTTTTTTGCAGCTTCCATAGCGATATTAAGGATTTCCTTTGTAGGAATCAATACTGAGCTTGGCTGTTCTGCTGTGCTCATTTGCGGGGAATCTATAATAGTATCTACTTTTTCTTTACGCCTTAAAGGGATAATTAGATCCACATCTTTTAAGCTTGCAGTCCAAAGGTCTTTGTGTCCCTTTTCTTCAGCGTAAAACTCACCTTCTATGATGCAAAAAGTGTTTTTAAACTCATTGATATTTTCCTCCAGGCCTGTTTCTTCTGATAACTCTACCCAAAGGCCATTTTTAGTAAGTAGGTTATTGGCTGATTCAGTTGATAGATACAATGCGTTGTTTTCAAAGTTATACACAAAATAGCCTGAAGTTTTTATTCTTAGATTGTTATAATCACCCGGGTTTGCAAGTAGGCTGACAATAGAAACTTCTACTACTGGTTTTTTAACTTGTTCTATTGGGATTTCTTCCTGAGCAAAACTACAAATAGAAAATACAAATACGCTTAAAAGAGCAATTATAAAAGAATTTCTTTTCATACATGCCTCCTTTTAATCAGTTAGGGAGATTGCCACGGACCATTACATTTATTGTTTTTTGTATTGAAGTTTCTTTTTTGAATAATTCCGCCAGTGATTACCCGCCAGCAGTACTTACCTTCTTTTTCCGATAATGGTGTTGAACTGATTTGATAAGTGCCGTCTGTTAGTTCCTGACAGTGATAATTATAGCCTTTGTATTCACCTTTTGAGCCTTGTGTTGAGCAGGGTGCATACGGAATAAACGGCGGGTCAGTCTGCGCAAGATAGCTTAGACTGTTAGGATAAGAAGTACTCACAATAGTATAACTTTCCAGAGTATCGCGAAGAAGCATAATGTATTTTTGTGCAGCAAAAGTTTTTACCCTTACGGCCTGGTCTTTGTAGTAAGGAACAGCTATAGTTGTAAGCGTTGCAATTATAGCAACAACAATAACCATTTCAATTAAGGTAAAACTTTTTTTGTTCATTTATTTGCAGGAATCCGATCAACGATTTTATTTATTTTGGTAGCCAGCTCAGACAGGTCATCTCCTTTTCTAAAATGGATATGCTTTTTTATACCTAATTTACCGATTTCATCAAGATCCCTATAAAGCCTGTCGATTGGACCAACAAGTTTATTGGATATTCTTTGAGCTATGGCAATAATTAGCATAAGCCACATAATTACAAGTAAAACCAGAACTATGGCAGATTTACCAGCAGCAGGAATTATATTGAGAGAAATAAATGCTTTATCCGGCATCTCAGAAGCAATAATTAGAAAGCTCATTAAATATATCGTGACAGATGAAATTATAATTGAAATCAACGCTGTCCAAAACACCAACATCATCACTTTTTTCTGGTACTTATTAGCAACTTTAAATATGGATCTTTTGCATAATATGTTATTCATTGTATCTCCTTTGTTGGTATTATTTTATTAGAAAAAATGACTTTTAGCAACTAATTAAACTTAAAATTTATACGTTTTTCTTTAAGTTTACCCCTGCTAAATCTATTAAACCTGATTCTTCCTGTACCCATCCGTTAGTTAAATAATATTTCTCCAGAACCGCTTTGGCCTGGTCGTATTCTTTTTGGGTAATTCTACGGTTGATTTCAGGATTTTTTTTTGCGTTATAAAAAGGAAAGTACTGGCTCATAAGGCTGATATGTATTTGTTTTGAAAGTCTCTTATTTATAAACTCTGCAATTTTCTCTGTGCCTGAGGCACCTTCTGGAAGTATCAGGTGTCGTATAATTATACCTTCAGTCATTATGTTGTTTTTAATCTTTGCAATTGGCGCCTGTTTAAACATCTCTA
This sequence comes from Candidatus Gygaella obscura, assembly GCA_030765485.1. Taxonomy (GTDB): domain Bacteria; phylum Omnitrophota; class Gorgyraeia; order Gygaellales; family Gygaellaceae; genus Gygaella; species Gygaella obscura. The sequence goes on from JAVCCR010000010.1 coordinate 20,592, forward strand.
ATAAGCTGTTTTGATTATACTCAGGGTAATTCGGCGCTTGAGAATATTTACCGGCAGTTTTATTATCAGCATAGCGCATGTCCACAAGATATATGTCTACTACCCCGTTTAGGATTTGAATCACCTCAGGCAGTTCATAGCCAGAACTATTATAGACTAAGGGGATATTAAGTCCTTTGGTTATAGCAAGCTCTAAGGCATCCAGCGCTTGAGCACTGACATGGGTTGGGGTAACCAGGTTGATATTATGACATCCTTTATTTTGAAGTTCCAGCATCATATCGCTTAAAGTATCTTTATTAATTTCTTTACCTTCATTAAGCTGGCTGAATTTATAATTCTGGCAATAGCAGCAACTCATGTTGCAGTTAGAAAAGAATATAGCACCTGAGCCGTTTTTACCGGAAATGACCGGCTCTTCTCCCATGTGTGCTGTGTAGTTGTAGGCCTTGGCGAAAAGACCTGTTTTACAGTATCCAGTCTTGTTTTTAAGCCTATTCACAGCGCATCTACGCGGACAGATACAGCAGTTTTCTTCCATCTTCATTAATGCCTGGATCTTTGTTCTCAGTAAGCCTTTTTTAAAAGTTTCAATGTATTTTGGCATAGTTATCTGCAGATTAATTTTGTTCCGTCATCCTGGCAATAGTCATATTGTTTTGGGTATGTTTTATTACATTTAGGACAGATTTTAAGATTACAGTCGAAAAGACTTTGGTTATTGTTTATTTTGGTTATGTTTTCTTCTGTGTATTTTATGCGTTCATTTATCGGTGGATGAGAACTTAAAAAAACCAATTGCTGCGACCTATTTTGTTTTTCCGCCTCTTCCTGGAGTTTTTTAAAAAAACTAATTATGCCCTCTGGGTTAAAACCTGATTTATAGGCATATTTTACTGCTAATGTATCAGCTTGTCGTTCATCGTTTCTGCTGTAGCCTAAGGATACGTAATTAAAAACCGTGTTCATTGCCTGTATCGTGTCTACGTATTCAGCTTTATTAAATGCCAGGCTCATGACTATGGAATAACCCAATGAAACCTGCAGTCTTTTTACAGAATGTTTTGCAGCAACATGGCCGATCTCATGGGCAAGAACACAGGCCAATTCATCATCCGTAGCTTTCTCCATAAGTCCAGAGTTTACATAAATAAATCCGCCTGGTAAAGCAAATGCATTCAGTTCCTTATCTTCCGCTACATTAAAACTATAGTTTAAGTCAGTTCTGTCTGAATTTAAAGCAATCCTATTGCCGATTTTTTTTAGTCTTTTGTTTAATGCCTCATCGTTTGAGGTGGTTAGCTGCATTTTCATCTGGGCATTGAGAAGTTTTCCTAAGGCAACTTCTTGGGAGCTGGAGATAAAAATCAATTCTTTCTTGCCTAAGGCAGTGTTGTATACGCTTGCGCAGCCAAAAGTAAACATCAATAATAAGATTACAAAAAAGTTTTTCAATTTGTTATCTGAGTTTGGTAGATGCGTCTTATATGGTTAAAGGTATCAATATATTCTTTGGTTCTGTAATCAGGGTATGTCCAAGGCAGTTCTGTAAAGGTATCCTTCGTAAAAATTAAAGTTATCTCTTCATAAATCCCTTTATTGATATAGATTCTATGTGAAAAATCCTTTGTTGTTGCCAGAACCAGCTTTGAAAGGGCTAAATACCCTGGGTCAATATTAATAACCCTTTTTTTATCCTTAGAAAGCCTGGTTTCAAGCCTGCAGGTGGTTAGTTTTATATCGGCAAGGCTGTTCTGAGTGATTAATTTACTAAAGCTGATAAAAACTCTTTTTAGGTTTTTACCGATTTCGCTTTGATAGTAATTTGTGGTCTTAAACTTTAAGATATCAGATTTAAAGTCAATTCGGGATAATTTCTTTTCTAAATAAAAAAAAGCCTTATTGAAAAGATCCTCATCTTTTGCAATAAGACCGATTATGAGTTTTACTTTCCCAGGTAAGTAAATTTTTCGCATTAATGCTTTTTAAGACTTACGAGAGGTGATAATCAACGTATTGTGATAATTTTTCTACTGCTAAATTACTTATGTTGCTAAAGAAAATCGCTACGAGATAACCTTTGCCGTCAGGACTGGGGTTTTCTCTTACCACTACCCCTTCACAGGCAAGCTTGGTTGTCTGCGTTTTTCCATTGCCGCCTTTTTTTAAAGGCACCATAAGGGTCAGTTTTAGTTTTGAAAACATGCCAATAGGTTTGGCAATATGACAAAAAGCACCCTTTGCGCTGATATTGCGTGTTTCTGTTAAGATATCCCCTTTTTTATTAAGGGAAAGTTTCAGCGATATCTGTTTATCAACGCGACGGAAAGTTCGACGCTCATCAGGAGGTCTTTTGTCTTCCATTGGTTAATCTTGCTTTTTTTCTTTTGCTTTCCTGTAACAGGATTTATTGCAGTAATATTTGCCATTTTTATAATAGCGTCTTACTCGTTTTAATTGCTTACTGCAATCTGTACAAGTTATAATTTTTTCTTGGTTTGTTTGGTCTGCCATATTATTCATGAAGTAGTAAATAATCCTCTAGATATCTGGATTCGGGGCCGTTGATTTGATCAAATTTAACCCCTACTTGGTATCTATCGCTATAGGGGAGTCTTTGTGACCATATTACCTTTGCAGTAGGATTTAGGATTTTTGAAAAGAGATTAATCTGTAAGGTAAGTTCTGTTAAAGGCGGTATAAAGTTTTCAGAGATCATTCTCATCCCGCTTTTACTAATGTCTTTGGTTACAGTTTTTCCGAATTTAGGATTTGACATAACTTTATATGTTATAGGTAGATGCATACGTAGTCTATTTGTATTTCGTTTGTTTTGTGTTAAATCGTTATCCATTTTTCCTCCAGCCAAGATAATTATAACATAAAAAAAAAGCTTGTCAATTACTTTACAAATACTTAATTGTTGTTAAAATATATATATGTACACGCAATATTACAGCCTGAAAGAACGTCCTTTTAATGTTACAAGCGATCCTTCCTTTTTCTTTTTAAGCACAAGCCATAAGGAAGCCTTGGCAGCTTTAATTTATGGGATCAAGGAAAGAAAAGGTATACTTTGCTTAACCGGTGAAGTGGGAACCGGTAAAACAACCATCTGCAAGGCCCTTGTAAAACAGCTTGATGAATCCGTAAAAAGCGCTTTTATTCTTAATCCTGATTTCTCCAACCTGCAGCTTATCGGTTTGATTCTTTCTGATTTTGGGATCAATGCTAAGAAGAAAGATAAGCTTTCGATGATAAACGAGTTGAATAAATTTCTGCTTAATTTGGCAAAGGAAAATAAAAACGCAGTATTGATTGTTGACGAGTCGCAGAATCTAAAACCTAAACAGCTTGAACAGATAAGGTTATTGTCTAATCTAGAAACCGAGAAACAAAAACTCTTACAGATTGTTTTAGTCGGTCAGCCGGAGTTAACGGAAAAACTTAACCTTACAAGCCTGCGTCAGCTAGATCAACGAATCATGGTTCATTATGATGTAAAACCTCTTGAGAAAGTTGATGTTGCTGCCTATATCCATCACCGTCTAAAGAAAGCAGGATGTTTATCTAATGTTGAATTTGACGATATGTCCATAAATGAAATTTTTAACTATTCATTTGGGATTCCGCGTGTTATAAATATAATATGCGACTTGGCATTACTGGCAGGTTTTGTTAGGGATACGAAAAAGATCTCTGCAGAAATTATCAAAGAAGTATACAACGAATTTAAAAAATGAGTTTAATTTACGATGCGTTAAGGAAAGCACAAGGCGAACTGCAGAATCCTGTAGGTACTCAAGATGTAAACCCCTCCCAACAGGAAAAACCTGTTAAAGAAATTAAAAAAGCAAAAATAAATAAGTATTTTTATATAATTCTCGCAGTCCTTTTATTGGTATTTTTGATTAAGTCAAATTTTTCTATCCTTAAAGAAAAGTTTTCAAAGACAAAAGAATATAAAATTGAAAAAATTGTAGAAAAATTTATTCCTCTCCCAGGTCCCTCCTTTAAACAAGGGTTATTTTTAAGCGGTATCGTTTTAGGTAATGCACCTGAAGATAATATTGCGATTATAAATGACGTGATCGTAAAGCAGGGTGATATTATTGAAGGGGTAACTGTTTTAGATATCAGTACTCTTCAGGTGGAATTACAAAAAGACGGAGAAAATTTGCTGCTGGAATTAGAATAACCTTTTTTTGATAACCTCTTTTACTAAAGCTAAAGGTATATTTTTTTTGATAACTGTTTTTCCGATGCCGCTGGTTAAAACAAATCTGTTTGTTTTGCCGATAAACTTTTTATCATGGTAGTAGGCGTTGATTATTTTCTCTAAAGATAGTCCCTTTATTTTTGTTGGCAGACCCACTTTTTTTATTAAGGTTTCAATTCTTTCTGAATCTTTTTTGTTTAAAATTCCAAGACGATGGCTCAATTCAATCGCGCAAAGCATACCTAAGGTTATTGCTTCGCCGTGTCTATATTTATCATAACTTGAAGCTGCCTCGATAGCATGGCCGATAGTGTGGCCGAAATTAAGAATAGTTCTGATAGACTTCTCTTCTTTTTCATCTGCTGAAATTATGTCTGATTTGATTTTAGAGCACCTGTTGACAATTTTTATAAGCGCATCTGTTTTAAAAGAAAGTATTTTTTTGATATTATCTTCAAGGTATTTAAAAAATTTCCTGTCTTTTATGACTGCATATTTAATTGTTTCTCCCAGGCCTGATAAGAGGTCTCTTTTCTTCAGTGACATTAATAAATTAACATCGCAGATTACAAGCTTTGGCTGGTAAAACGCTCCGATTAAGTTTTTGCCTACAGCTAAATTTATCGCTGTCTTACCACCGATACTAGAATCTATCTGAGCTAAAAGTGTAGTAGGAACCTGTATATAAGGAACGCCTCTTTTGTAAACGCTGGCGATAAAACCGCTTAAATCCCCTACTACCCCACCGCCAAGCGCAATAATAAAAAGGCGCTTATCCTTATCGTATGCGGAAATCGCAGTAAGAATTTTATTAATCTGTGTAAATGATTTTGCTTTTTCTGAGTCAGGTACAATAAATTCTTTTACGGAGAAACCGTTTTTTCTTAAACCCTTGGTTAATTTATTTGCGTATTTATTTTTTAAATAAGTATTGGTTATGATTATTGCATCATTACCGATTTTCAGCTTTGTTATTTGTTTAGATAAACCAGTTAGGATATTACTGCCGATAATTATGGAGTAGCTTCTATTTTTAAGCCTGACTTTATTGGAAATAGATTTCATATTAAAACGTTACTCCTAATAAGCGCGCGAAAAAAGACACAACAGGTAAAACGATCAATCTCAGTCCGCCGAAAAAAAATAAAGCAAAAATAATAATAAATCCGTACCGCTCTAACTTCATATATTGTCTGGCTGTTTCATCCGGCAATAGGCTGATCATTACCCTTGAGCCGTCTAATGGTGGAATGGGAATAAGGTTAAATACCCCCAGCAAGAGATTATAGATTATCATTAAATAAAATATATGCATAAAAGCTGCATTTAAAATATTCAGCTTTAAAACTATCGCGCAGATAACTGCACACAAAAAATTAGCTAAGGGTCCGGATATACCTACCAGGGCTATATCGCGTTTTGGATTACGTAGGTTTGCGTAGTTTATGGGAATTGGTTTTGCCCAGCCAAAGATGAATCTGCCTTGGCTTAATGCAGCAAGCATTATGGGAAAAATTATTGTCCCATATAAATCGATATGCGCTAAAGGGTTAAAAGTAAGCCTGCCGGCAGATTTGGCTGTATTATCACCTAGTTTATATGCCACCCAGCCATGGGCAAATTCGTGTATTACAATGGCAATAAAAAATAATATTAAAAAAGGTATAATTGATAAGATACTCATGATATCTTTGGCGGTATTTTTTCAATAAAGAACTTGTTTACCCATCCAAAAATAATTCCCTTGGGGTCGATTTCATAGAAATCATTTATTTTTGTCTTTATTTTGATTATTGTTTTTTTGGGGATCTGACCGATTATCACCGAATCCATATTTGCATCCATGCGTACATTAAGACTGTTTGCTTTAACCTGTGCCAGTTCGCTGTCAGGCAGAAATTTTACATATTTACTGCTTACATAGACAGGCACTAAGTTATTAAGCTCTATCTTGTACCAGCCGTAAAGCTCATCAACTATTTTTACCTTGTCTTTAGTGTCAAGTTTGGTAATGGATTCAAAATTGATATTTGCCCCTAATCTGACATTTACATTGTCAGTTTTGACTTTACCTAAAAAAACATCAAAAGCTCCTGCGTTGCTTAAATTGACAAGCACGATAATCGATAAAAATAACAGGATCTTTTTAGGATGCATTATACTTTTTTGCCTGCGGGTTTTGCAGTACTAGCTGATTTTACATCTGCTGCGGCTTTTTCATCGCCTGCTTCTGTTTTCTCAACCTTTACGGACTTTTTCATTTTAATCTTCACTAGTTTTGTTTTAGGAAGTTTGAAGATATCTTCGTCTTTAAAAAGGCCTTTTTCCATAAGTTCTTTTATCCTATCGATTCTTCTCAGTACTGTCGTCTGTTTTTTATTCTTTAAAGAATATTTTAGTGATGGATGAATTGACATTTTTTCTCCTTTGTTATAGTTTTCTTACAAAACAGTCTTCGTATATTTCTTTTAAAGCTTTTAACTGCGATGAACTTTTAGCCGTGTTCTTACTGGTGAATTTGCCCCAGCAGACCACTACGTGTTTTCCAGTATTTAAAGTAAAGGCGTTAAAACCCTTTTTTAATAGGCGTTTTGCTTCAGTCTGTGCATAGTCTGTGGAAGTAAAAGTAGCCAATTGAATTGTGTAATTAGCGTTTCCTGGAATTTCTTTAAAGCTAGGAATGCTTTTTTCTATTGCCGATTCAGTTACAGATTTTTTCTTATTTGTTTCAATTTTTTCTATAGGTTCTTTATTTATTACAGTTTTTTTAACCGGAATTGGCTTCGCCTCTGCAGAGACTTTAATGAAATTACTGCTATTCTTTAGTTTTGTGATAATAAAGTTTTTCCCCCGCTCTATACCGAAAGAAAAACAGACTATACCTATGATGATATAGCTTATGATAACAGCAATAATCTTTTCCGGCTTCCCGTGGCTTTTGAAAGAAAACTTATTTTTAGTCTTATTTTCATTAAATCTGTTTTCAAACAATTCTATCTGTTTTGCGTTTAGCTTATTCATTGATTATTTTAAATATTTTTTCCAGCGGTTTTTTTTAACGATTTTTAAAAATGCCTCTACTACCCGTGGGTCGAATTGAGTATTATTGTGTGCTTTAATTTCCTCTACTGCTTCAAGAAGCGTCATTCTTTGTCTGTAAGGTCTGCCGTAAGTCATTGCTTCAAAGGCATCGGCAACAGCCATTATTCTTGCACCCAAGGGAATCTGTTTGCCTTTTAGTCCTGACGGATACCCTTTACCATCATATCTTTCATGATGATGTGCGATTATAGGCAGCGCCGGTTTAAGGATTGATAAAGAACGCAGTATTTTTGCTCCCCTAGAAGGGTGACTTTTAATTATGCTAAATTCTTCTTTTGTTAGTTTTTTTGTTTTCGTTAATATTCCCAAAGGTATATCTGCTTTTCCGGCATCATGTAAAAGGCTTGCGTATTTTAAAATGCGCAGTTGCTTGTCATCAAGATGCATCTCTTCTGCAATACTGAGTACCAGTTCGCTGAATTTTCTACTGTGGGTATAAAGCCTGGGCACCTTAGCATCTAATAGCGTTACCATGGATTTAATGCTTCCTAAAATAGTTTTTTGCTGTTCGTCATAAAGCTGCAGGTTTTTAATTCCGAAAACTATCTGTTCACTGATTGTTACCAATAACTCAAAATCAGTGTTATCAAATGCGCTACTTGTTTTGTTTCTGCTTACTATGATTATACCAATTAAATCATCAGCGATTAAAGGAAATGCCAGAACTCTTTTTTTTGAAATCGAACAGACGTTTTTTACTATTTTCCTATATAAGGCCTTGGTAATTTTTTCTCTTTTCTCACTTATGCAGCGTTTTTTCCTTGTGGCTTTGCATTTTAGTACGCTGTAGCTGTGCGACGTATCCAAAATTATGATTTCACAAAGATCAACATTTAGGATTTGTTTTATCAAGGTGGTAATTCGGATTACCAAATCTTTTAATTCAAAGGTAGAATTGATTAATCTGTATACAGTATGGATACTGGATAAGGTTAGTCTATACTTTTTCGTAAGTGTCGAATAATTTTTTGTGCTCATCTAATGCGTACCTATCGGTCATACCTGCAATATAATCGCATAAAAGGCTTTTTAGCATCTTTTTATTATTCAGATCGCTAATTTTAGCTTGATATTCAACAGGTAATTGTTTCGGGTTTTGTAAATATTCGTTAAAAAGTTCTTCTATAAACCTTTTAGCCTTTGTTGACATTCTTACAACCCGGTAATGTTCATAAAGACTCTTCTTTAAGAATTCTCTCAAGGGCACTCTTTTTTGCTGTATCAGTTTGCTAAAGGTTATAAATTTTTGTTTGTATTTTCTTACGTCGTCAACACAGTCAGGCTTAATTTCCTCTAGCATTGCTTTACTCGTATCTATTATATCAGTAACTTGAGTATTTATCATCTCTTTTATGATCTGGAATTTGCGTATGTCTTTTTTTATCCCAGGATATTTATTTTCTACTTTTACATGGATTTCATTCCAGAGCTCTATTTTTTTTAATTCTTTTTCTTGTAAAAGACCAGCAGTTAGGCCGTCATCTATATCGTGATTATCATAAGCAATTTCATCAGCTATGTCAACCACCTGGGTCTCTAAAGATGCGTTGGGAAATATACAGAATTCCTTGTGTTTTCCCTGCTTGTCATACGTAGAAGTATGTCTTATTATGCCTTCTCTTGTTTCCCAAGTAAGGTTAAGTCCTTTAAAGTCAGGGTAGCGTTGTTCCATTTCATCAACCACCTTTAAACTCTGGCAATTGTGGTTAAACCCACCGTTTTCCTTATTTAGTTTATTTAGTGCATTTTCACCAGCATGACCAAAAGGAGTGTGTCCTAAATCATGCGCTAAGGCAATCGCTTCTACTAAAGGTTCATTTAATCCTAAAGCGCAGGCAATGGTTCTGGCGATCTGGCAGACTTCTAGGGTGTGAGTAAGCCTAGTTCTATAGTAATCACCCTCGATAATTACAAAAACCTGAGTTTTATATTCCAAGCGCCTGAATGCAGCGCTATGGATGATTCTGTCTCGGTCTCTTTCATAGATATTCCTGTAGGCGTGTTCAGCTTCTTTGAAGACTCTGCCTTTAGAATCGGTTTCTGAAATAGCGTATTTAGCTAGATAATTCCTATCCATTTTTTTTAAATAATTTTTTAAATTCAACTAAAGACTGAGAGATCACCTTAGTGTTTGATACTGTGCTCATAAAATTTGTATCAGCATTCCAGCGCGGCACCAGATGTACGTGTACATGATTTTTAATTCCCGCACCAGCAGCTGAGCCTAAATTTATACCGATATTAAAACCTTGGGGTTTAATAATTTTACTTAATCTTTTTTTGCAAAAAAACAACAACTCCATTAAATCTTCTAATTCCTTTTTTAAAAGCTTATCAATATCGTTTACATGTTTTTTCGGAGCGATAAGAATATGGCCGTTATTGTAAGGATATTTATTGAGCATAGCCGAAGAATATTTAGTTTCTTTAAGCAACATGGATTTTTCTCTTTTGCAAAAAATACACACGCTTTTTTTCTTAGTCTGTTTTACATAACCAATACGCCATGGAGCCCAAAGTTTTTTCATTTCTTTATAGTTTAATTATTTTAGTTTTAATATCTTTATCAATGTTTATCTCACCAAAAGAGTTATAAGGTGCAAATATTTTATCCGTAGGACTTCCTGGGTTAAAATATATGGTGTTGTCTTCTTTTATTGTCAGTGGAAGATGACTATGCCCAAAGATAACCAGATCAACCTTTTTATCTTTGAATTTTTCTTTTATGTTTTCTAATAGGTTTTTCGGCGGCCCCCAGCCGTGGACTAAGGCAATTTTTTTACCCGCAAAGTTGAAGATTTCGCACTGAGAAAGCCTGTTTCTTATTTCAACCGAATCCATATTACCGAAAACAGCTTTAACCTTGCATTTTGTTTCTAGCAATTTTAGCAAATCTAAAGAGACAAAATCTCCTGTATGAACAACGAGATCAGCTGATTCTATTGCCTCTATGAGCTTTTTAGGAAGACTTGATGCATTATTCGGTATATGGGTATCAGATATGGCAATAATTTTCATTTTTTTAAGTCTTTGTAATTATTGAAGGCCTGTCATAAAGATTGAATATTCTATTTAGTTGTTCTATGTCAATAGTGGTAATATTTTCCTGTTTAGCACGGATTTTCGTATTTGCATCCAATTCTTTGCAAGAAATTAATATTTTTTTAGGTTTTTCCTTTTTAAACCTTTTTGATTCTAAGGAAAATTTTATAATATCATCCTCTTTTACGCCGTCTTGTTTTATTAATGTCAGCCACAACACGCCACCAGCACGCGCGATCAGGCCGTCTTTTAATTCCAAATCGTTAAAATGAAATGGTTTCACTTCTCTAAAATGTGTTAAACGCAATGACTTAGATTCAATCTCTATAGTACCGTCAGAAAAAAGTCCGAATAATTCATGGATTCTGTTGAATAATTTTTGCTTTGAGTGGATCATAAAAAGTTCGATTTCCCGGTTTAATTTATTCAAATATAAGTACGATTTATCTGTTGCGGAATCATCTTTTATCGCGTAGACCGTCTTCAGCCATAATGAAAAAAGCTTATCTGTTACTGTATAAAAATTGCCGTTTGTGTATATAAAGTCATCTTTAATCAATACGGAAAGCTTTTTCTTGATTGTTGTAGAAGTGCTTTTGATATCATATATAAGTTCTTTTATTCTTTTGTGTCCATTGGCCAAGGATAATAGAACCTGAATACTGCTGGATTTAGTAGTGTTATTTTCTAAATTAGACATTCTTTTGTTGAAAAGTTGGTTTATTACGCCAATATCTCTAAGTAATAATTCCAATAATGATTCTTTAATTAATTCAGATGTAGCTTCCTTCTTGTTATTAACAATGATATTTTTCTTTATCTGTTCGCAGATAATTCTAAGATAACAGATACAGCCGTTTGTAATATTAAGTAAGAAATCAAGATAATTTTCATCAATCAGGTAAGGAAATAGCTCTTTTTTTATAAATTTGGACCCGTTGTTATAATCAAGATGTTCTAGTTTGACTATTTCGAAATTACCGAATAAAAGTCTTAGGTCGTTATCTAATATATGTTTTGACTTAAATGCGGATGAGCTACTGATTAAATATAAAACATTCTTTTGCAGACATAGTATTTTGCCCCATTCCTTAAACAGGTTTTTAATCCTAAAGTTATTCAGATTATGGAACTCTTCAATAATAAAAACTATTGATATTCCCAGCTCAATAGAGATTATATCTAAAAGCAATATTAACTCTTTAAAGCTATCAAGATTTTTCTTTCTGATGCTTAGATTAATAATATAATTGCATTTCTCTGCAATCTTCGGGTTAAAAGAATTAATCAATGGTTTTAATTCTGAAAGGCTTGAATAGGGACTAATTTTACCGCTTCTTTTTAATACGGCTATAAGAATAGCCTTTATTGTATTATTAATAAATTGTTTAAAGGTGCTTGTATTGATTGTTATATAGATAGGCACAAGCTTAGGATCATACATTCTCTGTAGCCAGTGCTTAATAAGTGTGGTTTTTCCGCAGAATTCACTACCGATAAGAGCGAGGTTTCTTCTGTATCCTACAATAAAGTCCCTGGTTCTTTTTTCCAAGAGTTCCAGGATTGTTTCCTGTCCAAAGATGTCTATTTTTTTTGTCAGTTTCATTAAAGAATTATCGTAGCCAACTTTATTTTACAGAGTTATATTATATAAATTTAAAGTGGTTATGTCCACAATTTTTACTTAATAAAGCGGGATACGGGCTTCGAACCCGCGACATTCAGCTTGGGAAGCTGACGCTCTACCAACTGAGCTAATCCCGCAAGCATAATTTTTTCGCTTTATCCATTAGTCTTATTGAACAAAAATCACTGCACATGGTACAAACATTTTTGTTTTTCGGTAAAGATGATTTTCTGTATTTGGCAGCTTTTTTCGGGTCAACAGACAGTTTTATCTGAGTTTCCCAGTCTCTATTTCTTCTTGCTATGCTTATTTTTTTATCCAGCAGGCTTGCTTTATTTTTTCTTTTTACTATATCAGCAGCATGAGCAGCGATTTTACTGGCAATTACCCCTTGTTTTACATCTTCGATATCAGGGTGTCTTAGATGTTCTGAAGGAGTAACGTAACATAAAAAATCAGCTCCTACTGAAGCTGCCAGACAACCGCCGATTGCTCCATTTATATGATCATAACCAGCTGCAATATCAGTTACTAATGGTCCTAAAACATAGAAAGGCGCACCATTACATATTTTTTTCTCTAATTTAACGTTATCTACGACCTGATCAATAGGTACATGGCCTGGGCCTTCGATTATTACCTGAACGCCTTTATCTTGTGCTTTTTTTGCAAGTTGTCCTAAAATTTTAAGTTCTGCAATTTGAGCAGCATCAGTAGCATCAAAAATACTGCCCGGTCTTAGGCCATCACCCAGACTTAAGGTAATATCATATTTTCTGGCAATCTCTAAAACATCATCGAAAAATTCATAAAACGGATTTTCTTTTTTATTTGCAAAGATCCAATTTGCAAGTATTGCTCCTCCTCTGCTTACAATATCCATAAGGCGTTTTGATTGATTTAGTTTTTTTAGCGAAAATTTAGTCACGCCGGCATGGATTGTGAAAAAATCTACTCCTAGATTCGCTTGAGAACGAAGCACTTCAAGAATTAGGTCTCTATCCATCCTTAAAAAACTTCCTTTTCTTCTTGCTGCCTCCACTGCTGCCTCATAGACAGGAACCGTACCTAATGGCACAGGACAGTTTGCAAGAATTCTTTTTAAAGTGGTTTTTGCATTTTCCGTAATTGTCAAATCCATTATAGTATCAGCGCCATATTCTATTGCGGTTTTTAGTTTTTTAAGCTCATAGGTAATTGAACTTTTGTCTTTTGAAGCGCCGATATTAGCGTTGATTTTAGTACTCAGACAACTACCTACGCCACAGGGATTTTCTATGATATGGGTTTTGTTTTTAAGGATAACACTTTTTCCAGCAGCAATTGATGCCTGCAGCAGTTTTGCTTTTATCGATTCTTTTTTGGCAATTTCTCGCATTAATGAGGTGATTTTGCCGGTTCGTGCGTATTCTAATTGAGTCATAATTTTAATTAAGTTTCTTTTTTAGTAGCTTTATGGTTGATTTTATATTTTTGGTTTTACAAACTTCTTCACAAAGAGCAATCTTATTGATTCCTTTTTTAGTCAGGGTTATTAAATTTAAACGAGTGATGCCTCCAATGGCAAATGTGCTGATTTTTTTATTATTGAATATATCTAGCGTATTTTTTATCCCAATTGGTTTATATTCTGCTTTTGTCCTAGTTTTAAAAACTGGCCCCGCGCTTACATAGTCAAATCTGTCATTTATTGCTTTTTTAAGCTCTTTTTTACTATGACAGGAACTTCCGAAAATTGCTTTTTTGCTCATTATAGATTTTGCGTTTTTAATCTCTATGTCTGCTTGGCCTAAATGCACTCCATCAGCTTTACACAGATAAGCGATATCTGCACGGTTATTAATAATAAACAGGCAATTATAGCTAGCGCAGATTCTTCTTATTTTTTTTGCCAGTTCAAGCAACCTGCTGTCACTAAAGTTGTATGAACGTAGCTGAAGCATATCAACACCGTTTAAAACAGCGGTTTTAGCTGTTAAAAACGGATTTTTACAAATCTTTGTGTCTATTAAGACATATAGTTTAGCAGAGCTTAACAGATTTTTTTTCGATTTCATACAATGTGTATCTTATTCTTTTAAAATTTACTGCACTTTTTTTAGAGTAAATCTTGGAAAATTCTTCTATGACGCGCAAGGATTCTTTGACTCTCGCAAAATTGGCAAAATAGATATCACGATAATTCTTTCTGGAAAATTCGGATTTGATATTTGTTTTTCCGATATCATTTTTTATGTCGCGGAAGATAAGCCTTTTTTTTGTATCCAGCGGAAGTTTTTCTATTTCCCTGTTTATCTTATGCCTTATATTTTTTAGCTTTTTAGTAAGTAACCGGTTATCCAGCAGAAATCTGTTGATGTCTTCTAAAACGCGCAAACCTTCAAGGCATCGATTAGTATTTGCATCAATCAATCGAATTATCTTCTGCATTACATTAATTTATTTATTATTTTTGTAGTAGAAAAACCTTTTACGAAGGGAATTCTTTTAATGCTTCCTTTATATGATTTAACAAAATTGCTTCCGACGATATCTTTGATTTTCCAATCAGCGCCTTTTACAAGTATATCGGGTTTGATTTCTCTAATTAACCGTTCTGGGGTAATTTCAGTGAAAACAACGACATAATCTACCATTTCTAATGCTGATAAGACAGTTGAGCGCATATGTTGCTTGTTAATTGGCCTGTTCTTGCCTTTTATTTTTTTTACTGAGACATCGCTATTTAAACCAACGATTAAAATATCAGCCAAGCTTTTTGCCTTAGCAAGGTATTTTATATGGCCGTAATGAATGATATCAAAACAACCATTGGTAAAAACAGTTTTCTTTTTTTGTTTTTTTAACTTTTTTCGGATTGTTTTAAACTGCGCGATTGTTTTTATTTTATTAAGCATTTTCAAAGGCATCGTCAATTAACTCGCATAATATATGTAAAATCGTTATGTGCGCTTCTTGTATGCGCGGTGTATCGGATGAATCAATGCTGATCATGTAATCACAAACGTTAGGTTTGTTTTTAATGGCTTTGCTTGTGAGTAGCGCGGTTTTTAAATCCTTTTGCTTTGCTGTCTCAAGCGCCTTTATTACATTTTTAGATGTGCCGCTGGTTGATATACCTAAGGCAAAGTCGTTTTCCAAAGCAACTGCTTCGATCTGCCTTGAGAAAACCTGCTCGTAGCCAAAATCATTACTAACCGCAGTCAGGATCGATGTATTTGTAGTAAGGGCAATTGAAGCAAGCGCCTTTCTTTGTTTTTTGAAACGACCCACTAACTCTGCGGCAAAGTGTTGTGCATCTGCGCTTGAACCGCCATTACCGAAACAGATGATTTTGCCTTTGTTTTTCAGGCAACCGATCAACTGTTGCGCAACTGTCTCGATTTCTTTGATATTGCCAATCAGTGTTTTTTGAGTTTCTATAGAAGCGTTTATTGAAGCCTTGATTTTTTCTTTCATCTCTTTATCCGAAAAACTCCTGGGCAATACTGTAAAAATCCTTGTCCACAAGTTTTAATGAGGCTACTGCTTTTTCTAAAGGAACTTCAATGATTTTATTGCCCTGTAAACTTGCCATATAACCGAATTTTTTATTTTTTACTAACTCTACAGCCTTGATTCCAAAGCGTGTTCCTAAAATCCTATCAAAGGCAGTCGGAGTACCTCCTCTTTGAATATGTCCTAAGACACATACCCTTGTTTCAAAGCTGGTTTTTTCTTCTATCATTTTTGCAAGATTATCTCCAATTCCTCCAAGTCGTACATGCCCGAAAGAATCTAGTTTTTTTTCTTGAAGTATAAGACCCTTTTTAAACTTTGCCCCTTCAGCTACGACTACAATGTTGAAATTCTTGCCTCTTGATTTTCTGCGTTTTAAAATATCACAGACCTCATCGATATCAATTGGAAACTCAGGCAAAAGAATTGCATCGGCTCCTCCGGCAATACCGGATTCAAGTGCAATCCAGCCAGCATGTCTTCCCATGACTTCGACCACAATTGTTCTGTGATGGCTTTCAGCTGTGGTGTGAAGTCGATCAATACATTCTGTTGCAATATTAATTGCTGTATCAAATCCGAATGTATAATCAGTACAATTTAAATCATTATCAATTGTTTTAGGAGCTCCTACGATATTTAAACCTTCCTTGTAAAGTTTTGACGCAACCCCTAAGGTATCTTCTCCGCCGATTACGACTAAGGCATCAAGACCGAGCTGTTTAAAGTTCTCCTTTAATTTTTCTACACCAGATGGGTTTTTATAAGGATTCGTTCTGCTTGTGCCAAGGATTGTTCCTCCTTTAGGCAGGATTCCTGATATAGAATCCAGATTTAATTCAATAGTATCTTTTTCAATAAGACCTTTCCAGCCGTTTTTAATACCGATTACAGAGTTGCCTTCATTAATACTTTTTCTCACTACTGCTCTTATTACTGCATTTAACCCTGGGCAATCTCCTCCGCCTGTAAGAATACCAATTTTTGACATCTTTTCCCCCGTTAAAAGTTAATTATAAGTTTTTATATCCTTGAAACGGTACTGCCCCTGAATCCTTTACCAATTCTTTTTTATTTCTCTCGTCCGACAGAATTATTTTTTGCACATGTATTTTAACTGTAATCGGATCTTCAAGTCTTAATATCTCCTGCAATTTACTTTTGATTAATTCCTGTAGTTTAGTTGTTAATTCCGGAATATTAGTTTCATAGCGAAGCGTGATCCTTAAATAAACCTCCAAGGCCTTTTTAGTTTTTACAACATACGGTCGTGATTCTTTTATTTCAAAAATGCTATTGGTTAATCTTTTAATCAAATCCTCTATGGCCGATAGAGATATAATAACCGGGCCCGATGGGTTATTAAAGGCAATAGAACGCTCTCTTTCGATTTTACCTAAGATAATCTGGGCAAAAACAATAGCTACAAATATAAGTATTATCCCCAAAAAGAAAGCGACATACAAGAGATTATTATCCTGAGAGATAAAATTTACAGCATCAGTTATCTGAACAGGTGTAATCAATTGCTGTGAAAATGCGATTAATAATGCGCCCACAATACAAAGCGCTGCTGCATAAAAAATAACTCCGACAATAGTCAGAAAACGCATACTACCTCCTTTCTAACCCCTTAACAATGACATTGATATCTTTAATATTCACGTCAACTATTTTATCTATTGCTAGACGTGCATTTTCCTGTACCTTTGAAGCAACCTGGCTTAAATTATAGCCGTATTTTACAATAATGGAAATATTGATAATCACTTCGTTGTTTTTATCAATACTGATTTTTATCCCAGGTTTATATTCTTTATTAATGATTTTTAACAATTCATCCCCTGGTTTTGTGCATAACGCGCTTACGCCTTCGGTATCAAGTGAAGCAATGGAACAGGTAGAGCTGATTACGTTTTTATGAATTTTTATATTACCCAGAGCTGTTTTTGTGGAATCGGGTTTCATTTAACCTCCCTTTTTTATATCTTCGTTTAGAAAATCTTCTACAAAATGAGTTGAAATATCTCCCTTTACAAAATAGGGGTTATTTATAAGTTTTAGATGGAAATCAACTGTAGTTTTAATAGGTTCAATGATAAATTCTGATAAAGCTCTGCGCATTATTTGGATTGCTTCATTACGGTTTCTGCCCCAGACAATGAGTTTTGCCAATAGTGAATCATAATATGGACTAACCTGATAACCCTGGTATATATGTGAATCTACCCTTACGCCATGGCCGCCAGGCAGATTCAAGAATTCAATTTTTCCCGGACAAGGAACAAAACCATTGGAGAAATCTTCTGCATTTATTCTGCATTCAATGGAAACACCGTTTAATTTAATTTTATCTTGGTGGATTTTCAGTTTTTCACCTTTAGCAATTCTGATTTGTTGTTTAATCAAGTCAAATCCGGTGATCATTTCTGTTACCGGATGTTCCACCTGGATGCGTGTATTCATCTCCATAAAATAAATATTACCTTTTTCATCCATTAAAAACTCAATCGTACCGGCGTTGGAATAACCCGCTTCTTTTGCTCCTTTTACAGCCAGCTCCCCTAGTTTTTTTCTTAATTTCTCATTAACGGCCGTCGAAGGCGCTTCTTCTAAAAGCTTCTGGTGTCGTCTTTGAATACTGCAATCTCGTTCTCCCAAATGGATCACATTACCGTATTTATCCGCCAATAGCTGAATTTCAATATGGCGGGGTTTGGCAATGTATTTTTCAATATATACGCTCGGGTCTCCAAAACAGGCCTCTGCTTCGGCTTGGGCGGTCATAACAGAACTTAATAACGTTACATCATTATGGCATACCCTCATGCCTCTTCCGCCACCGCCTGATGCTGCTTTAATAATCACTGGATAACCGATTTTTTTTGCTATTTTTAAAGCATGATCTTTATCTGTTATTGCCTGTGTGCTTCCAGGTACAACCGGCAGGCCGGCTTTACGCATAAATTCTTTAGCTGACATCTTATCACCCATAAGCTTAAGATTTTCCGCTGTTGGCCCGATAAATTCAATATTGCAGGATTTGCATATTTCTGCAAAATGGGCGTTTTCTGCTAAGAAGCCGTATCCGGGGTGTATTGCTTCTACGTCTGCAATTTCCGCAGCGCTTATAATTGCAGGTATATTAAGATAACTTTGCGCACTTTGTGCTTTTCCAATACAGATTGCTTCATCTGCAAAGCGCACGTGCAGAGAATACCTGTCTGCCTCAGAATATACGGCAACTGTTTTTATTCCCAGTTCTCTGCAGGCCCGGATGATGCGTAAGGCGATTTCACCTCTATTGGCGATTAGAATTTTTGAAAACATTTTAAGCAGGCTCAATTAAAAATAGTGGCTGTCCGAATTCTACTGGACGACCGTTTTCTACAAGCATCTCTACGATTTTACCTTTGATTTCCGTTTTTATTTCATTCATCAGCTTCATAGCTTCGATGATGCACACGATTTGACCTACCTCGATCTTTTCTCCAGCGTCAACAAACGGCGGTGTATCCGGTGATGGCGCCCTATAAAACGTTCCTACCATGGGAGATTTTATCTGTTCATATTTTTCTTCTTTGATCTTGGTTTCATCCTGAAATTTAACAGCCGCCTGTTCTATAGATATAGGTGCGCTTGTTTCGACGTTTGAAACTGCTTGCCCCGTGACGCGTTTAAGCTTAATCTTTTGACCGTCTTTTTCGATTTCAATTTCCGAGAGGTTGTTTTCATTCATCAATGAAATCATCTCTTTAATTTCTTTAATATTTGCCATTATTTCCTCCTAATAAGACCTTTCGATATAGCTTGCAGTTCTTGTATCGACTTTTATTTTATCTCCCTGATTAATAAATAAAGGCACATTTATAATTGCCCCAGTTTCTATTTCAGCTGGTTTTGTAGCACTTTTGGCAGTGTCTCCTTTTATTCCGGGCTCTGTGGTTTTAATTTCAAAGACAATAAAATTAGGTAGGTTAATTTTTACCAGTTTTTCCTGGTAGAAATACCCGCTTACATCAAGATTATCTTTCAGAAATTTTTCTTCACCATCAAAAGAATCTTTCTCGATATGTACTTCTTCAAAGGTATCATTATCCATAAAATAAAAAATGTCATCTTGAGAGTAAAGAAACTGTAATTTTTTTTCATCTATATAGGCTTCCTGGATCTTATCATTGGCTCTATAAGTGCGTTCTAGTACAGCGCCGGTTTTTAGATTCTTTATTTTTACTCTTGTAAAAGCTGCGCCTTTGCCGGGTTTAATATGATCAGCACTGATAATTACATAAGGAGCGCCATTAAGTTCGATGGTAAGACCGTTTTTTAACTCATTTATTGAAATTACCACTTAAAACTTCGCATCCTTTCTTAGTCACAACTACTACGTCCTCAATCCTTATACCGAATTTATTCGGAAAATATAATCCAGGCTCAACAGTAAATACCATACCTTGTTTAAGGATTTGGTTATTTCTGGAATTTACGAATGGTGCTTCATGAATCTCTAATCCTATTCCATGCCCTAAGCTATGCAGGAAATTCTTTTGAAGTCTGTGTTTTTTAAAGAAGTTCCTAGCAAAAGCATCAATTTCACAAGCACTTATGCCTGGTTTTATATTTGCAATAGCCAGTTTTTGCGCTTGTTGTACTAACTTATAGAGCTTATTGAAATTAGGAGTTATTTTACCCAAAAACCAGGTCCTTGTCAAGTCAGATTTATACTGTTTTTTTGTAATCCCCATATCAATAAGCAGAGGGATATTATTTTTTATAATTGTTTTATTTGCAATATGATGTGGTTGGCTAGAATTTTTACCAGCTGCAACTATGGGTTCAAATGATAGGCTTAACCCTTCGGATAAAGCACGTTTAGTTATAAAGCTTGTTATGTTCTGTTCGTTTTCTCCAATACAGACTTTTTGTTTGGCAAGCTTGAATATGCTTATATTTGTTTTAATTGCCTGTTTTAAAAGCCTTATCTCTGAGGCATCTTTTATTATTCTTAAATTTTCTATGAGATTTATCGTAGGGCAAAGATAGATATTTTTTAAAAGCGCAGCACGTAATTTTTCAAACAGAAAAAAAGAAACATTCTTGGACTCAAAACCGATTCGTTTGAGTTTAAATTCATTGCAGAGCTGTTTTAAACTTGTTGCAATATCTTTATCGATTAACCTTGCTTGGATATATTTTTTATCAGTTAATTTGCTGATTTGTTCGTAGTATCTTTTGTCTGTGAGGATAAAGGATTTTTTTCTGCTGATTAACATAAAACAATCAGTAGAATAATATCCGCTTAAGTAGTAAATATTTGCGGAAGAACTGATAAACAATGCATCTATATGCTTGATCTCAAGCACATGTAAAAGCTTGTTTATTCTTGAAGGCATAATTACTTCTGTATTAAATTAGCAGCAGCTTTCAATCCTAAAAGATAGCTTTGTATGCCAAAACCGGCAATCTGTCCTTTGGCCACAGGTGAAATAAGTGAGGTTTTCCTGAATTCTTCCCTTGCGTAGATATTGGATAAATGTACCTCTACCGTAGGCAAACCGCATGCTGATATTGCATCCCTTATGGCAACGCTTGTATGAGTATAGGCTGCAGGATTGATTACAATAGCGTCAAATTCCTTAGAGGAATTCCCGATTGCATCAACAATCTCACCTTCGTGGTTTGAATTGATTATCTCAACGCTTAGATTCAGCTGTTCGGCTTGCTGTTTGATTTGATCATTGATTTGCTCTAAAGTAAAACTGCCGTAAATATCAGGTTCTCTTTTGCCTAACAGGTCTAAATTTGGACCATGCAAAATGAGTATTTTCTTTTCTTTGATGTTTTTCATACCTATCCTTTATTTTTCAGCTTCATCAACGAGCATAACAGGAATACCGTCTTTAATCGGATACTTCAATCCGCACTTTTTACAGATTATTTTTCCCTCTTTTTCCTCAACTTCACCCTTGCAGGCTGGGCATATTAAAATATCCATAAGTTCTTTATCGATCATTTGTTCTCCTTTCCTGCTGCAGTAGAATAACTCATCTGAAGACCATAAATTAAATCAGAAAGAAGTTTTTCCTCTTCCTGTGTAAGGTTACCTTTTGTTTTTAGTTTTAGGATATCCAGTACATCAATAATAAATTTTGCCTGGGGTAAATTTGTCTCTTTTTTATTATCCACCGGGTTAGGGACTTCTCCCAAGGCAATTGTTGCCTGCATGGCTAAAGTTGTGATGAAAAATTTAAAATCAGCTTGAAAGTCTTTTGGTATCTCTTGAGCGGTCTCATTTTTTTCTTGGGCTGCTTTTTCCTTCCATGATTCGTCTATTTTTCTTTCGTTTTCCATGATTAGTTCCTTTCTATTATTATTCCTGCATAACCTACTGCACTTGATTGATCTTTAGTTATACTTGCACTTGTATCATAGGTTACTAATTGTGCTTTTTTTGCACCTAATTCTTTTACGCTTTTAAGCATTATGATTGCCGGGATATATCCACACATGGAGATATCAAATTCCTGAACTACATCAAAAAGAGCCTGCTCATCAAGTTTTAGGATTTCATCAATTGCAGCTTTATCTTTTTTTTCTACCGAGGCCCTGCTTTCCATATGAGTCATATCAGAGCTGACAATAATCAAGATATCGTTTACCCTGCCGTTTTTTTTCAGTGTTTTCGCTAAATCAACCGCCAGAGTAATAAAATCTTCAAAATTATTGCTTAATCCGGCAACAATCGGTACTATTTCTACGTCTGCTTTTAAAAACTGCAAAAACGGTAGAATTACTTCAATTGAATGCTCGTATCTATGCGCTAGTATATCCGGTTCTAACAAAGAACAATTTTTTATTAAATCTTTTGCCAGAAGATGGTCAATTTTTACATCCCCTAACGGTGTTTGCCATTTACCTTCAGCAAACACGCTAAATTTTTTACCCATACCTGTATGGTTAGGGCCAATAATTATACAGGTATTTTTTATCTCAACTTCAGATATGGTTTTACCTGCGACTTTCCCTGAATATACGTAACCTGCATGAGGCAAAATACAACCCAGGCAATCTTTTTTCTGGTTACTGTCTGTAACCAAATCTTTTAACATACTGCTTAACTTGTCTTTTTCGCCTGGGTAAAATTTTCCGGCAACTACAGGATACCTAACTATAACCATAACAAATAGTAATAATTATTTTCTTTTTTTGCTGTGTTTTTTACGTTTTTTTTCGCTTGGCTTCTGGTAGTGCTGTCTTTCCCGCAGTTCCCGTAAAATACCCTCTTTATCTGTTTCACGCTTAAATTTACGTAAAGCTGATTCAAATGATTCTTTATTACGAATATGTATCTCTGGCATATTTCATCTCCTTTTGGTACAACAATATACCACTAAACATCTGAGCTGTCAAATAGAGCTTAAAATGGCTAATTTATTGGGATTCAAAGGAAATTATCACGTTAAAACTAAGAATTTCCGTATTCAGTTTTTTGGGAAATCTTGGAAAAGGGCTTGCGTCCTGAAGGCTTAAAATTGCGATATTACGCAGTGACGCAGAGTTTGAAGAAAAGGAATCTTTTATTCTGAAGTCTACCAATGTGCCGTCCTTATTTACAATAAAATATATGTGCACTTCCCCAATATCTGAAACGTTGTAGTTGTCATAAGCAGCCTGTTTGATCTTACCGCGGATAGAATGATAATAGTCTTTGTATCCGGGAAGGTTTTGTTGAATATTTTCAATTTCAGCCAAACTGACATTTTTAGTTAAGCTGGATATGTTATCAATCGACTTAAGCGGTTTAGACAATTTTGTTTTGGATACATCCAGTTTCTTACTTTCCAGCATTGTAGGTTTAATGTTTTTATTATTTGTATTTATTGGCTTTGATTCAGGGGATTTTCTACTTTTTACAAGCGTATGTTCTTTAAATATTTTCTTTGGAACAATTTTGATATATTTGATCTTTAAAGGCTTTTTTACTTTTATCTTTTTTCTTTCCACATCGATACTGGGCATACTTAGGAAAATAACCACATGGATCAATATTGAAATTATAAGCGCATTTTTAAAAAAGTTATCCTTTTGTGATTTCATGCTAATTGACCAGTTTTGTATAGGTCATAAGTCCTAATAACGTGAGTGTTGTTACTATACCTGCAGCAAGCAATATTCCGCAGAATATTCCCACAAAGGCTCTGCGCAGTCTCATTTTCAAAAGGGTTGCGGCAACACATCCAGTCCAGGCGCCAGTAACAGGCAAAGGTATGCCTACAAAAAGAATCAAGCCCAAAAGTTCGTATTTTTCTATAAGTCTTGACCTTTTTTCAGTTCTTTTAAACAACCAATCGAAAAATCTTTTTAAGATTGGGATATTTTCCCTACACCAATTAGATACAGGGGTAAGCAGTATGAGAATCGGAACAACTACCGCTATATTGCCTAAGACAGAAAGTAAAATTACTTTTAGAATCTCTTCTTTACCTAAAAGCTTTACTCCTAAAGGTATTGCCAAACGCAGTTCCGCAACCGGCAATGCTGCAGTAAAAAATACCATCAATTCATGCGTCATTATGTATAATCTCCTTTTAAAGGCACAAAGGAACAGGCGTAGTTTCTTTGGATAATCACTTTATTATTTTCTTTTTTTATAATTGTAATTATCTGATTGAACCTTTCACCTACGGGGATAACCATAATACCGGCATCATTCAGTTCTGTTATTAAAAGCTCTGGCACTTTTGTTGCTGCCGCGCTAACAATGATTTTATCAAATTTTAAACCTTGGCCCCAACCGCAGGAACCATCACCTATTTTGTACTCAATATTAGTTAGCCCCTGGTCTTCAAGGGTCTGTTTGGCCTGATGCTGCAATTTTGCAATAAGCTCTATTGTATAAACTTTATCGACTAAATTTGCTAAAAGCGCTGTTTCATAACCAGAGCCAGTACCGATCTCTAAAATACAATCGTCCTTTTTTAAATCAAGAAGTTGTATCATTAAAGCTACGATATAAGGTTGGGATATGGTTTGCTCTTCAGCGATAGGCAAAGGATTATCAGCATAGCTTGCAAGGTGAAGCTTCTCAGGTACAAAAAGTTCTCTTTTAACTTTTAAAAATGCAGTAAGCAAATTTTCAGAAGTTATATTCCTTGCTGCCAGCTGTAATTCAACCATTTGTTTACGCTGATTTTCGAAATCGGTCATTTATTTAGTGAAATATTCTTTGATTATAAATTTAATGAATCGGAACGTATCAATAAAAGGATTTATCTGGCTTTTTTCTCCAGCATATATAGTTTGAATTGGAATTGATTTTATTTTATATTTTAAGCGGGATGATTTTATCAAGATTTCGGATTCAATTTCATATTTTTTGCTGGATAAATCAATTTTTCTTATGAACGAACATTTTATAAGTCTAAACCCGCATTGTGAATCAGGAATATTTTGTCTACAGACAAAAGAGATAAGATTAGACATAATTCTATTGGTGAGTATCCTGAGAATAGGCATGTTGCGCACTTCAAACATACGGTTACCCACAACAATACCAGTTTCGTTATCGTTAAAACCCGTATCAATCAGCATCTGTATGTCTTTTGGGTTATGTTGCCCGTCTCCATCCATGGTGATGACTGCATCATAATTATTATGCGTTGCGTATTTAAAACCCTGTCTTAAGGCAATACCTTTACCTAAATTTATATTATTGGAAATTACATGTGCTCCTTCTGATTTTGCGATTTGAGAAGTCTTATCATGCGAACCGTCATCGACTACAAGGACATCAAGAGCGATCTTTTTTATTTCTCTTATAAGACCGCCAATAGCCTTTTCTTCGTTAAGCGTGGGTATGATTACGCAGATTTTCATTATCAATCCAAAATTGTCTAAACATAAACCATTGTTCGGGATTTTGCTTTATTCTTTTTTCTAATATTCTTACGATTGATTCGGTTATTCTTTTTACATCACCTTCAAAATCATCTGTTGGCTGGAAGCTCAAAGGTTCTTCTACTACCAGCTCAACCTTGTTGTTTTTTTTCATATAGCTGAAAACAGGAACTATCGCCGCGCCGGTTTTTAATGCCAGAGTTGCTGGTCCTTTAGGTATAAGCGTAGGCATATTAAAGAAATCAGTCACCAGACCTGCGTTTGTGAAATCCCTGTCTGCTACAAGGGCGATACATTCGTTGTTCTTTAAGGTCCTCATACATTCAAAAGCAGCCCTTTTTATCTGTGCCACTCTTACATTACCCACTGCCCTTAGGTTGTTAAAAAAATCGTTTACTTCTGTTTGATCATGAGAAAGCGCAATGGCCAGCAGTTTATAACCGGAAAGTGAGGTAATTACTCCTCCTAACTCCCAATTGCCAATATGGGCTGTTGTTAGAATTACTCCCTTACCCGCTTTTAACGCCTTATCGAGAATATGCCTATTGGTAATTTTTGCTTTTTTTACAATCTCTTCCTTTGTCTGGGTCGATAGCCTTAAAAAATCCACCAGATAATGGCCGAAATTTGCGAATACGCGCCAGGTGATAAATTCTCTTTTAAATGAATTTACTTCAGGAATAATCACCTTCAGGTTATTTCTTACTGAGCGTCTGTCTTTTATTGAAACAACATACTGCAGGCTTGAAAGTATCCCAGCAATGCAATAAGTTATAACTAAAGGAAAATGCGCTACTATGAACTGACCGATTTTATAAATTGTGTAATTACCCATAAAAATTAAAATGAATCAATAGTTAACCTTGCTATTTCCATTGCTGAATCTGGATGAGATGCATCTTTGGCTGAATTGGATAAATTCAAAAGAGCCTGTTTATTTTTTAAAAGCGTATTGATTATTCCGGGAATCCTTTTTATGTGCCCTATTTTTACTGCAGCCTTGATGGACAAAAGATGCTGACTGTTGTATTCTTCTTGTCCTGGTAAGGGGTTTACAATTAACATAGGTAATTTCATCGTCAAGGCCTCGGCTGTGGTGATGCCGCCGGGCTTAGTAATTACCAAATCAGACGCATACATAAGCTCTTCGATATTATTGATAAAACCAAAAGGAAAGATTTTTTTCTGGAGCCTATTTTGAATCTTGCACAGCCACTTGAAAAGTTTTTTATTACTACCGGCAACTACAACAATCTGGAATTTAACAGGGGTTTTTATCAAGAGGCTTATGATTGCTTTTATCGGACCAATACCCTGACCTCCACCCATAACCAGGATGCTTGGTTTCTCAAGTTCAAGGCCTATTTTTGCTTTTATGCTTTTTTTATCAAGTGTAGTATTAAACTTCGGATCAATAGGTATACCAAAAGGTTTAATGCGTTCTTCTTCTATGCCTTTTTGAATCAAGGTTCTTTTTACAACCTGGTCCGGACAAACATAGTAATCTACATTGTCATATATCCAGAATGAATGAGCGATATAATCAGTTAAAACAGCAATAAGCTTAAAGTTAAGATTGTATTTTTTCTTAAAATCCGCCATCATCCCGCAAGGAAAAGCCTGGGTACAAATAATCACATCGGCCTCAAAATTATCATAAAGCTTTTTAAGCTTTTTGAAATTCATACTATGGACAATTTTTTTATAACGATTGAGCGCTTTTACTACCTGGGGATTATCATATAAATAATCCCAGATGCTGGGGATACGCTTTAAGATACTCATATAAAGCGAATTGATGATTTTTTCCGATATGGGATTGGTGTAATTGAAGGCGTTTATGCTTAATGTCTGGATTGCCGGATCAGTCTGTTTTAATGCATTTTCAATGGCCTCAGTTGCTTTTTTATGACCTGACACATTAGAGATATGCAGTAATAATACTTTTTTTACGCTCATAGCTAGATTTTATTTTCCTCAAAGAGCTTTATCATTGCTTCGACAATCAACGGATGAAACTGGCTACCGCAGTATTTTTCGATTTCCTTTATTGCATTTGTTTTTGTTAATGCTTTTCTATAAGGTCTATCGGTTATCATGGCATCATAGCTATCGGCTACACCGATTATTGCTGCCATTAAGGGGATCTTTTCTCCTTTTAACCCCTCAGGATAACCTGTGCCGTCAAAACGTTCATGATGGTATTTTATACCCAAAAGAGCATCCCTTAAAAACTCTTTTATCGGATCTAGAATTGCTATACCGATATTGGTATGCTGTTTTATAATATTATACTCATCATCATCTAATTTTCCGTTTTTATTCAAAATCTTTTCCGGTATTCCGATTTTACCAACATCATGTAAGAGACTTGCAATTTTTAAATCTTCAATAAATTCTTCGGTTATTTCACCAGCCGTATTAAGTTCTTTTAATTTTCTTACGATTGCCAAGGAATAATCTATAACGCGATCTGTATGCCCAGAGGTGTAGTGATCTTTGGCATCTATCTCTTTGGCCAGCGCCAGGATACTGCCCATAAAAAGCTTGTACCTGCGTTCTGCTTCATCCTGTAATTGTTCAAACAGTTGTGCATTATATATTGCCATAGCTACATCTGATGCCAGGGCCTGGAAAAAATCAAGTTCGTCTCTTTTAAACCAACCACCTTTAGTCTTTTTACCTAATAAAAGCACCCCTAAAAGATCATTTCTAAAAAAAGATGGTACACAAGCAACAATTTCTAAATCCTCCATTAAAAGCTTTATTTCAATAAGGTCATCTTTTATCGGAGAAAACTTTTTGTTCTTTAAGGCTTTAAGCAGGATTTTATAATTAATTATATTATCGCCAAAAACTTTCCTGCCATGTCCGTTATTGAAAAAAGCAATCAAAGGATGATCTTTATTAATGCGCATAAACCCTTTAGGGATTTTCATACCAGTTTTTCCGCGGGAAAAACTTAAAACATAACTTTGTTTGGTTTTATCAAATAATAAAATCCCGGCATGCATTACATTAAGCTTATTGATAATGACGCGTACGATAAGTTTTATAAGCGTATCCAGTTTGTGTACCAAAATCATGGTTTTGGCTGCATTTTCCAATTCTTTTTTGTAATTTAGACCCATTTTATCTTTCCTTAGCTGTTTTCACCCAATAAAAGTGAAACTACCTTAGCAAGTTCTTTTAATTCAAGAGGTTTGCGGATAAAATCAATCGCACCCAGCTGCTTGGCTCTGTTGATAGTCTCTTCATTCTCTTCACCGCTTAACATCATAACTTTTGCTTCCGGCACATCTTTTTTTATTGATTCTAATACATGTAACCCGTCCAGTCCAGGCATTTTTATATCCAATAATACTAAATCAGGTTTGCAACTTGTAAACATAACCAAAGCCTGTGAACCGCTGTTGGCTATAACTGCATCAATCTTGCGCTTACGGAAATAATTCTGGATAAAATCACACACATCTTTTTCGTCATCAACTACGAGTATTTTAGACATCAGAATCCTTTCAGATTATGCGAGTTCGACAATTAAGTTAACTCCTAAAGCACAAGCTACATTTTTTAAAGTTTGGATTGAAACATTATCTCTGCCGCTTTCCATACGGGATATAAGCTGTTGCGATACGCTTAGTTTTTGCGCAAGTTCTACCTGGGTAATACCCTGTTTTTTTCGCGCAGAACGGATTTTTTCCGCAATATCTTTATAAGCTGTATTTTTTGATTTTTTATCTTTTTTTAATAAGCTATCATATCGGCCTGAATCAATAAATCTTTTTTTAACATGCTCGTACACTGCCTGCCAGAATTCAATTCTTGGGCTATTCCATGAGTCTTTGCGCATGGTTTTTTTAATCTTAGCCCAGTCCTGAAGGAATATTTCCGGTTTAAGATATTCTTTAAAAACTATCTTAGGATCGTTTTCTCTAGAAAGCAGCAATGATGCAAAGTTAATAAAATCTTTATGGTAAGAATTCAAAAGTATCTCTTTTGCTTGCTCCTTTGTAATGTTTTTATCCCAAAGCCAACTATTTGTGTGTATCATAATACATCAATCTCTTTTTCTAAAATCAAGTCTGTTTCTTTTTTAAAATATTTTTCTAACTCGTTAAACTCAATGTCATTAGAAGTTATAATTTTCATAAGACCTTCTTTGATAGCCATTCGGTCATAAGTCCTATACCAGTTTATTAGTAGCTCACGAATGGAGCTATTGCAGTATTTGAAGCTAAATTCAGACAATCGCATAAAAATCTTAGACAAACAAAATAAATCATAATAGTCTTTGGCTTCTTGTCTTCCTCCAATGGAAACGGTTCTGCCAACATCATTGATTTTTATAGTTCCTCCAGTAATTGCACTAATTTTCCTTAAATAAATATCTTCTATTGATAAAATATTTATTCCATTTACTACTTTAAAAGGTTTTAATGTCTTAAAATAGTCCTGAATAAAATCCACTTTTATGGATATACCCTTGCAATTTAACTTAAACATCATGTAGCTAGCTTTATCTTTAACAAAGCTTTCCTTCATGAGTTCAGTACTACAATGCATATCTTTAGCTAAGCCATTCATAATGGCTTCAATTACAGGCTTATTGATTGTTTTTGTAAAAAAATCCAAATCTAATGAATCTCTATGGTTAAAATAAAAAAATGACAGCGCTGTTCCGCCAGCTAAATAAAAATCATTAACCCTGCTAGATAAAACTAATAATATCTTGTTGATATGGTTTTTAAATTCCGCTTCCATATTTAAATTATACAATATATAAGTTGTTTTGTCAATATGAATACAACTTTTAAGTTGTTATCTTTGCTTAAATATTGGCAGTTCAATGATAAATTTGGTACCCTTTTTATAATGAGATTCAATGAATATCCTGCCGTTATGATTCTGTGTAATTATCTTCTTTATTACATACAGCCCTAACCCTGTACCGCGCCTGCTGGAGACTTTGGTTGTAAAAAACGGTGTGAATAGTTTTTCTCTGTCATCTTCTTTTACGCCGATGCCATTATCTTCAAAGATTATCCTTATATGGTCATCGGGCAAGGTATGCGCATTAACCTGTATAGTTCCTTTAAAATCACTCGTCTCTTGTTCTTCAGCATATTCTGCGATAGCATCATTAGCATTATCGATAAGATTAAAAAATACTTCCTGCAATTGTGTAAGATTGCCTTTTATAGGTGGTAAATCCTTTGCAAAAAGCCTTAATAAGTTAAGTTTCTCCATCTTTACTTTATATTTTACCATTTCAATTGCGCTGTCTAATATTTGATCAATGGATAAAGGTTCAATTCCCTCTTTTCCAGTACGGGAATATTTTAAAATACCTCTTACCACCTCACCTCCCTGCATAGCATTATCTTTTATTCTTTTTAAGGAATATTTAAGCTCTTC
>JAVCCR010000029.1 GCA_030765485.1 Candidatus Gygaella obscura
AACGTTTCGCGGTTAGCGAAAGGAAAAATATAATGAGTATGTTTTGTTATCAATGTCAAGAGACGGTAAGAAATATTGGATGTACTATAAAAGGTGTTTGTGGTAAAGATGAACGCGTTGCTAATTTGATGGATTTATTGATTTATGTTTTACAAGGAGTATCAATTTATGCGGAAAAAATAGAAGGCGAACTTGATAGAAAATATGGAGTTTTTATTAGTCAATCACTTTTTTCTACAATAACGAACGCTAATTTTGATGAAAATAGAATTATGTCGCTTATAAAAGAAGCGCTTGTTTTAAGAGATGAGCTTAAAAATAAAACTGGAAACATTCAAGAAGAATTACACGATTCTGCTCTATGGTTTTCTGACAATAAAAACGATTTTCTTAAAAAAGCTAAAGATGTAAGCCCTATTTCGTATAGTGATAATGAAGATATTTGTTCTTTGAAATCACTTATGCTTTATGGGTTAAAAGGTGTGGCAGCTTATGCTGACCATGCGGCAATATTAGGATTTTATGATAATGAGGTATTTAAATTTCTTTACAAAGGATTAGTTACTATAACAAAGAATTTATCTCCCGAAGAATTGACAGTTTTAGTATTAGAGACAGGTGAAATTTCTGTAAAGGCAATGGCCCTTTTAGATAAAGCTAATACCACGACCTATGGTAATCCTGAGATGACAAAAGTCAACATTGGGGTAAGAAATAATCCAGGAATTCTAATATCAGGTCATGACTTAAAGGACATGGAAGAACTTCTTGAACAAACAGAAGGGACAGGAGTAGATGTTTATACTCACAGTGAAATGTTACCCGCTAATTCTTATCCCGCTTTTAAAAAATATGAGCATTTTGTAGGCAATTATGGAAATGCTTGGTGGAATCAAAACAAAGAGTTCGAATCGTTTAATGGCCCTATTTTAATGACAACCAATTGTATTATTCCTATAAAAGATTCATATAGGGATAGAATCTTTACGACAGGAATGGTAGGTTGTCCGGGTGTTGAGCATATACCTAATAGGCCTGAAGGCGGCAAGAAAGATTTTACTGAAATAATAGATTTAGCGAAAAAGTGTCAATCGCCCCAGGAGCTAGAAACAGGCGAATTAATTGGAGGTTTTGCCCATCATCAGGTTTTAGCTTTGGTGGATAAAATTGTTGAAGCAGTAAAAAGTGGGAAGATTAAACGATTTGTCGTTATGGCGGGGTGTGACGGAAGACTCAAAACCAGAAATTATTTTACCGAAGTTGCTAAAGCGTTGCCTAAAGATATGGTTATTCTGACAGCAGGGTGTGCTAAGTATAGATATAATAAGTTAAATTTAGGGGATATTGATGGTATTCCTCGAGTACTAGATGCCGGGCAATGCAATGATTCTTATTCGCTTGCTTATGTAGCTTTGAAGTTAAAAGAAGTGTTTGGTGTTGAAGATATAAATGATTTACCTATTTCTTTTGATATTGCCTGGTATGAACAAAAAGCAATATGTGTTCTTTTGGCATTACTCTATTTAGGATTTAAAGGCATAAGATTGGGGCCAACGTTACCTGCTTTTGTATCTCCAAATGTATTGAAAGTTTTAGTTGATAAATTTGATATTAAGCCTATAGGAAATGTTCAGTCAGACGTAGAGGCTATTGTAAAAGGAGATAAAAATGTGGTTGGGAAGTTAAATCTTTGATGAAGCTGTTCAATTTTTATTGATTTGTAACTATAATTAAGGTTCTAATTTCGTTCAACCAGCCACCCCAGAAAATTTTAATAATGTTAAATCTAATCATAAAAGAACTTCGCAAGCACGCCCCCTTTACGGCACTGGGTGCTCTTTTGGGTGCTCTGATGATAATTCTGTTTAAAGACCTGCCTAAAGATATCTCCTTTAATATATATTATGTTTTGCATCCGTTCCATGTATTTTTAAGCGCTTTGGTTACTGCAGCAATCTACAAACAGTATAAGTGTCCTATGGATAATAAGCGCTGCAATCTATTTTTGCTTTTAGTTATTGGTTATGTTGGTTCTGTAGGTATTGCTACTTTAAGTGATGCGGTAGTCCCTTTTATTGCAGAGACTCTTCTTGATATGCCCCATAGACATATTCATATTGGTTTTATTGAAAAATGGTATATTGTTAATCCTTTGGCAATTATTGGTATTTGTGTAGCTTACTTTTTTCCTAAGACAAAATTCCCGCACTTGGGGCATGTGTTACTCAGCACATGGGCATCATTATTCCATATGCTCATGGCTTCCGGTGGTGATTTGGGAATGGTTTATCTATTTTTTATATTTGTGTTTTTGTTTATTGCAGTGTGGCTTCCTTGTTGTATCAGTGACATTGTATTTCCTTTGTTGTTTATAAAAGATTCAGAAATCAAACCCCACATACACTAGTTATTTTGCCTTTCCTTGGTTGGCTACTGAAGCAACCGCCTGTTTTATTTTTTCTTCATCACCTAAGTAATAATGTTTGATTGGCTTTAATTCTTCATCCAACTCATATACTAAAGGTATGCCTGTGGGGATATTAAGGGATACTATTTTTTCTTCAGATATATTATCTAAGTATTTTACCAAAGCCCTTAAGCTATTACCATGGGCGGCAATTAAAACTTTTTTACCTGATTTGATTGTAGGTGCGATTCTTTCGTGCCAATAAGGTAAGAAACGAGCTACAGTATCTTTTAGACATTCTGTTAGGGGGATATTTTTTTCATCCATATCTTTGTATTTGGGATCTATTCCAGGATAGCGCGGGTCATCTTTGGTTAAGGCATTTGGAGGAGTATCATAACTTCTTCTCCAGATAAGAACTTGTTCTTCGCCGAATTTCTTTGCAGTTTCCGCTTTGTTTAGGCCTTGTAAAGCGCCGTAATGACGTTCGTTAAGCCGCCAGTTTCTTTCAACCGGTATCCACATCAGATCCATTTCATCTAAAGCGATCCAGAGAGTTCTTATTGCTCTTTTTAATACAGATGTAAAGGCAATATCAAAGGTATAGCCTTGGTTTTTTAAAGTCTGTCCGGATTCTTTGGCTTCTTGTAAGCCTTTTTCAGATAAGTCAACATCTGTCCAGCCGGTGAATTTATTTTCTTTGTTCCAGACACTTTCACCGTGTCTTAATAGAACTACTTTTTTAACAGTCATAATAATTTCCTTTCTTTATGATGTTTGATTTGTCTATATATTAACTAATAATGGCATTTTTTTCAATAGAAAATTATTGCCTTGAAATAGAAAACAATACGTGTTAAACTCAACTGTTAAATAACAACTTATAACAATAAAGATAAGGAATAGATATTTATGGCTAAACAATTGACTTTACTTGAGTTAAAGGACGGCCAGACAGCTAGTATAGCAAATATTGATGGCGGTAGGGGTGTAATTGGTAAATTTATTGCTATTGGTATCAGGCCGGGGAAAAAGATAAAAAAGATTAGTTCTGTTTTTGGAAGAGGTCCAGTTACAATAAGGATAGGTTCAACTGAGTTGGCTATTGGTTTTGGTATGGCAGCGAAAGTTACAGTAGAAATTTAATGAAAATTGTTTTAATTGGTAATCCTAATGTCGGCAAGAGTGTGATTTTTTCTAGAATCACCGGTGTACATGTTATTGCCAGTAATTACCCTGGTACTACTGTAGAGCTAGCTAAGGGTTGGACTAAATATAAGGGAGAAAAAGCCCAGGTAATTGACTTACCAGGAATATATACTTTAGAATTTTTATCCAAGGCTGATGAAATAGCTGTTTCTATTTTAAAAGAGGCAGATATTGTTATAAATATAATCGATGCAACTAATTTAGAGAGAAATTTAAATCTTACCCTTCAGCTTATTGAGCGAGGGTTTCCTCTTGTGTTGGCGCTTAATTTATGGGATGAGACTAAACATAGAGGCGTTGAGATAGATATAAATAAACTGGAGATGTTTTTAAATGTACCTGTAGTTTCTACTGTAGGTATTACTGGAGAAGGCGTCAAACATTTATTCGAACGCGCCCAGGAAGTTAAAAAGAAAGATTCATTTACTCGTACTGAAGATCAAAGATGGGAAGAGATTGGTAAGATTGTTGATAGCGCGCAAAAGTTATATCACCATCACCATACCTTCAGGCAGGTTTTAGAAGAAGCAAGCGTAAAGCCCGTAAGTGGTTTTCCTATAGCGTTATTGATTTTATTCGGTTGTTTTAAGGTAATTAGATTTATTGGCGAAGGTTTGATTACGTATTTATTTGAACCGTTGTTTAATAATTTATATTTGCCTTTACTTATGAAATTAAGCGCTTTATTAAGCAGAAATAGTTTTTTTCACGATATACTTATCGGTAAGCTTATAAATGGTGAAGTAGATTTTCTGCAGTCTTTTGGTCTTTTAAGTACGGGATTTTTTGTCCCTCTTGCCATGGTACTTCCTTATATTATAGCTTTTTATTTTGTGCTGGGAATCTTAGAAGATATTGGTTATCTTCCTAGGTTTGCGGTGCTTTTGGATAATTTGATGCATAGGCTTGGGTTGCATGGATATGCTATAATACCCAATTTTTTGGGTTTAGGATGCAATGTCCCCGGGCTTTTGGCAACAAGGATACTTGAATCAAAAAGAGAAAGGTTTATCGCAAGCACATTGATTTTAATCGGTGTACCTTGCGCTGCCCTGCAGGCTATGATAATAGGTCTTGTTGGAAGACACGGAGGAATTTATGTGGCTATAGTTTATGGGGTTCTATTTTTAGTATGGCTAATTTTAGGACTTATTTTAAATAAGGTAATGAAAGGTTTTAGTCCTCCATTATTGATTGAAGTGCCACCATACAGGTTGCCGCTTTTAGCTACTGTATTTAAAAAATTATGGATGCGAGTATTGGGTTTTTCCAAAGAGGCCTTGCCGATTGTATTTTTAGGCATACTGGTTGTAAATATATTTTACTATTTTAAGGTTTTTGATTATATAGCTATAGTTACCGCACCTGTTATTAAGGGTTTACTGGGTTTACCTAAGGAGGCAGTGGTAGCGATAATGGTAGGTTTTTTAAGAAAAGACGTTGCTGTAGGCATGTTAAGTCCTTTAAGTTTGACTGCACAGCAATCTGTTATCGGAAGCGTGGTATTGGCTATGTTTTTCCCCTGTATTGCAAGCTTTACAGTGTTTTTAAGGGAGTTTGGCTTTAAGGCCATCATGAAGGTTATGTTTATTATGTTTATAAGTGCAATTGGTGTAGGTTCTCTGCTTAATTTGGTGTTCACTTTTCTTAAATAATTTTTATAAAAAAACTTGACTTATCTTTTTTGAAAATGTATATTATTATTAGGATGATTAGGAGGACAAGGATGTTCTTTTTTTCCCTATAGAAGGGGAGAGAAGGATTTTTTTTGTCCTTGAAATGATAGGAGTTAAGAATAATGCATAAAATAGTAGAAAAAAAACAACTTAATAGCGAGATATGCCTTGTAGAATTCGAAGCAAGGGATTTATCCCATGCGGCAAAAGCCGGTCAGTTTGTGATACTTAGAATTGATGATAAGGGCGAAAGGTTTCCCTTAACTATCTATGATTTTAATAGAGAAAAAGGAACGATTACCGTAGTCTGCCAGGCAATAGGCGTAAGTACGAAAAAACTCTGTTCGTTGAAAAAGTCAGATTCTATTCTTGATGTGGCAGGTCCTTTGGGCCATGCAACAAAAGTCGATAATATCGGTAAGATAATCTGTATTGGCGGAGGAGTTGGAACAGCCGAAGCCTATCCAATTGCCAAGGCATTCAATCAGGCGGGAAATGACGTTACGGTTATAAT
The DNA here is from genome assembly GCA_030765485.1 of Candidatus Gygaella obscura. Taxonomy (GTDB): domain Bacteria; phylum Omnitrophota; class Gorgyraeia; order Gygaellales; family Gygaellaceae; genus Gygaella; species Gygaella obscura. The sequence goes on from JAVCCR010000029.1 coordinate 5,807, forward strand.
CGGTGCAAGAACCAAGGATTTAGTAATCTGTGAAAAAGAAATCAGGCAGCTTTGTGAAAAGGTTTACGTTACTACAGATGACGGTTCTTATGGTCAAAAAGGGTTTGTAACTGATGTGTTAGCCAGTCTTATTGTTAAAGATAGATATGATCTTGTTTTTGCCATAGGTCCGTTAATAATGATGAAGATGGTTTCTAACATGACAAAGCCGGAGTCTATAAAGACTTTAGTTTCTTTAAATGCAATCATGATTGATGGAACCGGTATGTGCGGGGGATGCAGGATAAAATACGGTGGTGAATCTAAATTTACCTGTGTTGATGGCCCGGAGTTTGACGCGCATTTAGTTGATTTTGATGATATCATGAATAGACAATCCCGTTATAAGGGTAAAGAAGCTATTGCCTTAAATCATTATCATAAGAGTTGTAAGATCGGTTTGGATAAATAAAAAGATAAATGAGAGAACAAGACCCAAAACAAAGAATTAAAAATTTTAAAGAGGTTCCTTTCGGCTACAGCGAAGAAGAAGCTGTTAGTGAGGCTAGCCGCTGTCTACAGTGTAAGAGCGCGCCTTGTGCTCAGGGTTGCCCAGCTGAAATTGATATCCCTTTGTTTATAAAAGCGATTAAAGAAAGACGTTTTCTGGACGCTTGTGCAATAATAAAAAAGACCAATAACTTACCGGCAATATGTGGTAGGGTCTGTCCTCAGGAAGATCAGTGCGAGAAGCTCTGCGTTTTAAGCAAGAAAGGTAATCCTATAAATATAGGCAATCTAGAAAGATTTGCTGCAGATTATGAATTGGCGAATAAAGAAAATAAAGAAGATTCGATAAAAAATACCAGTAAAGATAAAAAAGTAGCAATTATTGGAGCTGGACCGGCAGGATTAACTTGTGCAGCTGATTTGGCAAAGTTAGGTTATAACGCGATTATCTTTGAGGCGCTACATAAGCCAGGAGGAGTACTTAGTTACGGTATTCCGGAATTTCGTCTGCCTAAGGCGATTGTAGAAAAAGAAATTGATTCTATTAAGAAACTGGGTGTTGAAATAAAATATAATTATGTAATCGGAAAAATTAAGACAATAGATCAGCTTCGTGAAGATGGATTTGAGGCTTTTTTTATTTCAACCGGGGCAGGCCTTCCTTATTTTTTAGGTATTGAAGGGGAGAGTTTAAACGGAGTTTATTCAGCGAATGAATTTTTAACACGAGTTAATCTGATGAAGGCTTATAGGTTTCCTGAATACGATACACCGATTAATATCGGTAAGAAAGTTGCTGTTGTTGGTGGTGGAAACGTAGCAATGGATTCGGCAAGATGCGCACTTCGTTTGGGAGCAGAAGAGGTTAATGTAATCTATCGTAGGACTGAAAAAGAGATGCCTGCTAGAATTGATGAAGTGCATCATGCAAAAGAAGAAGGTATACAGTTTCATATTTTGACAAATCCTGTTAAAATCATTGCAGATGAACAGGCCCATGTAAAGGGTTTAGTCTGTATCAAAAACCAGCTTGGGGAATCAGATAGCAGCGGTCGAAGAAGACCAATAGCGATAGAAAATTCTGAATTTGAAATGGATATGGATACTGTTATAATAGCGATAGGCAATGGTTCTAATCCGCTTCTGTTAGATACTATTGATAGACTTAAGCTTACCAAGAGAGGCAATGTTGAAACTGATGTTGATGGTAAGACAAATATTGAAGGTATCTATGCTGGAGGCGATATCGCAACAGGTTCGGCAACAGTAATTGCAGCTATGGGAGCAGGAAAACGAAGCGCAAAAGCTATAGATAAGTACCTAAAAGAAAAATAAATAGGAGGAAATCATGGCAAAATTAAATGCTTATATCGAACGCGTATTAGAAATCGCAAAGAAAAGAAATACCGGAGAAAAAGAATTTTTACAGGCCGTAAGTGAAGTTTTAGAGTCTCTTTCGCCGGTAATCGAAAGAAACAAAAAGTACGAACAAGGTTGTATTTTAGAAAGAATTATTGAGCCAGAAAGACAGATTGTTTTCCGTGTGCCTTGGGTGGACGATAAGGGTAATATTAAGGTTAACCGGGGTTTTAGAATTGAATTTAATAGTGCAATCGGACCGTATAAAGGGGGATTACGTTTCCATCCTTCAGTAAATATCAGCATATTGAAGTTTTTAGGTTTTGAACAGGTATTTAAGAATTCTCTTACTACCCTTTCTATGGGTGGTGGTAAAGGAGGTTCTGATTTTGACCCTAAGGGTAAGTCTGATCAGGAGGTAATGCGTTTTTGTCAGTCTTTTATGACTGAATTAGCTCGCCATATTGGACCAGATACTGATGTTCCGGCTGGAGATATTGGAGTTGGCGGCCGTGAAATAGGGTTTTTGTTTGGTCAGTACAAAAGACTACGTAATGAATTTACCGGTGTTTTAACCGGAAAGGCCCTCAACTGGGGTGGATCTTTAATAAGACCTGAAGCTACGGGTTATGGTGCAGTTTATTTTGCCGAAGAGATGTTAAAGACTAAAAATGATAGCTTAAAGGGTAAAACCGTAGTTGTTTCTGGTTCCGGTAACGTTGCTCAATATACCGTAGAAAAGGTTAACCAGTTGGGTGGTAAAGTTGTAACCTTATCGGATTCAAATGGTACGATTTACGATAAAGATGGAATAAACGAGGAGAAGCTTGCCTTTATGATGGAGCTTAAAAACGTAAAGCGCGGTCGTATCAAAGAATATGCTGATAAGTTTGGTTGCGTTTATAAGGAAGGCGAAAAACCCTGGAGTATAAAATGCGATTGTGCATTTCCCAGTGCTACGCAAAATGAAATAGATGAAAGTGATGCAAAAATCCTACTTAAAAACGGTTGTATTTTGGTTTCTGAAGGTGCAAATATGCCTTCTACGCCTGAAGCAGTCAAACTTTATCTAGACAAAAAGATTCTTTATGGTCCGGGAAAAGCTGCTAATGCTGGAGGAGTGGCTACATCAGGTTTGGAGATGAGTCAGAATTCACAACGGCTTGCTTGGACAAGGGATGGAGTTGATAGTAAGTTAAAATGTATTATGGTTGCTATCCATAAACAGTGTGTTGATGCTTCTAGAGAGTATGGTTATTTGGGTAATTATGTTATGGGAGCTAATATTGCTGGTTTTGTGAAGGTGGCAGATGCAATGTTAGATCAGGGAGTAATTTAGTCAGTTTAGTTGGTTTTTTTAAGCGTCTCTTTTTGTTAGTGTTATAGCAGAAAGAGGCGTTTTTTTTATTTTTTTCAGCTATGCTAAAGATATGTAAAAATAGGTTGAAAAAAAGCACTCTTTGCTTTATAATGAACAAGCTTAAAATAGGCAGATTTTTTCTATAGCAAGGAATAATATATGCATGAAAACACCAAAGAAATTACAAAATTAATACTTCAGGCAAAGAAGCAGGCTTACGGTGGTAAAGGTATTGTGCCTGAACCGTCATTTACAAAGCCTCTTAAATGGCCGGTTGAGTGTCTCGTTGGGCCTGGGTTGGAAGGTGCTATAGCCTGCGAAAGCGAGGTTGGTTATGTTAATGGTTCTCAGGGGTGGTTAATATATCGCGGTTATGATATATTTGACCTCTGCGCTTATTCTACCTATGAAGAGGTTTGTTATTTACTTTTATTTGGTTTGTTGCCTAGTGCAAAACAACTAAGGGATTTTAAAAAAGATTTAATTAATCTGCGTCCAATTCCTGGAACAATCGACCTGCTTAAGAGGTTTCCGATTAAAGATACCAATGCTATGGCAACTTTGCGTATTGGCATTAATTTTTTAAGAAGAGAAAGTACCTATCTTGATTCTCCAGAATATAAGCCTGACGACACGCCGGCAATAAGCGCTGATGAGGATTCTATACCTATGGAGACTATACCTAAAGGGGAAAAACATGCTATTTATGAATTTGATCAGGATAAAAAGATAAAAAAACCTGATAATGTAAATAAAAACCTATCTCCTTCCGGGTATGATTCGTGCTATAGGTTGATTTCAAGCATTGCTACTGTTGCAGCAGCAGGAGAGCGGCTTCGTACGTCTCAAGTTGTGATAAATCCAGATCCGAAATTAAGTCACGCAGCTAATTTGATTTATATGATTACGGGAAAACGTCCAACGCCAGTAGAAGAGCGGATTATGGATATTGTTTTGATTTTGCATGCCGACCATGGAATTAACGCTAGCACATTTGCTTCTCTTGTGGTTGCATCTACTTTATCTGATATATATTTTGCAATTGGTTCAGGTGTAGCTGCTTTAAATGGTCCTTTGCATGGAGGAGCTAATGAAAAGGTTTTAAATATGCTTTTTGAGATTAAAAGCCCTAATAACGTTAAAGAATGGTTTAAAAAAGCGCGTAGGGAAAAAAGAAAAATTATGGGTTTTGGCCACAGGGTATATAAGGCCTATGATCCACGTGCACGCATTTTAGGTCCATTAGCTGAATTTTTGGTTAATTCAAGCGGCAATAAAGAAAATAAAAAGATTTTTAAAATTGCCAAGTTGCTAGAGAAAGAAGTTGTGTTAAGTTTAGGTAAAGATAAGAAGATATTTCCTAATGTTGATTTTTATTCTGGGATAGTTTATTCCTGCCTTGGCTTTTCACCAGAGATGTTTACTCCGCTTTTTGCCGTAAGCCGCGTTGCCGGTTGGGTGTCGAGGATTGCAGAATACTTAGAGCATAATAGGATTTTTAGGCCGCGTACAATATATACGGGTCCGTTGAATAAAAAATATACCCCTATGGATAAAAGAACTAAGAAAGATAAATAATGAGTAAATATTCTTTTAAGGCAGTTATTTTTGATTTGGACGGAGTTATTACTAAAACGGCCCTTATTCATGCCCAGGCATGGAAGCAGGCTTTTGATGAATATTTACATCTTCGTGAAAAAAGAGATAACGAACCATTTAAAGAATTTACCCATGAAGATGATTATCTTTCCTTTGTTGATGGTAAGCCTCGTTATGAAGGAGTGAAAAGCTTTTTGGAATCACGAAATATCGATATTCCTTTTGGCGATCCAATGGATGATCCGGATAAGGAGACTGTATGCGGTTTAGGTAATAAAAAGAATAAACTTTTTAGCGAAGTACTGAAAAAAGAGGGACCTAAGGTTTATAAGCCCGCAGTTAGGTTCATTAGAACTTTAAAACAGGCTGGTATCCATGTGGGAGTTGCGTCTTCATCAAAGAATTGTAGGTTAATTCTAAAGATTGCAGGAATTGAAGATCTTTTAGAAACGAGAGTTGACGGAGTGGTATCAACCGAGCTTAATCTTAAAGGAAAACCAGAACCGGATATTTTTATTACTGCAGCAAAGAATCTTGGAGCTACGCCGGCAGAATCAGTTGTTATCGAAGATGCTTCTTCTGGAGTTTTAGCAGGTAGAAACGGGGGTTTTGGTTTGGTTATTGGTATTGCCAGAAAGAATAATGAAATAAAGCTAATTACCAATGGAGCTGATATTGTAGTAAAAGATTTAGTTGACATAAATATCAGTTGGATTGAAAGGTGGTTTCGGAGAAAGCCGAAATCTTTAATTAACTACTGGGATATTCAGGAAGAGCGTCCGGAAGCAACGGTTATAGACCAGAGAATTAAAAAACCTATAATGCTTAATTATTGCTATAGTTATTCTGCGAAGAAATGCATATTTAATGATAAGCGTCTTGTATTTTTCTTTGATTATGACGGAACACTTACTCCGATTGTTGAGCGTCCAGATTTGGCTGTGATGAGCGAAGAGATGCGTAGTCTAGTTAAAGAGCTTAGCAAAAAGCATACGGTTTCAATTGTCAGCGGTCGTATGAGGGAAGATGTGCAAGATCTAGTTAAAATAGATGATATTTTTTATGCCGGAAGTCATGGTTTTGATATTGCGGGAAAAGATTTTTCTTTAATTGAGCCGCATGTAAAAGAATATCTTCCTTTGATTGAAAAGGTAACTGCTGAATTAAAAAATATTATTGGTGGCATAAAAGGGGTTTTAGTTGAAGAGAAAAAATTCAGCGTTGCCGCTCATTATCGTTTGGTTGATAAGAACGATTTTCCTAAAATCGAGAAAGCAGTAAATGATATTATTGTCAATAATGATAATCTGTGTTTGTTGAAAGGTAAAAAAGTATTTGAAATCCTGCCTGATATTAATTGGAATAAAGGTAGGGCTATTCGTTGGATAATGCAGGCGTTAAAACTTAATTGGCAGGAAGCTTCCATTGTGTATATTGGAGATGACACCACTGATGAGTTTGCTTTTAGAACTATCCGTACGCGGGGAACAGGTATTTTAGTGTCTGATTTTCCAAGAATATCCACAGCGTTATTCCAGGTATCCTCAGTAGAAGAAGTAAAAAACTTTTTTAAGACAATAATTAGCTCAAGCTAGTATGCAAAAAATCAAGGATTCTGTCTGGAAACTTAGCTATTCAAGCTTTTTGCCTAAGCAAGAATCTTTAAGAGAAGCACTCTGTGTTTTAGGTAACGGTTATTTTGCAACTAGGGCTTGTTTCCCCGAAATAGATAGAAATTCATTTCATTATCCCGGTACTTATATTGCCGGAGTATATAATAAGCTCTCCACTCAGATTGCAGGCAAAACTATTCAAAATGATGATTTTGTTAATTGTCCTAATTGGTTGCCGATAAAGTTCAGTATTGACGGTCAAAATTGGGTAGTGCCGGGCAAGAAAAACATTGTAAAATTTACTCAGTCGCTTGATATAAAAAATGGGTTATTGAACAGAATTTATACAGTTAAAAATAGGGTTGGCAAAATTACTTCTATTGAAGAATGTAGACTTGTAAGCATGTTTAATCCCCATATAGCAGCCATTAGATATAAAATTACCCCTCAAAATTATTCCGGTTTAATAAAAATAATCAGCAGTATTGACGGAACAGTAGAAAATAAAAACGTAGCTCGTTATAGCCAGCTTAATTCTTATCATCTTAAGTTTTTAAAATCCAGGGCGCAAACAAACATAATCAGCCTTATAGTAAAAACCACTCAATCAAAAATTAAAATATCTACATCGGCAAGACTAAAGGTTTTTAAGAATAATAAGAAAATATGCCCGCAATTGGCGATAATTAGAAATAACGCAGTTATTTCTCAAGAGTTTGTTGTAGATTTAGAAAGAAAATCTTTTTGTGTTCTTGAGAAAACTGTAGCGATTTTTACATCTAAGGACGCAAAGGTTAAAGATGCGTTTAAGGCTTCTTTTATTGAAGCAAAAAGAGCGCCTAATTTTAAACAGTTGGTAGGTTTGCAGAAAAACTCATGGAAGAAACTTTGGCAGGAATCTGATGTAAGGTTTAAAAGCGATTTGTTTATTCAAAAGGCACTAAGGCTGCATATATTCCATCTTTTACAGACTGCTTCAATTCATAATACGAGAATTGATGCTGGCCTTCCTGCAAGAGGGCTACATGGCGAAGCTTATCGTGGTCATATTTTTTGGGATGAGCTTTTTGCAATGTCTTTTTTTGATTTGCATATGCCTGCAATCTCAAAGTCTTTTTTGCTTTATCGTTTTAGAAGGCTGGCAAAAGCTAGGCAATATGCTTCGTTGAATGGTTTTAAAGGCGCAATGTTCCCCTGGCAGAGTTCTTCTACAGGAGTTGAAGAAACTCAAGTTGTACATTTAAACCCCGTATCCGGGGAGTGGGGGCCGGATTATAGTAGAATTCAACGTCATGTGTCGTTTGCTGTAGCTTATAATATACATAGATACTTTACAATAAGTGCTGATATTGATTTTTTATCTTGTTATGGCGCTGAGATGTTTTTTGATATCGCTAAGCTTGCTGCATCTTTGTTAAAGTTTGATAGCCGTGATAAAAAGTATCATACCTATGGACTTATGGGTCCGGATGAGTTTCATGAAAAGCTACCCTTTAAGAAAGGTCCGGGTTTTAAAGATAACGCCTATACGAATATATTGATTTCTTGGTTGTTAAATACTGTGAAATCAATAGCTGAGGAATTGCCTGAAAATACAAAAAGAAGAATCTTTAAAAAATTAAAGATTAATGACAGCACTATTAAGAGATGGCAGTGTCAATCAAGAAAAATTAATATTTTAATAAATAAAAACGGTATTATAAGTCAGTTTGACGGGTATTTTAAGTTGAAAGAATTAAATTGGCAGTATTACAGGCGTAAATATAAAAATATCCATCGTATGGATAGAATTTTAAAATCAGAAGGTAAATCCTGCAACGATTATAAGGTTGGCAAACAGGCAGACGTGTTGATGATGTTTTATTTATTTTCACAAGAGGAGATAGAAAAAATATTTAAGAATCTTTCTCTTGGGGTAGGTAAAGATATTGTTAGAAAAAATTATGATTATTATGTTAAAAGAACTTCTCATGGATCAACTTTAAGTAAGGTTGTACATTGTTATATCGCCCATTTATTAGGAAGAGAAAAAGAGGCGCTAAAATGGTTTAGGGAAGTTTTAGAATCTGATATTTGTGATTCTCAAGGCGGAACAACATCTGAGGGGATTCATGTTGGAGTAATGGGAGGTTCGATTGATTTACTTATTAGAGCTTTTGCAGGAGTTAGTTTTTCAAAAGAGAAAATTAGTATAAATCCTAAATTAATTAAGAATATTAAAGCATTGGATTTTAAAGTTGTTTACAGAAAATATCAAATAGCTTTTATTGTTAATACTAAGAAAGTCAGCATAAAGGTTTTAAATAAAAAAGTGGGGAAACTCAACGTAGAGTTTTCAGGTAAAATTTATTCAATGAAGAAAAAATTAATACTCAAAATGAATAATTCTAAAGGAGATAAGAAATGAGCGGTGTTTTTGGTGTGGCCTCAAAAGGCGAATGCGCAAAGACTTTATTTTATGGAGTAGATTATCATTCTCATATGGGTTCAGAATACGGTGGTTTAGCTGTTTTAGGAAAAGATTTCAGCCGTCGGATACATGATATTACTCAAGGTCAATTTAAGTCTAAATTTTTCGATGATTACAAAATGATGCATGGAGATAAAGGAATTGGTGTTATCAGCGATCATGATGAACAGCCGATTTATATCCATTCTAAATTTGGTGAATTTTGTATCGTTACCGTTGGGATTATCGAGAATAAAGAAGAGCTTGCCAGGGATTTATTTAAGAAAGGTATTTCTTTAAGTGAAGTAACCGGAAGCGGGATAAATAGCACTGAATTGGTTGCAAAAATTATTACTCAGTCCGATAATTTAATCGATGGTATTCAGAATATGTTTGATGTTATAGATGGGTCTTGTTCGTTACTTTTGTTAAATGAAGAGGGCATCTATGTGGCTAGAGATAAATTTGGCTATACACCTTTGGTTATCGGTAAAAAGGCTGATGCCTGGGCAGTAGCTTCGGAGACAAGTGCTTTTACTAATCTTAATTTTGAGGTGACGAAGTTTGTCGCACCTGGTGAAATCGTACTTATAAATAATCAGGGTATGATTGCAAAACATGAAGCTTTTGAAAAAAGTCAGATCTGTACTTTTTTATGGATTTATACAGGTTTTCCCGCATCCAGTTATGAGGATCTTAATGTTGAAATTGTTAGAGAACGTTGTGGTAGGGCCTTGGCGAAAAAAGATAAGGATATAGAAGCTGATATGGTATGTGGTATTCCTGATTCAGGCATAGCCCATGCTTTAGGCTATGCTATGGAATCTGGGGTTGTTTATAGAAGGCCGCTTGTTAAGTATACGCCTGGTTATGGCAGAAGTTATACTCCTTCTACGCAAGATACAAGAGACTTAATAGCTACGATGAAACTTATTCCTGTAAAAGAGATTATCAAGGATAATAAAATCGTTATTTGTGAAGATTCGATTGTGCGCGGTACGCAGTTAAAAAACTTTACCGTTAAAAAGCTGCATGCTGCCGGAGCAAAAGAGGTTCATGTTAGAGCTGCATGTCCTCCTTTGATGTTTCCTTGCAAATTCTGTCTTTCCACGCGCAGCATAAACGAGCTTGTAGCGCGTAAGGCAATTAAGTCTTTAGAAGGGAAGCAGATTGATGATGTAAGCGAATATCTGGATTTTAAATCAGATAAGTATAAAAAGATGGTTGAATGGATCAGGAAAGATCTAGAGGTTACTACTTTAAGATTTCAGACTATAGATGATATGATTCAAGCTATTGGTATACCAAAAGAGAAGCTTTGTCTTTATTGTTGGAATGGAGAATGCCCGAAAAAGAATTTTAATAAAATTAGTGAAAAGAAAGTTTCAGACTGAAGTAAATAATTAAGTTAGATATTGTTGATGATTAATGGATTCCTAAATTTTTATAACCGTTTTTTTGTTGTTTGGGTGAGTTTAGGAGGTCTAACCGCTTATTTTTTCCCAAATATATTTATTGCTTTAAAGTCATACATGGAGTTGTTCTTTGCCTTGACTATGTTTGGCATTGGAATGGTTTTAAAGACACAAGATTTCCTAAATATTTTTAAAAGTTGGTGGATAGTACTTATTGGTGTTGCGGCTCAGTTTACCATAATGCTTTTTTTGGCATTTTTGATTTCGAAATTATTCTCGCTGTTAAAAGATTTCACCCTGGGGTTAATTCTTACTGGCAGTGCTCCGGGAGCGATGGCAAGTAATGTTTTAAGCTATTTAGCAGGTGCAGATGTCGCTTATTCTGTTTCTTTGACTACGGTATCAAGTCTACTTTCACCGATACTCACTCCGGCAATCACGCTGTTTTTAGCAAAGACATTGTTTAAGATTTCTTTCTTAAGCATGTTTTTCAGTATAATAAAGATGGTAGTTATCCCTTTGTTTCTTGGTTTTTTGATAAAGAAGATCTTTGCTAAAAAGATAGAGCCGTTAACTAAAGTTTTTCCCGCAATTTCAACTACATTTATAGTATTTATTTGCGCGTTAGTGATTGCGTTAAATAGAAGCTATATATCGAAGATGGATTATTGGATTTTGCTTGCGGTTTTATCTTTAAATATTCTTGGTCTTGGTCTTGGATATCTGGTTGCAAAAAGCGCCAAATTCGATATCTTTAAAAGGCGTGCTTTATCTATCGAAATAGGTATGTAGAATGCTGGGCTAGGCAGTGTTTTAGCGTTAAAGTATTTTAGCGAACGGGTTGCGTTGCCGGCAGTTTTATTTGTATTTATATGTATTTTCACCGCATCATTTTTAGTCCAGATTTGGTCAAAAGCTAATGTTGAATAGTTCAAATTACGTAAACAAACAACAAGAAGATTATTTGAGATATGAAGGACTCTGTAAAAAATGCGGTGCTTGTTGTGGAGCTTTTGATGATCCCTGTGTCAATTTAAAGAAAGATTCAAACAATAAATTTTATTGTAAGGTTTATAATAATCGGTTTGGTTCGCAGAAGACCGTTTCAGGAAAATTTTTTAACTGTGTTCCGATTAGAGATGTTTTAAAGTTTGAACCACTTTATCCGGATTGTGTTTATGCAAAGAATCTTTAAGCGATTTATTATGCACAAACTTCTTTTCTGAAAGATAGTAATAATTAAAATTATATAAAGTGCTTTAGTGTTTTTGAATAAATGTGATAAAATAGAATATAAATAAATTTTATTAGAAAGGATAAGATATGAAGTCAATTAAGTTTGATTTTAACAATTTCTTCTCAGACAGTATCGGAAGCGCTCATGGGATTAGTATTAAAGACATCCAGAGATCAAAACCTTTGATAAGTAAAAGTCACGTTCATCTAAAAAGATTATTAAGCAATCAGTTTAATAGAGTTAACCTTAATTTGGAATGGGCTCAACTTCCGTATCAGAATCAAAAAGATATTCTAAAAATAAAAAGATTGGCCAATTATATTGTTAGACATTTTGATAATGTTTTATTTTTAGGAATCGGCGGTTCTTATCTAGGTCTTAAATCCGCACAAGACGCATTAGCTATGCCTTATTACAATGAGTTTGCTTGTTTAAAAGCAAGAAAGCCTAAGATTTATTTTGAGGGTAATAATCTAGATCCGGATACATTAGCTGTTTTATTAAAGAGTCTTAAGCCCAAGAAAACTTTTGTTGTAGTTATTTCAAAGTCAGGCGAAACCATTGAAACAAAGAGCGCATTTGCTATTGTTGAGAATTGGTTTAAAAGAAGTGTTGGTTTGTGTTACGGAAGACAGATCATTGCCATAACTGATCCCGTATCAGGTTCTTTAAGAAAAAAGGTTAATATTGAAAATGCCAAGGACAGGTTAAGTTTTAGAAGCCTTCCTTTATTAAAAGGCGTGGGAGGAAGATATTCAGAATTTAATATGGGATTGTTACACCTGGCAATAATTGGAGTAGATATAAATGATGTTTTAAAAGGTGCAAAAGATATGGATAGGATTTGTTCAAAACCGAATGTTTTTGATAATCCTGCTTATATGTATGCGTTATGTGAGTATCTTCTTTGTAAGGGTAAGAAAAAAGATATTTCTATACTTATGCCTTTTTGTGAATCTCTTAAATCTACTGCTGATTGGTATTGTCAGTTATTGGCAGAAAGTACTGGTAAAAAATACAGAAGGAAAATAAAAATTGATTCAAAAGGCCTTGAGATTTGGTTGCCCGATAAAAAAGTTACCGCTACTGTAGGAAGAACGCCGATTGCTGCAAGAGGCACCAATGATCTGCATTCGATACAGCAGAACAATATCGAAGGTATCAATAATAAGACCATTACTTTTATAAGGGTACAAGATTTTAAAAATGAGATCACGATAAATAAAAGAAATGATTTTATTGATAAAAAAAGATTATCTCAGTTGATGGGTATTGCTCAGGAAGCTACCGAATGGGCGCTTACTCAGGCAAAGAGGCCTAATTGTACTATTGTTTTGCCGAAATTAAGTCCTTATTATTGGGCTGGGTTGCTTTTCTTTTTTGAAAAAGCAACTGCCTTTGAGGGGGAACTGTTGAATATCGATGCCTATAATCAACCCGGAGTAGAAGGTTATAAAAACTACATGTATTATAAACTTAATAAGCCCGGGATTTCAAAAAGCATTAGTAGTATGATTAAAAAAAATCCTTTATTAAAAAAGAAAAAATACATAATTTGATATGATTGCATTGATTTGGTTTTTATTTATGGGGACAGTAGCTTCTTCTATATATGCTTTTTATGTCATGCAGGATAGTGATGAAAAAAAAGTCAAGTTAGGAAAAAGGGAAGAAAAGAATTTAAATTATAAAGTTTCTCTAAAGGAAGATAAAATTTTGCAGTTAACTGAAAAGAATAAGCTGATTATTTCTGATTCTAAAGAATATATGGATAAATATAATAAAGTTAACGCTGATTTGGAGGAAAAGAATAAGGAAGCAGAAAGGCTTAAAGAACAGCTGCTTAAAAGAGAAGAGTGGGTTAATAAAGATGAAGAGCTGCTTAAAAAAACCACAGAAGATAAGGCTAAGGCTGAAATAAAGTTTAAAGAAAAAGAACAAGAATTGGTAAAAGAATTTTCAAAGAATGTCAGTTTTGAGAATGAAATCAATAAACTCAATGAAAATATCATCAATCTTGAGAATGAAAAAAAGTCCTTTTTAGACAATATAAATGTTTTAGAAAATATGATTACTGATTTTAAAAAAGATCTTAACAGTCGTAATGAAAAAAATAGTGAGCTCAATGCTAAAATTCAGGATATGGTTAAAAAGCAAGAGCAAAGCGAGTGGATTTCAAAAGATGAATATAATAAGTTAAGTTCGGATTATGATTATATAAACGAGCAGTTTAAAATCACTAAAAAAAGGATTGAAGCGCTTGATAAAAAAATCAAGGATCAAGATGATGAGATCTTTAGGTTGAAATCAGAAGTTAAAAAAGATGTTATTAGTAAAGTCGATTTACCAAAAGAGCCAGAGCAAGAAAAACCAGAAGAAAAAGAATTTAAAAAAAATCTGGTAGATATTCCAGATGAACCTTTATTACAAAAACAGGCTGTTGAAGAAAAAATAAAAGAAGATAAAAGAAAAGATGATAATTCAGGTGAAGAAAAAACCTTTGCTGAAGAAATCAAGGAAGAAGAGAAGCAAGAAGTTGAGTCTGTAAAAGAGCCAGAGCAAGAAAAGTTAAAAGGAGAACAGCAGAGCTTTTCTAAAGAAGAAAAAAATAAAGAAACACCGGCTGTAGATTTTGATTTAAGCAAAATCCGCAATATCGGTATTATGGCCCATATCGATGCCGGTAAGACCACGCTAACAGAGCGAATACTTTTCTATACTGGAAGGTCACATAAAATAGGCGAGGTTCATGATGGAAAGG
>JAVCCR010000028.1 GCA_030765485.1 Candidatus Gygaella obscura
TACCAAAAAATACACCTGTTTCGACTTTGATTATGGGTATCTTGAATATGACCCCTGATTCTTTTTCAGGTGATGGGATGTTCAAGGGGAATAAAAAAAATAGTCGCAGCAAAGAAATAGATTCGGCAGTAAAAAAAGCAGTTGATTTAACGAAAGATGGTGCAGATATCTTAGATATCGGTGGTGAATCAACCAGGCCAGGGGCATGTTCTGTAAGTGTAAAAGAAGAGCTTAAGCGTACGATTCCTTTAATAAGGATATTATCTAAAACAGTAAAAATACCGATTTCAATCGATACTTACAAGTCTGAGGTTGCTGAAGCCGCTTTAAGAAATGGAGCTTCTATTGTCAATGATATTTCAGCTTTAAGATTTGATAGAAAGATGGCCGGCATTGTCAAGTATCATGATGCTGCGGTTGTATTGATGCATACAAAAGCAAGGCCTGCTGTTATGCAGCATAAACCAAAATATAAAGATGTAGTTAACCAGATCGCACTTTTTTTAAGAAAAAGAATAGATTATGCTTTAGCTAAAGGTATTGGTTTAAAGAAGATTATTATAGATCCGGGTATTGGTTTTGGAAAAACAGTTGAGCATAATTTAGAGATCTTAAACAGATTATCAGAATTAAAAAAGATCGGCAGGCCAATTTTAGTTGGCACATCGCGCAAGTCTTTTATTGGCAAGGTGCTTGATGTTGGCATTGATGAAAGAATTTCCGGTAGTCTCACTAGTGCGGTTCTAGCGTGTTTAAAAGGAGCTAGTATTATAAGGGTTCATGATGTGCGTCAAACTCGCCAATCGATTCTTTTAATGGAAAGGATTTTAAGCCGTGCAGACACTAATAGCTGATGTTCTTAGTTTCTGGAAGCCTACTTTTGAGATTATAATTCTTTGGATAATAATCTATAATATTCTTTTATTTTTTACCGGTACAAGGGCATTTCAGGTTGTCAGAGGTATTATTGTTATTATCGTTATATTCTTTATTGCTCAGCGGTTTCAGCTGCAGACTTTGGAGTGGCTTTTAACAAAGCTGTTTGCGATTTCAGTTATTGCGATTTTGATTATATTTCAGCCTGAGATCAGGCGCGGTTTAGCTAGGCTTGGTCAAAGACAACTTTTTTCTATTGGTTTAAGGGAAAAAGAGGTGGTTGAAATTTTAGAAAAAATAGTTGATGCTGTGGATTCATCTGCGCAGAAAAGAATCGGCTGCATTATTGCCATAGAGCGTGAAGCCAATCTAAAGATCTATATTGATAGCGGTATATCATTAGACTGTATGGTTTCTTCAGAACTTATTCAGACTATCTTTACGCCTTCAACCATACTCCATGACGGGGCAATGGTCATACAGGGTAATCGGATAGTTGCTGCAGGATGTCTTCTTCCTTTAACTGAAAGAACGGATATAGCTGCATATTTCGGTACAAGACACAGGGCTGCTTTGGGTTTAAGCGAAGAGACCGATGCCTTGGTGATAGTAACTTCAGAAGAAACTGGAGGAATCTCTTTGGCAATTAACGGTCGTTTGATTTCAGGACTTAAAAAGGATGATTTGTTTAGGCGGCTTAAAACTCATGTTGCTCACTTGAATACCATAGGAGGCAATATTGAAATTTAAATTTGATAAAAAAACAATCAAGAAAAATCTCATTGCTTTTGTAAGTACTTACAAGGTATTAAAGATAATTTCTTTAGCTTTAGCGATTATCCTTTGGTTTTATATAACGCATGAGATAAACAAGTATTCCTGGTAAATGAAATTAGGCATTAATATAGATCATATAGCAAGCCTGCGGCAGTTAAGAAAATCAACGCAGCCGGATATACTTACCGCAGCTAAAATTGTAAAAAAAGCAAAAGCGGATTCTATTGTAGTACATCTTCGTGAAGACAGAAGGCATATCCAGGAGCGCGATTTAGAGGTTTTAAGAAATGAAATTAAAGTTAAGCTTAACCTGGAGATGTCTGCAGCTAAAGAGATTGTTGATGTAGCTGTGCACCTTAAGCCGGACCAAGCGACACTAGTGCCGGAGAAAAGAAAAGAACTGACCACCGAAGGCGGTTTGGATGTTATTAAGAATAAAAACAAAGTTGCTTTAGCTGTTAAGCGTCTTAAGGCAGCAGGTATAAAGGTGAGTTTATTTATAGACCCAAGAAGATCCCAGATAGTCGCTTCTAAGGTTTTAGGTGTTGAGGCTGTTGAACTGCATACCGGAGGCTATGCAAACAGTAAAAATGTTAGAATACGCAAGAAGTATCTGAAGGATTTTAAAACAGCTTGTTTGATTGCTAAAAAACTTGGTTTAACTGTTAACGCTGGTCATGGTCTTGATTATGATAATGTTTTAGAAATTGCTAAAATCAAAGAAATTGTAGAATTAAATATTGGTTATTCGATTATCTGTCGGAGCGTTTTTTCCGGGCTGTACAGCGCAGTAAAAGAAATGAAAACTTTAATTAAAAGAAAATGATACTTGGAAACGGAATAGATATAATCGAGGTTGCGCGCATAAAGGCAATGTTCAAGCGTTGGGGTAATAGTTTTTTAAAGCGTGTCTTTACGGAAAAAGAGATCGAGATTGTAGTTAAAAGAAATTATTCTTTTGAACATATTGCCGGTAGGTTTGCTGCAAAAGAAGCAGTGATGAAGGCTTTTAGTCTTAAGGGGCTTGGTTTTCATGATATTGAAATTGTCAATGACAATAACGGTAAGCCCTATTGTAGTATGAAATCGAATGATTTAATGGTAAATTTATCAATATCACATACAAAAGATTATGGTGTTGCCAGCGCGATTATTGAACAGAAAAGTTAAATCGCATAAGGGTGATTTCGGCAAGATACTTATCTTGGCTGGCTCTTTGAGATATATCGGCGCAGCTTTACTTTGTGCTAGGGCATGTCTTCGTTCTGGCGCAGGACTTGTGACTTTGGCAATACCAGAGTCTCTTTATAGTGTATTTGCTAAAAGAATAGAAGAGCTTATTCTTGTGCCAATGGAAGAAACAAAACAACGATCTTTGAGTATAAAAGCGTTTAAAAAAGTAAGTAAGCTGCTAGAAAAGACCGATTGTTTAATTATCGGTCCGGGATTATCTGATAACAGTTCTACTGTTAGGCTTATTCGCAAAGTTCTATCAGCGTTTGATGGACCAATGGTCATAGATGCAGATGCGATCAATGCCTTAAAAGGACAAAACGCTTTATTAAAAAAGCTTGGCAACAGATGCGTATTGACGCCTCATGCGGCAGAACTGTCCAGGCTTATAGCTGTAAAACCAAGTGATATTTCAAAGGCAAGAAAAAAAATTGCAAAACAGTTTATCTTAAAATATAATGTAGTGCTTGTGTTAAAAGGGCACAATACTATAGTAATAGATAAGTCCAAGTGTTATATAAACCATACTGGAAATCCCGGCATGGCAACTGCCGGCAGCGGTGATGTTTTAAGCGGAATAATTGGTTCTTTTATAGGTCAAGGATTAGATACGTTTAATGCTGCAAAAAGCGCTGTTTATCTACATGGTTTATTAGGTGATATTGCTGCAAGGAAAAAAACGCAGCTTGGTTTAATCGCAACTGATTTAATAGAAGAGATTCCTGCTGCGATTAAAAGATCTTTGCCGGCGTAGCTCAGTTGGTAGAGCAGCGGTTTTGTAAACCGCGGGTCGGGGGTTCGATACCCTTCGCCGGCTAAAATTGACATAACGGGTAGGTACCCAAGTGGCCAAAGGGGGCAGACTGTAAATCTGCTGCACTTGTGCTTCAGAGGTTCGAATCCTCTCCTGCCCATAAAATTCGCGGGAGTAGTTCAATGGTAGAACGATAGCCTTCCAAGCTGTATACGGGGGTTCAATTCCCCTCTCCCGCTAATAGGAAAAAAAATGGAAAGAGAATTTCTAGAACCTGTTTTTATAGATGCCTTTGATTTAGATGATGCCTGGTTTCAGTGTTTGAATACTATTCTGGAAAAGGGCCACGTTTATACGATTACAAAAGGAAGCTATGAAGGCCAGCGCCGTTTGGAGTTTGATTTAGCCACTATCCGTGTTAAAAAACCATCACATCAGATTATTCCTATAATTCCTGAGGGTATGTCTATACCTGTTCCTACGGATATGGATTATATCCAAGGTTACTTGGCATACTTATTAACTGGTAGTAAAACCGAAAACGAAGATTATACCTATGGTGAAAGACTTGTAGATCCTAAGATAAAGTTAAAACAAAAGGATACCACAAATCTTGTTAAGGAAATGCCTCTTGAAGTAAATCAGATAGAAGAGGTTATCAAATTGTATAAAGAAAAAGGCCATGGTACTAACCAGGCGATAATGGAAATCGGCATGCCTTCGGATATAAAACTGGATGACCCGCCGTGTCTGCGTTTGATTGATACACGCGTTAGATATGGAAAGCTGCATTTTATTTTATATTTTCGTTCTTGGGATCTCTGGGGAGGTTTTCCATCCAATATGGGTGGTTTGCAGCTTGTCAAACAGTACATGGCAGAGGAAATCGGTGTTGAAGACGGAGAGATGATTGCTTTAAGTAAAGGACTGCATCTTTATGAATATTCTTGGGAATTGGCTAAGATAAGGACTAAGAAAACAGAATTGAATTTTGCATGATGACTATAAAGAAGATTACAATTTTAGGTGATGGCGGTTGGGGAACAGCTTTGGCAATACTGCTTTTTAAAAATGGATACCCGGTTAATCTCTGGAGTTTTTCTTGTGATTACGCTAGGTTCCTGGATAAAAAAAGAGTCAATAAGAAATTTTTACCCGGAGTAAAGATCCCTAAAGGAATTAATATAACTTCTAGTTTAGATTGTGTAGAACAAAGCGAACTGATAGTTATTGCAGTTCCTTCTTTATATATAAGAAGTGTTTTAAAAAAGCTAAAGAAAAAACAGATAAAAAACAAGATTTTTGTCAGCGCTGTAAAGGGAATTGAAATAAAATCATTGAAAAGGATGTCTCAGGTAATAGAGGATGAGTTGGGTAAGGTAAATTTGGCCGTTCTTTCCGGTCCGACAATCGCCTATGAAGTTGCGCGCAATGTTCCTACTACTGTGGTTGTGGCTTCAAGGAGCTTAACATTAGCAAAGAAATTACAGCATATTTTTGCTGCTAAAAGATTTCGTGTTTATACACACCGAGACGTTGTCGGGGTGGAGTTGGGAGGAAGTTTAAAAAATGTTATCGCTATAGCCTGCGGAATTTCTGATGGTCTTGGGTTTGGCACCAATACCAAATCAGCAATTTTAGTCAGAGGGCTAGTGGAAATTGTACGTTTAGGTAGGTCTTTAGGTGCAAAGGAAAGAACATTTTCTGGGATTAGCGGTTTTGGTGATTTAGCAACTACCTGTATAAGCACTCATAGTCGTAATAGATTCGTAGGAGAATCGCTTGGTAAGGGAGAGTCAATAAAAAATATAATTTCAAATATGGATATGGTAGCAGAAGGCGTATATACTGTAACATCAGCCTGTGCATTGGCAAAAAAGAATAAAATTGAAATGCCGATTGCCAAACAGGTGTATAATGTAATATACAGGAAAAAGTCACCATCCAGGGCAGTTGATGAGCTGATGATGCGTAAAAAGAAGTCTGAATTCAGTTAATTGATAATTCGGGGGGTGGCGCAGTTTGGCTTAGCGCGTTTGAATGGGGTTCAAAAGGCCGCGGGTTCAAGTCCCGCTCCCCCGACAAAAAAGAATCAGTATGCAAGAGAGATTTGAAAGAAGAAAAACTCCTAGGACAAAAGGAAAGTTCATTGTTTCCTTTAAGCGCAAAGATGCAGATTTTTCTGCAGTAGATGTCTCTCAGACTAAAGATATCGGCGGCGGAGGGATGCTTCTTTCAAGTAATAAAAGTTATGAAAAAGGAGCTGTGCTTTCTCTTAAAGTAAGACTTCCCTTTAAGGAAGAGCCTGTATCTTTTAACGCTAAGGTGCTGGGATCACGTGAAATTGTTAAAGAGCTTCATTATGATACTAGGTTAGAGTTTATTGACATGGATGAAAACCAAAAGAAATGTCTGACAGATACTTTAAATCACTATTTAAAAAGGAAAGAAAATGAACGATAATTCTAATGATGATTCTAAACGGCAAACACCCCGAACACCAGGGACATTTATTGTAACCTATAAAAACTCCAGTTTAGCTGATTCTGAAATAGATGTCTCTCAGACTAAAAATATCGGCCGCGGAGGGATGCTTCTTTCTACGACAAAACAGCTTGAACAGGGTACGGTTCTAACTCTTGAAGTAAGGCTTCCGTTTAATAAAGAGCCGATACATTTTATGGCAGAAGTTTTAGATTCTAAAGAAGTTATCAGAGGGCTTAGTTATGATACGCGTTTAAAGTTTGTGAATATGGATGAAAGTCAGAAACAAAGCCTTGAAATAACCCTAAACAATTATTTAAATACGGGGGGCAAATGAGCAATAAAGTAAATATCGGTTTAATTGGTTTTGGTACTATCGGTAGCGGGGTTGTAAAGATCTTACAATCTAAGAAATCCCTGTTAAAGCAGAAGACTGGAATCGATATCTGTATTAAAAAGATTTGTGATAAAGATTTAAAAACTAAAAGAATCGTCAAGGTTAAGAGTTCTTTGTTGACTAAAAAAGTAGACGATATTATAAATGATCCTTCCATTGATATTGTTGTGGAACTTATTGGTGGGGTGCATCCTGCCAAGGAGATAGTCGAGAAGTCCCTGCGTAAGGGAAAGTATGTTGTCACTGCCAATAAGGCGCTTTTATGCGAAGAGGCAAAAAGTATTTTTTCTATGAGTAAAACTTTGGGCAAGGATATTTATTTTGAAGCTGCTGTTGCAGGAGGTATTCCGATAATAAAGTCAATCAAAGAGGGTTTGATTGCCAATAAATTCCTGGGGGTTTACGGCATATTAAATGGGACTTCAAATTATATTTTAAGTTTGATGACTGAAAATGACTGCAGTTTTGCCCAGGCTCTGGAACAGGCTAAGAAAAAAGGCTACGCTGAAAGTAATCCTTCTTTAGATGTTGAAGGGATCGATTCAGCCCATAAGATCGGTTTATTGTGTTATTTGGCTTTTGGTAAATTCGTGAATATTAAAAATATTTTAGTTGAAGGTATAAGCCGGGTTTCTTCTTTGGATATTTGCTATGCTAAAGAATTGGGTTTTAAAATAAAACTTTTGGCAATTGCTAAAAAGAATAAGGATAAGCTCGAGGTAAGGGTTCATCCTACTCTGATTCCCAAAGAGAACCTTTTGGCTTGCGTTGATGGGGTTTATAACGGTATTTGCCTAAATGGTGATTTGACCGGCAGGCTTTTCTTTTATGGTAAGGGCGCAGGAAGATTTCCTACTGCATCAAGCATCGTAAGTGATATAGTTGAATTAACCAAAAACATAAAGGCAGGGCTTTTTAAATCAAACGTAAACGTTGTTGAGGATAGGTCTGTTAAGCTATTAGGTAAAACTGATCAGTTCCAGATTCGCTATTACATTAGATTCATGGCTATAGATAAACCAGGTGTGCTTGCTAAAATTTCCGGAATTTTAGGACAATTCGGTATAAGCATTGCTTCTGTTACCCAGAAAGAGCGTAAATATTCTCGGGCTGTGCCTATTGTTATGATAACTGATCTGGCTAAGGAAGAGCCGTTAAAAAAAGCAATAAAATATATTGATAACCTTCCTATTGTAAAAGAAAAGACCGTGATCATAAGGATGGAGGATATTTAAATCAAATGAAATATCAGGGTGTTATAAATAGATATAAAAAGTATTTGCCTGTGAGTAAAAATACTCCTATCGTCAGTTTATTGGAAGGGGATACCCCTTTAATCTATGCGCATAAATTAAGTCAGTTGGTAGGTAAGGGCTTTGAAATTTATTTAAAATATGAAGGGCTTAATCCTACAGGTTCTTTTAAGGATAGGGGTATGACTTTAGCGGTTTCTAAAGCCAAAGAAGCTGGTTCAAAGGCGGTAATCTGCGCATCCACAGGAAATACTTCCGCCTCAGCAGCAGCTTATGCCGCCAAGGCAGATATGAAAAGTATTGTATTAATACCTGAAGGGGCAATTGCTTTAGGTAAGCTTGCCCAGGCGTTGATCCATGGGGCAAAGGTGATTCCGATTAAAGGCAATTTTGACAAGGCGTTGGAGCTGGTAAGAGATATTGCTGATAATTATCCAATTACTTTGGTTAATTCACTTAATCCTTTTAGGATCGAAGGTCAAAAAAGCGGTTCATTTGAGATATGCGATAATTTATCCAGCGCGCCTGATTTTCATTGTATTCCTGTAGGTAATGCTGGTAATATCACTGCCTATTGGAAGGGTTATAAGGAATATAAAAAAGCAGGGAAGATAAACAACCTTCCTGTAATGCTGGGTTTTCAGGCAGAAGGAGCATCTCCTATTGTACATGATAAAATATTTAAGAACCCTGAGACCATTGCAACCGCAATTAGGATTGGTAATCCTGCAAGTTGGAAACAGGCAGTAACGGCAAAGAAAGAATCCCGAGGTGTAATTGATTTAGTAACTGACCGTGAGATTCTTACTTCCTATAAACTTTTGGCTTCTTTAGAAGGTGTGTTTGTCGAGCCGGCATCAGCTGCTTCTGTTGCTGGATTATTAAAATATGTAAAAAAAGGTTATTTTAAAAAGATTATTTCACAGAAGAAAAAGATTAAGATAGTTTGTATTTTAACAGGCCACGGTTTAAAGGATCCGGATAGGGTATTAAAGTCTGTTAATATCCAGCCGGCAATTCCTGCGACTATAAAAGAGGTAATCAAACAAATTCAATGAAATACGTCGTATTGGTTCCAGATGGTATGGCAGATTATCCTATTGCAAGTCTAAACGGTTATACGCCGTTGGAAGTTGCTAAGACTCCTAATTTTGATATGATTGCCAATAAGGGCATGATGGGCATGGTTAAGACCGTACCGCATGGATTTACTCCTGCTTCTGATGTTGCAAATCTTTCACTGTTTGGGTATGACCCAAGAAAATACTATCCAGGCCGTGCTCCTTTGGAAGCGGCAAATTTAAATGTAGAATTAGGTGAAAATGATTTGGCCTTCAGGTGCAATCTGGTTACTATATTTGATAATAAGATGGTTGATTATAGTGCAGGGCATATTACTTCAGCAGAAGCCCATAAGCTGATTAGGCTTCTTGATGAAAAATTAGGCAGTGAAACGATAAAGTTTTTCCCAGGCACAAGTTATAGGCATCTATTGGTGATAAAAAACAATAATAAATTAGATATAAAAGATTTAAAATGTACGCCTCCGCATGACATTACTGGAAAACAGATAAAAAAATATCTGCCTAAAGGTTCTCTTGCGGAGACGCTTACGCATTTAATGGAAGAGTCAACTAAGGTATTATCTGCTCATGAAATCAATTTTGTTAGGGTTGATTTGAAAGAAAATCCTGCAAACAGCATTTGGCTTTGGGGGTTTGGACAGGGCGCTAGCATGGAAAGCTTTTATGAAAAGTACGGACTTAAAGGAGCAGTGATTTCAGCTGTTGATTTAATTAAAGGTATTGGCAAGATAGTCGGTTTGAAGGTTATTAATGTTGAGGGGGCAACGGGTTATTATGATACTAATTATGCAGGAAAATCAGATGCAGCAATCGAGGTTTTAAAAAAAGATGATTATGTCTATGTTCACGTAGAGGCACCTGATGAAGCAGGGCACAATGGTGATCTGCAGGAAAAAATCCTGGCAATTGAACGGTTTGATCAGCAGATAGTAGGAAAGATCTTAAACTATCTGGAAGGCCAAAACTGTGATTATAGACTTTTAGTTGTACCTGATCATGCGACTCCAATTGAACTTAAAACCCATACTGCAGATCCAGTTCCCTTTGCGATGATTGGCAAAAATATTGTTCCTGCGGCAGCGAAAGCTTTTAGCGAGGCGCAGGCAAAACTTTCTGATAAAAAATTTGATTCCGGGGAAGAGTTGATAAAATATTTTATTAAAACCTAAATATATAAATGAACAGTGTAGTTATTCTTTTGATTGGAATAGCCGGTTTAGCACTAGGCTATTTTTTCTATGCGCGTTTAATCGAAAAACTGTTTGGGGTTGATTTTAATAGGCAAGTGCCTGCTGTTTCTAAATGCGATGGGCAGGATTAATAGGTATATGACTGAGGATATATTCCGTATTAAGAATAGGTTTTTTTCAACTTTTTTAGTAATTGTTCTTGCTGCAGGTTTGGTGATTTCCGGCAGCTGGAAAAAGATCTGGCCTGTTTTTGGCGCATCTAATCAGCTTGTAGCTGCTTTGACTTTACTTGTTTTAAGCGCATGGCTTTTATCGAAAGGTAAAAAAATCAGGTATACGATTATTCCCGCGGGTATAATGTTAGTTACTACTATTGTTGCTTTGATTATCCAGATAGTTTCATTTATTGCTTCAGCAAGTTATCTATTGGCTTCAATTTGTATTTTGTTGGTTATTTTTTCAGTTATAATGATCAAAGAGTCGATAACTGCAATTATAAAAATAAAAAAGACAAGATGAAAAAAATTATTGTTCAGAAATTCGGTGGTTCCTCTGTTGCCAATTTAGACTGTATCAAGCGCGTAGCAAAAAGAGTAGTTGGTTATAAGAAAAAAGGGTTCAATGTGGTGGTAGTGGTTTCTGCTTTAGGCGATACTACAGATGAGCTGGTTGAGCTTTCTAAAGGTATAACGGATAATCCCTCTGAGCGTGAAATGGATATGTTGCTTTCTACGGGAGAGCAGATTTCAGTATCTTTACTTGCCATGGCAGTTCATTCATTGGGATTTGAGGCGATATCTTTTACTGGCGCGCAGGTGGGGATTATTACAGATAAAAGCCATACCAAGGCAAGGATTTTACAGATAAATACCGTTAGAATCAAAAAAGAGTTGGAACAAAATAAAATTGTTATCGTTGCTGGTTTTCAAGGCGTGACCTTAGACCAGCATATTACCACCTTAGGAAGAGGTGGGTCTGATCTTACGGCAGTTGCCCTGGCTAAGGAACTAAAGGCTTCTGAATGTGAGATCTATACTGATGTAAAAGGTATCTATACAACGGATCCGAGAATAGAATCAAAGGCAGTCAAGCTTGATGAGATTACTTATGATGAGATGTTGGAGATGGCCTCATTGGGCGCCCAGGTTATGCAGGCGCGTTCAATTGAGGTGGCTAAGAAATTTGATGTGTCTATACATGTGAGGTCGTCTTTTGAAAAAGAGGATGGCACCATGATTATAAGGGAGGTAAAGAGAATGGAAGACGTAGTCGTAAGAGGGATAACTTTAAATAATCAAGAAGCAAAGGTTACGGTTTGCGATGTTTCTGATAAGCCCGGCGTTGCTGCAAGGTTGTTTAAGAGGCTTTCTTTTGGCGGTATCAATGTGGATATGATTGTTCAAAACGTCAGTCATACCCGTAAGACAGATATTTCTTTTACAATTAAAAAGGCGAATATTGCTAAGACAAAGGTAATATTAAAAAAGATGACTAAGAGTATTGATACAGGTGAAGTGATCTATGATGAAGATATCGCGCGTATCTCAATCGTAGGGGTTGGCATGAAATCTCATCCCGGTGTTGCTGCGGATATGTTTGATGCCCTGGCAAAGAATAAGATCAATATTGAAATGATCTCTACTTCCGATATAAGCATTTCCTGTATTATAAATAAAAAGAACGTAAACAAGGCTGTGAGGGCTTTACATAAAAAGTTTAAGCTTTCTTGAAAACAGAGGAAAAGATGAATAAGGTATATTTATACGATACAACATTACGGGACGGTTCACAGGGTGAGGGGATTTCCTATTCGGTGATGGATAAGGTCAGGATAACTAAAGAGCTGGACAATTTTGGTATTGATTATATTGAAGGCGGTTGGCCAGGCTCTAATCCGAAAGATATGGCTTATTTTAAAAAGGTAGGTGCAAAAAAACTGCAGCATTCAATTGTTGTTGCTTTTGGCTCAACGCGTAAGGCCAATACCAGCGCATCTAGAGATACTAACATTCAGGCGCTTTTATCTTCCAAGGCAAAGGTGGTAGCTATTTTTGGTAAGACCTGGGATTTACACGTAAAGGATGTTCTGCGTACAAGCCTGGATGAAAATGTCAGCATGATTAAAGACAGCGTAGGATATCTTGTTTCTAAAGGGGTAAAGGTCTTTTATGACGCAGAGCATTTTTTCGATGCCTATAAATCTAACAAAGGTTATAGTTTAAAGACCATATTAGCTGCCCAGGAATCAGGCGCTGAAATGATAGTTTTATGCGATACTAATGGGGGTACCATGCTATCAGAGTTGGTTAAAATTATAAATGAAATCAAACCGCATATTAAAGTTGGTTTGGGTATTCATTGTCATAATGATGCAGGTCTAGCTATTGCTAATTCTCTAGCTGCGGTTGAGGCAGGTTGTGATATGGTGCAGGGTACGATTAATGGTTATGGCGAGCGTTGCGGCAATGCAGATTTAATTCCTATAATTGCAAATTTGAAGCTAAAGCTTAACATTGATTGCATTAGCGAAAAAAGCTTAAAGGATCTGACTTATCTGTCGCATTTTGTGGCTGAGATAAGCAATGCGCGTCTTAGAAACGACCAGCCGTTTACAGGTATTTCTGCCTTTGCCCATAAAGGAGGAGTACATATTAATGCAGTAATGAAAAATCCGGTTAGTTATGAGCATATTGATCCTGAACTGGTTGGTAATAGGCGCAGGATACTTGTTTCTGAGCTGGCAGGAAAAAGCGGAATCCTTCTGCGCGCGAAAGACCTGGAGCTGGACCTGGCAAAAAACGACCCTAAGACCAAAAAAATCCTTTCGCTTATTCAAAAGCTGGAAAACAAAGGTTTTCATTATGAGGCAGCTGAGGCGTCGTTTGAGCTTTTGGTGAGGAAGGCGTTAAAGAAATGCAAAAAGTTTTTTGATCTGGAAGGTTTTAGGGTGGTGATTGAGAAAAAGACAGATAAGAAAATTTCATCAGAAGCAATCATCAAGCTTAGAGTTAAAGGAGTAAAAGAGCATACTGCAGCAGAAGGTGATGGTCCGGTAAACGCTTTGGACAATGCTTTAAGAAAGGCTTTAAAAGAATTCTACCCGACTTTATCTAAGATGCATCTGTCTGATTTTAAGGTGCGTGTGTTAGATGAAAAGGCTGGAACCGCCGCCAAGGTTAGGGTCTTGATTCAGTCTCAGGATGAGAAAGACACTTGGAGTACTATTGGGGTATCTGAAAATATAATCGAAGCCAGTTGGCAGGCCTTGATTGATTCTGTAGAATACAAGCTTTTAAAAGACAACCCAGAATAATTTTGTAGTAATTCACTATAATTTTTACATTCAATGAACGAGATTCCATCAAAATATAATCCCAAGGAAGCAGAGGGTAAGTGGTTTGATTTTTGGCAGAAAGAAAATCTTTTTGCTTCTCGTCCTAAGGCGACCAAGAATCCATTCTGTATTGTAATACCTCCTCCTAATGTTACAGGAATCCTGCATATGGGTCATGCCTTAAATAACAGCATTCAGGATATTTTAATTAGGTTTCACCGTATGAGGAATGATGAATCCTTATGGGTGCCTGGGACAGATCATGCAGGAATTGCGACCCAGAATGTTGTAGAAAAAAAACTTGCCAAAGAAGGCCTTACGCGGCAGGATCTGGGAAGGGATGAATTCGTAAAACAGGTATGGCAGTGGAAAAATGAGTATGGTTCTACGATTATAAGGCAGCTCAAAAGGCTTGGTTCTTCCTGTGATTGGTCAAGGGAGCGTTTTACTATGGATGAGGCTTATTCGCGTTCAGTAAAAGAGGCCTTTGTACGACTGTGGAATAAAAAACTCATCTATCAGGATGATAAGATAATAAACTGGTGTCCGAGATGTCAGACTGCGCTTTCTGACGAAGAAGCGCCTCATCAGGAATTAGACGGTAAGCTTTATTATTTGAAGTATCCGTTAAAGGATAGACCGGATGGGTTTATTACTGTTGCTACGACCCGTCCTGAGACTATGCTGGGTGATACGGCAGTAGCGGTTAACCCTAGAGACAAACGATATAAAAAGTTAGTAAAAAAGACTGTTATGCTTCCTCTGGTGGATAGGCCGATTAAAATAATTGCTGATAACTCAATCGATAAGGATTTTGGTACAGGTGCAGTCAAGGTGACCCCGGCACATGATATCAATGATTATGTTTTGGGAAAAAAACACAAGCTGGACTTTATAAACGTGTTAAATCCTGATGGTTCGATTAATAAAAATGCGCCAGGTTATACTGGTTTAGATAGGTTTAAGGCCAGAGAAAAAGTTCTGGAGGATTTAAAAAAGAAAAATCTTTTTATAAAGGAACAGCCGCATAAGTTTTCTGCTGGGCATTGTTACAGATGTCATACTATAATTGAGCCGTATCTGTCCAGACAGTGGTTTGTTAGAATGAAACCCTTGGCAAAACCTGCAATTAAGGCGGTTAAAAAAGGTAAGATAAAATTTCACCCTAATCGTTGGACGAAGGTTTATCTTAATTGGATGGAAAATATCCATGACTGGTGTATATCCCGTCAGATTTGGTGGGGCCATAGGATACCGGTATGGTATTGCTCGGATTGTAATAAGGTATTTGCCAGTGTAGATGAAGTCAAGGTCTGCAAGAAATGCGCCTCAAAGAATATCAGACAGGAAGAAGATGTTTTAGATACCTGGTTTTCTTCATGGCTTTGGTCATTTGCCACATTCTACTGGCCTTTTGATACTCAAGATCCGGTAAAAAGAGCCCAATACAAAAGCGATTTGAAATATTATTATCCTACTGCTGTTTTGGTAACGGCCCCGGAGATTATATTTTTTTGGGTAGCGCGCATGATCATGGCTGGATTTGAGTTTATGAAAGAGGCACCCTTTAAAGACGTTTACCTGCACGGAACAGTAAGGGATCTAACCGGTAAGAAGATGTCCAAGTCTTTAGGCAATGTAATTGACCCCTTGGATATTATTGAAAAATACGGTGCTGATGCATTAAGGTTTAGCCTTATATCCATTACTGCTACAGGCCAGGATGTATTCTTGGCGGAAGAAAAATTCCAGATGGGCAGGAATTTTGCCAATAAAATCTGGAATGCCTCGCGTTTTGTATTAATGAATCTCACATCAGATATCAACCGTGACTTATGCGAATTTGTTAAGAATGAAGATCTTGATTTAGCCAGTCGTTGGATATTAAGTCAATTTTACTCCATGGTTTCCGATTTGGAACAGGCAATAGCCAATTATAATTTTAACGAAGCTGCTAATATCATTTATGAATTTTTCTGGCATAAGTACTGTGATTGGTATCTGGAATTGATCAAGCCGAACATTAATCAGCCTGGCATACAGCTTATCATGTATAAGGTGTTAGAGAAATCCTTACGTGTGATGCATCCATTTATGCCTTTTTTAACTGAGGAGCTTTGGCATAGGATTGATGTAAAGAGTGGTTCGATTATTACAAGTAAGTGGCCGCATATGCAAAAATATCTGATCGATAAAGACGCTGACAGCGAAATGCAGTTTTTAATAAGCGCTGTTTCAGGATTAAGGAATCTGCGCAAGCAGATAAATTTAAAAGAGTCAATCAAGGTAAAGGTGACTGCTGTTTTAAATAAAGCTGATTTCAAGCGTCTAAATAGTTTGTCTGGTTACATCAAAAATCTGGCGAATGTATCTGAAATCATCACCAGTGAAAAAGTTCCTGTCCTGGACACTTTTTTAACAACGGTTGTAAATCAGGTGCAGTTTTTTATTGAGCTTGAAGGCCTGGTCGATATAGCCAAGGAAAGATCCAAGGCGGAAAAGGAAATTGTTCAGTTGGAGAAGATGATTGTTTCAAAAACCCAGCGTTTGGAAAATGCATCCTTTGTCAAAAAAGCCCCGGCTGAGGTTGTGGAAAAAGAAAACTCAATCCTGAAAGAACTAAAAGATAAGCTTATCAAATGGCAAAAGACCTATAATGATTTACAAGGAAAAATCAGTTAAGGCATTATTGGTTTTGGCATTAAAAGAAGATATCGCCTCTGGTGATATCACCTCCAATATTTTAATTGGTTCTAAAGAAACAACAAAAGCAAGAATCATTGCAAAAGAAAAAGGCATAGTCTGCGGTCTGGATTTGATAAAAGAGATTTTCGCTCTTACGGATAAAAAAGTAAAGGCCAGGATTTTATTAAAAGACGGTGACTCGGTAAAACCTAATTGCGTTATTGCTGAACTTATTGGCAATAGGCGCTCTATTCTAAAGTCAGAAAGAGTCATTTTGAATTTTTTGTCACATCTATCAGCAATTGCAACCAAAACAAAACTTTTTATTAAAGAAACAAAGGGTACAAAAGCGAAGATTACTGATACGCGTAAAACCGCTCCGGGAATGCGTTTATTAGATAAGTATGCTGTGCGCTGCGTCGGTGCAGTTAACCACAGGTCAAGCTTGGATAAGATGGTGTTTATTAAGGATAATCATTTACAAGGTAGAGGCATTGAGCAGGTTTTAAGAATTGCCTTAAAGAATAAACCTGAAAATATGAAAGTCGAGATAGAAGTTGAAAGCTTAAAGGATTTTAAAAAAGCCTTAGAATTAAAACCTAATATAATTCTGCTTGATAATATGAAGCCGCCTGCTATGAAAAAATGCGTTCTTCTGAGGAATAAGCAGGCAGGGACAGTTTTACTTGAAGCCTCAGGAAACGTAAATTTAGACAATGTTAGAAGAATTGCTTTTACAGGCGTGGATTTTATTTCCGTGGGGTCGCTTACCCATACAGTTAAATCTTTAGATATAAGCCTTGAGTTAACCAATAGTAGGAAAACATGAAAGAAATTCAATTTGTAGTTGTTTTGTTGTTTGTATGTAACTATTGTTTTGTCAACTAAAAGCAAATTGAGCTTAAAATCTATTATCCCTCCTTTTTATGAATAGTTTTAAACTAAAAAGTTCCTTCAAGCCAAAAGGAGACCAGCCCCAAGCGATAAAATCTCTTACCGGTTATATAAAAGATGGTAAAAGGTACCAGACTCTTTTGGGTGTTACCGGTTCCGGTAAGACTTTTACTTTAGCCAATGTAATTGCGAAACTCAATAAACCCACACTTGTCATATCACATAATAAAACTTTGGCTGCACAGCTTTATACTGAGTTTAAAGAATTTTTCCCGGAAAACGCCGTAGAGTATTTCGTAAGTTATTATGACTATTACCAGCCCGAGGCCTATATTCCCCAGACCGATACCTATATCGAAAAAGATGCCTCCATTAATGAGCGGCTTGATATGCTTAGGCTTTCTAGTACTAGCAGTCTTATGGCTAGAGAAGATGTGATAATCGTTGCATCCGTTTCTTGTATTTATAATTTAGGTTCACCCGATGAGTATAAGGGGCAGCTGATTATGTTAAAAAGAGGAGATTTAATTAATCGTGAGGATTTCTTGTTAAGCCTTGTCAGGATTCAGTACGAAAGAAACGATTATGATTTTACCCGAGGAAAGTTCCGCGTCAGAGGTAATATTATCGAAGTTTTCCCTGCATACTTAGAGTGGGCAAT
The DNA here is from genome assembly GCA_030765485.1 of Candidatus Gygaella obscura. Lineage (GTDB taxonomy): Bacteria > Omnitrophota > Gorgyraeia > Gygaellales > Gygaellaceae > Gygaella > Gygaella obscura. The sequence continues at coordinate 17,624 of JAVCCR010000028.1, forward strand.
AAGGTTGGAGTTTGAAGAAGATAAGCTCGTTAATATTATTCAGATAGATCATCTTACAGCTAAAGCGCTGGGTTTTTTTGACAGGATTGCGATTTATCCGGCTAAACATTTTTTAATTGAGGAAGCAAAAAGAGATTCTGCCCTTTGTTTAATAAGAAAAGAATTGGAACAAAGGTTTAGGCAATTAAAAGATGAAAATAAACTTTTAGAGGCGCAACGTTTAAAGTCGCGTACAGAGTATGACTTGGAGATGCTCGCTGAAGTAGGCTATTGCCATGGCATTGAAAATTATTCGCGTTACTTGTCTGCAAGATCAGCTGGTTCTCGACCCTTTTGTTTATTGGATTATTTTCCTGAAGATTTTCTCACGATAATCGATGAAAGCCATGTTACTGTTCCTCAGGTTAGGGGAATGTATAATGGCGATAAGGCAAGAAAAAAGGTTTTGGTTGATTTCGGGTTTAGGTTAGAAAGCTGTCTTGATAACAGGCCTTTAAGGTTTGATGAGTTCGAAGCTCATTTAAAACAGGTGGTTTTTGTTTCCGCTACACCTGGTGAATTTGAATTGCAAAGAAGTCAGGACAAGGTAGTTGAGCAGATCATTAGGCCCACCGGTCTTTTAGACCCTAAGATTATCATCAGACCTACAAAAAACCAGATTGAGGATTTGGTAAAAGAATTAAGCTTGCAAAACAAGAACAACCAGCGCAGTCTGGTTACTACGCTTACCAAGCGCATGGCAGAAGATCTGGCCAGTTATTTAGAAGATAAAAAAATCAAGACCCAGTATTTGCACTCTGAGATAAAGACCATTGAGCGAACAAAAATATTAAAAGAATTGAGGGAAAATAAATTTGATTGTCTTGTGGGGATAAATCTATTAAGGGAAGGCTTAGATCTTCCAGAGGTTTCACTTGTAGTAATACTGGATGCGGATAAGGAAGGATTCTTGCGTTCTGCGACAAGCCTTATTCAGGTTTCTGGACGTGCTGCCCGTAATATAAATGGCAGGGTAATAATGTATGCTGATAAGATAACCGGTTCAATGAAAAAAGCAATTGATGAAAGCAGGCGCCGGCGTGAAATCCAGTTTGAATTCAATAAAAAAAATAAGATTACCCCTAAAACCATCGTCAAGGCCATAAAAGAGGGCATCGAACAGTTTTACCAAGCAAAAAAAATTGAGAAAGAAGTAACTGGTTTAGATGAAGCTTCTTTTGAGTTTGATGAGCTGATTGCTCGGCTTAACCTGGAAATGGAGCAGGCTGCTAGAAATTTAGATTTTGAGCAGGCAATTGATATAAGGGATAAGATAGACGGCTTAAAAAAGTTGTTTAATAATAAAAAGAAAAAAAATGGACGCAGGAATAATAAGGGTCTTTAAAGACCATGAAGAAAAATTAAGAATTAATGCTAAGATAATTGGGCTGCATATTTATCATTATAGGTCTTTAGAATCTACTAATGATCTGGCTTTTTCACTTGCACTAAAAGGCCTATCCGAAGGCAGCATTATTGTTTCTGATCGGCAAACCAAAGGAAAAGGCCGTTTGGGTAGAAAATGGTATTCTCCCAAAGGGGGGTTGTATTTTTCCGTTATCTTACGGCCTAAAGATTCGTTTTTAAGGTTGAGCCTAGTGACAATACTTTCTGCAGTTTCCGTCTCTAGTGTCTTAAGGCGTTTAGGGATTGATGCCTGGATCAAGTGGCCCAATGATATTATGGTGGGAAATAAAAAGATCTGTGGTATATTGGTGGAAATGGATTCAACCATTGATCGGGTAAAGTTTGTTATTGCCGGTGTAGGGATTAACAATCAAGTTAATGCTGTTGATTTAGTGCATACCGCTACTAGTATCTATGAAGAAACAGCTAAAAGACTTTCTAATAAAGAATTATTAAGGCTATCAAGCGAAGAGCTGGATAAAAACTACGCAGTGTTTTTAAAAGGTAATTATTCTCTTTTAATAGATAAGCTTAAGAGTTTGTCCAGGATGGTTGATAAAAAAGTTGTTTTAAGGATCAGCTCTAAAGAGTATAAAGGAAAAGTTAAAGGTTTCGGTGCTGACGGCTCTTTAATGGTGACAGTCAATAAAAAAACAAGAAAGTTTTTAAGCGTAGATAAGTTAAGGATAATAGAATAATGTTTTTGGCTATCGATATCGGTAATACTAATATAAGCTTAGGGATTTTTAAACAGGGAAGGCTTTTAAAGAGCAAAGATTTTCCTACTCGGCAAACACATAAGCAGAAATCCGCATTCAGGAAATTTATCAATAAAATAAAGATAGATGATTGTTTTATCTGTAGCGTGGTTCCTCTTGCGGAGAAAAGAATTTCTTCTTTAGTAAAGTCTGCAATCGGGAAAAGACCTTTAATCATAGAAAAAGATATCAAAATCCCCATAAAGAATAAATACAAAAGTCCGAAAGAGGTAGGGACAGACAGGCTTCTTAATGCCTTTGGCGGAAGTTTATTATATAGACACAGTCTTATTCTTGTTGATTTTGGTACAGCGGTTACCTTTGATGTGGTAACAGAAAAAAGAGAATATTTAGGAGGTTTGATTTTTCCAGGTCTGTCACTTTCATTAGATGCCCTTTATAATCGGACAGCGCTTTTACCTAAAGTGAGGCTCACCCGGCCAAAGGGTTTAATCGGCAAGACCACAAAAGAGAGCATTTTAAACGGCATCGTCTATGGCTTTAGCGCTCTTACAGACGATATTGTCCTGCGTCTTGCTAAAGGAATTAAAAAACCATATTCGGTTGTGGCAACAGGTGGAAGCACGGATCTGTTAAGAAAATACATCAAAAGAATTGATTATATTCAAAATAATCTGACACTTAAGGCAATATCATTATTATATAGGTATTATCATGAAAAAAAAGACTAGGTTTAATGAGCTGAAGAGGGTTTTTAATACCCTGCATGGGAAAAAGGGATGTATTTGGGATAAGGAACAGACCCATGAAAGTTTAATTCCTTATCTTAAAGAAGAGGCGATAGAGTTTATTGAGACTGTTGAAGAAAATACGTATGAGCATATGAAAGAAGAGCTGGGAGATATATTGCTACAGGTGATGTTTCATGCGCAGATTGCAAAGAAGAATAATAAATTTGACATTGAAGATGTTATGGAAATATTAATCAAGAAGTTAAAAAGGCGCCACCCGCATGTGTTCTCAGGTCTAAAGGTTAGTTCGTCAAAAGAGATTATCAGTAACTGGAAAACAATAAAAAGAAAAGAAAAAATAGATAAAAGGAAAAAAAGATGAATGCGTTTACCTGGGCAATCCTTACAGCTCTTATTTGGGGTATGGTTCCCTTGATTGAAAAAAGCGGTTTGGATAAGGTTACTCCGGTTACGGGTTTGTTTTTTAGATCTATTGGTGTTTTGCTGGGGTTGGTTTTTTTAAGTATTTTTATGGTTGATTATAATCAAATAAAGTCAGCTGATTTAAAAAGCGTATTGCTATTGGTGCTGGGAGGGTTTTTAGCCAGTATTGTCGCGCAGATGTTTTTTTACCAAGGGTTAAAGATCGGCCAGGTTTCAAAGATGGTGCCGTTATCAGGGACATATCCTTTGGTAGCTTTTTTATTGGGTGCGGTTATTTTTAGGGAATCAATTACACCGTTAAAGGTTTTGGGAGTAAGCCTTATCAGTCTGGGTGTATGGGCTTTACATTTTAATTAAAAAAAATCTTGACAAAAATCAAAACTTACATATAATTAAGTTTCTGGCAGGAGGTATTTTTTTTGCCTTGGGTTTAGCACTCAGGGACAAAGACTGCTAACTTTTAATATAACTATAAAAAAAGGAGGAAGGGATATGAAGATTCAACCACTAGGTGAACGCGTAGTTTTAAAACAGCTGGAAGCAGAAAACAAGACTAAAGGTGGTATTGTTTTACCTGATTCAGCCAAAGAAAAGCCTCAGGAGGCTGAAGTAATCGCTGTGGGAAAAGGCAAGACAGTTGATGGCAAGGTGGTTTCTTTAGAGGTTAAAACAGGAGATAAGGTTCTTTACGGCAAATATTCCGGAACGGAAATTACCACAAAAGACGGAGAAGAACTTATTATAATTAAGGAAGAAGATATTTTAGCGATTTTAAAATAATAAAAAAACAAGGAGGATTTTATTATGGCTAAGCAGTTGATTTTTAGCGATGAAGCAAGGCGCCAGATGCTCTCAGGCGTTGAGCAGTTGGCAAAGGCAGTTAAGGTAACTTTAGGACCAAAGGGAAGAAATGTTGTTTTAGATAAAAAGTTTGGTTCTCCCACAATCACCAAAGACGGTGTAACAGTAGCAAAGGAAATTGATTTAGAAGACTCCTATCAGAATATGGGAGCTCAGTTGATTAAGGAAGTTGCTGAGAAAACCTCTGATAATGCCGGTGACGGCACAACCACAGCGACAATTCTAGCTGAAGCTATTTACAGAGAAGGTTTAAAAAATGTTACAGCTGGAGCAAATCCTATGGCTCTAAAAAGAGGTATTGATAAAGCAGTTGAACTTGTAACAGAAGAGTTAAAAAAGTTGGCTAAGTCAATTAAGGATAATAAAGAAATTGCACAAGTTGCAACTATTGCTGCAAACGGTGATGCTACCATAGGCGATAAGATAGCAGAGGCTATGGAAAAGGTTGGTAAAGACGGTGTAATAACTGTTGAAGAATCAAAGACTATTACAACTTACCTAGATACTGTAGAGGGGATGCAGTTTGATCAGGGTTATCTTTCACCTTATTTTGCAACCGATACAGAAAGAATGCAGGTGGTTTTAGAAGATGCTTATGTATTAATCCATGAGAAGAAAATCTCAGCCTTAAAAGACCTTCTGCCTCTTTTGGAGAAGATTGCTCGTTTAGGCAAACCGCTTTTGATAATTGCTGAAGATGTGGACGGAGAGGCCTTGGCAACTTTAGTGGTTAATAAGATTCGCGGTACATTTACCTGTTGTGCGGTAAAAGCACCCGGATATGGCGATAGAAGAAAGGCAATGCTTGAAGATATTGCTATTCTTACAGAAGGTAAAGCTATAACAGAAGAGTTAGGTCTAAAGTTAGAGAATATCGATGTTGAAGATTTGGGCCGTGCAAAAAGAGTAAGGATCGACAAGGAAAATACAACTATCGTTGAAGGCGCAGGAAAGACCACTGCCATTAATGGTAGGATTGCCCAGATCAGAACACAGATTGAAACAAATGATTCTGATTATGATAAGGAAAAGCTTCAGGAGCGTCTTGCTAAGCTTGCCGGCGGAGTTGCGGTTATAAATGTCGGTGCTGCTACTGAAACGGAAATGAAAGAGAAAAAAGCGCGTGTAGAGGATGCGCTTCATGCAACCCGCGCTGCAGTAGAAGAAGGAATTGTTCCTGGCGGCGGAGTCGCACTTTTAAGGACTATACCTGCTTTAGAAAAGTTAAAGCTTGCCCAGGATGAACAGATAGGCGTGGCAATCATAAGACGCGCATTAGAAGAACCTATTAGACAGCTTGCTATAAATGCAGGCTTAGAAGGTTCTATTGTCGTACAGAAAGTAAAAGAAGCCGATACGAATATTGGTTATAATGTAGGAGAAGATAAATACGTTGATATGATCAAAGCCGGTGTAATTGATCCGACCAAGGTTACGCGTACTGCACTTCAGAACGCATCCAGCATATCAGGGTTACTTCTTACTACAGAGGCATTAGTTACAGACCTTCCGGAAAAGGATAAGTCTGCTATGCCAGCTATGCCTCCAGCGGGTATGGGCGGTATGGGCGGAGGGATGTATTAATCCGTTAAGTAAAAAGAAGTTAATTAAAAAGGGCGATAGATTAATTTCTGTCGTCCTTTTTTTGTTGCTCAAAATATATATCAATAGATAATTGTTATATTAAGTATTTTAATTATCTGGTTATAGTTTATAAAAGCGAGGATATCGGGATTAATTATTTTTTAAGTTTTTTAAACACTAGCTAAACAATAATCTTGACAATTCGGTATTTTAGAGTATAATTAGCTAAATTTTATATATAAAAATAGGAGATAGAAATGGCAGAATGGATTGGCATAAATAAAAGAGCCAGAAAGTGTTACGGCTTTGATGATGTAGCTTTGGTACCAGGAATGGTTACTATTAATCCTCAGGAAGTTGATACATCACTTACTATTGCAAACAAAAAATTCCGTGTTCCGATTATTGCTGCAGCTATGGATGGGGTTGTGGATGTACGCTTAGCGGTTGAAATGAGTAGGCTTGGAGGTTTGGCTGTAATTAATCTTGACGGTGTGCAGACTAGATATGATAATCCCGAAGAGGTGTTATCAAAGATATCCAAGGCGACAACAGAAAAAGCGACAAAGTTGGTTCAGCAGATCTATACTAAACCGATAAAAGAAAAACTTATCTCCAGAAGAATATATGAAATTAAGAAGAAAAAAGGTATTGCTGCAGTAAGCTGTATTCCGCAGAATGCCGAGCGTTTTGGCAGGATTGCTCAAGATGCCGGAGCAGATATGTTTGTTGTTCAGGCAACAGTTGTAAGTACAAGACATATCACTACGCAATATAAGACGCTTAATTTAAAAAAACTTTGCACACAGATGAAGATACCGGTTGCTATCGGTAACTGTGTGACCTATTCTATGACATTGGAATTATTAGAGGCTGGGGCTTCAGCTGTATTAATTGGAGTTGGCCCTGGTGCAGCGTGTACGACAAGAGGGGTTTTGGGTATTGGCGTGCCCCAAGTTACAGCAAGCTTAGATGCTGCAGCAGCAAGAGATTTTTATTATAAAAGAACCGGTAAGTATATTCCCATTATAACTGATGGTGGTATGCGTACAGGCGGAGATGTGTGTAAGGCATTTGCCAGTGGTGCAGATGCAGTTATGGTAGGTTCAACATTTGCTAAGGCAAAAGAAGCTCCGGGTAAAGGATTTCATTGGGGCATGGCTACAAGTCATGCAAATCTACCGCGAGGAACGCGCATAAAGGTTGGAATAAGCGGAACGTTAGAAGAGTTGTTGTTTGGTCCGGCAAGAGTTGATGACGGTTCTCAAAATATGATGGGTGCGTTAACAACTTCTATGGGATCTTTGGGAGCAAAAAACATAAAAGAAATGCATGATGTTGAGATCATCATCGCACCTTCCATACAGACAGAAGGAAAAATATTTCAGGTAGTGCAAAGAGTAGGGATGGGAAAATAATGACCAGTAAAGACACGGTTTTAATACTTGATTTTGGTTCGCAGTATACGCAGCTTATTGCTAGACGTGTTAGGGAAAACAAGGTATTTAGTAAAATTATTTCTTATAAGACACCAGCTGAGGAGATAAAAGATCTTAAGCCTAAGGGTTTGATTCTTTCCGGTGGTCCGGCAAGTGTATATGATAAAAAGCCGCCTATGCCGGATAATAAGATTTTTAAACTGGGAATTCCTATACTGGGCATCTGTTATGGTGCGCAGGTTATTTGTGAAGTTTTAGGCGGTAAGGTTAAATCCTTGAAGTCTCACGAATACGGCAAGACTGAGATTTTTATTGATGATAACACCACACTTTTTTATTCGCTTCCGGCAAATATTTCCAGCTGGATGAGTCATGCCGACAGTGTTGTTAAGTTGCCTCCTGGTTTTAAAACTATGGCGCATAGTTTAAGTACTACTAATGCAGCCATATCCAATAAACAGAAAAAGATTTTCGGATTGCAATTTCATCCTGAGGTAGTGCACACCCAAAGAGGAACTCAGATTATTAATAACTTTGTTTTTAGGGTCTGTCGTTGTGCGCCTCGCTGGGTCATGCGTTCTTTGGTTAAAAAAAGTATAGAGGATATTCGTTTTACTGTCGGGAAGAAAAAAATGGTTGTCTGCGGTCTAAGCGGAGGAATTGATTCTTCAGTGGTGGCAGCTTTAATACATCGGTCAATTGGAAGGCGTTTAAAATGTATTTTTATCGATAACGGTCTTTTAAGAAAAAACGAAGCAAAACAGGTGAGAAAAGTCTTTGGCGAATTTATGAGGTTTAATCTGACAGTGGTGGATGCCAGTAAAAGGTTTTTGACTAAATTAAAAGGTGTTACCGATCCAGAGGCTAAAAGAAAAATTATCGGAGAAGAATTCATCAAGGTCTTTGAAGAAAAAGCCAAGACCTTAAAAAATGTTGAGTATTTAGCTCAAGGTACACTTTATTCGGACGTAGTAGAGTCAGTTTCTGCATTCGGCGGGCCTTCAGCAAAAATAAAAAGCCACCATAATGTCGGTGGGCTTCCGGCAAAGATGAAGTTTAAACTTTTAGAGCCACTAAGAGATCTTTTTAAAGATGAGGTAAGACTTATCGCCAAAGATTTAAAGCTTCCTGATGTGCTTATTCATCGACAGCCATTTCCTGGACCAGGTCTTGCCATAAGGATTCTCGGTGATGTCACCGGTGAACGTCTGGAGATTTTAAGAGAGGCTGATGAAAGAGTTTTGGAAGAGATCCAGAAAGCGCGTCTCTATGAACAGATCTGGCAGTCTTTTGCAATTTTGTTGCCCATAAAAACAGTCGGCGTCATGGGAGATGAAAGAACATATGAAAATGTAATTGCCCTTCGTTGCGTCAACAGTCTTGATGGAATGACTGCAGATTGGGTAAAGCTTCCTTATGATGTAATGGAAAAGATTTCGTTGCGAATAATAAATGAAGTTAAGGGAGTTAACCGCGTTGTCTACGATATAAGTTCAAAGCCTCCGTCAACAATCGAGTGGGAATAAGACATCTCTTGTTTTATATTTGATTTATTTTAATTATTCTTTAAGAAAATATGCTTGCGCATTCCGATTTTGTTCATCTCCATTTGCATACCCAATACAGCCTTCTTGATGGCGCTTGTAAAGTAAGCGATTGTCTGGAACTTGCCCATAATCTGAAAATGCCTGCCTTAGCAATTACCGACCACGGTAATATGTTCGGTGCAATCGATTTTTATATGACTGCGCAAAAACTGGGTATAAAACCGATTATCGGCTGTGAAGTTTATGTCTCTCCGCAAAGCAGGTTTGAAAAAACATTAAAGCCCGGAGTTGAAAAGGCTTATCATCTTATTCTTTTGGCAAAAGATGAAACCGGATATAAGAATCTTGTAAAGTTGGTTTCTGCCGGGTTCCTGGAAGGTTTTTATTATAAGCCCAGAATCGATAAAGAGATCCTTTCTGAGTATTCTAAAGGTTTGGTTGGTCTTTCAGCATGTCTTCAAGGTGAAGTGTCTAGTTTTTTAAAGCAGGATAATTTTAATCAGGCTTTAAAATCAGCCGATGATTATAAAACAATTTTAGGAAAAGAAAATTTTTATCTGGAATTGCAGGAAAACGGGATTCCTGAGCAGGAAAAAGTCAATAAACAGTTAATAAGGCTTTCTCAAGAGATTGACCTCGCGCTTGTTGCTACAAACGACGTGCATTATTTGCGTAAAGATCAAGCCCATGCCCATGAGGCCTTGCTTTGTATTCAGACTCAATCCAATCTAAATGACCCCAACCATATGAAGTTTCAGACAGATGAATTCTATTTTAAGACTCCGGATGAGATGAAAAGGCTTTTTAAAGAGGTGCCTCAGGCTATAAAAAATACGATCCATGTTGCAGAACAGTGTAATTTAGAACTTGATTTTAATGTATTACATCTGCCTAGGTTTGATGTTCCCGAAGGTTTTGATAACGATAGTTATTTAAAAAAGCTATGTCGTGAGGGATTAAGTATACATTCAGAGGATTTAAAAAGTAACGATTTGGTTGAAAAACGCATCAGCCACGAACTAAAAATCATTAAGGATACAGGCTTTGCTAGTTATTTTCTTATTGTCCAGGATTTTGTCAAGTTCGCCAAGGAAAATAATATCCCTGTTGGTCCAGGGAGAGGTTCTGCTGCCGGAAGTATTATAAGTTATTTATTGGGTATTACTGATATTAATCCGTTAGATTACGGATTATTGTTTGAAAGATTTTTAAATCCTGACAGGTTGAGTATGCCTGATATTGATATTGATTTTTGTTATGAAAGGCGCCAGGAGGTAATTGATTACGTTACCCATAAATACGGTAGGGAAAATGTAGCTCAGATTATTACTTTTGGTACTATGCTCGCACGTGCAGCTGTAAGAGATGTTGGTCGTGTCATGGGTATGAGTTATCAGGATGTGGATAGGATTGCAAAATTGATTCCGCCAGAACCGAATATCCAGCTTAAAACAGCTGTCAGTACTGAACCGCAGTTAAAGACACTTTATGAAACAGATCCGCAGATAAAAGACTTAATTGATACAGCAACTGTTCTAGAAGGGCTTTCTCGGCATGCGTCTGTTCATGCTGCCGGCGTTGTTATTGCCGATAAGCCATTGATTGAATACCTACCGTTATTTAAAACCGCAGATGATGTTATAACCACGGGTTTTAGTATGAACATTTTAGAGAAAATCGGTCTTTTAAAGGTTGATTTTTTAGGTCTGCGTACGCTTACGGTTATCGATAAGAGTTTAAAAATTATCAGTAGAACAAGAAAAGAGAAGATAGATATTAGAAAAATCCCCAAGCAGGACTCCAAGACTTTTACTCTGTTAACCTCTGCAAATACCATAGGGGTGTTTCAGCTTGAAAGTACAGGTATGAGGGATCTTTTAAGAAAGCTTCAGCCACAGCGATTTGAGGATTTGATTGCGCTTTTGGCGCTTTATAGGCCTGGTCCGATCGGCTCAGGTATGTTGGATGATTTTATAGCCAGAAGACATAACCGCGTACCGATTATTTATGATCATAAAAGACTTGAAGGTATCCTGAAAGAGACCTATGGAATTATGGTTTACCAGGAACAGGTTATGCGTATAGCATCTGAGTTGGCTGGTTTTAGTCTTTCTCAAGCAGATTTGTTACGCCGGGCGATGAGTAAAAAGATTCCTGAAGTTATGGAAAGGTCACGTATGGATTTTATCTCAGGATGCATAAAAAACAAAGTAGAGAAAAAAATCGCTGAAAGAATATTTGACCTTATTGAGTATTTCTCCGGATATGGTTTTAATAAGAGCCACTCCACAGCATATGCGATGATTTCATATTATACTGCTTATTTAAAGGCAAATTACCCGGTTGAGTTTATGTGTGCGCTTCTAACGAGTGAACGGGACAATACCGATAAGATAGTCGAATACGTAAGGGAAGCGGAAAATATGGGTATTGAGATTTTGCCACCGGATATAAATAAAAGTTATTCGGAATTCAGCGTAGAGACTAAAAGCAGTATCTGTTTTGGACTACTGGCAATAAAAAACGTTGGTTCTACGGCAATTGAGTCTATCCTTGATTCGCGCGCTAAAGACGGCGAGTTTGATTCTTTGGAAAATCTTTGCGAGAGGGTTGATTTAAGAGTAACTAATAGAAAAGTGTTGGAAAGCCTGATTAAATGCGGGGCATTTGATGGTTTTAAATTGCACAGGGCGCATTTGGTGAGTATACTTGATCAAGTTTTAAATCATTGTTCCAGGTTAAACAGGGAAAGACAAAAAGGGCAGATTTCCTTTTTTGATATGACAGATACAGATGCTTTTAATAAAAAACCCGATAAGTTGTTACAGATAAAAGAGTGGCCTGAGCCACAGGTCTTGGCTTTTGAAAAGGATCTTTTAGGGTTTTATATAAGCGGTCATCCTCTGGCAAAGTATGCAAGACAGATAAAAAAGTTTCGTTTTGTTAATATCGCGCAGCTAAAAAGTCTTAATGACGGTCAGAGCATAAAGCTTGCCGGGTTGATTGCAAAAATTAAGTATACCTTGACCAGAAAAAAACAGGAAAAGATGGCCATATTAAAGATTGAAGATTTAGATGGTATAATCGAGGTTTTGGTTTTTCCTAAAGTATATAAACAGGTTGCTTCTCTTATAAAATCAAACAATGTTATTTTATTAAAGGGAAGATTAATATTAAAGGAAGAACCTCCTAAGATAATAGCCGAAGATGTGTTGCTGCTTGATAGAGCATACAGTTTGGTTTCTGCTATAACAATTGATTTGACAGGAGTTAAAGAAAATTTATTTAATTCTTTAAAAGAAAGGTTGCTTGAATTTGCAGGGCAGACTCCGGTTTATTTTCATTTGATAACTAAAGAGCGTACAAAAAAAAGAATTCTTGCCAGCAATGCTTATTTTGTAACGATTAATGATGATTTTATAAATTCTATTGAGCAGATGTTGGGTTTTGATAAGTATTTTCTTGCCCTTAAGGATTTTTGATTTTAAGCGAACAATTTACTTGACACCATAACAAACTGCTGTTATTATACTTAAGAATAATGAAGGGAGTAAGTTATGACCAAAAAAGATATAGTACTTAAAATTGCTGATGATACCGGCATTAAGCAGATCGATGTAAAAAAGGTTGTTCAGAAAACTTTTGATTTTATCGTTGATGCTTTAGTGCGAGGCGAGAAAGTTGAGCTTCGTAATTTTGGTGTGTTTAAAGTCAAACAACGCAGAGGTCGAACCGGCAGGAACCCGCGCACAGGTCAGACTGTTCCTGTTCCGCCAAGGAAAGTTGCGATTTTCAAGCCTGGTTTAGAAATGAAGCAGAAAGTCTAAATACTTTCATTCAATCCATAATTCTTACCTAAATGTTTAAAACAGTTCGGGGAACAAAAGATATCCTACCGCAGGAAGCTGCAATATGGCAAAAAGTTGAAAACATCACTCGTGAGGTTTTTGATCTTTTTGGTTACGAAGAAATCCGTATTCCTATTATTGAGTATAAGGATTTGTTTTTGCGCAGCCTAGGCCAGGAAAATGAAATTGTTCAAAAACAGATGTTTTTGGTTGAACGTGAAAAAGAAACATACGCTTTGCGTCCTGAAGGTACTGCTTCAGTTGCGCGTTCTTATATTGAAAATAACCTTGCTAATACAAAAGGTTTTAGTAAATTATTTTATATCGGTCCGATGTTCAGGGCTGAGCGTCCTCAAAAGGGAAGATTAAGACAATTTCATCATTTAGGTATTGAAGCTATTGGCAGTAAAAGCGCTTATCTTGATGCTGAGGTTATACAGCTGGCTGATTTTTTATTGCGTAAGCTGGGGATAGATAATTTCCAGATCAATTTGAACAGTCTGGGTTGTAAGAAGGACAAGGAAAAGCTGGCGTCAATTATAAAAGAACAGTTAAAAGATAAACTTAGTGATTTATGTCAAGATTGCAACCGAAGGTATGAACAGAATGTATTTCGTATTTTAGATTGTAAGAATCCCGATTGTATAAAGATTAAAAAATCATTGAATATAAAGCAACAGGATTACCTTTGTACTGATTGCTTGAATTATTTCCATGAAACACTAAAGGCGCTTGATCGAGAGAATATAAAATACAATGTGGATAATTTCTTGGTAAGAGGCCTTGATTATTATACAGGTTTGGTTTTTGAGATCTCTCAAGATGATTTGGGTGCACAGGATGTAATCGGGGCAGGCGGACGGTATGATAATCTAATCGAAGAATTGGGAGGTAAATCTGTTCCTGCGATTGGTTTTGCTTTTGGTTTGGAACGGGTGTTGATTGCTTTAAAAAATAAGAATTTTTCCAGTTCGCAAATGGGAGTTTATGTAATTTTTCTTGATGATAATTCAAGAGATAAAGAAAATACGCTTATCTGCGAATTGAGGAAGCATGATATAAAATGCGATACTGACTTTGTAGGTAAGTCGCTTAAGGCGGCATTAAGAAAGGCCAATGATTCGGGTTTTAGGTTTGTTTTGCTTTTAGGTGGGGATGAGATTAAAAATAATACTGTTACTGTTAAGGATATGCAGCAAAAGAGCCAAGTTGCAGTAGAAAGAAAAAATATATTTTCTTATTTAAAAGGTTTGATAAAATAAATAAATGTTAAGAACACATAATTGCGCGCAGTTAAGAGAATCAGATATTGATAAAGAGGTTACGCTTTGCGGCTGGGTGGATAACAGGCGAGATCACGGCAAGCTTATTTTTATTGATATCAGGGATCGTTTCGGCATAACTCAGGTTGTTTTTATTCCTCAAAATAGCAATCCTGATTTCCACGCAAAGGCTAATCAATTAAGGTCTGAATTTGTTATTAAGGTAAAAGGTAAAGTTCAAGCAAGGCCGGGTAATGCCCAAAACCCTAAGCTTCCCACGGGTAAGGTTGAAGTTTTTGCTCTGGAAGTGGAAATTCTTTCAATATCTGACGAGCTTCCTTTTGAAATTTCCAATTACAGCGAAGTGGGAGAAGAGACAAGGTTAAAATATAGGTATCTGGATATCAGAAGGCCGCAGGTTTTGAATAATTTTTATTTTCGCCATTTATTGTATCAGA
>JAVCCR010000007.1 GCA_030765485.1 Candidatus Gygaella obscura
CTTCTTCTTCGCGCCTCACTTTAAGTTCTTCAGCTTCTTTGATGCGCTGTTCTTTTTCCATGCGCTTCTGTTCAATGAGTTTTTCGCGTTCTATCTCACGCTGCTTCTTAAGCTGCTCAGCTTCTTTGATGCGCTGTTCTTTAAGACGATTTAATTCTTCTTCTTTTTGTTTCTGTTCTTTTTCATCCTGGATACGTTCAAATTCAACCTTATCTATTTTAGCCTGTTTATCAGTTTTAATTTTTCTTTTTCTTTCAATAGATTTTAATTGAGCTAAGGAATGCGCCGTATATTTACTATTAGGATAATTATTTATAAGCATATCAAGTTTAGCTTCATACTTTTCATCATTACCAAGTATCCTATCAACACGTGCGCCCTTAAATAAAACCTCTGCTGCAAGAGGACTATCAGGATAGACATTTATAATTTGATCATATAAAAATACTGCTTCGTTAAGACGAGTAAGCTTAGTTTTTTCACTGCTTTCTAAATCCTTATTACCCGTAAGATTGTCTGCCCTATCAAGAATCCGATCGACAAACAAACGCTGTGCTAAATCATCAACTAAAACCTTTTCTTCTGTTTTTTCTTCTTTGATTATCTCGCTAGCAAAAGTTATAATCTTCGGAGTTATAAATACAACCAACTCTTTCTGCTCTTTATTAACGCTTTTACTGGAAAATAATAATCCCAGCAATGGAATATCTCCTAAGATAGGAATTTTATTTCTTACAATAGTATCTTCTTCTTTTAATAATCCTCCTATAACTATTGTTTCATTATTATGTACCATAACCGTAACATCTGCTTCACGCGTAGTTATACGCGGACCCGCATCTAAAAGCGCACTTACAGAACTAACTTCGGGATGTATGGTCATAGTGATTGTATTATCATCATTAACCTGAGGAGTAACCCTAAGAGTAGTACCAACATCTATATATTTGGTGGTTTCCGTTGTACCTGTAGTAGTCTGGGTTTTTTCCTTATAGGGAACCTTTTCACCAATGATAATTCTTGCCTCTTGGTTGTTTAAAGTTACAACAGAAGGTGTTGCAAGAATTCTTGCTTTCTGGTCCTGAACTAAAGCATCCAAAGTAACATTTATACTTCTTCCCCCTGCTAATAATGTGGCTAAAGTAAGCTGACCTCCACTTAAAGCTGAAGAAGGCCCAGCCATGGTAAGTGTAGACGTAATAGATTGATCGTTGCCAGAACCGCCATCATAAGTTTCTTCTCTTGAGGAAAATAACTTATCAGCCTGATAAATTCCGGACCAACTAACACCTAAATTTTGTAAGTCTTTCAACGTCACATCGACTATTTTTGCCTCAATCATAACCTGAGTAGGCACAATATCGATTTCATTTATGAACTCTTTTATCGATAATACCTTTTCAATCGTATCCGTTACCACAAGACTATTATTGAGGCTATCGACCTTTATAGAACCTTTTTCTGAAAGCATTGAAGAAAGAAGCTCTTTAGCTGATGAGGCTTTAGAGTATTTTAAAGGAAAATATTCACTTGTTATATCATCTTCCTTTTTGAGGATATAAATGATGTTACCTTTTCTAACAAACTTATAACCGTTTATGTCCAATATTGCTGTTAATGCTTCCTCAAGAGGAACATCATTAAAATTAACCGTAACTTTACCTTGAATATTTTTACCAGCAATTATATTTAGATTATAAGATTGGGAAATTCCGCTTAAGACGGAAATTATTTCCGTATCTTTAAAATCAAGCGTGACTAAAATCTCTTCGCTCTCATTCTGATTATCGGCACTCTCCTGCGCCTTGATATCTGGGACTACCTGCTCTTGGGCATGCATGGAGCTTGCTGATAATAAAAAACAAACAGCAAATAATCCCGCTGTAAAAAACTTATGTATTTTTCTAATATTCATGCTTTCTCCTTTAATAATTAATCTTGTAATTCTAATTCGTATAAGGTTCCGCTTTGTTCTAACAGAACCCTATCAGCCATTATTCTTAAAACCTTTTTGCCGTTTATAAGATCATTTACTTTCAAAGTTGTATTATTGATAACGGCTATACTTTTATCTTTATTGAAAATAATGCCTTCTAACTTCATGCTTTCTGTCAAAGAATTCTTAAGCATATTAAGTTTAGATTCTGAAACAAATGGTTGTACAGTCTTACTAAAATCAACGCCCCTGCTAAAATTTATCTTCTCTATAAGCTGCGGCTTGCCTAAAATTATACTAATTCCTAAAACCACATGAGTGTACAAAAAATCTCCCTCTGAAGGAGTGCTCATCTGCACATAATTAACCCTTAATGCTGGATATAAATCTTTTAATCTTCTTAAATACTTAACAATATCCAAGAATTCCGCTTTGAAAACTATCTCGTAGTCAAATGAATCATAGACCTGTTTGATCTCTTCAGGCTCAATAGGCCTTAAGGAAATAAACTCGATATTATAATCATCAGGACGCGATTGAATGATTTCTTCTATGGCTTTGAATAGCTGATTAGGATCAAATAAATCTCTTTCTAAAAAATAAAGATTATTTTTAAGCTGCTTAATCTGTTCCTGTGAAGCCTGATATTGTTTTTTATCAACCTCCACATCAGGAAACTGTATCTTGATTTCCTTAGCCTGGGCTTCAAGCTGCTGAAGCTGCAATTCAAGTCCTTGGGTTTTTTTCACTGAAGGTAGATAAACCTTTTTTAAATAAAAACCAAAAAACAATAACCCTGCCAATGAAATCAATAATATCTTTTCTCTTTTTTTAATTTTTGGAAGATTCATTTTTTTCCCAGTTAAATTTTTACCATATCAAAAAATAAACTTAAATTAAAATTCACGATATCTGACTTATCATCTTTGATGGATGACAGTATTTTAGCATTCTTAAAATAAATTGACTTATTCAAATCATTCATTAATTTTACTATTGCTTTTGTATCCATCGTAGAAGCCTTTATATCTATACCAGAAGATTTAAAATCCACTTTATTAAGCCAAACTCCTTCAGGAAGCACTGCATTAATCTCAACAAGCATATTTGCCCATAAAGGTTTTCTATAAAAATAATTTTCCAAAAACACTATCTTTCCTTCAAGGTCTACTTTTGCCTTCTCTAAAGTATCGAGAGGAGATTTCAGACTCACACTTACTCCCTTTAAACGCTTCAGTTGGTTTGAAGCCTGGTTAATCTCTTCTGTCTGAAGCCTGACCTGCCGAGTAAAAAAATTAATTCTTATACTATTGGCAACTTGCACTACAATTAACAAAACCAAAGCACCAACTAAAAAATAGGCCTGTTTAGGAAATTTTGATTTCCAAGCTTTTAAATCAAAACCAATCGCTTTTTTCTCTTCAGGCATCAAATCTACTTTTATTTTCTTTAGCAATTTTATTCTCCTGTTTCTAACATACTGCAGGCGCCTATACTATTAGCAACGCTTGCGCCTATTTGTTTTAAATAATCAGCATCAAATCTCTGTATCACATAAACTAATTTTTTAAAAGGATTGATAACCTCCACAGGCACATAAAGCCTGCTGGCTATAAAATCAACTAAACCTCTTAAATTTGCACCACCACCTAAAAGTATAATCTTATTCAACTTCTGGATTTTGGAAGAACTAAGCTTAAAAGAAAGATATTTAAAAGACCTTTCGACATCACTTACAAGTCTTTCCAACTGAGTAGTTGCAGCATATACGCTTTGTTTATCAATCCCTAAAGTAACATAGAGCGATTTATCCTCTGAGTAATTAGCTTTAGTCACCAAACCAATACGTTTTTTTGCTTTCTCTGCATCAGTTGGAGCAAAATCACAATAATCAGAAATTGCTTTTGTAATCATACTGCCATTCACTGTAAGATTACGATAAAAATGTATATTGCCCTGAAAAACAACTGAAAATGAACTCTGATTTGCTCCTAAATCTAAAATTCCCACAACTTCATCTTCTTTAATAGAATTTTGTTCAATCAATAAATTAACAATTCCAATATTAGAAGGCTGCAAACTTACAACCTCAGCTCCAAAATTCTGAATTTCATTTATCATTTTGTTTGCTTCTTCTTTTAAAACAGCTAAACCCAACACATTTAAACGATTGCCCTGTAGATCTCCTGCCTTATCCAACAAAATATAATCTATCTTTGCATTGTTAACCGGAAACTTGAATTTATCTGCCATTTCCCATTTCATAATCGAATTTAATTCATCCCTTGGCGCAGAGGTAACGCTCAAACGCTCCATCATAACCATATCATAAGGCAAACTAATGCTAACCTTGCTCTCAGTTATCCTTTTAGAAATAATCTCTCGTAAGGCTTCTCTTCTAAAATCTGCAATTTTATCCTTTTTGTTCTCAGCAATAAACTCTTGGGGAATATCTTTTAAAAATAAGTTCTCCATTCTTAATTCATTCTTATCAGAGATTATCTCAACAGCCTTAATACTGTAAGAACCGAGATCTATACCAATCAAAGAATTCATTTATTAAGTAGCTCCTTTACCTTTTCTATTAAAGCTTCTGTTTCAAAAGGTTTTGTAATATATGCATTGGATCCTACTTCTTCACCTAATTTTTTATCCTTTTCCTGACTTCTGGCAGATAAAATTATTATCGGAATATTCCTAAATTTCTGATCAAACTTTAACATTTTACAAACCGTATAACCGTCTCGCTTAGGCATCATCAAATCCATAATTATCAAATCGGGGTTAGTTAGCCTTGCCTTTCTCAACCCGTCATCTCCATCGATTGCCGTTATAACTTCAAAACCCTGCGCCTGCAATCTTATTTTTATTGCTGCTACTAATTCTATTTCATCGTCAACAACTAAAATTTTTGCCATAATTTAAATCCATTTGTTTATTAAGTTAAGTAAACTCTGCGTATCAAAAGGTTTATTAATATAACCTTGTGCACCCGCATTCCTTATTTTTGTCTCTATGTCTTTATCCCCTGCGGCTGTAAACATTATTATAGGAATCGATTTTAATTCATCCTTTGACTTTATTCTTTTACAAATCTCTAATCCATCGACTTTTGGCATTATGTAATCCAAAAGTATAATTTCTGGCTTAAAGCTTTCTACAAGAATAATTCCCCCCATACCGTCAGCAATAGTATTAACTTCAAAACCACTTGCAGTCAAACGTATCTTAAGCGCCATACCCAACTCGATCTCATCATCAATAACTAAAATCTTTTTTTTAGAATCGCTCATCTTTAATCATCTTTTTTATTTTTGACTCTAAAAGATTGAGTTCAAAAGGCTTGCTTAAATGGTCATATGCACCCAACTGCATGGATTCTATTGCTGTTTCCATTGTGCCGTGGCCAGTAAGCATAAGAACTTTCAAAGTTCTATTGATTGTCCTTGCGTGCTGCAAAACCTCAAGCCCTTTCATATCAGGAAGCTCAATATCCAATAACATCAAATTAGGCTGAAAAGTCTTTAAGGCCTCAAGTGCATCTTTACCGCAATTAACTGACATCATCTCATAGCCCTTATCACCTAAAAAATCCTTTAATAAATTACAGATAACTTCTTCATCATCAACTACCAATATTTTATAGGTTTTTTCTTCCATAGTCTATCAATTTTTAAAAAGTTTTTTAATTTTCTTATCTAGCTCTTTAAGCTCAAACGGTTTAGACAGATAATCATAAACATTCAACTGCATTGCTTCAAGAGTTGTCTTTGTACTTCCATGAGCAGTAAGAATAATTACCTGTAGGTTTTTATTCATTTTAAGAATATCTTTATTCTCCATTCGCACCTGCTGCAAAACATGAATTCCATCAATATCAGGTAAACCCAAATCCAAAAGCATAAGGTCAAATCTTTTCTCTTTTAAAAGCTCTAAAGCATCATTTCCTTTTAAAGCTTTTACAACGTCAAAATTCTGCTTTCTCAAATAATGCTCTAAAGAATCTAAGAACGCCTTTTCATCATCAACTAAAAGAATACTTAAAGGTTTCATTTGTTTTTTAGTATGCTGTCAATTTTTTCAACAAGTAACTTCGTATCAAAAGGTTTTGCAATATGGTCTACAACATTCATACTAAAGGCCTCAAGCGCCGTCTTCATCGTACCATATGCAGTAAGGATTATAACCGGAACCTTTTCATCTATTTCCCTAACTCTTTTCAAGGTTTCAATTCCATCCATATCCGGCATCATCACATCCAACAAAATAAGATCCGGTATAAGCTCTTTAAATTTCTGCAGACCAACAGAACCGGAGTTAGCCAAAGCCACTTCATATCCGCAAGCCTTTAACCTTACACCCAGTGAATTTGCTAATTCTTCTTCGTCATCAATTATCAAAATTTTCTTTTTAGCTATCTCTATCATAGTAGCACCTCCTCAAATTAAACAAAACTTTCTAGTGACTCCTTTGCCTTCTCAATCAAATCCTCTGCCTTTATACCATCCTGCGGATAGCTTACCTTAGAAAAATCAAGCTTCATATCTTTATATTCAAGATCAGACTGCTTAAAAGCAAGAAGTGAATTTTTTATTGAATCTTTCAACTTAAATATCTGCTGTTCATTCATATCCATAATAACAACCACGCACATTTCTACATCATCTTTAAACCTGTAATGAAACATATGACTGACTTTTCCCTGTACTATATTACGGATAGAAGCTTCAAGCTCATTAGAAAGCTGCTTTGGATTTTTACCAATCTTATTGCAAAAACTAGTTAATTCATTGCAGCAGACAGCAAACAGATACAGTTCTTTTTGAGAATCATGCGCATATCTGATCTGACCAGCAAGCTGTTCCACATAACCCAACTCTTCTTTGTAAACCGGAAGGGTAAAGATAAATTTTGTTCCCAAGCCAATTTCACTTTCCACCCAAATCTTACCCCTATGCAATAAAAGAATACTACGGGTAATGGTAAGACCTAACCCTGTACCTTTTTCTCCTGTACCGGGCTGCCTGTCAAGCTGGGTAAATTTATCAAATACTTTATCTAGGTTTTCCTTACTAATACCCACGCCTGAATCTTCAACAGAAGACTGAATAAAATCCCCTCTTCTTCCCACGTTTATTCTTATCGTACCATCAGAAGGTGTAAACTTAACTGCATTACCTACAAGATTAGTAAGCACCTGAATAATCTTGTCCGTATCCACAAATACATCCGGAAGATCCACAGGAATATTAACCTCTAAATTAATTCCTTTAGTTTCAGCCTGAGTTTTAAAATTAGGCAACTCCTGATTTATAATTTTAGCAAAGCTGGTTTTTTCTTTTCTAAATTCCACCTTACCGGATTCAATCTTAGAAATATCCAAAAGGTTGTTTATTATACGCGTTAATCTGGTGATGTTATTTTTAACGATCTGCAGGTAATTACGCTGTTCTTCGTTTACCGGTCCCGGGATTCCATCAAGCATAATAGAAATAAACTCCTTCATGGTCGTTAAAGGAGTGCGCAACTCATGCGAAACAGTTGAAACAAATTCAGTCTTCATCCTATCGATTTCCTTGCGCTTGGTTATATCGTGAATCATGGTAACGACACCGAATTTTTCTCCGGAGATATCCCGTAGTGGCGCCATCTCAATTCGTAAAGTCATCTTAGACGGAACGGATAAATCAATCTCTTTAACCATCATATTTCTATTCTGTTGACTAAACTCTTTCAACAAAGGCGTAAAAACAAAATCCTTTATGCCTTGCGGCAACTCTAACATTCCTTCTTTAATACCAAAGATTCTCTTTGCGGCAATATTTAAAGAAATTATCCTATCCTTTGAATCCGTAACTAGAATTCCTTCAGTAGCGGATTGAACTATTGCATCGACGATATTACGTTCTTCCTGAACCTGACGATAAAGCTTGGCATTATCAATCACAATTGCGGCCTGGCGACAAAGAATCTCCAGAATATTCATCACCTGTTCGCCAAAAACATTTTTATTGATATGACCGATTGCTAAAACAAGATAACAATTAGCGCGCACCTTTACAGGAATGGATAAAAATGATCCTAATTCAAACTTGTCCTTTTCTAATTCAATTCCTTTATCTTTTGAAAAAAGCTCAACGCTAATTTTATCATCATCAATCAAATCCTGGATAGACCTGGGGAGTGTATTTAATGTACGCTGTCTTATATCTTGAACAACCTCCCGCTTAGGATTAAATGGTGTTTCTAAAAATAAATCCACCTTTTCATTTTCAGTAATTAAAATACTAGCAAACTGAAAATCAATAGTTTTTTCAAGCAAATTAAAAAGAGACGTGATAATTTCGTTAAACTTATAGACTGAAGAAAATAAAGAATTAACCTTATTGACTAAAACTAGCTCAAAAAGTTCTTTATCAAGTATAGAATTGATCTCGGAAAGATATTTATTGGTAAAATTATCGTTTTCTATTATCTGGCCCGCTTTAGCTTTGCTTTCTACCAAAATTACCCCCCAAAATAATTAAGCAAATTTCTTAATTTTCTCATTAATTACTAATTCTTCTATCGGCTCCGTAAGATAGTCGCTTGCCCCCAACTCCATAGCCCAAAATAGATTCTGTTTTGGTGTTTTATCATCTACTAAAAGAACGATTGGTAAATGTTTTGTTTTGTGTATGTAGCGTAAGTATCTGCAAACTTGATGGCTTACAATATCACGCATTGCGATATCCAAAAATAATATGAATGGTTGGTCGGAAACTATATTTTCCAATCCGCGCACAGAACTAGTTTCCACCTCGATATTATATTTTGTACGATCAAGAGATACAATTACATCCTTCAAAAATTCATCATCTCTTAAAATAAATAAAATTCTTTCTTTAGTCATTTATCTAATTATAGAATAAATAATATTTATGTCAATATTTTTATAAGTATTTTTTTTACAACAGGTTAGTGCTTTTATCCTTGACCAAAATATAGATAAAGAAGGTTATTTTATTACGCGGATTTTCTTAAGACTGATTATAACTTCAGGATCAAAAACCTCCCTTAATACTTTTGAATCTTGGATATTTTTAAAAAAACTATCAAAAGTCGCTTGCTCAAACGTAATTCTATTCGATTGAATTGTATCTTTTAGATATTTATGGATATCTTTATTGGCGCATGTCCTCTGATTACAAGAAATACCTTTTCTAGCCACTGAATCAATATAACCAGTGGTAAGTTTATTTAATTTATCCTTATCCGGATTCCAAAACCCTAATCTTGCCGCATCAAGCAAGACTGATGTAACATCTTGATACACATAAGGATTTGATTCTGATAAAAATTTATCCAGTCCTATATCTAAGCTATCATCAACACAAACCTCAAAAGTCTTATCCCAAATGGTCTCAGATACTGATTCTGGGTTTGTTATTTGCCAACCAAGGATATTTTCCACATATTTTTTTATCTCAACTGCTCCGCCTAAGCTTTCTTTCATCATTGCTTTTAAAAATACAGGATTCCATAACCTTGTTATAGCTTCATTGGTAAGCGCCTCTTTAAGACTTAATACATCTGGATTATTTATGTTCCGGTTATCAACAAAAAATACACTTGTCTTACTTCCGGTCAATAGATCAGCTGCCAAAGACAGCCCTCCTGAGAATTCATATGTATGGTCAAGAGAAAGCGGCCCACCAAAACGTTTAGTCGAACGCGTATGCACAACTATATCTGTTTCACTAAATAAATCTTTCAACAAATCGCTATTTTTCTCACCCCAGCCAAAAGATGAATAAAAATAAGACATATTGTTTAAATGCGCTTTTGCGATTTCGCTTCTTTCCTGCCAGCTGGATGTATTTTTAAAGAATGCGGAAAGTCCTGTTCCATAAGAACCTTCTTTTGGGCCAAATACTCTTGCTGTACTTAACTGTTTTGCCTTTTCTTCTTCAAATCCTAGCTGTATTAAGCGATTAAATAAATTAATTGAATTTTCATTTACAAAATTAAACTGCTCATGCATCTTTGCCTGATTGGCCAAACGGACTGCCTTCTCAATCAATTCTATTCTAGAAGCAAAATTATCTCTGTATTCACCTGATATCTGAACTAAAACATCAACACGTGGACGAGTAAGTTCTTCATCCGGAATCAATTCAACGCTTAAAACTTGACGCTGGTTACTATAGACTGGTCTTACGCCCAATAAATACAATATCTGTGACTCAGTAATACCCTGATCCATCACAGTATTAACTCCCCAAAGAGTAAAGGCTATTTTTTTTGGAAATCGATTATGCTCTTGACGAAATCTTTCTATTAATTTGTCAGTGGCTATTTTTGAGGCTATCCAGGCAGGTTTAGTAGGTATCTCTATTGGGTTTACGCCATAAAGATTTCTTCCGGTAGGAAGCGATGAAGGATTAAAAACCGCATCCCCGCCTGTAGAAGGAAAAATATATTTTCCTTCCAAGAATCTTACACAGGATGAAATTTCATCCTTAGAAGCTTCAAGATCTTTAATATAATTTTTTGCATTCAAAAAATCCTGTTTTGCTAAATTCCATTCTCTAGGATAGTCTTTTAATATATCATCCAATGATTCTTTATCAAAAAGCCTTGAAATAAGCGCAAGCGAATTCTCCTCTATCTCCTGCTCTTTATGACAAGCCAATTCTTCTTCAGAACTGTTTTTTAAAGAATTGGAAATATTTTCTTCAAGTGAGTTTCTGATCATGGAGAAAATCAACTTTTCCTGAAGTGCTCTTTCGGGCAGTTCACCATAAGAATGAAGCCCTGCAGGAATAAATTCCCTGGAAAGATGATGAATCCGATCATGTATCTGTTTAATCTGAGAAGCAGTAATCAAAGTATTCTCTATATTTAAATCAAATAAACTATCGAGTTTATTTTCTAAAATTGAATCAGTAATTTTACGTAAATATCCTTTTTGCAAAAAATCATCTTTTATTAATAGGAATTTATGTATATCATCAATTAAATCCTTCATGCCTAACTGACAGTCAGATTCAATAAGTGTAGGTGCTAAGTGAGATAAAATTACCGCCAGGGTTTTTCTTTTAGCGATTAAAGCTTCGGCTACATCATCAACAATATAAATATAGGCATGAGGAAGATCCATTATCAAAGCGTCACTATAACTATTTTCATCCAAAAAACTTTCCCTGCCGTGTAAAAATTCCAAGGAGCCGTGTGTACCAAAATGAATTAAACTATCAGCATTGAATCCATATTTTGCCCAAAGATAGCTTAAACAGTAAAAATCACTCGGCGTCTCTACGATATCATGTTTAATAATACCTTCTTCAACTAATTCTGATACAGGCGGCTGGGGCGTTATAGCAATATTGCCAAACTGCATAACCGGCAGTTTAAATAATTGCCTATCATTTATTTTTCCAATCATAAAATTACTTTTTAACCAGCGCTTTTTAGCTAAAATATCTTCTTTTAGTTTTTCAGAAAACTCTTCCTTTACCCAATCCTGATAAGTTAAAGTATCTATACTTAAAAAATCTTCCTCAGGTAGATTCTTAAAATCAACCTCGTGCCAGGGGCCAAAAAATATATTATTCTGTTTTAGTTGAGAAATAAATTCATCCCTTAAAGGAAGTTTACCGACATTAAAACCGCTTGATTGAAGCTTTAACAAAAGATTGTAAAGACTCTCGGATAAATTAAGCCCGCTGACATTTATGGAAGATTTACCAAAATCACGGTAATAGAATACTGCGACTTTCTTTTTGGAATTATCCTTATTGCGCAATATGCTCCATTTCTTTAACCTTTTAGCCAGCTTATCAATCCTTTCCTTTATTGGGACAAGTGTAATCAAGCCACTTTTATCTTTATCACTAAGCGCTGAAACTGCTACAGGCTCGATTCCAGAATCTATCTCAGGCATCACCAATGATTGAGCCAATAAAGGAGCGGCTATCCGGCTAGAATTATTTTTCCAATCCAGGTAACTCTGCTGCAATAAATTAACTGCCAAAAAAACCGGGGCATCGATTTTGCTGAATAAATCTTTTAACTGCTCATCATCAAACATTCTTCCGTGCGGAGAACATACAATCAAATCAGGATTAATTTGCTTTAATAAACTAACTCTTGTCTCCTTGGACAATCCCATAACCGGAAAAACCAAAAACCCCTCCTGTTCTATGCGATTGATCAAAAACCTCAGCAGAGCCTTGTTCACTTCATTCTTTGGTCCAATATTAGTAGTAACCAAAGCTAATCTTGGCTTATCTAAAGAATCTCTATCAAGCCCTTTTAAATAAGTTAAATACTCGCCTGTATCTTGGAAAATATTTTCATCCAAAACAAATATCCCCGATGATGGGTTAGCCTTTAAAGAATAATTTTTATTCTTAAGTGAAAAATTATTCTTTATATAATCTAAAATTAACTTGTAATTCTTGACCCCGCCAGTATAATAGGCGCTTTTTATAAAATTTCTTGACTGAATATTTACATTACTAAAAATATCTCTATAAGAATTAACATGAATTATTCTTACCCCCAGAAAACTAAGCAATCTTATATTCCTAGTTTCTCTTTCAGATATGCTTTGCCCCATGGTTGAAATGAACAAAACGTCCCTGAAGAAAATATCTTTAAAATACACTGGGATTTTCTCAGCAGAAGATATTTTCAAATCTTTTTCCTGACAAGCCTGTTTGAATTGGGCGATTTCAAAATCGGCAAAACCATAAAAAACAATCTTTGGCTTGCTTAAAAATAAAAATCCGCTAATAGCTACAAATAAAAGCGCTATAACTATGGATAATTTAAGTCTGCTCATATCCTACCGAATGTATGATTGAATTTCATCTTGAGTAAACGCCAGATTTGCTTTGGTCTTGAATAAAATTCAAAATAGGCTTTATCGTGCATCTTTTTTACTATCTTACCGTCGTAACCGGAAAGCTCAAAAGGAATCAGGTACTTATGGTAATTTAAAGATTCGAAATTATTTTTGTAGGCAAAAGTTGCCTTTGAGCTTAATTGTTGGTAATATTTAGTCCCTGGTAAAGGTGTTGCTATATGAAAACCGGCAATATCCAATGGGAGACTCTTGGCAAATTTAATCGTCTCATTCATGGAATCGTAATCATCGCAAACAAACCCGAACATAAAAAATCCTATTGTGTATAAACCGGCTTTTTTAGCTAACGAAATAGTTTTGTGCACCTTTGACAGATCTAATCTTTTATTTACTTTATCCAACACCTTTTGACTGCCTGATTCAATACCAAAAGCAACAA
Source organism: Candidatus Gygaella obscura (assembly GCA_030765485.1). Taxonomy (GTDB): domain Bacteria; phylum Omnitrophota; class Gorgyraeia; order Gygaellales; family Gygaellaceae; genus Gygaella; species Gygaella obscura. The sequence goes on from JAVCCR010000007.1 coordinate 13,228, forward strand.
AACTAAATCCTGCTTTTTTCATCAGGTTAAACATCTCTTCGTCGCCGATGTCTGAACGTATCCCGGCAAATACAGAAAAAGAAACATCTTTATATCCGCGTTCGATAATCTTAGAGCATATCTCCTTGGTTCTTTCAGGATAAAAAGTAAAATTATCGTCTGCAATCGAAATTGCCTTTACCCCAAATCTATTGACAAGATGATCAATTTCATCAATAATATTTTTTACACTTCTTAGCCTTAAGCGATAACCATGAATATTCTTGGTACAAAATATGCAGTCGTAAGGACACCCTCTACTGGTTAGAAACATGACAAATGGCCGTTTTATATAACCTCTTCTTTTTACAACAGGTCTATATTTGCTTAACTCGAAATCTTCCCATGCAGGAAAACTAATTGAATCAATATCAACGATAAAATCTCTTTTTTGATTAACAACAACTTTGCCTTCATCATTATACGCAATACCCTTAATCTCAGAAAGAGCCTTTCCTTGCAATATTTCAATTAGCGTTATTTCGCCTTCTGATAACACTACAATATCGCAATATTTAGGAATAAGCTCATTATAAATTGCCGCAGGCTGCGACCCGCCAAAGATTATTTTTTTATCTGGAAATTTTTCTTTGATAAAACCGGCAATTGAAACCGCGCTTTCGATATTGCCAATTGTAGCTGTTATACCGACATAATCAAAAGACTTTATAGAAAGACTAATCTTATTTAAATAATCCTGCTCAATATTGCAATCTATTACCTTGCAAGGAAAGTTATTTTTCTTTAATGCCCCGGCCAGGTAGCCAAGGGCCAAAGGAGGCACAAACACATAGGGCTTATAATCACAGGGATTAATTAGAAGCATTCTGATTCAATTAAAGGTGAGTTTGTTTTTTAAGAAGAGTTATCTGACTTCTCTCCACTGATATATGGTCGTTCCGCCAGGCTGAATAGCGCCAAAGGTCAACACACCTTCTTCTACATCGAATATGTCCATTTCCGGAAGAGGCGTCACCGTAACTTTTTCCGCCATCATATCTTTAACTTTAATAACCGTTTTTCCTTGTAAAAGAGTAGTGTAATCATGCTCGGTATCGCAGGTAGCAGTGGAATCAACAATTTCTTCAGTAAGGCAAATCTTTAAATTTGTGGAATTATCTTGAGTAATAATATTACCGTCTCTATCAACCATCTTGATTTCAGTAGTAATATCACCGACTGTTCCCGCTTTAGAGACTGCCACCAATTTACCATACATTGTATCTATTGCGTCGCTTCCGGTAATTGTATTATCACTAGAATCTACTACATTAATAGTAAAACTTGCATCAAGTAAAGATTTTACTTCAGTAAAATTATGGCTTCCTTCATCCGTAGCTACAAAAGTATAGCTTGAATCAAGCCCGATTAAATAACGACTGTTGGTTGCAGTAATCGTTATAGAACCAGTATAGTTATCAATAACCTGAGAATCGTAATCAAGGGCGGAAACTATAACCTGAAAAGGTTCCTTGATATAAAACTTCGTTCTGTCAGCCGGGGGCGTTTCAACAGTAACACTAAAACTTTCCGGGATAAAACTTATCTCATCGCTTGTTCCAGAAAAGGCGCTATCATCATCAGTTGCGGTTATACTGATCGTACCGTATTTGTTATAATTCATACTAACAGAAACTACTCCAGATGAGAATTCCGAAGCAAGTATTGCCGTATCGGAAAGTTCACCATCTACGCCATCTTCTGTCAGAGTGCTATCTCCTGAATAGTTCGGTGTAGTTGTCGAACTTGAATTTTTTGCCGTAATCGTTAAATCAAAATCTTCACTTACCTTATAACTGTCTTCTTCTGCGGTAACTGTAAACGAATATGGATAGACGCTTATTGTGCTGCTTGTTCCTGTACGTGAC
>JAVCCR010000031.1 GCA_030765485.1 Candidatus Gygaella obscura
ATATAGATACATATTCTTTTACTCCCAATTACACGCTTAATGCAGATTTATTCGGTAGAGATAATAAATTGATCGTAGGTCTAGATTATTATAAGATTGATTCTATGCTTAATGATTTCAGCACAACATCGGGGCTACAGATCGGCGATAGTGACATCGATAAGAAAAGTCTAGGGTTATATTTCAATGATTCTTTTGATTTTACTGATAAGCTTATGGTTGATTTGGGCTATAGATATGAAAGGATGCGGTATGATTTCGATTATATAGATTATCAGGGAACGTATGAGGCAGTAGATGATTTTCAAAAAAGAGCAGAAGAGGCGTGGAAAGTTGGAGGGGTGTATTCTGTGGATAAAGATACGCAGATTTTTGCTAATTTGTCTAAGAGCTTTCGTTCTCCTTTGACCGATGAGTTTTTGTTGTATGATTTTAAGGGCTTAAGCACCCAAACCTCTTTAGGGCTTGAGGCAGGCATCAGACATGCGTTTAATAGATACCTGAAGTTAGATCTGGCGTTTTTTGATATGCGTATAAAAAATGAAATATATTATGACCCTTCAACTTGGCTCAATAGCAATTATGATAAGACCCGTCATCAGGGTTTAGACGTACAGTTGAATACAAAATTTACAAAACGGATTTCAGGGTTTATAAATTATATCTATACAAGGGCAAATTTTAATAAAGGAGTGTATGACAATAATTATATTCCTATGGTACCGGTAAATAAGGCAAGTTTGGGATTAAATATCGGTTTTTGGAAAAACTTTAAATTTGTGCCGATGGTAACATATGTGGGTTCAAGATATATGATCAGTGACCAAAGGAATCATGCAGGCAAGGTCAAACCTTATACTACGGTTGATTTGCGTATGAGTTATGAAAAAGATAATTGTGAGGTATTTTTGCATGCGAATAATATTTTTAATGAGCTTTATAGCGAATATGCAGTAACTAATAGTACGGCCTCGACTAAGAATTTTTACCCTGCTCCGGAAAGGAATTTTGCAGTAGGTGTTTCCTGGAAGTTTTGATAAAATAGACGTATGAAGATTAAAGCAGTACTTTTTTCTTTGGTAGTTTTTGTAAGTATATTCTTAGGCGAATGCTTTGCTCAAGCAAGTATGGTCCAAAGGATAGTGTCCCTGGGTCCATTCTTAACAGAGGAAATTATTCTATTGGGAGCAGCTGATCGGCTTGTAGGGGTTACTACATATTGCCAGGTAGATAATTTGGATATTGAAAAAATCGCCACTATAATTGATGTAAATATTGAAAAGGCCATTGAATTACAAACAGATTTGGTGTTGGCTACAGCCTTAACCAGCGTAGATGACGTAAAGCGTTTAAGAGATTTAGGCATCAAGGTTATGGTTTTTCCGCAGGCAAAGAATTTTGACCAGATGTGCGCACAATTTTATTTACTGGCGGGCATATTGGATAAGATGTCAAAGGCCAAAGAGATTGTAAGTGAGGCAAGGCGCCAGATTGTTTTTATAGAGAAAAGCCACAAAGATTTACCAACTCAGAAAGTATTTATCCAGGTGGGCTCTCGGCCTTTATTTAGTGTAGGTAAAGATTCTTTTATTAATGATTTGGTAGTGAAAGCTGGAGGGGCTAATATAGCTGAAAATAGCAATGAAGGTTTATTTTCGCGCGAGGAAGTGTTAAGGGCTAATCCTGATATTATTATAATTTCAGGCATGGGGATAAATTTTGATACAGAAAAAAATATTTGGCTGAGGTATAAAACAATAGATGCTGTAGCAAACGATCGGATTTTTGAGTTTGATGCCTATAGGTTATGTAGTCCCACTCCGGTAAGTTTTGTCGAGGCCCTGAAGGAGCTTGTAGGGCTTTTTTACCCGCAATTATAATGAATAAGAAGTTATCTAAATGGATATTTTGGTTAGTATTGGTAGTGGTTATTGCAATCTTGAGTGTTATTTTTGCTTTTTTTATGGGTAGTGTCAAGATTAGTTTCAATGAATTTATTAAACTTCTAAATAATAAACTTGATCCGATAAGCGCTTCGATATTTTTTGATATAAGACTTCCTAGGATAATTTTGGGTTTTGCCGTAGGAGGGGCCTTGGCAATATCAGGAGTTTTTCTACAGGGTATATTTCGTAATCCCTTAGTAGAGCCGTATAGTCTGGGTATTTCAGGAGGAGCTGCCTTAGGAATTTGTCTTGTAATTATATCAGGATTAGCTTCAAAGTTAGGAGCAGTAATTCTTCCTTTTGCCGGCTTTATCGGGTCAATCTCTGTTATAGTATTAGTTTATGCATTAAATTTTAAAAAACAGTCTCTTAGATTGCAGGGAGTGTTATTAACAGGGGTAATGGTAAGTTTTATTGCTTCATCTTTAGTGATGTTGTTGATGGCTATATCCGGACGCGACAGCATAACCGGAATAATCTTTTGGATTATGGGCTCTTTAGATCAGAGCAATTTTCATTTAATTATGGTTATGGTTGTTGTTTCTTTAGCCGGCCTGATTATAGGTTTATTGTATGCGCAACAATTGAATGCATTCAGTTTAGGGGAAGAAGAGGCAATTCATCTGGGAATAGATACTAAAAAGTTTAAAAAGGTAATGTTTTTGGTGTCGTCTATTCTGACTGGTTGTGCAGTGTCTGTATGTGGTATTATTGGTTTTGTAGGTTTGGTTGTTCCTCATTTCATGAGGATGCTTGTTGGCCACGATCATAGAATTTTAATACCTACATCATTTTTTGCCGGAGCTAGCTTTTTGGTAATATGCGATATTGTCTCACGTACAATTATTTCTCCGCTTGAGCTGCCCGTGGGGGTAATTACGGGAATTGTCGGGGGGAGTTTATTTATCTATGCTTTATCAAAAATTAATAACGTAATTTTAGGCGAATAAAGATGATACATATAGAAAAACTGAGTGTTGCTTACGATAAAAAGCAAATTCTAAAAAATATTAATTTGCATATGCGCACTTGTGAGATTACAGGAATAATTGGACCCAATGGAAGCGGTAAGACAACTCTGCTGAGAGCAATAACAAAGATTTTAAAGCCTAAAAGTGGCAGAATCAAGATTAACCAGATAGATATTGCAGATATGAGTAGTTTAAATCTTGCCAAGATGATCGCAGTTGTATCGCAATATTCCTCCAATGCATTTGATATGAGCGTAGAAGATTATGTTCTTTTGGGCAGGATTCCCTACAGAAGTAATTTTCAATTCATAGATTCTTACACAGATCAGCATATAGCAAGGGATTCTCTTGCGTTGGCGGGAATGGATGGATTTCAAAATCGAAGCCTTGATTCTCTGAGCGCAGGAGAAAGACAGCTTGTTTTAATTGCACGTGCCCTTACGCAGCAGACAAAAATTCTACTCTTGGATGAACCTACATCTCATCTAGACATCTTTCATCAGATAAAAATTCTCAATCTAATAAAAAAGTTAAACCGAAATTATAAGATGACATTTATTATAGTTATGCATGATTTAAATTTAGCTTCGCAATATTGCGACAGGCTTATACTTTTAAATCATGGACAAGTTATAAAGCAGGGATTGCCAGAAGAAGTATTAAATGAAAAACTTATCGAACAAGTTTATAAGACAAAAGTCATAATTAAAAATAATCCTGTTACACAAAATCCTTTTATTATCCTCACGCCCAATCAAACTGATCAGAAGTTTATTTAATTATATAAAAATATTAATTTTTTACTTGCAAAATATTTTTTAATCAGTTATATTATTAAATAGGAAGGGGGTGAGGCACAATGGTAAAGAAAAAAGCAAAGAAGAAGGTAACAAAGAAGAAGACAACAAAGAAGAAGGCAACTAAGAAGAAAAAAAAGTAAAATATAAGAGTTATCAATAGAAGTATTTTTAACATTTACTTCATAGTTATTTTAATAAAAAGCCCGCTCAGAAAACTAGCGGGTTTTTTATTTATTATCGACGGAAATAATGATTTTCTGAGTTAAAAAATAACCGTTTGCATATTTTGTTTTGTTGCGATATTATAAATACATGATTCAGGTTTATACAGGCAACGGAAAAGGAAAAACCTCGGCTAGTTTTGGTCTTGCCGTAAGAGCGCTTGGACAGAATAAAAAAGTTCGCGTAATTCAGTTTTTAAAGTTAGATACAAGCGGAGAGATTTTATTTTTTAAAAAAAATAAAAATATAAGTATTTTTTGTTTTGGAAAAAAAGATTTTTGTAAAAAAAACTCGCTTACAAAAAAAGATTATTCATTAGCTGAGCAAGCATTCTCTAAAGCAAAACAATTAGTGAAGCAGAATAATTTTGATATGCTTGTACTTGATGAGTTAAATGTTGCCATTAATTATAAATTATTAGATTGTAAGAGTGTATTATCTTTTTTAAAACGAATTCCCAAGAAAATTGAAGTTGTTCTTACCGGTAGATATGCTTCTAAGGCGCTTTTGGATATAGCGGATTTAGTCAGCGAGATTAAAGAAGTTAAACATTACTATAAAAAGGGAGTAAAAGCTCGCAGAGGGATAGAATATTAATGTATTTGCCTTTAAATGTAAGATTAAGAAATAAAAAGTGTTTAGTTGTCGGCTGCGGAAAAGTAGCAGTAAGGAAGATTCGCAGTTTGGTTAAGGCAGGTGCAGTTGTTTTAGTTGTAAGTAATAAAATAAGTTCTTCTGCTAGAAAGATATTTAAAGGTGTTCAGGTAGAATTTAAAAGAAAAATGTTTTCTCCGTTGGATTTAAAAGGTGTTTTTTTTGTAGTTTGCGCTACTGATGATAGATCACTCAACAGCTTTGTTTCTAGAGAGTGCAGAAAAAGAAATATCCTTGTTAATGTGGTTGATTCGTTGGATCTTTCAGATGTAATATTTCCGGCATATTTAAAACAGGGCAGTCTAGTTATTTCAATCAATACTTCCGGTGTAAGCCCGGCATTGTCCAGAAAGATAAGAGATGGTTTAAAAAAATATTTTACAAATGAATACGGTATTATTTTAAAAGAATTATTAGCTATAAGAAAGAAAGTTCAGCAAGAGGTCAGCTGTTTACGAACAAGAAAAAAGATATTTAAGAGTTTAACGGATATAGATTTTTTCCGCGGTGACAATGGCAAGAAATCTAAGAATAAACTTAAGAAAAAAATAAAAGAATTTTACGATAATTATGCACATAATTACGTTCGGATTAAATCATAAAAGTTCTCCACTTTCAGTAAGAGAAAAATTCGCTTTTTATGAAGAGGAGCTTCTCAGGGCGTTGAAGATTTTGCATAGGATGGATTTTATTGAAGAATGCCTGATTGTTTCCACCTGTAATAGAGTAGAGGTATACGCTGCAACCGAAGATATAGACAGGTGCCTAGACTCAATCAAATCTTTTTTCTTATCTTATAAGGGTGTTGATATCTCTGATGTTGCAGGAAATTTTTATATATTCACCGGATATGAGGCTTTTTTGCATTTGTTTCAGGTTGGTTGTGGATTGGATTCTTTGGTAATGGGTGAAACACAGGTATTGGGTCAGATAAAAAAGAGTTATCAGATTGCTGTTAAGGCCCAGACTACGGGGAAAATCACTAATTTTTTATTTCAAAAAGCTTTTTTTGTCAGTAAAAAGGTGAGAAGTTCTTTTCCAATCGGTCAACATCAGGTCAGCATAGGTTCGGTATCGGTTGATTTGATAAATCAAAAAATAGATAATATCAATGATAAGAAAGTATTAGTTATCGGTGCAGGTGAAATATGTAAAACAATTATATTTTCTTTGTATAAAGAGAATATAGATTCTATTTTTGTTGCCAATCGTAGCTATGATAAAGCATTGAAGTTGAATGAGCAATTTAAAGCTATACCTATTGCTTTTGAAGGAATTTATGAATATATAAATAAAGTAGATATCATTATTAGTTCTACATCTGCACCGCATTATATTTTAGACAGTAATAATTTTCCAAAAACTATAGTCGGAAGAAAAAATCCGATTATGATAATTGATTTAGCTGTGCCGCGGGATATCGAACCAGGCCTTTCTTCAATCAAAAGCGTTTATCTTTACAATATAGACGACTTAAGGGTTATTATTGATAGCAACCGAAAAAAAAGGCTTTCGTATTCTGAGGATTATTTTTCTCTGCTTAATAAAGAAACAGAAAAGTTCTTTAATAAACTTTACTTGCCGCAGGAAGATTTTATAAATGTTTAAGCATGTCATAATTGGTACCCGCGCAAGCCGTTTAGCTTTAAAGCAGGCTTATATTGCAAAAGCAATATTAAAAAGCAAGTTTCCTAATTGCAGATTTGTTATTAGAAGCGTTTTCGCTAAGGCAGATATTTATAAGGACAGGCCTTTAAAAAAGTTTTCTTCAGTCGGTATTTTTGTAAAAGAATTGGAACGACTTTTGATAGATGGGAAAATAGATATTGCCGTTCATAGCGCTAAGGATCTGGGAACAGTTTTACCGTCTGTGCTTACTATAGCAGCAGTTTTAAAAAGAGAAAAACCGTTTGATGTTTTAGTCTCCAGAAAAAACAAGTCTTTAAAACAGCTCCCCTTTAAGTCAATCGTTGGTACGGGAAGTCTAAGAAGGGCAGCGCAGCTTAAAAGCATAAGACCTGATTTAATTATCAGGCAGATAAGAGGAAATGTAGAAACGAGAATCAAGAAATTAAAAAATGGTAATATCGATGCAGTTATCCTTGCATATGCTGGGTTAAAGCGGTTGAGGATGTTAAAATATATAACACAGGTTTTGGATTTTTTGCCTTGTGCAGGCCAGGCAGCGATCGCTTTGCAGATGCGTAAAAACGACAAGAGAGTTAAAGAAATTGCAAAGCAAGTCAATCATGAGGATAGTTTTAGAGAAGTGATATCGGAGAAGGCGTTTTTAGGCAAGCTCCACGGAGGCTGTAATGTTCCGATTGCAGTTTTAGCAAAGGCGCGCGGTAAAGAAATTTTTATTAAGGCGGTAGTTTTTTCAAGAAACGGAAAGCTCTGTATTAGGGATTCTTTAAAAGGGAGAAAGGAATTTTTTGTAAGGGTGGGATTAGCACTTGCGCGTAGGATGATTAAAAAGGGTGCAGCAAAACTTTTAGTTAGATGATTAAAAAGAAAAAAATTTATTTAGTTGGTGCAGGTCCTTCGGATGTGGGACTGCTCACTTTAAGGGCAAAACAGGTTATTAAGAAAGCAGATGTTGTGCTTTATGATTATTTAGTTTCAAAGGATGTGCTTAAACTTATTAAACCAGGCGTAGAAAAGGTGTGTTTTGCCAAGAACAATAAAAAAGATTTCCGCCTGCAGAAAAAAATAAGCAATTTTTTGGTAAATAAATATCTGGCTGGTAAAATTGTGGTAAGGCTTAAAGGCGGGGATCCTTTTCTTTTCTCACGCGGCATAGAAGAGCTGGAAGAATTAGCAAAAAAAGGTATTCCTTATGAAGTTGTTCCCGGTATTACCTCTGGTCTTGCTGCTTGTGTTTATTCGCGTATTCCGATTACCAGACGCGGCATGGTCAGTAGCGTTGTTTTGGTTACGGGTTCTGAAGCAAAAAATAAAAAAAGCAATATTAACTGGGTTAGTTTAGCTCAAAGCAATGCGACTTTGATATTTTATATGGCCGTTGCAAGACTTTCAAAAATAGTTTCGAATTTAGTAAAAAATGGGCTCGACAAAGATACTCCTTGCGCTTTGATAGAAAACGCCACTTCGATTAAAGAAAGATTAGTCCAGGGAAAATTAATCAGCATTAAGAGGTTGGCAGTAAGGCAAAAAATAAAATCTCCGGCTATTTTTGTTGTTTCTAAGACCATAGCGCTGCGTGAGCGGCTTATTCCAGGAAAAGCAGAATTAGAGAATAAAAAGATAGTGGTTACGCGAGAAAGACCTGCTTATTTGGGGGAGCTTTTTAAAAAAGAAAAGGCCGAAATTATTCATTTCCCCACGATAAAGACAGTTGCTTTAGATTATGATATTAAAGATATCGAAAAATACAATTGGGTAGTATTTTTAAGTATTAATGCCGTAAGGCGGTTTAGGAATAAGTTAAAGAAACTAACTAAAAAAGTTAAAATCGCCTGTATAGGAGAAAAGACAAAAGAATGTCTTCTGCAGATGGGTTATAAAGTCGATTTAGTGCCGAAAGAATTCACAAGCGAAGGATTGGTAAAAGCTTTAAGAAAGAAGAAACTAAAACATAAACAGGTGCTTGTTGTTCGTTCCAGAAAAGGAAATGATTGTTTAAAAAGAGGACTTGGTAGATATGTTGCCGGATTAAAGGAACTTTATGTTTATGATATTGTTCTTGACTGTCCCGATAAAACAAAGTTTTTTAAAGCGATATCTAAAGGGATAGATGTGCTAACGTTTTTGAGTGCACAAAGTGCTGGTAATTTTGTAACGATTTTAGGAAGAAAAAAAGCCAAGGAGCTTTCAAGACAAAGTTTGGTTGCTTCTATCGGTCCGGCAACGAGTGCTAGACTCAGATCATTGGGTATTAGGGTAGATTTTACTTCTAATATATATACGATTGATAATTTTGTTAAAGGATTAAAGCAGAAAATAAAAGAACAATGGTAGATATAAGAAGTTTTGTATATAAAGATAAAAAAAGAGACATCGCACAGTTTAAAGGCCCGATAGTTGTATGGAATTTAACTTCTCGTTGTAATCTAGACTGCATTCACTGTTATGCTGCTAAAGAAAAAAAATCCATTAGAGAGATTCCTAAAAAGGTATGCCTTAAAACAATAAAAGAATTAAAAGTATTAAAAACACCTTTGGTGATATTTTCAGGAGGAGAACCGCTTTTATATAAGGATATATTTAATTTATCTCGTTTCGCGATTAAGAATTCCATAAAGGTGAGCCTTTCTTCAAACGGTACTTTAATAGATGCCAAGATGGCAAGCTTGATAAAAAAATCAGGCATTGGTTATGTCGGAATCAGTATAGACGGGATGAAGGCGACGCATGATTTCTTGAGGAACAAAAAAGGCGCATTTGAAAAAAGTATAAAGGCAATAGAAAATTGCAAAAAAGATCGAGTCAAGGTAGGGATTCGTTTTACCATAGCCAGGTATAATATAAGAGATTTAAAGGCTGTTTTAAACTTGACGCAGTCTTTACAGGTTGATAGGTTCTGTCTTTATAATTTGGTTTATTCTGGACGAGGTGCAAAGTTGGTAGATAATGATTTGTCTATATGGCAGAGAAGGAAAGTTGTTGATGAGCTTGTTGAGTTTGTTGAAAAAACTAACGGTGAAATAGAGGTTTTAACTACAGACAGCCCCTGTGACGGAGTGTATTTGATGAATAAGTTTAATTTAAAAAACCTCGATCTGTCAGGATGTTCTGCAGGAGAAAAGATTATTAATATCGATGAAGCAGGTTTTATTCATCCTTGCCAGTTTTGGCATGATTATAATATAGGCAATATCAGAAATGATAAGATATCCAGCGTACTTAAAAAAGATGCACTTGTTTTAAAACTTAAAGATAAAGGCAGGTTCTTAAAAGATAAGTGTGGGCAGTGTATATATAAGCAATTATGTTTTGGTTGTAGGGTAAGGGCAAAGGCGATTTATGACGATTTATGGGGAAAAGATCCCAGTTGTTACTTAAGCGATAAAGAGGTAAGAAATGAAATCTCCAAGGTGTCGTCCGCGCAGACTGCGCAATAATAGGCTACTAAGAGAAAAATTAAAAGAGACAAAACTTAATATCAATGATTTTGTTATGCCTTACTTTGTCTGTGAAGGCAGATTTATAAAAAGGGAAGTTAAATCAATGCCGGGGGTATTCCAGCTTTCGATTGATAGTTTAATTAAGGAGGTCAGAGGTTGTCTCAAGCTGGGTTTAAATACGATAATTCTTTTTGGTATTCCTGATAAAAAAGATGAGATTGCATCAAGAAGTTATGCTGCAGATGGCATAGTTCAGAAAGCTGTACGTGCTTTAAAAGAGAGGTTTAAAAACCTTCTTATAATAAGTGATGTCTGTGTATGTGCATATACATCCCATGGTCATTGCGGAATGGTAGTTAAAAAAAATAATAAATTCTACGTTGATAATGACTCAAGCCTTGATGTGTTAGCCAAGATGGCGCTTTCACACGCGCAGGCTGGCGTTGATATCGTTGCCCCCAGCAGCATGATGGATTCACAGGTTAAGGCAATAAGAAATTGTTTAGATAAAAACGGTTTTATTGATTTGCCGATAATGGCTTATTCGGCTAAGTTTGCATCTAGTTTTTACGGTCCTTTTAGGGATGCGGCATTATCCAGTCCGAAGTTTGGAGATCGCAAGTCATACCAGATGGATTTCTCAAACAGTAAAGAGGCACTCAAGGAGGTTTCGCTTGATATTAAAGAAGGCGCTGATATTGTGATGGTAAAACCCGCTTTGGCGTATCAGGATATCATATACAGAGTTAAGCAGTTGATAAATCTGCCGTTAGCAATTTATAGCGTAAGCGGAGAATATTCTATGATTAAACAGGCCTCAATAAAAAAACTCTTTGAAGAAAAACAAATCGTTATGGAGATGATGACAGGGTTTAAGCGTTCAGGAGCGGATATTATAATTACTTATTTTGCAAAGGATATTGCCCGATGGCTAAAATGAAAAAGCTTTCATTTATCGATAAGGCGTTGCTTGGTTCTATTATCAAAAAGTTTTCTTTGGAAGAAAATTTTTTAAAAAGGCTTTCTCGTTCATTAGGCATCAGTGAGGATTTAATCAAGAAACGTCTAAATACGAATTATAAGCAGGGCATTATCCGGGAAATTACAATTCCTTTGTCTTGGCGTGAGTTTGGCTATAAGAGTTCTCTTTTTGCTTTAGAAATATCTTCTTCGAGAATAAAAACTTTAAAAAGCACACTTGAAAAGTTTCCAGGGGTGACTCATTGCTATTTGAGAAAATCAAAGCTAAATATTTGGTTTACTTTTATTTATGATAATACTAACGAAAAAGATAAATTAATTAACAAGCTTAAAAGTATTAATATTGGGAAAATTATAGAGTTACCGACAGAAAAAGTCTTAAAACTCGATACCTCAAGTTTATTATGAGATTAAACAATAGCGATAAGAAAATCATCGAAGATTTTATACAGGAGATAGACCTTTGGCAGTTGTTTATTTTTGGTTCTTCTGTAGAAAAAAAAGAATTTATTGCGAAATCAAAGATTTTAAAAAAGAAAAAAATTATAAAAAGCCCTAAGGTTTTATTGAATTATCAAAAGATTGGTTATGATTATAATGTGTTGGTTGCCTGGCGCATGGATAGGTTGGATGGTTCTTTTTTGAGGGATAAACTAAAAGATGTGAAAAATGTAACCCATTGCGTAGTGAGAAAGGCCCAGCAGGATTTTGATTTTAACCTTTTTACAATGGTTCATGCGAAGTCAAAAAAAGAGCTCGAGAATACGATTACCATGCTTAAAAATATCTTTCGTGCTGAAAGTTATGAGGTTATGGTTACTTTAAAAGAATTAATAAAAAGGCCGTTTCGTGTCTAAAAATTCAAAGTTGTTCAATATTTCCTGCAGATTATTCCCTGGAGGAGTTAATAGTCCTGTGCGTTCTTTTAGCTCTGTAGGCAGACACCCGATTTTTATAAAAAGCGGACAAGGTTGCAATATTTATGATGAAGAGGGAAAGAAATATATTGATTTTTGTCTTTCCTGGGGTCCGCATATATTAGGACATAATCATAAGAGTGTTGTTAATGCATTAAGGCTACAGCTTAATAAAGGTACAAGTTTTGGAGCATGCACCAAGAATGAAGTAGTTTTTGCCCAGTTGATAAAGAAGGCTTTTTCTTCAATTGATAAGATGCGTCTTATTTCCTCAGGTACAGAGGCGGTAATGACTGCTGTTCGTTTGGCCAGAGGATATACAGGCAAGGATTTGATAGTTAAATTTGACGGCTGTTATCATGGCCACAGCGACAGCCTCTTGGTAAGGCCAGGTAGCGGGCTTGCTACTTTGGGAGTTAGCTCTAGTAAAGGCATTCCAGCTCAGCTTGCAAAAAAGACAATCAGCATTCCTTATAACAATATTGATTTATTTAAGAAGACGTGCAAAAGGTTTTCCAAAAAAATCGCCTGTGTGATCATTGAACCCATTGCAGGTAATATGGGTGTGGTGCTGCCCGATAAGAAATTCCTAAAAACCTTAAGAAGTCTTACTGAAAAACATAACATAGTGCTTATTTTTGATGAGGTGATAACTGGTTTCAGGTTTTGTTTTGGAGGTGCTCAGGATATATTCGGTATTAGGCCGGATTTAACCATATTGGGTAAGATTATCGGCGCTGGTCTTCCTATCGGACTTGTAGGTGGAGGTAAGAAAATAATGGATTTTCTTTCTCCCGAAGGAAAAGTATACCAGGCTGGGACCTTATCGGGTAATCCATTATCCACTGCCGCGGGGATTGCAGTTTTGACATATCTAGATAAGCATAGAAGTTTGTATAGAGTTTTAGACAAGAATGCGCAATGGTTTGTTAGAGGTTTAAAAGAGGTTTTTGGTAAAAAAAATATTCCTATTACGATAAACCGTTTTGGCAGTATGTTTTCAATCTTCTTCTCTAAAGATGCAGTTATAGACTATAAAGGAGCGCTTAAACAGGATACTAAAATATTTAAGAAATTCTATAATTTCATGCTGAAAAATGGGGTTTATTTTTCACCTTCAGGTTTTGAGGCCAATTTTTTGTCAATAGCGCACAAGAGAAAAGATTTAAAGATGGTTTTGGCAAACTTAGATAATTTTTGCGGTGATTAGAACCAGTTTCCTAAGATATTGACAATTATTTAACAGACTGGTAAAATTAATTACCCGACAACCTGAGGATAGCTTTATCCTATAGGTTTTTTTATGAGTTTAACTTTTTAAGGATATGCCAATAAAGAACCGACATGTAGATGTATTGGCTCTTATTTTGCCGGAGATAAGGGATTTGGTAAAAGAGAGGAACTTCCAGGAAGTTAAGGAGGTCCTGAGTAAGATCCACTCTGTGAATTTAGCCCTTAGCTGGAACCAGCTTGGCAATAAAGAAAAACCGATAATTTTCAGACTCCTAGGTGCAAGAAAGTCAGTAGAGCTATTTGAAGACCTGTCGATCGAAGAACAGACCTATATAATAAACAATCTTAATAACGAAGAAGTAACCAATATCTTAAATGAGATGGCCCCAGATGAGAGGGCCGATCTTTTTAAGGACTTATCTGAAAAAGATATTACAAAGTTCACCAAGCTTCTGAAGAAAGAAGATTTAGAGGACGTCAGAAAGCTGATGAATTATCAGGAAGGCACTGCTGGAAGTCTTATGACCACAGAGCTTGTGGAGTTAAAAAAAGATATGTCTGCAAGAGGAGCCATTTTATATATACAGGATAATCTGCGTACCGAATACAATGAAAACGTATATTCGTGTTATGCTACAGACGCAGAGCATAAGTTATTGGGAGTAGTTACTATACAGGATTTATTGAAATCTCCTGCGGATATGCTTGTGCGAGACATAATGGCTAGCCCTGAGTTTATAAAAATAGATGTTAATACCGACATCTCAGAAGTTGCCAACATATTTAAAAAATACGATCTGCACGATGCACCTGTAGTGGATACTAACAATACATTTTTAGGAATTATTACAATTGATGATATCGTTGATGAAATCGAAAAGGAAAACACAAAAGAGATTTATGAAATTGGTAAGATGTCAGGCGGTGAAGGTGAAATCATTAGTTATTCCAAGGCAAATGCATTTGATTTGGTTAAGCGCCGCGCAGGATGGTTGATTTTTCTTCTAGTCTTTGATTTTTTAACCGGCACTGTTCTTAAAGCTTTTGAGCATTCCTTAAGCTCCGTTATTGCCCTGGCATTTTTTATCCCTATGCTTTTAGATACCGGTGGTAATGCCGGCGCGCAGACTTCTATTACAATTATCAGGGGTCTAGCTACAGGGGATGTTTCCTTTAAGAATATCTGGAAGGTTGTTAAGATGGAGCTTTGCAGTGCTATTTTTATCGGGCTTATAATCGGTACCGTTGCTTTTGGAAGGGCGTTCCTTTTGCAGAAGGATTTTATGCTTGCGGTAGTTGTTGGTATCACTATGGTTTTAGTTGCGCTTCTTGCTATAACAACCGGTGTTACCCTTCCTTTTGTATCGAAAAGAATAGGTTTAGACCCGGCAGCTTTGGCAGGACCGATTACTACCAGTATTGTCGATGTATTGGGACTCATAATATATTTTAAAATTGCCCAAATTTTTATACCAGCACTTAATCTTTAAATATGAAAAATATAAAATACTCAATAAATAAAAATAAGGAATTCCAGATAAGCTCTTTTAATCAGGCAAAGACTTTTTCATCTTTTTTCCCTGCAGTTGCCGGAGTATATGGTATACCGATGTGGGTTTTTTATG
The DNA here is from genome assembly GCA_030765485.1 of Candidatus Gygaella obscura. Classification (GTDB taxonomy): domain Bacteria; phylum Omnitrophota; class Gorgyraeia; order Gygaellales; family Gygaellaceae; genus Gygaella; species Gygaella obscura. The sequence goes on from JAVCCR010000031.1 coordinate 14,437, forward strand.
TAAACAGGGGTCAGGCTATAGCGAGTTTTGGAATTAAAGATAAAGATCATGCTATTTTAGAGTTTCAGCCGGCCAATAAATCGTATGAGACCATTCCTTTAACGGGCTTCAGGACATTCATTAAACTTAAGAAAAAAGATAAGATTGTGTTTTACGAACCGTTTCGCGATACACTTTCTAATAGCGAATTTGATATTGATAATACAATGAAGATAACTTCTCATGATCTAAAGCTTGAAGAGGTAAATAAAACCTTGGGTATTAAGGTGACCGTAGAATATTTTACTGTTCCCGAGGAAAATTTCTCTGCACTTGCTAGAACAGTAAGGATAACCAACCTTAATAATAAAAAAATCGATTTAGAGGTTATAGACGGTCTTCCCAAGATAGTCTGTTACGGTGTTAATAACTGGTTTTTAAAACATTTGAGCCGGACAGTAGAAGCCTGGATGCGTTCGGTTGATATATTCTCAAGTGCTTTTTTTAATCTGCGGGTTGATCCAACGGATTCATCTGATATAAACCATATCCATGAAGGAAATTTTTATTTAAGTTTTATCGATGACAAAAAACTGATTGCGCCTATTGTTGAGTCTAGTTGTATTTTTGGTTCCGTAAATGATTTTTCCTACCCAAAGCAATTTTTAGACAAAAAAAGATTTAATTATCCTTTAAGGCAGATTACTGACTCAAAAACGCCCTGTGCGTTTACACTGTTTAGAAAAAAAATGGGAAGTTTGCAGGACGTTTGTTTGAAGAGTTTAATTGGTGTTGTGAATAATGAAAAATCTATGAAGTCTATTATAGATAAAGTTTCAAATGAGAAATATTTTTTAAATAAAAAGGCAAGGAATAAGGAAATAATTGATGAGATTACAAGTAATATCTTTACAGTAAGTTCATCCGTAGAGTTTAATCAGTACTGCCGGCAGACCTATCTTGATAATATTCTGCGTGGAGGATTTCCTTTGACTGTCGAGAGCAATTCCCACAAGAATGTATTCTATGTCTATTCACGTATCCACGGTGATCTGGAAAGGGACTACAATAATTTTCAGATTCTGCCTAGTTATTTCTCTCAGGGTAATGGTAATTATCGTGATGTTAACCAGAATAGGCGCTGTGATAACTGGTTTAATATAAATCTTGATTGTGAAAATATTATTGCTCTTTTAAGCCTCATCCAGCTAGACGGGTATAATCCTCTGGTTTTAAAAGGAGCTATTTTTGAACTTAGGGACAATAATTTTATCGATAATAAACTTAAAAATATTACTAATAGTACTGAGCTTAAAAAGTTAAGAAACTTTCTTGTGAAGCCTTTTAGTCCTGGACACCTGATGTTTTATTTAAAAGATAAGAAAATAAAATCTTCTGTAGGCCAAGTCGATTTATTTTTAAAGATAATTGCTTCATGTGCTCAGATTTACGAAGCAGAGCATAAAGAGGGTTTCTGGAGCGATCACTGGAGCTATAATACGGATTTATTAGAAAGTTACCTTAATCTTTATCCTGAAAAGTTAAAGAAATTATTACTGGAAGAAAAAAGTTTTACCTTTTTTGATAACGCCTATTATGTAAAGCCTCGAGCTAAAAGATATGTTTTAAAAAACAATTTGCCGCGGCAACTTAATTGCGTTGCATTGGATAAGAAAAAGCAGGGATTAATTAGAGAAAGAGGTTTTCAGGCTCATCTTGTTAGAACCGATAATGGAAAGGGACAGATTTATTATACAAATCTGGTTACGAAGTTAGTTTGTATTGTGGTGAATAAACTTGCTACGCTGGATCCGTTTAATACAGGTATTGAAATGGAATCGGATAAGCCTAATTGGTTCGATTCATTAAACGGTTTGCCTGGGCTTTTTGGTTCTTCGAGTTGTGAGACCTTTGAGCTTAAAAGATTAGTGGATCTTTTGATTTGTTATCTGGAAAAGATAGATTTTGTTATATTAAAGCTGCCACAAGAACTGGTAGAATTTTTAAATTGTTTATCAAAATTAATTGATGAGGAAAAAGATGGGTTCAAATATTGGGATAAGGCAAATTATATCAAGGAAGATTACCGCGCCAAAGTTCATTTGGGGTTAAAAGGTGAAGAGGTAGAATTATCCAAAGCATTAGTTTTAGAATTCTTGGATAAAGCCTCTAAAAAGTTGTCTAGTTCGATTAAAAACGCCTTTAATTCTAAAGAGAGGATTTACAACACTTATTTTATTAATGAGTTAGTGGAGTTTGATAAACAAACTATATCTGAAGAGGGTTTTACAGTTAACATATTAAAACCCGTAAGGTTTAAACAAAGAGTTTTAGCTAATTTTCTCGAGGCGCAGATGCATGCGCTGCGTATTGAAAAAGATATTAAAAAGGCAAAACAGCTTTATGCAAATGTACGAAATAGCAATCTTTATGATAAAAGACTGAAAATGTATAAGGTCTGTGCTTCTTTGGAAAAAGAGGCTTTGGATATCGGTAGGGTGCGTGTATTTATTCCTGGTTGGCTTGAAAATGAATCTATATGGCTACATATGGAATATAAATACTTATTAGAGTTATTGAGAACAAGTCTTTTTGATGAGTTTTTTGCAGAATTTAAAAACGTTTTAATTTGTTTTCAAGATCCTCATCGATATGGAAGAAGTATATTGGAGAATTCTTCGTTTTTAGTTTCCAGCGCTAATCCGGATGAGAATATCTGGGGCAATGGTTTTGTTGCCAGGCTCAGCGGTTCAACTGCAGAGTTTTTAAATATATGGTTATGGATGTGCGCTGGAAAAAATCCTTTTACGGTGAAGAAAAATGAATTAACGCTTGAATTTAAGCCAACACTGAAGTCTTGGTTGTTTACGCAAAAGAAAAAAGAATACGTTTTTGTTTATAACGGAAAGATCCAAAGCATTACTATAGGTAAAAATTGTTTTGCTTTTAATTTCTTAAGCAGATGTTTGGTTGTTTATCATAATCCGAAAAGAAAAAATACCTTTGGTAAAAACGCTGCAGTTATAAATAGGATTTGTATGTTTGAAAAAAACATTTCTCAGCACGAATTGGATTCAGGGGTAATTTCTGCTTCTTTGGCCCAAAAGGTGCGGGATGGTTTTATCAATCGTATAGATGTATATCTTTCCTAAGATTTTTCGTAAACTTCTAGTTAAATAATAGATTTTGACAAAAATCACTTATTTTAATACAATAGAGAGTCAGTTGGTATTTTATTTATAATCCGGAAGGAGAAAAGAATGGATGAAATATTAGAAATTATGGAGAAGGATGCCCGTATAAGCCCTGAACAGATAGCAAAACTTACTAAAGGAAGCGTAAAAGTTGTAAAAACAGCAATAAAAAAATACGAAAAAGATGGCGTTATCGTTCAATACAAAACTGTTATAAACAAGGAATTAGTTAAAAATAGCGATAATGAAGTCAGAGCTTTGATTGAGGTTAATATTGCACCTCAGAAGGATGTTGGTTTTGATAGTATTGCAGAAAGGATTTATAAATTTCCCGAAGTAACCAGTTGTTATCTGCTTTCTGGTACATATGATTTGCTTCTTGTGGTCGAGGGGAAGAATTTGCATATGGTTTCTAATTTTGTCGCCGAAAAACTTTCTCCGATGCCGAATGTTCGAGGAACGGTTACGCATTTTCTGCTTAAAAAGTACAAGGAAGACGCGGTTATTTTAAAACATAAAGATGAGGATAAACGGATAGCTATATCTTATTAAAAGAGAGCAATATGAAGAATTTTGTATCAAAGGTAACAAAACAGCTTAAGCCTTCCGGAATCAGGGAGTTTTTTGACCTGGTTCTAGGGATGAAGGATGTGATTTCTCTTGGTGTGGGTGAACCGGATTTTGTAACACCTTGGCAGATTAGAGAAGCAGGTATTTATTCTCTGGAACAGGGTTTTACAAGTTATACCTCCAATAAAGGGCTTTATAAGCTCAGGCTCGCAATTAGCAAGCATTTATCTAAGAATTATAAGTTGGATTATTGTGCAGATGATGAAATTCTTATAACTGTGGGAGTGAGCGAGGCTTTGGATTTAGCTTTGCGCTCAATGATAAACCCGGGAGATAAGATTATTATTCCTGTACCCAGTTACGTTTCTTACGGACCGGTTACGGAATTAGCAGGTGGAAAGCCTATTTATATCGATACCACAAAGAATAATTTTAAGTTAAGCCCAAAGGATTTGCTTAGAAATATTGATAGTAAAACCAAGGCATTGATATTAAACTATCCTAATAATCCTACAGGCGTAACTTACACCAAAGAAGAGTTGATTGAATTTAATAGGATAATAAGCAAAAAAAATATCATCTGTATAACCGATGAAGTTTATGGAGAGCTTACCTATGATTTTGAGCATGTGCCTTTTTCAACACTTAAGGGGGCAAAGAAACATACGTTATATCTAAACGGTTTTTCTAAAAGTTATGCTATGACTGGTTGGCGCGTTGGTTATGCATGCGGGCCAAAGGATTTAATAGCGGCAATGACAAAGATTCATCAGTATACGATTATGTGTGTTCCCAGTATATCTCAATGGGCATCTTGTGAGGCCTTACATTCTGGCAGGAAGTCTTTAGAAGTGATGAAACGCGAATATCGAAGACGAAGAGAATTTGTTTATGATGCCTTTAACAGTATAGGTCTTCCTTGTGTTAAGCCACAGGGCGCATTTTATTGTTTTGTTTCTATCAAAAGTACTGGTTTAAGTTCAGTGGAATTTTCTAAGAGGTTATTAAAACAATATAAGGTAGCAGTTGTTCCTGGAGTTGCTTTCGCAGAAAACGCAGAAGGTTATATTAGGGTATCCTATGCAGAGAATTTTGATAAACTCAAAGAGGCATTAAATAGGATTGAAGAGTTTGTAGAAAAAATAAATAATAAAAAAAAGGAAGATTGATATGCCGCAGAAAAATATTTTAGTAGTAGATGATGAGCTTTCAATTAGAGAGACAATGAAATCTTTATTAGAGGAGCATGGTTATTCTGTAAAGTTGGCAGATGACGGAGTTAGTGCTTTAAGTGCGATAAAAGAAGAGCTGCCTGATTTGATTATTTCCGATATAAAAATGAAAGATATGGACGGATATACATTGTTACAGGAGCTTAAAAAAAGAGATTTATCTACCAAGATTCCAGTAATCGTAGTGACCGGTTACAGCGATATGCAGGATTTGTTTAGTTTGCAGGAAGTTGCTGATTATGTCGTAAAGCCTTTTAATAACGAGGATTTACTTTTGAGAATTGCCCGTATTTTGAATAAATGAAAAAGAAAAAGTCCACTTCCTTTAAAAAACACATAGAAGGCCTTTCTAAAATAAGCGAAACGATAGTATCGGATTTATACCTGGAAGATATTTTAAAGCTTGTTGTTATGGTAACAGCTGAAGTTATGGATTCCAAGATTTGTTCATTACTTTTATTAGATTCTGATAAAAACGAACTGATTGTACGCGCAACACAATCGGTAAGTGAAGCATACAATAAGAAGCCGAATATAAAATTAGGTGAAGGTATTGCTGGTAAAGTTGCTTTAGAAAAAAAGCCCATAGTTGTGCTTGATGTTAGAAAAGAAGTGCTTTATAGAAATAGCGTTATTGCTAAAAAAGAAAAGCTTTGCTCTTTGTTATGTGTACCAATGTCGGTAAAGGGTAAGGTTATTGGGGTGTTGAATGTTTATACTTCAAAGAAGCATAAGTTTATCAAAGAGGAGATAGTTGTTTTAGGTGCTGTTGCAAATCAGGCGGCAATCGCAATAGAAAACGCAAGGCTTCTGATGTATTCAAAGACGATTGAACAGGAGTTGAAGGTGCGTAAACTCGTTGAGCGGGCCAAAGGAATATTAATGAAAAAACTAGGCCTTGGTGAAGAAGAGGCGTTTCGTAAAATCCAGAAACAAGCCATGAACATGCGTAAAAGCATGCAGGAGATTGCCGAAGCGATTATTCTTAGCAAGGAAATAATATTATAGGATAAGATTATGAAAAAGATAGGTTTTGATAATGAGAAGTATTTAAAAGAACAGACAAGTTCGATTATAGATAGAGTAAAAAAGTTTAACAATAAGCTTTATTTGGAGTTTGGGGGAAAGCTTTGTTATGACTATCATGCGGCAAGAGTTTTACCAGGGTATGACCCTAATGTAAAGTTGAGATTGCTACAGTCTTTAAAGGATAAGATAGATATTGTTTTGTGTGTTTATGCCTCTGATATTGAAAATGGGAGGGTGAGAGGAGATTTTGGTATAACTTATGATGCAGCGACATTTAAGCTGATTGATGATTTGAGAGTTTGGGGCTTAGATATTTTAGCAGTTGTTATCACCCGTTATTCGGGACAACCTTCGGCAAAGATATTTAAAAATAAACTGGAGCGTCGTAATGTAAAGGTATATCTGTCTTATCCTATTGAAGGTTATCCTACGAATATTGATTCAGTTGTCAGTGAAGATGGTTTTGGAAAAAATGAATATGTGGAAACCAAAAAACCGATAGTGGTAGTTACTGCTCCTGGGCCAAACAGCGGAAAGCTTTCAACCTGTATTTCTCAGCTTTATCAGGAGCATAAAAGGGGAATTATTGCTGGATATGCTAAGTTTGAAACTTTTCCTATATGGAATCTGCCTTTAAAGCATCCTATTAATGTTGCCTATGAGGCAGCAACTGCGGATATTCAGGATTTTAATCTTGTAGATCCGTTTCATCTTAGTGCATACCATAAAACTACGATTAATTACAATAGGGATGTGGAGAGTTTCCCTATTTTAAGAATTATGTTGAATAAAATTTACGAAAAAGACAAAAAAATTTCTTCCTATAAGTCTCCTACGGATATGGGAGTAAACAGGGCTTGTTTTGGTATTATTGATGATCAGGTAGTAAGAGCTGCTTCAAAGCAAGAGCTTATTAGAAGATATTTTCGTTATAATACAGAATATATTTTGGGAATAGAGAAAAAATCTACCGTAGAAAGAGTTGCTGCATTAATGGAAGAGTTGGCTGTAAAAATATCTGATCGTAACGTTGTGGAGGTTGCACGTAAGGCTGCAGGAGAAGCTGAAAGTAAAGGTAAAGGAAATGAAGGAATTTTTTGCGGTGCGGCAATAGAACTTGCGAATAAGAAAATTATTTCCGGTAAAAATTCCAAGCATATGCATGCAGCATCAAGCGTGATTCTCAATTCTATTAAAGTGCTGGCTAATATTCCTGATGAGATCCTGCTTTTATCTCCTCATGTAATAAGTCAGATTTCAAAACTTAAAGAAGGCGTTCTAAGTGGAGAATCGGAAAGCCTGGATTTAGAAGAGACTTTGATCGCTCTTTCTATAAGCGCTGCCACAAATCATGCTGTAGAGCTGGCTATGTCTAAATTAAAAGACTTAAGAGGCTGCGAAGTACATATGACCCATATTCCTACTCCCGGCGATGAGGTTGGTTTTCAAAGGTTAGGGGTCAATTTGACTACAGACGGACAGTTTTCTTCAAGAAATCTTTTTGTAACTTAAACAATATGGTTAAAGAATCCTGCGGGGTGTTTGGAGTTTATGGCGATAGAAACGCTTCTTTATTGACCTATTTAGGGCTTTACGCTCTTCAGCATAGAGGTCAGGAAAGCGCTGGTATTGTTGTAAGTGATAATGGTAACGTTTCTTTTCACAGGGGGTTGGGTTTAGTCAATGATGTTTTTAGTGAAGAGAAACTCAAAAAACTTAAAGGTGATATTGCTGTTGGACACGTACGTTATTCTACGACAGGTTCATCGTGTGTTAGAAATATTCAACCTTTTCTGGTAGAGCTTAAGACCTCTACTATTGCTTTAGGTCATAACGGCAATCTTATCAACGCAGTGCAGTTGCATGATTTTTTAGAGAAAAAAGGCGTGATATTTCAATCTACTACAGATAGCGAGATAATAGTTCATTTGATTACTCATGCTCAAGAGGAATTTTTAGAAAATAAAGTTATTTCCAGTATAAAAAAATTAAAGGGTGCTTTTTCGTTGGTGTTTATGATGCAAGATGTTTTAATTGGTGCACGCGACCCTTTTGGTTTTAGACCGTTATGTCTGGGCAGATTGGGTAAATCTTTTATTTTGGCATCAGAGACTAGCGCATTGGATTTGATAAATGCAAAATACATCAGGGATATAAAGCCAGGGGAAGTGGTTTTTATCAGTAAGAAAGGTATAAAAAGCGTAATTGCTTCAGCAGTCAAAAGACAATCATTCTGTATGTTTGAATATATTTATTTTGCCAGACCAGATAGCAATATTTTCGGCCACAATGTTTATAAGGTGAGAAAGTCTCTTGGAGAGCAGCTGGCTGAAGAAGTTAATATCGATGCGGATTTAGTTGTGCCTATTCCGGATTCAGGTAATTATGCAGCTTTAGGTTTTGCTCAAAAAAAGAACATTGTCTATGAACCCGCAGTAATACGCAATCATTATATCGGGAGAACTTTTATTGAACCCAGCCAGAGAATGAGGGATTTAAAGGTAAAATTAAAGCTTAATCCGGCTAAAGAGGTCATAAAAGGAAAAAAAATCATAATTGTTGAAGATTCTATTGTAAGAGGTACAACTACTAAGGCCAGGATTGTGGCTTTACGCGAAGCAGGTGCAAAAAAGATTCATATGCTGGTTAGCTGTCCACCGATTAGATACCCTTGTTTTTATGGAATTGATTTTCCTACTAAAAAAGAATTGATCGCTTCTTCAAAATCAATTGAGGAGATAAGAAGGTTCTTAGGACTTGATTCTCTGCATTATTTAACCTTTAAGGGATTGCTCAGGGTAATGCACAGGCAAAAGAACCAGTTATGTTTTGCTTGTTTTAATGGCAGGTATCCCGAGGCAGTCAATAAAAAGATATCAAAAACCAGTTTAGAGACAAGGTAGGTATTTATGAATAAAATAGTTATAACTTTACAGTCAGCTTATTTGGTTCTTAAGCAGAATCTTCTTGATTTTCATTTTACAAGCAATAATCCCTGGTTATGGATTTGCGGAGGGACAATTATTTTCTGGATGGTAAAACACTGGAATCTAAAGAAGATTATTTGGTTTATTATCAGCATGGGAACACTTTTTTTCTTAAAAGGCGTAGTTTATGATTATATAGGTAAACTTATGCCCGGTGCAGGTAATAACTATGGTGATATGATTATAGGAATTGTTTTTTCTATTCTTGTGGTGATTGTATTGATATACTTTTTATTTATTAGGCAGGATTAGTTTATAATAAGGAGAGACAGATGAGTTTAGAAAATGAAATATTAGAAGATTACAAAGCGGCATTAAAGAATAAAGATAAATTAAAAGTTTTGGTGTTGAGTTTGTTGCGAGCGGAACTAAAAAACTATATTATCCAGACGCAGAATAAACAATTATCCGATGATGATGTAATAAAAATCATTAAAAAACATACCGCAAGAAATCAAGATTCTATAAAGCAGTTTGAATCCGGCAATAGAGCTGATTTAGCCGAAAAAGAAAAGCAGGAATACCTTATTTTAAAAGCATATCTTCCTGAAGAGCTAAGTGAAGAAAAGGTTAGGCAGGTAATTGATTCAGCGATTACAGAGCTTAAAGCACAGGATATAAAGTCAATGGGTGCTGTGATGAAAGAGGTTTTATCAAAAATAGGCTCTCAGGCTGATGGTAAGTTGATAAGTGCTATTGTAAAAGCAAGACTCTCTCCGTAAAACCAAATTTCTAAGAACAGATGAAGTTATTGATTATGGATGCGGCTCGTTGTGTAGCTCCGTTTTCTCCCAAGATTTTTTTTACCTGAATGAGTCTTTCTTTTATATAATTGATTTTTTCAGGGTTATTTAATACTAGATTCATGTCATAAGCTATTCTTCGCGCCTGGGCGTCAAACTGGATGTATTCAGGGATTATTTTTTGTCCGGCTACAACATTGACCAGTCCGATATAATCTATTTTTATTAGCATTTTAGCAATAAGCCAGGTTAAGAAATTAACTTTATAAATGATAAACATAGGTTTATTTAAGATTGCAGTTTCTAATGTTGCTGTTCCTGAGGCAACTAGGCAGAAGTCACTGGCACCTATTCCATTATAGGTATCGTTTTCAATTATTAATATTTTTAACGTTAATCGAGATGTTATTTCTTTAAACAGACCAATATTTAATTCCGCTGGTTTTAGAATGACGAATTGAGCGCTTCTGTTTTTTTTGGAGAATAAAAGGCAGCTTTTTAGCATTACAGAAAGATTTTTTTTGATTTCGTTTTTCCGGGAACCAGGTAATAATGCAATTAGTTTCTTATCCGAATCCAGATCGTATCTTTTTATAAATTCGTTTTTGTCTTTTGTGATATTTACCCAGTCTAAAAGAGGATGGCCGACAAAATCTACATCTACAGCCTCGTTTTTATATAGTGATTCTTCAAATTTAAAGAATACGACCATTTTGTCAACAACCTGTTTAATTAAACTTATTCTATTTTTATTCCAGGCCCATATCTGTGGGCTGATGTAGTAGACAATTTTAATATTTTTATTTTTTTCCTTGATTTTTTTGGCAAGCCTTAAATTAAAACCAGGATAATCTACAAGTATAATTGCTTCAGGTTGTTTTTTTTCAATATGAGTGAGTAGCTCTTCAAATATAGCTTTAATTTTTTTATAGTTTTTTAAAACCTCAAAGAAACCAACTACGGCCAGTTCGCTTAAGTTATGTAGGATTTTTACTCCTTCTTTTTGCATCTGGTAACCGCCGAGACCGCTAAAGATTAATTCCGGGTTTGTATTCTTTAATTTTCTTACAAGATTAGCTGCGTGGGAGTCTCCGGAAGGTTCTCCGGCAACAATAACAATATTTTTATACATTGATTTTTTTTATGATTCTTAAAGCAACGCAAAGCGCATCCCTGGCTTCAGTTCCTGAGACTATGGGTTTTTTCTTGGATTTTACGCATTCCAGGAATGAACAAAGCTCTTTCTTGAGGGGTTGTTCTTTTTCAATCGGTATAGCAGTTTTGCTGATACCAGCCGCTGTTTTTTTATAAATGAAGGCTTCTTGTTTAAAATAATCCATGGAGATGTATTTATTAGAAAGGAAAATTCGAATTTTCCTCATATATTCATCGGATATCCGGCTGGCAGTTAAGTTTACGCTGCATTTGTTTGAAAAAGTTAATCTTACATTGGCGATGTCTTCAAATTGCGTTAATACTTTTACTCCAACGGCATCTATGTGTTTTATTTTGGATTTTACCAATCCTAGAACAATATCGATATCATGAATCATGATGTCTAAGACAGCGCCAACATCAAGGGATCTTCCTGGAAACGGGCTTAAGCGATGGCATTCGATAAACTTTGGGTTCTTGATATTTTTCTCAATGCTTTGATAAGCACAGTTAAAACGTTCTATATGCCCGACTTGTAAAATAACTTTATGTTTTTTTGCTAGCTTAATCAGGTTGTCAGCCTGTTTAAGGTTGATAGCTATGGGTTTTTCTACCAGGCAATGAATTTTATTCTCCAGAAAATATTTAGCTATTTTGTAGTGTAAATATGTTGGTACGCATATGCTTACTGCTTTTAGGGTTTTTAAGGGGATTTTTTTGTAATCAGTATAAAAATTTCTTTTTAAGTCTTTAGAGAGATTATTTATTGTTTTAGGGTTATTATCACAAGTAGCTATGATACTTACAGTTTTGATTCTGTTATAATTTTCAACATGTTTTGAACCTAATTTTCCCAGTCCTATGATTGCAATATTTGTTTTTTTCATATAGCTGTCATCATAGCAAAGCGCTTGATAAAAGTCAATAATTGTGATAAAATATTTCGCTATGAAAGACTATTTGAAGTTGTTGAAGTTTGTAAAATCATATTGGTTTTTATTCATAATTGCCGCAGTTTTTATGGGTTTTACTGCCATCTTTGATGGTGCCTCGATTGGCATGATCGTTCCTTTGGCTGATAATGTTTTAACAGGCAAAAAAATAGTTGTTCCTGTTGAACTACCTCTTTTTTTGGATAGTTTTATAAATACAGTTAACCAAATGGCGCCTTTGTTGTTGTTAAAGATAATGGCTTTTGTGGTTTTGGCAGTGATTTTTCTAAAAGGTGTGGTAAGTTTTGTGTACAGTTATCTTATGTCTGATATAGGCCAGAAAGTTATGCGCGATATGCGCGCCATGCTTTATGGAAAGTTTTTGGATTTTTCGCTTGATTTCTATTCTAGAAAAAAAGCAGGGGAGCTTATTTCTAGGATTACAAATGATGTGCGTGTAGTTGAGAATGCAGTTTCATATGGGTTTACAGATCTTATCTATCAATCTTTTCAGATAGTTGTTTTTACCTGCGTGGTTTTATTTATCAATTGGAAGCTGTCACTTTTTATTTTTGTAGCTTTGCCTTTATTGGTTATTCCGATTGTAAAGGTGGGGAAAAAATTACGTAAGCTTTCTAAGGTTTCACAGGAAAAGATGGCTGATATAAATTCTTCTATAAATGAAACTATTTTTGGTATTAGAATCGTTAAGGCTTTTTGTGCCGAGCAGTATGAAAAAAACAAGTTCAATATGTTTAATATCAGTTATTATAAGGTGATGATGAAATCTATCAAAAGAACGCTTATTTTATCTCCGGCAACGGAATTCGTCGGTGCAGCTGCAGGGATATTTGTGTTTTTCTTTGGTGGCAAAGAGGTAATTGAAGGAAGAATGTCTTTTGGGGTCTTTGGTCTATTTTTAGGTTCGTTATTATCAATGATTAGACCTTTTAAGAAATTAGGTCAGGTTAATTCTTTAATCCAACAGGCAGTTGCAGCCAGCGTGAGAATCTATGAGATAATCGATGAGCCGCCTTCTATTGTTGATACCGAAAATGCGGTAAAGTTAGAGGCTTTTAATGAAAAAATAGTTTTTGATAATGTAAGATTTAGTTATGAGGTTCAGGAAGTTTTAAAAGGAATTAATTTGACGGTCAATAAAAACGAATTTATTGCAATAGTTGGTCCTAGCGGAGCAGGTAAAAGTACGCTTTTAGATTTGATTCCCAGGTTTTACGATCCGACAGGTGGAGGGATTACAATTGACGGTAGGGATGTAAGAGGATATAGCATCTTTTCTTTACGTAGACAGATCGGCATAGTTTCACAGGAGACAATTCTTTTTAATGATTCGGTAAAAGCAAATATTGCTTATGGTGTTAGCAATTATTCATCAGATGATATAATGTCTGCTGCTAAAAAGGCTAATGCGCACGAGTTTATCATGAATCTGTCCAATGGATACGATACGGTTATCGGAGATAGAGGTTTTAAGCTTTCGGGTGGAGAAAAACAGCGTTTGGCTATAGCGCGGGCTATGCTAAAAAACCCGCAGATACTCATTTTAGATGAAGCAACAAGCCAGTTGGATACACAGTCAGAGCGGCTTGTTCAAGATGCATTGGATAGATTAATGGAGTCAAGGACTGTATTTGTTATAGCGCATAGACTTTCGACTGTAAAAAATGCCGATAGGATAATGGTTATTGATAAAGGAAGCCTTGTTCAGCTTGGAACGCATACAGAATTAGTTAATAAAGAAGGCGTATATAAACATCTTTATGATATGCAGTTTGTTGAAAAGTCATAAAAACCCAAATAAAATCGGTTTTATTTAGAATTTTTTCCTCATTTTCCACATTTTATTAAATAAAAACTATTTTATAAAAAATCTTGGCTTTTTTTGGTAATTATGGTATATTGACGTTTCACTTTAAAAAAATGGAGGAAGTTAAATAAAATGGTTAATGAGCTTATTAAGAAGTTACTGGAAGCAGGGGTTCATTTTGGTCACCAGACAAAGCGATGGAATCCCAAGATGAAGAAGTTCATTTTTGGCGAACGAAGCGGAATCTACATAATTGATTTAGAGAAAACCGCCGAGTGTGTCGAGAAAGCGAAGTCTTTTTTACAAGATTTAGCTACCAAGGGGGAAAACATTCTTTTTGTCGGTACAAAGAAGCAAGCTCAGCAGATAATCAAAGAAGAGGCGCAGCGCGCTTCAATGTTCTATGTTCATCATAGATGGCTGGGAGGATTACTGACTAATTTTCAGACAATCAACAAGTCAATCAAAAGATTCAAGGAAATCCAGAAGATGGAAGAGGATGGCACCTTCGATAATCTTGCTAAAAAGGAAGTTTTGATATTGAAGAAAGAGAAGGAAAAGTTTAGTAAGAATTTAAGCGGTATCATTAATATGGAAAAAATCCCCGCAGCTGTTTTTATTATTGATGCCAAAAACGAAGAAACAGCGGTTAAAGAAGCAAAAAAGCTTAATATCCCGATTGTTGCTTTAATCGATACTAATTGTAATCCTGATTTGATTGATTATCCTATTCCCGGTAATGATGACGCCATGAAGGCAGTTAAGCTTATTGTTTCAATGATGGCTGATGCGATTATCGAAGGAAGGAAAGATTTTTTATCGTATCTTTCTCAAGAAGGCGTAAAAAGAGAGGAAGAAGCTGCCTTAAAATCTGAATCAGGAGAAGAAGTTGAGAATTCTGAAGGAGAGATAGAGAAAGTAGACGGAGAAGAGAAGAAAAAAAGCAAAAAAGTAAGGCAAGTTAAAGAAAAAGACGAAAATTAATAATAAAAAAAGATAAGCAAGGAGTAAAAGTGTTATGGAAGTTTCTTTGGATAAGATCAAACAACTAAGAGAGAAAACACAAGTCAGCATAAGCGACTGTAGAAGCGCTTTGATTGATGCTAATGGTGATATTAAAAAGGCGCAAGATATACTGAAAGAGAGAATGAAGGCTATTGCCGCCAAAAAAACCGATAGGGTTACTTCCCAGGGAAGGATTGCTTCATATGTTCATTTTGATAGTAAAATCGGCGTTTTGGTAGAAGTAAATAGCGAAACTGATTTTGTTGCTAGAAATGAAGAATTCTGTAAGTTCTCTCAGGATGTGGCGTTACATATTGCTGCTTCAAACCCTGAGTATGTCAAGAAGGAGGATGTCCCTAAAGAGGCCCTAGAGGCAGAAGAGGATAAAGACGCCTTTTTAAAAGCCAAATGTTTATTGGAACAGAATTTTGTCAAGGACCCTTCTTTGGTTATTAAAGATTATCTTATAAACATAATTGCTAAAACTGGTGAAAATGTTTCTATTAGCAGATTTGTAAGATATCATATTGGAAAGTAAACTTACAAAATGAAAAGACAACCGTTATATAAACGGATTGTATTAAAAATAAGCGGAGAAGCGCTTCAGGGTAAGCTAAAGCATGGTATTGATTTTGACTTTTGTGAAAAATTGGCTTTGGAGATAAAAGAAGTTTCCGCGCTTGGAATTCAGCTTGCCTTAGTTGTCGGCGGAGGTAATATTTTCCGTGGAGCAGAAAATACAAAGCGTTTAGGGATGGATCGTTCTGTAGCTGACTATATGGGTATGATGGCTACGGTTATAAACGGTATGGCCTTACAGGATATTTTAGAAAAATCAGGTGTCCCTACACGCGTTCAGACTTCTATTCAGATGCATGAAATTGCCGAACCCTACATAAGACGTAAAGCCATAAGACATCTGGAGAAAAAAAGAGTTGTTATTTTTGTTGCCGGTACGGGAAATCCTTATTTTACAACTGACACAGCAGCAGCTCTTAAGGCAATGGAGATAAACGCGGATATTATATTAAAGGCAACAAAAGTTGATGGTGTATATTCAGCTGATCCGTTTAAGGTGAAGAAAGCAAAAAGATTTAAGACGCTTAAATATATTGATGTTTTAAAAAAAGGTCTCAAGGTAATGGATGCGACTGCTATAAGCTTATGTATGGATAATAAGTTGCCGATTTTGGTTTTTGATCTTAATAAACCTGGCAATATTAAAAAAGCATTGTTTTCAAGTGAAATTGGAACCATGGTTAGATAAAAACAAAAAAGGTGATATTATGAGCGTTAAAGAAGTTATTAAAAAAACCGAAGATAATATGAAGAAGGCTATTGTATCTTGTGCGAGAGAGTTTAATACGGTCCGCACCGGAAGAGCTTCGCCTTCTTTGGTGGAAGGTTTACATATTGATTATTATGGGACCCCGACTCTTTTAAAACAGCTGGCGAATATTTCTGTTCCTGATGCCCGTTTGATTGTTATCCAGCCATGGGATCTTTCGGCTATTGCTGAGATTGAAAAAGCAATTTTTTCATCCAATTTAGGGATTACTCCTTCTAACGATGGTAAGGTTGTCAGGTTGGCAGTACCTCCTTTATCTGATGAAAGAAGAGAGGAGCTTGTAAAGGTTATAAAGCAGATGGTTGAAGAAACTCGAGTTTCAGTTCGTACCATAAGAAGAGATGCTAATGAGTCGGTAAAAAAACTTGAGTCTGAAAAGGTTATTTCTGAAGATGAAAAGTTTAAATCTCAGGATCAGATTCAGAAGCTTACTAATAACTATATTGCGGAAGCAGATAAGCTTTTAGAAAATAAAGAAAAAGAGTTGAAGCAGTTTTAGATTAATATATTTGGGCCACTAGCTCATCTGGTAGAGCACCACCCTTTTAAGGTGGCTGTGCCGCGTTCGAGTCGCGGGTGGCTCATTAAATTTCTGCCTATAGGGCGGATGGCGGAATTGGCATACGCGGTAGCCTTAGGAGCTATTGGGGTAACCCATGGAGGTTCAAATCCTCTTCCGCCCATATGTGTTAAGAAAAATGCGTATGTTTGTGCGGGAGTAGCTCAGTTGGTAGAGCACTACCTTGCCAAGGTAGTTGTCGCGGGTTCGATGCCCGTCTCCCGCTTTAAATTATTAAAATCATTAATAAACAAAAGGGGAACAGATGAAGATTACCGATTTTCTTTCCAAAAAAGCAATTTCTGCAGAACTTAAAAGCACAAAAAAGGAAGATGTTATAAAAGAGATGGTTGATTTATTGATTTCCGCAGGTGAAATCGAGAAAAAACACCGCAATAAATTAACGGAACTTCTAATGGCTAGAGAGGCCTTAGGTTCAACTGCTATCGGTCAAGGTGTTGCAATACCTCATGCTAAAATCGATTGCGTTAAACATTTGGTTGCAGCATTCGGCTTATCGAAAAAAGGAGTTAATTTTGATTCTTTAGATGGAGAGCCGGCATATATATTCTTTTTATTGGTTGCTCCTCAGGATTCAGCAGGCCCACATCTGAAGGCATTAGCAAGGATATCCAGATTGTTAAAAGATAAATATTTTCGTGATAGTCTTAAGCAGGCCAAGGATATTGCTTTTATACTAAAAATTATTAATCAGGAAGATGACAAGAAGACTTAAAATACTTTTTTTCTTTAGATGGCTTCAGCCTGGTCTAAGGATTAAACGCTGGGTTGCGCTTAGTCTTTGGGGAGTTTTTCTTATTTTGGTAGGCTCCAATAGATTGGGAATAGAGAAGCTGGTTTTTTTAAAAGCTTTGGAGTATTTTGTTATAGTTTTAGGCGTTGGTTTTTTATTCGTCGGTGTGATTGAACTTATATTATCAATTCTGTCATTATTTTTTCCGACAAAGAATAAGTCAGTTCGTAAAGTTGTAAAAATACGGCTTCTTGAGAAAGGACCCAAGATTGTTGCTATCGGGGGCGGAACAGGACTTGCTGTTCTTTTACAGGGAATAAAAGAGTATACTTCAAATATAAAAGCTGTAGTTACGGTTGCTGATGATGGTGGTTCTTCGGGTCGTTTAAGAGAGCAATTTGATATTTTGCCCCCGGGAGATATTAGGAACTGTCTTGTGGCTTTAGCTGATACAGAGCAGCTTATGCGTGACTTATTTCAGTTTAGGTTTAAAGGAGATTCAGAGCTTTCCGGCCATAGTTTCGGCAATTTGTTCATTACGGCTATGACACAGCTTACCGGTGATTTTGAAAAAGCGATAAAAGAATCTAGTAAGGTTTTAGCAATCAGGGGTCAGGTTGTTCCATCAACGCTTTATAAGGTAAATTTAGGGGCTGAGTATAATGATGGTTCTGTTGTTATCGGGGAAGCGGATATTCCTAAAAAGAAGCTTCCGATTAAAAGAGTATTTTTAAAATCTCAGCAGGATAGGCCTTTGGTTGCGACAGCTGAGGTTATTAAGTCGATCAATGAAGCAGATGCGATTATTTTAGGTCCAGGCAGTTTATATACCAGTATTATTCCCAATCTTTTAATTACTGATATTGCTGATGCGATTGCTGCTTCAAATGCCAAAAAGTTTTATATCTGTAATGCCATGACTCAGGTTGGCGAGACAACGCAGTTTTCAGCATCAGACCATATCAGCACGCTTATCGCACACAGCAACAGACATATTTTAGATTACTGTGTTGTTAATAATAAAGTCATTCCTGAAGAGCTGTTGGATAGATATAAAAATGAAGGTTCTCAGCCGGTTGTTATCGATAGAGAAAAGGTTAGAACTATGGGGTATAGGTTATTAGAGCAGGATCTGATTGCTGTTGATGGTTATGTAAGGCATGATTTTAGAAAATTAGCTAGGCTTTTGGTAAAATTAATAAAATAAATTTAATGTCAAAAATAAAAAAAGAGCTTATTGTAAAAAATAAACAAGGCCTACATGCAAGGCCAGCTGCACTATTCGTGCAGATTGCTAATAAGTATGATGCGGAAATATCAGTAAAAAAAGAAGATGAAGAAGTTAATGGTAAATCGATCATGGGTATACTTTTATTGGGCGCGGAAAAAGATAGCAGAATAATGATTATTGCTGATGGTGCCGATGCGAATGAGGCAATTGCAGAATTAGAAACCTTGATAAACAAAGAAGAATAATTATATGGAAAAATTAAAAGGAATATCAGCAGCCCCGGGAATTGGTATTGGTTCTGCTCATTTGGCAGGTAAGGAAGAGTTTAATGTTGTTCCTTATAAAGTCAGATTGCAGGATGTTCCTGTTCAGATTCAGCTATTCGAAGATGCTCTTATTAAGACAAGAAAAGAAATAATTGAATTACAGGATAAGATATCCAAGGATTTAGGCAGAGAAGAGGCTGAGATTTTTGATGCGCACCTGCTTGTTTTAGAAGATAGGATTTTAATAGAGGAAGTAATCTTACAATTAAAGAAAGAGCATCTTAACGTAGCCTATGTATTTCAAGAGGTAATCAAAAAATATATCAGAGTATTCTCGCGAATTGAAGACGAATATTTGAAGGAAAGGATATCTGATATAAATGATGTTGGTAGACGCGTTATCAAAAATCTTTTGGGAGAGAAGGGTTTTTCTCTGCAGAATAAAAAAGAGCAATTTATAGTTGTTGCGCATGATCTTTCTCCTTCCGATACAGCAACAATGCATAATAGTAGGATTTTAGGTTTTATTACTGATATCGGTAGCAAAACCTCTCATACGGCAATAATGGCTAAGTCTTTGGAGATTCCATCTGTGGTTGGACTTGAAGTAGCGACAACAAAGATTAAAAATGATGACCAGCTAATTGTTGATGGCTTTTCAGGCTTAGTTATAATTAATCCCGATAAAGCAACCTTGAAGGCCTATAGAAAGAAGGAAGAGGAGTTTAAAAGAATAAACAAGAAGTTTATTTCTTTGAAGTCTTTGCCTGCAAAGACAACAGATGGTAAAAGGGTAAGAGTTGTGGCTAATATTGAGTTTCCTGAAGATATTCCTTCTTTGGTTCAGCATGGGGCAGAAGGTATCGGACTTTATAGAACTGAATATTTTTATATGAATAGAACCACGCTTCCTACTGAAAATGAACAGTTTGAAGCTTATAAGTTTGTAGCACAAGCTGTAAGTCCGTATTCGATTGTTATAAGGACTTTGGATTTAGGAGGAGATAAATTCTTGTCTCAGCTGGCAGTGCCTAGAGAGATGTCTGCATTTTTAGGTTGGCGTGCAATACGTTTTTGTCTTGCTCAACCAGATATGTTTAAGGCACAATTAAGGGCGATACTGCGCGCTTCTAAGTTTGGAAAACTTAAACTTATGTATCCGATGATTTCTGGAGTAGATGAATTAAGGCAGGCAAATAAAATGCTTTCTGAGTGTAAGATAGAGCTGAAGAAAAAACATATTGAATTCGATGAAGAATTAGAAGTGGGAGTGATGATTGAAGTTCCTGCAGCTGCGATGACAGCAGATATATTGGCTAAGGAGGCAGATTTTTTCAGTATTGGAACTAATGATTTAATTCAGTATTCTTTAGCAGTAGATAGAACCAATGAAAAAGTTGCCTATCTTTATGAACCTGCTCATCCGGCAGTGTTGAGGATGGTCAAAAAAGTTATTGATGATGGTCATAATGCTGGAATATGGGTTGGTATGTGTGGTGAAATGGCAGGAGATCCGTATTTTTCGCTTTTACTTTTAGGACTTGGTTTGGATGAGTTCAGTATGCCTCCTGCAGTAGTACCGCAGATAAAACAGGTTGTAAGAAGTTTTAGTTTTTCCGATGCCCAAGATATTGCTAGAAAGGCGATGGAACATTCTACGGCAAAAGAGGTAGAAGAATTTACCAAGAAGTTTTTTAACAAAACAGAATTTAAAATATTTTAAATGAAGGCCTTATTACTTGCTGCTGGTTACGGAACAAGGCTTTATCCTTTGACGGAGAAAATCCCTAAACCTCTTCTGCCAATTGCCGGTAGACCTATTATTGATTATCTAATTACTCAAATTCAAAAAGCCGATCATATCAAAGAGGTATTTGTTGTATCTAATGATAAGTTCTTTGATGATTTTAAAGTATGGCAGCATAGCGCTAGAAAAAAACACGGGGATTTAAAGATCACTGTTATTAATGACGGTACAAAGTCGCCCGTAGAGCGTTTGGGCGCTATTGCTGATGTGCAGTTTGCTATAGCTAAGAAAAAAATTAAGGATAATCTTTTGATAGTTGGCGGAGATAATATTTTTGATTATAATTTAAAAAAGTTTATTTTAAAAGCAAAACAAAAAAGATCTATTAGTCTTGGTGTGCACGATGTCAAAGAAAAAAGAATTGCTACCCACTATGGGGTAGTAAGCTTTAACGGTAAAAAAATCCTTAAAGAGTTTCAGGAAAAACCAAATCGGCCCAAGACTACCTTGGCAGCGATGTGCCTTTATTATTTCCCTAAAGAAAAACTAAAAGACATCGCTTTATATCTTAATCAGCCTCATGACCGCAAAGATGCAATTGGAGATTATTTTAATTGGCTGCATAGAATTGAAGATGTTTACGTGCATGAGTTTAAGGGAAAGTGGTTTGATATTGGTAATCACGATTCATACAGAAGGGCAGAAACGTATTTTAATGCAAAATATAAATAGTTAAAAAGGAGAAAACATGGTGCACAAAAAGCATTTTTTTACATCCGAATCTGTTGGAGAAGGACATCCGGATAAAGTCTGCGATCAAATTTCAGATGCAGTCTTAGATGAGGTTTTAAGAAACGATCCCTATGGCCGTGTTGCCTGCGAGACTTATGTTACCATGGGACTTTTGATTGTAGGAGGTGAAATTACAACCACTACTTATATAGATGTACACAAAATTACAAGGGATTTACTAAAGAAAATCGGTTATAACCATCCCAAATATGGATTTGATTATCATACCTGTGCAATTGTTAATACTATAAATAGACAATCTCCTGATATTGCACAAGGTGTTGATAGGGGAGGTGCAGGTGATCAGGGTTTGATGGTTGGTTATGCTTGTCGTGAGACAAAAGAACTTATGCCGCTTGCGATAATGTTATCTCATAGGTTAGTAAAACAGACTGCAGATGTAAGAAGAAAAGGAATTTTAAAATATTTAGGACCTGATTGCAAGTCTCAGGTTACTGTAGAATATCATGACGGTAAACCAAAACGCGTTGATTCTGTTGTTTTGGCCTGTCAGCATACAACGGAAATTTTAGATTCCACAAAAGAGCAGATAACAAAGAAGGCAAAAAAAGAAATCATTGAGAAGATTGCCAAACCGATAGTGAAAGATTACGTTGATAAAAATACTAAATACTATATAAATGAGACGGGAAAATTTGTTGTTGGTGGTCCTCAGTCTGATACAGGTATGACTGGAAGAAAAATCGTAGTTGATACCTATGGTGGTACAGCTGCTCCAGGTGGTGGAGCCTTTTCGGGGAAAGACCCCACTAAGGTGGATAGATCTGCTGCATATATGGCTAGATACATTGCAAAAAATCTTGTTGCCGCAGGCCTTGCAGATAAATGTCTTGTGCAGCTTGCCTATGTAATAGGTAAGGCTGAGCCTTTATCGATTATGATTGATACTTCTGGAACAAGTAAGCTGAGCGAAACAAATTTAGTAAAACTGGTTAGGGATAATTTTGAGCTTACGCCTAAGGGGATGATTGCCTCGCTTAATTTACTTCGCCCTATATACGAAAAAACCGCTTGTTACGGTCATTTTGGCAGAACAGAAGTAGAGTTTAGCTGGGAGAATACGAACAAAGCAGCTACATTAAAAAAACAGGCATCTAAATTATAAGTTAAACAAACAAGGAGAAAATATTGATGAAGTATCATATAAAAGATATATCTTTAGCTAAAAAAGGAAAACTACGTATTGAATGGGCAAGTAATAATATGCCGGTATTAGCGTTGATTAGAAAACGTTTTGCCAAAGAGAAACCCTTAAAAGGGGTAAAACTTGCTGCGTGTTTGCATGTTACTACAGAAACCGGCGTATTAGCTCAGACTCTAAAGATGGGCGGAGCACAAGTTTTTGTCTGTGCATCTAATCTATTATCCACACAGGATGATGTAGCCGCTAGTCTTGTAAGAAATGATAAGATTCCTGTATTTTCAATTAGGGGAGAAGATACGAAAACTTATTATAGTCATATAAAATCAGTTTTAGAGGTAAAGCCTGATATTACCATGGATGATGGTGCAGATTTAGTCAGTGTTGTTCATAAACGAGAAAACAAAGTTCATGCCAATATCATGGGTGGAACAGAAGAGACTACAACTGGTGTTATAAGGCTTAGGGCATTAGCGAATGAAAATAAACTTCGCTATCCGATTGTTGCTGTTAATGATGCATTGACCAAGCATTTGTTTGATAATCGCTATGGAACGGGTCAGTCTACTATGGACGGTATATTGCGCGCTACAAATAAACTTATTGCCGGAAGTAAATTAGTGGTCTGCGGATATGGTTGGTGTGGTAGGGGTGTAGCTTTAAGGGCTAAGGGAATGGCAGCGCATGTGATTGTTGCCGAGGTTGATCCCTTAAAGGCATTAGAGGCTACTATGGATGGATATGAAGTGATGACCTTAAAGAAAGCTGCACGCATAGGAGATATTTTCGTTACGGTAACTGGAGATGCTGCAGTAATCAGGAAGGAACATTTTTTATTGATGAAAGATGGTGCAATCGTTGCTAATGCAGGCCATTTTAACGTGGAGATAGATATCCCTTCTTTAGAAAAACTAAGTAAATCAAAAAGAGCTATAAGAGATTTTGTTATGGAGTATAACTTAAAAGGTAAACGCAGGATATATGTATTGGGCCAGGGTCGGCTTATTAATCTGGCTGCAGCTGAAGGTCATCCGGCACAGGTTATGGATATGTCCTTTGCCAACCAGGCTTTAAGCGCCGAATACATTTTTAAGAATCATAAGAAAATGAAGCAGGCAGTTTATAAAGTGCCTGAAGCAATAGATAAAAAAATTGCATCTTTAAAGTTAAAGTCTATGGGTATTGGTATTGATAGCCTTACTAAAGAACAAAAGAAATACCTCTGTAGCTGGGAGATAGGAACTTAAATGCCGATAAAAAAAATTGCAGTTTTAACTTCCGGAGGAGACGCACCCGGGATGAACGCTGCTATAAGAGCAGTGGTGCGTTTTGCCACTTATAACAAGATTGATGTTATGGGTGTTTTCCGTGGTTATGAAGGTTTGATTCAGGCAGATTTAAAATCTTTAAACCATAGATCTGTTTCTAATATTATTAATCGCGGCGGGACAATTTTAAAGACCGCAAGAAGCGATGAGTTTTTAACTGAAGAGGGTCAAAAAAAGGCAGTTAAGGTATTAAAGGAAAATAGTATCGATGGACTTGTTTTAATCGGCGGTAATGGAACTTATAAAGGAGCAATAGCTTTAAGTAAAAAGTGGGATATTCCCTGTATTGGAATTCCAGGGACAATTGACAATGATATAAACGGAACAGATTCTACTTTAGGAGCTGATACAGCAGTAAATACTGCCCTAGAAGCAATTGATAAAATCCGTGATACAGCAACCAGTATGGAAAGGATTTTCGTAATTGAGGTTATGGGTAGAGATTCTGGTTATATTGCTCTTACATCTGCCTTAGGCGGTGGCGCAGAAGAGGTAGTTTTGCCGGAGATGAAATTTGATTTTGATAATATGAATCAGGAGATTGTTGAAGGCAATATCCGCGGTAAGATTAGTTGGATTGTTGTTGTTGCAGAAGGCGCAGGAAAAGCAGAAGATGTTGCTGATAAAATTACCGAGACAACTGGATTAGAGGTTAGAGTTGTTGTTTTAGGTCATGTCCAGCGAGGGGGAATTCCTACTGCACGAGATAGAATCCTGGCAACGCGTATGGGAGTAAAGGCTGTGGAGTTATTGATTGCTGGTGAAAAATCAAAAGCGGTTGGAGTGATTTCAAATGATATAAATGTAGTCGATTTGGAATTTGCCGTAATAAAAAAAGCAATAAATGTAGAAAGTCTTTATAGGTTAGTAAAAATAGTAACTTAATTTTATGAAAGGGGTGTTAGTTTTATGGGTAGAAAGCCATTAGATATGACAAGGTTGGTAAAACAGTTGGTAAATACAGATGATTTAAATGAAAAAAAGAAAATCTCCAAGAAAATAAAGGATATTGCATATAAAAAAGGAGTGTATCCAGCAAGTATACATGATTTTTATATTGCAAGAGGCAAAAAAGAATATAATGGTCTGACTGTTCCGGCAGTTAACATTAGAAGTCTTACATTTGATTTGGCGCGTGCAATGTTTAGGGTTGCTAAAAGGAATAATTCTGCAGCTTTTATATTTGAGATTGCCAAGTCAGAAATGGGTTATACTGCTCAGCCTCCGGTTGAATACTCTGCAGTTATTTTAGCAGCTGCTGTTAAGGAAGGCTATGAGGGACCTGTTTTTATTCAAGGTGATCACTTCCAGGCAAATGTCAAAAAATACCAGGATAATCCGGAAAAAGAGATAGATGTTTTAAAGGCATTGATACAGGATTCTATAAATAACGGTTTTTATAATATTGATATAGATTCTTCTACTTTGGTTGATTTGTCAAAAAAAAGTATCAAAAAACAGCAATTTGCGAATTATGAAGTTTGTGCAAAACTTACGCAGTTTATTAGAAGGATTCAACCTCGTGGGGTTACAGTTTCTGTCGGTGGTGAGATCGGTGAGGTAGGACAAAAGAATTCTACGCCAGAGGATCTGCGTGCATTTATGGAAGGTTTTAATGAGCGTTTAAGAAAAGGCCTTACCGGAATTAGCAAGATTTCTGTGCAGACCGGTACTTCACACGGAGGAGTTGTTTTACCCGACGGTACTATTGCCCAGGTAAAGCTTGATTTTGAGACATTAAAGAATTTATCTGAAATTGCCAGAAATGAATTCTCAATGGCCGGAGCGGTTCAGCATGGTGCATCTACTCTTCCAGAGGACGCGTTTCATAAGTTTGTTGAATGCGAAGCTGCTGAGGTTCACTTGGCAACACAGTTTCAGAATATGATTTTTGACAGCAAGCATTTCCCAGAAGATTTAAGGGATAAGATATATGCCTGGATAAAGGAAAATTTGTCTTCAGAACACAAGGAAGGTCAAACTGAAGAACAGTTTATTTATAAAACTCGCAAGAAGGCCTTAGGACCGTTTAAAAAGGATATCATGGCTTTGGATGAGTCGATAAAGGATGCAATTAGTAAAGAAATAGAAAATAAGTTTGAGTTTTTGTTTAAACAGCTTAATACGATAAATAACTCTGATTTAGTAAAAAAACATACAATTTTTAAAAGAGTGATTTCTCGAAAAAAAGAACAAGGTCCGGAAGCCATTCACGATGGCGAGGGTGATGATTAAAAAGCATTATTGTCAAAATTGTATATAATGCTATAATTTAAGGTAAGTTAATTTAAGGTGAAATTATGACTGGTTCTGAAATTCTGTTGGAGTGTTTTAAAAGAGAAGGCGTTGAGATAATATTTGGTTATCCCGGAGGTTCTGTATTGCCTCTTTTTGATAAGCTGTATGATTCAGATATTAAGTTTATCTTAACTCGCCACGAACAGGGCGCAGCGCATGCAGCAGATGGTTATGCGCGCGCAACCGGTAAGGTGGGAGTTTGTATTGCTACTTCGGGGCCTGGTGCGACTAATCTAGTTACAGGTATTGCCACCGCCCATATGGATTCTATTCCTATGGTAGCAATTACCGGGCAGGTGAAGACTTTTTTAATCGGTAATGATGCTTTTCAAGAGGCGGATCTTACAGGAATAACGCGTTCAATAACTAAGCATAATTATCTGGTTAAGGATACAAAAGATTTGGCTAAGATAATTCGTGAGGCTTTTCATATTGCTTCAACCGGAAGGCCAGGGCCTGTTTTGATTGATATCCCTGTTGATGTGCAGATTGGGAAAACTGATTTTATTTGGCCGGAAGAAGTGGATATGAGAAGCTATCAACCAACATTTTTCGGTCATCCCGGACAGATAAAAAAAGCAGCTGGAATTATTGCAAAAGCCAAAAGACCTGTTATTTATGCAGGAGGCGGTATTATTATTTCCGGTGCAAGTCAGGAACTTAAAACTTTTGCTGAGAAAATTAAAACCCCTGTCACTTGGACCCTTATGGGTATTGGTGCATTTGCTTCTGAGCACGAGCTTTCTTTGGGGATGTTAGGGATGCATGGTACTGCTTATGCAAACCATGCGATAATGGAGTCAGATTTAATTATTGCTGTTGGTGCGCGCTTTGACGATAGAGTTACGGGAAAAATTGATGAATTTGCACCTCACGCAAAGATTATCCATATTGACATTGACCCGGCTTCAATCAGTAAAAATGTTAAGGTGGATGTTCCTATTGTAGGAGATGCTAAAAATATTTTAGTTCAGCTTATTGAAGAGATAAAGATTTCTCCTAAAACAGAAGATTGGTTTAAGAGTATCGAGGTCTGGAAAAACAAACATCCTATGGTGTATGAGAATGATATAAAAATTAAGCCCCAGTATGTGATTGAACAAATTTATGAAGCTACCAAGGGTGAAGCAATAATTACGACAGAGGTGGGTCAAAATCAGATGTGGGCAGCGCAGTGGTATAAGTATAAATATCCGCGTACCTATATTTCAAGTGGCGGTTTAGGCACTATGGGTTATGGTTTTCCTGCTGCTATAGGGGCAAAGATGGGTTGTCCGGAAAAGGAAGTTTTTGATATAGCAGGTGATGGTTCGATTCAGATGAATATTCAGGAATTGGCAACCTGTGTTTGTAACAAGATAAATGTAAAAGTAGCTATTTTAAATAACGGGTATTTGGGTATGGTTAGACAGTGGCAGGAGTTGTTTTATAAAAAAAGATATTCTCATACTTGTATTTCTCATCCGGACTTTGTTAAACTTGCTGAAAGTTACGGTGCTTTGGGTATACTTGTTGAAAAAAAAGAAGATGTGCGTCCGGCAATTGAGAAGGCAATAAAAACAGACAATACTGTTATGATTGATTTCAGGATTGATCCGGAGGAAAATGTTTTTCCTATGGTTCCTGCAGGACAAGCGATTAATAGAATGATAGGCGGCATGGCATAATGAGACATACAATTTCAGTTTTAGTGGAGAATAAATTCGGTGTGTTAGCGCGCATTGCCGGGCTTTTTAGCGCAAGAGGTTTTAATATCGATAGTCTAGCCGTAGGCGTAACGGAAGACCCAGAAGTTTCGCGCATGACCATAGTTGTAAATACGAAAGATGAACGAATCTTAGAGCAGATAAAGAAGCAGCTGAATAAGTTGATTGATGTTATAACCGTAATTGATTTGACCAAAAGAGATTTTATCGGCAGAGAACTTGTGTTACTCAAGGTATCTTTAGAAAAGATAAAAAAGAGTACATTGTTAAAATTGCTTAAGAAACTCGATGGTAAGATTGTTAAAATAGCCTCAAGACAGGCAATAGTCGAGGTTTCTGCCGAACAGGATGATTTAAAAGAGCTTTTGTTTAAGCTTAAAGATGCAGGTTTAAAAGAATTAACGCGTACAGGCAGAATTGCTATAAGTATAAATTGATATGAATGCTAAAACAAAATCAAAGTTAGGCTCAATAGAAAAAGCACCGCTTATTCGTAAATTTACTGTTTTATTTATTGTGATGAGCCTTTTGCCTTTTTTGGTTATTGCCTATTTGTTTACACAGTATAATAATTTCGGCAGCATAAATATTGATCAGAATATTCTGGTTATTTTGCTGTTTTTAGTCGGTGCAGGAACGCTAGCTGGTTTTTATGGCATGAGACGTTCAATTATGAAGATTCAGCAGTTGACCAAAACAGCAACAAGTCTTGTTTCTAAAAAAATTCCCGGTTTAGGTGAAGTAAAACAAGAACAAAGTGAAATAAGTCAGCTTACCCATGCATTTAATGCTGTTACTCAGAATCTAGAAAATAATATTAAGCGTTTAGAGGCTTCAAAACGGACCATGCAGGATGTTTTATCAAAGCTTGCTTTGGGTTTATCTTCAGTCAAGACCATGGATACTTTCTTGGATTTGATTGTTGAGATAACAGCTAATGCCTTGGATGCCAAAAGAGGCGTATTGATGCTTATGGATGAAAAACAAGAGCAGCTTTATGTTAAGGTGTCTTCTGGTTTTGATTTGCAGTTTACTAATATAAAGCTTAAGGTGGGTGAAGAAGCTCCTGGTTGGGTGGCAAAACACAAAAAACCCCTTTTGATACCTGTTGTAGAGAGTCAGCAACAAAGGGTTGAAGAGGTAGATCCTTTTGCGCCACCTCTTTTAAGTGCGCCTATGTTATATCAAGATAGACTTATAGGAGTTTTAACTGTGGTGGGAAAAATCACCGGAGGAAACTTTCAGGAAGATGAGTTGATAATAATTCAGAATCTTGCAACGCAGACTGCGGTGGCGGTTGAAAACGACAGGCTTCATAAGGATGCGGAAAATACTTATATAGAAACTATTTCAGCGTTGGCTATGGCTGTTGAAGCTAGAGATCCTTATAGTCGTGGTCATTCGGATAGGGTAGCGAAGTATTCTGTTTCCGTAGCTAAGAAGTTAGGTTTAAGTGAAGATGAAATTCACGATATAGAACATGCGGGTGAGCTTCACGATGTGGGTAAAATCGGTATCAGCGATGAGATTTTACGCAAACCAGGTATTCTTAGTGAAGAAGAGAAAAAAGTAATGCATAAACATCCGGTTATTGGAGAGGGGATAGTTAAACCTGTAAGGACATTATCGCGTTTATGTAGGACGATAAGACATCATCATGAGTGGATTGATGGCAGCGGATATCCAGATGGTATCGGCGGCAATGAAATTTCCATTGCTGCAAAGATTTTAGCTGTTGCTGATAGTTTTGATGCAATGACAACAGATAGGCCATATAGAAAAGGTCTTAGCGTAGAAAAAGCCAAAGATGAAATTAAAAAGTATTATGGCATTAGATATGACAAGAAAGTGGTGGATGCTTTTTTAAGCATAGTTTAATGATAAAACCGTAAAGGAGATTGAAGATGGCAAAGATATTTTATGACAAAGATGCTGACTTGGGTTTATTGAAGAATAAGGTTGTAGCGATAATAGGTTATGGTATACAAGGTAGAGGTCAGGCACTTTGTTTAAGAGATAGTAAAGTTAATGTGATTGTTTCAGAGCTTTCCAATACACCTAATTTTAAGCAGGCGAAAAGAGATGGTTTTAAGCCTGTTTCAGCTAAAGAAGCTGCAAAAAAAGCTGATATAATCCAGATCCTAACTCAAGACCATGTGCAATCTTTTGTTTATAATAATTCAATCAAGCCGTATCTAACAAAGAGCAAGGCTTTGTGTTTTTCTCACGGTTTTAATATCCATTTTAAAGAGATTAAACCGCCTAAATCTGTAGATGTGTTTATGGTTGCTCCTAAAGGTCCGGGTGCTTTAGTAAGAAAGATGTACGAAGAAGGAAAAGGTGTTCCTTCTTTGGTTGCGGTTTATCAGAATGCAAGTGGCAAGGCTTTAAAATTTGCTTTAGCCTATGCAAAGGCATTAAAGGCAACAACGGCGGGAGTTATTAAAACTACCTTTAAGGAAGAAACAGAAACAGATCTTTTTGGTGAGCAGGCTGTTTTATGCGGTGGGGTAAGTGAGCTTATTACGGCTGGTTTTGATACTCTTATAAAGGCAGGCTATCAAAATGAGATTGCTTATTTTGAGGTTTTGCATGAATTGAAACTGATCACTGATCTTATTCAGGAATATGGGATATCGGGTATGAGAAGACGAGTTTCTAATACAGCCTGTTATGGAGATCTTTCAAGGGGTAAAAGAATAATTACCAAAAAGACACGTCTTGAGATGAATAAAATTTTAAAGGAGATTAAGTCAGGAAAATTCGCTAGAGAGTGGATTAGAGAAAATAAAAAAGGAAGACATAATTTTAACAGGCTTCTTATTCAGGGCGACAGGCATAAGATCGAGCAGGTCGGTAAGAAGTTAAGAAAAATGATGCCTTGGATGAAGCATTAGATAGAGGAATAATTTTATGAAGAAAACCTTAACCTTTCTTTTAATTGGTACGTTTTTTATTATTTTGTTGTCAGCTGGGTTTTATTTTCTGCAGCAGAAGAAAACCTCGCTTGAGTTTACGGAATTGGCTGAACTTGTTTCTCAAGATGCAATGGCCTATATTTATGCGGATAATTTAAATGAAGTTTTTGGTGAAATTACTCAGACTGCTTTAGCAAAAAATATCATCAAGTCTAGCCCTTGGAAGAATTTTATTAATTCAGATAAAGGAAAAAATGAATATAAAAAGGCTTTACAGATAAAGGATTTGGTTTTAAGCGTGTTAAAGAAAAGATACTCTATAGCTTTTTACTCAAGAGAAAAAGTTGAGGTTGATTTTCTGCATTTGGTAGAATTAACGCCCGATAGCAGATTTAAGGAAAAAATATTAAAAATATTTTTGGACAAGAGTGGAAAAACAGATATTAAAAGTTCAAAATATAAAAAGTTTGTCATCAATACAGTATATTTGGATAATTTCAATCTGTATTATACCGTTGCGGGCAGTATCGCTTTAATATCCAATAACCAACAACTTGTAAAAGATGCTTTGGATTTAGGTAGTAGTAGAAAAGATAAGTCTCTTGCCGATAGTAATCGTGTAAATAATATAAGGAAGAAGTTTAATAAGACCGAGCGTTTTATGTGGGCTTGGTTTGATGCAAGAAAATGGCAGGAGGTTTCTCAACAAGCTTTATTAAAGGAAAATAAAGATAATGCATTAGATGAGCAGTTAATCAATGAGCTTAAGAGCCCTTTTAGCGATGTATGTTTGGAGTGTGTTTTTGATAATGGGTTTGAAATAAGAATAATTTCTATGGTCGATAAGTCCTTAACAAGCGATGATGATCAAATTAAGATATATAATCTTTTTGCCGATAAGATATCCGATAAGAGGCTGCTTAATGTTTTCCCCAAACAGTCTTTGGCTTTGGCCAGTGTCCATATTGAAAGTGTTTTAGATTGGTACGAATTATTTAAGGACTATCTGGACACACCTTTATTAAAATCACCTATTATGGGCAGTCAAGATTCTTTTAAAATAAGTGATTTTAAAAATAATGTTTTAGATTACTGCGGAATTGATTTAGAAAAAGAGGTTTTATCAAATATCGGTAAGGAATTAAGTGTCGGTTTTATTGGTTTTGAAAATTTCTCCATGCCTGGTTTAAACAAGATGCCTGGTAAGGTTAATTTAAGTATTCCTTTGCCTCAGTTGTTGTTAGCTTTCGAAGTTAGGGAAGCAACAAAGGCAAAAGATACAATGAAGAAGTTATATAATAAAGTGATATCTGATCGCAATGAGCAGATGTTTTCCCATATACAGATTCCGGAAACAGAAGAAAGCGATGAATCTGCATTTAAGATTCCAGAGTTTGAAATTCAAGAACGTGATTACAAAGGAAGTACAATCTATCAGGTGGGTATAAATAGTCCAGAGCTTCAAGGCAAGGCATCCTTAGCATCTTTGATGATGTTTCCCAGTTTTACAGTAAAAAATAATGATTTTCTTATCAGTTTTCCTTCATTGTCAGTGGACAGGGCTTTGGATGATTATGATACAAAACAAAATTCAATAAAAGATAATAGAAAAATATCCGATTTGTTAGATTCGGATTATACTTTTATGTTTTTTGTTGATGTTAATAATATTATAAGTTCATTGGAGTTTATTTTAAAGGTTTTGCCGATACATGAAAGTATTTCCGAGGTTATAGATATTATAGCTTGTATTGATTTTGTAGCCTCGAGGATGGTTAATAAAAGCGAATACGCTGAGTCAAATCTTATCATAAAGTTAAAAAAGTAATGAATAATAAGGTTTATATTTTTGATACTACCTTGCGTGATGGTGAGCAGGCTCCAGGAGCTAGCCTAAATGAGCAGGAAAAACTGGAGATTGCTTTCCAGCTGGAGAGATTAGGTGTAGATATTATTGAGGCGGGTTTTCCGATTTCGTCAAAAGGCGATTTTAATTCCGTTAAGCTTGTCGCATCAAGCCTTAAGAAAACAAAAATCTGCGCTTTAGCCAGGGCAACCAAGAAGGATATTGATGCTGCAGCGTTGGCTTTAAAACCTGCTGTTTCCGCGCGTCTGCATGTGTTCTTGGCAACTTCCAAGATACATATGAAGTATAAGCTAAAAAAAGCAGAAGAGGAAATTTTGCGTCTGGCTGTAGAGTCAGTAAAATATGCTAAGAAAAAATTCAGTGATGTAGAGTTTTCACCTGAAGACGCCTCTAGGACCGATAAAAGCTTTCTGTATAAAGTGGTAGAGGCAGTTATTGACGCAGGGGCAACTACAGTTAATATCCCTGATACCGTAGGTTATGTTGAACCAGAAGAATTCGGCACGCTTATTCATGATATATTCAACAATGTTTTTAATATCCATAAGGCCATTGTTAGCGTTCATTGTCATAATGATTTAGGTCTTGCTGTTGGCAATTCATTAAGTGCTGTAAAAAACGGGGCAAGGCAGGTGGAGTGTACTATTAATGGTATTGGAGAGCGTGCTGGTAACGCTGCCATGGAAGAAATCGTTATAGCCATAAAAACCAGACAAGATATTTTTAAACAGTTAAAGACTAATATTGACACTAAAAGTATAACAAAGGTGTCAAGGATTGTTAGTAAACTTACCGGTTTTCCCGTTGCTCCCAATAAGGCAATAGTAGGCGCTAATGCCTTTAGGCATGAATCAGGGATACATCAGGATGGTGTGTTAAAGGAACGTTCTACCTATGAGATTATAAGACCAGAGGATGTAGGCTTTAAGGAAGAAAGTCTTGTTTTGGGTAAACATTCAGGAAGACATGCCTTTAAAGAGCGTTTAAAATCATTGGCAATAAAGTTGAGCGATAAAGATCTTGAGCGTGCTTTCAGTATGTTTAAGCATCTGGCAGATAAGAAAAAAACTGTTTACGATGATGATCTTATTGCTATTGTTAATGAACAGATTAGACATATTCAAGACAGATGGCAGCTTGTATCTTTTAAAATAACCAGTGGTACTGGCTTAACTCCTCAAGCCGAAGTAAGATTAAAATATAAAAATAAAGAGATGTCTAAGATATCTTCTGGCGACGGTCCTGTTGATGCCTGCTGCAAGGCAATTGACAAGATTACCGGTAAGAAATCAAAATTACTAGAGTATAAACTCGGGGCAGTAACCTCGGGTAAGGATGCTTTGGGTGAAGTAAATGTGCGGGTTAGAGTCAATAAAGATATAATAATAGGTCGAGGTACAAGTACAGATGTTATTGAAGCTTCAATTAAAGCATATCTAAACGCAATTAATAAATCTTTCCGTGCCTAATGGGCAATAGATACTTTGCTAAAATATTAATTTCTAGTTTAATAATTTTGATTGTTGTTATTTTTTTAAACCAAGCCTCCATCAGAAACGCTTTTCAGAACTCATCCTCTTTTTTGGAAACAGCTAAAGATAATTTTTCTTCTCAGTTTGATAAAAAAAGATCAGCACCTATTACTTTGATTGAGAAAGAAGAAAATCTTAAAATATTTATGGGTGCTTTGGTGCATAATTTTACCCAAGAGGACTGGGATAATTTCTGGGTCATTATCTACGGAATGCAGGAAAGAGAGTCGGACAACCCATTTTTACCAAAACAATTGTATCAATATAGCATACAAGAAGCCCAGGATGAATTAAGGCGTATGTTTCCTAATAGTTTTGGTAAATTAGGTTCGCAGCATTGGTCATATGTCTGGAAAGAGATAATAAAAATCAACTAGTATGAATGATAAAAAAAGAATTTTTGGTCTTATAGGTTATCCTGTAGATCATAGTCTTTCGCCAGTTATGCATAATGCAGGTTTTAGAGCGCTTGGTATAAATGCAGAATATAGATTGTTTGAGGTGTCTGAGGAGAGGTTGAAAGATTTTCTTATTGGCGAAGGAGTGTTTTCTGATATCGAGGGTAATGAATTTAATGCCCAAGATATAGAAGGTTTTAACATAACTATTCCATATAAGGTAAGAGCAAAAGAGATTCTTGAGAAACTTGTTGATACAAAAAAGATGCTTAAAACAATTCCACAGGAAATAAATGCAAACAAATACGGAGCAGTAAATACAGTCAGAAGAAAAGACGGCAATATCGAATATTGTAATACCGACGGAAAAGGCTTTTGGATGTCTTTATGGAATGATTTAGAATTCGATAGTAGAAATAAAACTGTTATTGTCTTTGGCTGTGGAGGAGCAGGCCGAACGATAGGATCAGCTTTGAGCATGTATAAAAATAACCATGTTAATAAGTTATATATGTATGACTTAAATCCCACAGCAGTTGATATGGTAAAGAGCCATTTTGATTATTTAGCTAATTATGAAAATGATGACAAAGATATAATAAAAAGGATAGAGTTTGTTGATAAAAAAGATATTCCTTCAGTTTTAAATGGCTGTGATTTATTAGTTAATGCTTCCAGTCTTGGCATGAAAGAGAATGACTCCTCGGTAGTTGATAAGCAATTTCTGCATAAGGGCTTATCTGTTTATGATATAATATATCATCGAAAGACTCAGCTTCTAAAGGATGCTGAAAGTGTTGGTTGTAAGTGGGTTGATGGCAGAGGTATGCTTTTATATCAGGGTATAGTTGCTTTTATTTGGTGGTTAGGCCCGAAAGATAATACACATGCTGAGCCTATGAAGCAGGCTTTATACGATGTATTGGATAAAGGAAATAAATAAATGTTTAATACAATTATTATGTTTTTATTTGGGTTAATTGTGGGAAGTTTTTTGAATGTTTGTATTTTCCGCATGCCCAGGGGGATTTCAGTGGTAAAGCCCAGATCATTTTGCCCGAATTGTAAGAAGATGATCCGCTGGTATGAGAATATTCCTTTGTTAAGTTATATCGCACTGCGCGGTGAATGCCCTAATTGTAAAGCTAGAATTAGTTTCCGTTATTTTTTTGTTGAGCTGATTACTGGAATTGGGTTTTTAGCACTTTATTTTGAATTTTCTTTAACCTTGGAGTTTTTTGCAATCCTAGTATTGATGTCCGGTCTTATAATTGCTACTTTTGTAGATATAGATTTTCGTGAGATACCGGATGAGGTTACTATGGGCGGAATGGTAGTGGGGCTTTTATTCGGGCTGATAAAAAGTTTTACAACCGGTTTTAGTTTAAGTTGGAATCTTCCAATTGTAAAGTCGCTTGTGGGTTTACTTGTTGGTGGAGGGGTTCTTTATCTTACTGGACTTTTTGGTAACTTTTTATTTTTTAAGCTCATGAAAAGAGATAATATTGACGGAGAGACGGAAAGCATGGGTGGGGGAGATATAAAACTTCTGGCTATGATCGGCAGTTTCCTAGGTTGGGAAATGGCATTATTGGTATTTTTTATTGCTCCCTTTATAGGTTCTTTTGCAGGAATCTATGAATTAGTAAAGAAAAAAAAACATACGATTCCTTATGGTCCGTCTATTGCCTTAGCGAGCGTGATTTCAATTTTCTGGGTAGATAGAATCGTATTTTGGCTTTTTGGCATTAGAATGTAATTTTATTTAAGGAGGATGAAATGTTAAGGTATCTGACCGCTGGCGAGTCTCATGGGAAATGTCTTGTGGGGATTTTAGAAGGTATGCCTTCGGGTGTAAAAATAGATGAGAAAAAGATAAACAGCGAACTTGAACGCAGGCAGTCTGGTTATGGCAGGGGCCCGCGCATGAAGATAGAGTTTGATAAAATAGAAGTTTTATCCGGCGTAAGAAGATTAGCTACAATCGGGTCTCCCATAGCAATGATGATAAAAAATAAGGATCACTCCATTGATATGTTGGAGGGTTTTTCTAATCCTCGCCCAGGGCATGCGGATTTACCAGGTGCATTAAAGTATGGTTTTAGCGATATGCGTAATGTCCTAGAACGTGCATCAGCAAGAAAAACCGCAATTGATGTTGCTATTGGTGCAATTTGTAAACAATTAATCAGTAATTTTAAAATATCTTTATCCAGTAGGCTCGTAAGCGCAGGCGGACAAAATTCTATTTCCAAAATTCATAAGGCGATCGACATTGCAAAAAAGAACAAAGATACCCTTGGGGGAGTGTTTGAGGTATCTGCTAAGGGAGTTCCTGTAGGTTTAGGTAGTTATGTGCATGCAGACAGGCGCCTTAATGCAGCAATTGCAGCATCTTTAATGGGCATACCGGGAATAAAGAGTGTTGAGTTTGGTTTGGGAATTGTTTTTGCTGAAAAGTTAGGTTCTGAAGTTCATGATGTTATAACATATGCAAAAAACAAAGGTTTTTACAGGAAAACTAATAATGCCGGAGGTATTGAAGGTGGAATGTCCAATGGAGAAGATATAATCGTACGTTGCGCGATGAAACCCATAACTACTTTATCTAACCCATTAGATAGCATAGATTTAAGGACAAAGAAAAAGACTAAAGCAACAGTGCAGCGTGCTGATATATGTGCGATTGAAGCTGCAGGAGTAATTGCCGAAGGTCTTCTTGCTTTTGAATTAGCAAAGGTTTTTATGGAAAAGTTTGGCAGCGATTCTTTGGTTGAGATAAAGAACAATTTTCAAAGCTATATAAAGAAAATCCGATAATTTTTGGCCAGGTTCGACAAATAGGCCCCACTATTTTAGTGGGGCAGTTTTTTTTGACATAGGTTTGTAACTATGTTAAAATCATAGCATTATGAAAAATATCTATTTAGTAGGTTTTATGGGGACAGGTAAAACCGCAGTTGGCCGTATTACAGCCAGACTTTTGTCCAGAGATTTTGTGGATTTGGATATTTCAATAGAGACTTTAGAGTCAAGTAGCATTAATGATATTTTTCGCAAAAAAGGCGAAGTGTTTTTTAGAGATTTAGAAACCAAGTATCTTAATGACGTTTCTCAAAAAAATAATCTTATTGTTGCCTGCGGAGGCGGGATTGTTATAAAAAAAGATAATATCGATATTATGAAAAATACCGGTTTAGTTATTTGTTTAAAAGCTGATGCTTCTGTTATTTTTGAAAGAGTTAAATTAAATAAAAATCGTCCTCTTCTAAACGTAGAAGAGCCGTTAAAAAGGATAAATGAGCTTCTTGAAAAAAGAAGATTCTTCTATGGGCTTTCAGATTTCCAGCTAGATACGTCTAGCCTTAGCGAAGAACAAGCAGCAGGTATGATAGTTGAAATTGTAAAGAATAATGAATGATAAAGAAGCTTTTATATTATTGAACATGGTTTCTGGTTTGGGGATTAAGAGACTTAATCTTTTATTGGAAACTTTTGGTTCAGCTGTTGCTATTTTAACATCAAAACTTGAAGATCTGCAAAAGCTTCCTTCAATCGGTTTTAATATCGCCTTAGGTATAAGGAAAGTAAATGACACTCAATTGCTTGAGCAGGAATTTAAACTGATTAGGGATAATTCGGTTGTTGTGCATAATTTTTTTGATGATGAGTATCCCTTTTCTTTAAAACAGATTTATGACCCTCCGATATTGATTTACAGAAAAGGAAAAATTGGCACCTGCAATAATGTAGGTGTTGGTATAGTTGGTTCTAGGAAAGCTTCAAGTTATGGTTTAAAGATGGCTAGGGATTTTTCCTCTAAATTGGCAGAGGCTAAGATAGTTGTTGTTTCTGGCTTGGCTCGGGGTATTGATACTGCATCTCATAAGGCTGTTTTAGAGTCAAGAGGAGCTACGGTTGCGGTTTTAGGAAGCGGTTTGGCAAATATATATCCTGTGGAAAATAAGGCTTTGGCTGAACAGATAACAAAGACTGGTGAATTGATTTCTGAATTTCCTATGAAGGAAATTCCCAAGGCGAATAATTTTCCTAGAAGAAACCGTATTATCAGCGCTTTGTCTAGAGTTGTTTTGGTAGTTGAGGCAGCGCAAAAAAGCGGTGCCTTAATTACTGCAGATTTTGCCCTTGAGCAGGGAAAAGATGTCTATGCTGTTCCTGGGGATTTGGATAATCCTAATTCTGCAGGGACTAATAATCTTATTAAGCAAGGTGCTGGGTTGATAGAAAGCGCAGAAGAATTATTAAAAGAATTAAGTCTTGATATAAAAAAGGATCTGGATAGAAAAATAGATAAAAACAAAAAAGGATTATTTACCAGTATGTCTTTAAGTGAAGAACAGCTTAGGGTGATTAGTATTCTATCGGATGATCCTGTTGATATGGAAAATATTGTTCAAGCGGTTAAAATAAACCCAGACAAGCTGATGGATACACTTATACAGCTGGAAATGAATAATCTTATTAAGCAGCTTCCGGGTAAACGTTTTGTATTAAAAAAGGAGTCTTTTTTATATGAGTAAAACACTGGTTATCGTTGAGTCTCCCACAAAAGCAAAGACAATCCAAGGCATTTTAGGAAAAGATGTAAAAACAATACCTAGCATGGGTCACATTATTGATCTTCCTCAGAAACAGATCGGTATAGAAGTTGAGGATAATTTCAAGCCGACTTATACTGTTTTAAAAGGAAGAGCTAAGGTCCTGCAGCAGATAAAAAAAGCTGCCAAGGATGCGGATAAAATTTATCTTGCCACTGACCCTGATAGAGAGGGCGAAGCTATTGGTTGGCACTTAAAAGAAAAATTAAAGCTGAAAAAGAAATATTTTCGTGTTATCTTGCATGAGATAACTAAGCCGAGTATAAAAGAGGCGTTTGCTCATCCTGAGGAGCTTGATCTAAACAAAGTTAAGGCTCAGCAGACCAGAAGAATATTGGATAGGCTCGTAGGGTATTTTTTAAGTCCTTTTCTCTGGCGTAAGGTTGCAAGGGGTTTAAGCGCTGGAAGGGTTCAGTCAGTTGCTTTACGTTTAATAGTAGAACGGGAGCGTAAGATTACTGAATTTAAACCTAAAGAATATTGGCAGATAGAGGCACAGCTAAATAAGAAAAAAGGTAAAGGAAAGTTTATTGCGAAATTAAACAAGATTAACGGTGCTAATTATGAATTGCAAAACGAGACGGAAACTAAAAAAGTAACCGACGATATAAAAAATAAAGATTTTAAAGTTGTAAAGGTTGTGCTTAAACAGAAAAAACGATACGCCTCAGCACCTTTTATCACAAGCACTCTTCAGCAGGAAGCTTTCA
The DNA here is from genome assembly GCA_030765485.1 of Candidatus Gygaella obscura. Lineage (GTDB taxonomy): Bacteria > Omnitrophota > Gorgyraeia > Gygaellales > Gygaellaceae > Gygaella > Gygaella obscura. Next base: position 54,326 of record JAVCCR010000031.1, read on the forward strand.
ATAAGCTTAGGTTTATTGCTAAAAGGACAATGATGGTTGCCCAACAGCTATATGAAGGGATTGAGCTTCCTAAAGACGGTTCAGTTGGTCTTATTACTTATATGAGAACAGATTCTACCAGAGTGTACCAACCTTTTATTGATCATGCCAGGAACTTTATTGCAGAAAAGTTCGGTAAGGAATATCTTCCGGAAAAGGCTAATTATTTTAAGGTTAGAAAGACTGCTCAGCAGGCGCACGAAGCTATAAGACCGACGTCATTAGAAAAGACGCCTGATTCAATAAAGGAATTTTTAACCCATGATCAGTTTAGGCTGTATCAGCTTATTTATAATAGGTTTTTAGCTAGTCAGATGAATCCAGCCAGGTTTAATGCTACAAGTGTAGTGATAAATGTCGGTATCTATGAATTTAGCGCAAGCGGACAGATATTGTTATTTGACGGCTTTTTAAAGCTTTATAATATTGAAGATGATGAAAAACAAGATAACAACAAAAATAAATTACCTGTTTTAAGCGAAAATGAATTATTAGATCTTGAGAAATTGCTTCCGCAGCAGAGTTTTACAAAGCCGCCTGCAAGATTTTCCGAAAGCTCACTTATCAAGATTTTAGAAGAGCTGGGAGTAGGAAGACCGTCTACATACGCACCGATTATACAGACTTTGGTAATACGTAGCTATGTCCATAGACTTAGAGGATATTTTGAGGCAACGGAATTAGGTATGACAGTTAGTGATATTTTGGTTGATAATTTTCCAAAGGTAATGGATGTGAAATTTACAGCTGGGCTTGAGGAAGAGCTTGATCAAATAGAGGAAGGTAAAATTGATTATTTGAAAGTGTTGAATGATTTTTATACTCCTTTCAAGGAAAACTTAGATTATGCAAAAAAACACGTGAAAAAAGAGGTTATTACTGCTGACGAGAATTGTCCGCAGTGTGGAAGCGTACTTGTTTATAAATGGGGTAGGCGCGGACGCTTTTTAAGCTGTTCTAAGTTTCCTACGTGTAAATTCTCTAAATCCATAACTACCGGCGTTAAGTGTCCGTCGGAAGACTGTGATGGCGAATTAATCCAGAGGCATTCTAAAAGAGGCGTATTTTACGGATGTTCTAAGTTTCCCAAATGCAGGTATATTACAGATAAGCTTCCTCAGTCGGAGTAATTATGCAGCGTTATCTTGAAAAATTCCTGAGATATCTTGAAATAGAGAAGAACTATTCTTCCCATACCCTGCTTAATTACGGAATAGACCTTAAAGATTTTACAAAATATATTGCTGAGACGCCGCTTGAGAAGGTAAGCTATCTTATCTTGAGAAAATACCTGGCACTGCTTAAAGAAAGAGGTCTTAAAAACAGATCTATTGCCAGAAAGCTTGCTAGCATTAGGAGTTTTTATCGTTTTTTAACTAGAGAAGGCTATGTTAAGGAAAATCCTACTCTTGTATTGGCAAGCCTTAAATTGGATAAAAAGCTTCCTCTTTTTCTAACTGAAGAACAGATGAATAATTTAATTGAGGCTCCGGATTTAAAAAGTAAGCTTGGTTTAAGGGATAAGGCAATACTGGAGTTACTTTATTCAACAGGGATGCGTATAGGTGAGATGACGGCTTTAGATATTGATGCCGTAGATTTTATATCCGGAGTAATCAAGGTTGCCGGTAAGGGCAAAAAAGAGCGGCTTGTTCCTGTTGGCGATAAGGCAATAGAAGTACTTAGACAGTATCTTGATAAACGAAAGAAGCAGTCAAAGAAGCTTTTTCTGAATAAAAACAATACCCCTTTAGGCGCAAGGGGAGTAAGGGTTATCCTTGATAAATATATTCGTTTAACAGCGATTAAAGAGAAAATATCTCCACATACATTAAGACATTCTTTCGCAACTCATTTATTAAATAGGGGGGCTGATTTAAGGAGTGTCCAGGAATTATTAGGGCATGCAAATATTGCTACAACCCAGATTTATACACATCTGACTACTCAGCGCTTGAAAGAAGTTTATAACAAGGCGCACCCGCGGGCATAAATTTATGTATATATTATACGATTTGTTTTTTTTGGGAGTTTTTATCTTTGGTTTAGTCTACTACTTTTTAAAGGCTAAGTTCCATAGGGATATTTTACTGCGCATAAAACTTTTTAAGATGGAGTTTTTATCCGGATCTATCTGGATACACGCTGTAAGTGTAGGCGAAGCAAAAATTGCAAAAGTTCTATATTTTATGATTAAAGATAAATTTCCCGAAAAGACAGTGGTGATATCAACTGTAACTCGAACAGGAAACAAAATCGTCAAGTCATTTATTTCAGGTTCGGACAAGTTGATTTATTTTCCATTGGATTTTAGTTTTATCGTGAAGAGTTTCATCAAAACAATAAATCCGAATGTTTTTATTTCAATCGAAACGGAAATCTGGCCAAACCTTTTTTATTTTTTAAATAAAAACAATACGCCTATTATCATCTTAAACGGCAGGATTTCCCCGGCATCATTTATGAGGTATAAAGTTGTAAGAGGATTATTTAAGAATGTATTAAAGAAAGTATCTTTGTTCTGTATGCAGACACAGACAGATGCGGATCGAATAGTTTCTTTAGGCGCAGACAGTGAAAAGGTAATAAAAACTGGCAGTATCAAGTTTGATATTGCAATAAAAGAAGATATTTATTTTAAAAATAGTCTTGGAATAAATGAAGATGAGCTTGTTTTTCTTGCAGGAAGTACGCATCCTGGGGAAGAATTAATTATTTTTAACGTGTTTAAGAACATAAAAAGACAATTTCCTAATTTGAAATTAGTTTTAGCTCCTCGACATACAGAGAGGGTGGAAACAATTGAGGCTTTGCTAAGGAATATGGATTTAAGTTTTATCCGGTTTTCTGCTGTTTCAGGGAAAATGAATGAGGATATAATTATTGTAGATATTATGGGTAAGCTAGCGCAGATTTATGCAGCAGCAGATGTGGTTTTTGTGGGAGGCAGTCTTATAAAAAAAGGAGGCCAAAATATATTAGAACCTGCTTTTTTTGCAAAACCGATAATATTTGGTCCTTTTATGTTTAATTTTAGCCAGATCAGCGAACTTTTTATTAAGGAAAACGCTGCAAAAATGGTTTTTAACCAGGAAGAGCTGTATGAGACAGTAAAGGAATTGTTAGAAGATAATAAAAAAAGATTTTCTCTTGGATTAAAGGCTAAGGAGATTCTTGATAGGAATAAGGGAGCGCTGCAGGACACCTTTAGCAAGATAGAAAAGTTTTTATAATGAAAAAATATTTTTATTTATTGGCAAACGATAAAATAAATGGTTTTATACCCGGAATTGTGAAGTTTACAATGCTTATTTTGTCTTTTGTCTATCAGGGCGCGCTTTATATTTTAAAGATTCTTTATTGTTGTAAGATTCTTAAACAGGAAAGATTAGGCGTTAAAGTTATAAGTGTCGGCAATTTAACTTTAGGCGGAACAGGCAAGACTCCCTTGGAAGAACTTATTGCTGACTATTTGTTGTTAAGGGGCAAAGATGTAGTTGTTTTAACTAGGGGTTATAAAGCCTTAGATACGGTTTCAGGCTTAAGTGGCGATGAAGCAATGATTTTAAAGAATAACCTTGGGGTTGTTGTTATTGAAGGTAAAAACAGAGTTATCAATGCAAAAAGAGCATTAAATAAATATCATTGTGATACGATTTTACTCGATGATGCTTTTCAACACTGGAGATTATTTCGTGATTTGGATATTATTACTATTGATGCGACAAATCCTTTTGGCAATAGTTTTCTTATCCCTAGAGGCATTTTACGTGAATCAAAAAAGGCAATTAAGCGCGCAGATTTGGTAGTATTTACAAAGACCGATAGGTGCGGGAATATTGATGCTTTGGTAAAAGAGATATCAGTAATAAATAAAAAAGTTGCTTTTGTCTATAGTAGGCATCAGGCATTAGATTTTGTCAATCTTATTAACGGCAGCAGGTTGCATTATTTAGACTTTTCTAAGGTCGAAGACATTTGTTTTGTTTGCGGTATTGCAGATCCGAGTTACTTTAAGCATACACTTACAGATATTGGTTTGAATGTAGGTTTAAGTTTTGTTTTTCCCGATCATTATCGCTATACAAAGGATGAATTTGTCAAAATAGTTAATGAATGTAAACGTAAGGGGATAAAGAATATTATTCTTACTCAGAAGGATGCAGTAAAACTGGGATTTCTTAAGGATTTAAAAGAAAGCATTGGTTTGGATTTCTGGTTTTTACGGATTAAGATGAAGTTAACAAAAAACGAAGATGAACTTTTTAATAAACTGGATAACTTATATATCGGCTAGAATTCTTGTAGGGGTATTTTCTATTTTAAAGCCAGAATCAGCGCTTTTAATTGCAAGAATAATTGCCAGATTAATCTATATGTTTAGTTTTAAGTATAAAAGAATTGCCTATGTCAACTTGAGGCGTGTATTTGCTGAAAAAAAGTCACGAAAAGATCTTGAATCAATATTAAAGAAGTCTTTTATAAACCTAATTCAGGATATTGTAGAGACCTTCAGGCTTTCTAAGATTGATTCTGATTATATTAATAAGTACATCAAATTAGAGGGAGTTGAATATATCGATCAGGTCTTAAAAGCACAAAAAGGGGTAATTTTGGTAGGAAGTCATTTCGGCAGTTGGGAAATGGCCAATGTTATTTTTTCATTATTGGGTTATGACTATAATGTTTTTGCAAAGGAGCAGGCAAGATATAACAAGACGTTTCTCTATCTTAATAAGTTAAGAAAGGATAAAGGTATTAAGGTTTACATGGAAGGAAATGCCCTTTTAAAGATTGCCCATGCCCTCAAACAGAATAAGGTTGTAGTTATGGTTGCTGACCATGGAGGTAAAAACGGAGTGGTTGTACCGTTTTTTGATATTCCTGTACCTACTCCTTCGGGCGCAGTGAGGCTTGCCTTGAGGTTTGATACTTCTATTATGCTATGTAGTATCAGACGGATAAAAGGGCCTTACCATATTTTAAGGATAAACCCTTTAAGTTTAACAAAAGCCACTTCTTTAGAAGATAGCTTAAAGATAAATTTAAATAAAATAAACGCAGAAATTGAAGATTTGATAAATAGATATCCTGAGCAAAACCTATGGCGCTACAGAAGGTGGAAATATTCTGCCCTTAAGAGGGTGTTGGTGTTAAGTGATGATAAAGCAGGTCATATGAATCAGTCTAGGGCTATAGTGGATTTGTTAGGGAAAGGGAATAATATTATTGAGCAAAAAGTTATTAGAGTAAAGTTTAAACATAGATTTTATAAGGTTATTTTGAGATTTTTTTCTTTGTTTATATCAATGCGCATGGTTGGTTCTTTAAGGTATTTGAAGTTTGCCCTTGAAAAGGATTCATTCGAGCGTCTTATCAGAACACATGCAGATATAATTATTTCTGCTGGTTCTAGTTTAGCAGCAGTTAATCTTTATTTAAAACGGGAAAACCAAGCCAGGTCTATCTGTATTATGAATCCGGGTTTCTTAAGAAAGTCTTTATTTGATTTAATAATAGCGCCAAGGCATGATCCCTTATCTTTAAAAGAAAATATTGTTTTTACTGATGCAGCTGTTAATCGTATTGATGAAGACTTTCTTCAGAAGGGACGTATTGAATTGGAAGGTTTCTTAAAAAAGAGAGACATTGCATTAAAGCCAGATGTTTTAGGTGTGTTTTTTGGAGGAGACACCAAGGCCTTTAAGTATAAACAGCAAAGCTTAATTGCTTTAATTGAGAAAATAAAAAGTTTTATTAAAGGTAATGAATTTGATTTGTTTTTTACTACTTCTAGAAGAACATCTGTTATTCAAGAGAGGCTTTTTGAAGGGCAACTTAAAACAAGTGCAAAGTTTCTTGTTGTCGCCAATAAAAACAATCCTGAATATGCTTTTGCAGGTATTCTAGCTATAAGCACTATCATTTTAGTAAGCGCAGAAAGTATTTCCATGGTCTCAGAAGCTGTAGCAGGTTCGAAGAAAGTAGTGGTTTTTCTTCCCAGTGTTTTGTCTTTAAGGCGACGGCATAAGATTTTCCTTGATAATCTGAAAGAAAAAGGTTTGATAGCTATAGCTGATGAAAATAATCTTTATGAGGTTTTAGTTGTTGTTTCAGCAGGTAAAATTTCATCTACAGGTTTTAGTGATCGGGATAATATAATAAATGCATTAAGGGAAAAGATTTTATGAATATATTACAGATCTTACCACAACTTAATGTCGGAGGGGTAGAGACAGGAGTTGTTGATTTGTCCCGCCGTTTGGTCGAGGATGGACATAAGGTTGTTGTTGTTTCTTCTGGCGGAATGTTGGTTTCCGATCTTGAAAAGAGCGGCGTTAAGCATTATACATTGGCGGTTCACAGGAAGAACCCTTTTGTTTTGATAAAGACTATCCCGCAATTGGCTAAGATTATTAAAGATGAGCATATTGAAGTTATCCACGGTCGTTCGCGCGTTCCGGCATGGGTAGGTTTTATTGTCTCTTTTAAAACAGGGGTTAATTTTGTTACTACTTGTCATGGTTATTATTCCAGGCATTTCTTTAGTAGGGTTATGGCATTAGGCAAATATGTAATTTGTCCCAGCAATATCATAGCGCGTCATATGGTTGATGATTTTTCTGTCAAGAGGGACAATATAGTTATAATTCCAAGAGGCGTTGACATATCAAAATATAGCTTTATCAGGCCGGATGAAAGAAATAAGCAGGATTTTACTATAGGGATTATTGGAAGACTCACTCCATTAAAGGGGCATGTCCATTTTTTGAATGCTGCAGCAAAGCTGCATAGAATTATTCCTAATCTGCGTATCTGGATAGTGGGAGATGCTGCTAAGAATAAACAGGATTACAAAGAGGAGTTAAAGACACTTTGCAGGAAGTTAGGCATAGCCGAGCGCGTAGATTTTTTAGGCTATCAGAAAGATATTGCTTCTATACTTTCAAAGATGAACATTTTAGTGCTTTCAACTGTAACCGAAGAGGCTTTTGGCAGGGTGATAATTGAATCACAGGCAGCGGGCGTTCCGGTTGTAGCGACAAGAGTGGGCGGAGTTATTGATATTATAAAAGATAACGAAACAGGCATTTTGGTTAATCCTGCGGATTCAGAGGCAATTAAAAATGCGGTAATAAGGTTTTATAATGATGATAGCTTCACTAATAGTTTGGCGTTGAAGGCTAGGGCTTATGTTGAGGAGAGGTTTACTCTAGAGAACATGTATCAGAAAACACTTTCTGTTTACAAAAAGACGATAGTCAAGAAAAGGATTATTGTTATTAAATTAACTGCTTTAGGCGATGTTATCTTGGCTGTACCCAGCCTTCGGGCGATAAAGAAAAAATTCAAAAATCATACTATTACTTGTTTGGTAAACAAGAATTTTAGTTCTCTTTTATGGGATTGTCCTTATGTGGATGATTTGATAGTCGATGATAAGGATATTCAACATAAAGGATTCTTTGGTTTATTGCGATTGGCCAAAAAGATTATTTATTATAGATTTGATATTTCGATTGATCTGCAGAATAATAAACGCAGCCACTTATTGTCTTTTTTGGGAATAATTGCTGAAAGGTATGGTTTTTTTATTAAAAGAAAGCTGAGTTTTCTTATTAACCGTACAGTATCTCTGCCGCAACAGGTTGAACATCCTGTAAGACATCAATTAAATGTATTACGGTTGTTGGATATAAAGGATATGGATGATTCTTTGGAATTGTGGGTTAATAAGGACGCAAAGAAGTTAATGAACAGTTTTCTGGAAAAGCATTGGTTAACTGAAGACCAAAAACTGATAGGGATAAATATTGGAGCAAGCAGTCGTTGGAAGTCTAAATGCTGGCCGAGCGCTAATATTGTGAAGCTTTGTGATATGCTTAAAACTAAGAATATGCGTGTTGTTTTTACAGGCACAAAAGCTGATCTTGCAATTGCCCAGGAAGTGACTGCTAGATTAAAGGATTTTAAACCGATAATCGCCTGCGGTCAAACTAATCTTGCGCAGCTTATCGCTTTGGTTGATAGATGCAGTGTTCTTATCAGCGGAGATTCAGCTCCGATTCATATTGCTTCTAGCCTTAATGTTCCTTTTGTTGCTCTTTTTGGACCGACCGATCCTTCAAAACATCTTCATCCTAAAGGAAAATACAGGCTGTTAAGAAAGGAAGTGCCTTGTTCTCCTTGCTACAGATCAAAATGTAAAAAGAATATATGCATGAAGCTTATTACATCAAAAGAGGTTTTTGAAAAAGTAGAGGAGCTGTTGGTTTAATGAATGTACTGTTAGTGACTAAACATTTAAATATTGGGGGGATTTCACGCTATGTAGTTAATTTAGCCAAAGGATTAAAACAGAATAATATAAATGTTTTTGTCGCTTCAGGAACAGGTGTTTTAAAGAGTGAATTGGATAAGCATAAAATCAACCATTATAAGATCGATTTTAATACTAAAAATGAATTTAATCCGTTTCTTTTTAGGCAGTATTTACAGCTTAGAAAGATAGTTAAAGATAATGATATTGATATAGTCCATGCACAGGAAAGAGTGACTCAGGTTTTATGTGGACTTATTGCTAAATATAATGATATAAAGGTTATTTCTACATGTCATGGGATATATCGGGTAAGGTTTTTGCGTAAAATCTTTCCTTTTTTTGGAGATAGGGTAATAGCGGTCAGCGATTATTGCCGCAGGCTTATTCTGGATAATTTCAAAATAAAAGAAAAAAAAGTAAAGCTTATCAATAATGGTATAGATTTATCTAGGTTTAATCAGTTGGATTCTCTTGAAAAAGAGGCATTGAGAAATAAATATGGTTTAGAAAAGACTGATCTTGTAATCGGTAATATAGCGCGTTTTTCTCCTGATAAGGGTCTTGATTTATTATTGGAAGTTTTTAAACGAGTACATGATTTTTTACCGCAGGCTAAATTAGTTATTGTTGGAGGAGGGCCGCAGGAAGAGTCTCTGCGTTTTAAGGCAAAGGCTTTAGGTATAACTAATGATGTTAGGTTTTTAGGGTTTGTGAATGAAACAAAAGAACCACTTTCCGTGATGGATGTTTTTTGTACTACGACCAAATACGAATCGTTTGGATTGTCGGTTTTAGAGGCTATGGCTGTAGGGGTTACGGTTGTTGTTTCTTGTGTGGGAGGGTTAAAAGAATTGGTTCAAGATTCAGTTAATGGTTATTGTGTAGAATATGATAAATTGGATTGTTTTACTGATAGATTAATAGAGCTTTTAAGCAATAATTCTTTGCGGTTAGGGATGGCTGCGCAAGCACAAAAGTTTTGTTTTGAGAATTTTAATATAGATAATTGTGTAAAAAAGACAATAGAGGTTTATAAGCAGGTTTTAATATAATTAATGAGAAAGAGATGAAGATAAAGAAAATAAAGATACTTCTGGTTATTTTAGCTGTTTCTATTTTTGTATCGGTATTTTTTATTTTAAGGCGCGAATATGTTGTACCTATATTTATGTATCATTCTGTGAGAAAGGATAATCCGTCAAGCACTAAGTTGATTGTAAGCCCTAAGGCATTTGAGGAGCAAATGAGGTTTCTTGCTAAAAATTCTTATAATGTAATAAGTCTTTCATGCCTTGCGCGCATCATACAGGAGAATAAAAAAATCCCTCCTAAGACCGTAGTTGTTACTTTTGATGACGGCTACAGGGATAATTTTTTAAATGCTAAGCCGATTTTAGAAAAGTATCTTATTCCGGCAACCATATTTATTGCTGTAGATTTTATTGGGCAGCAAATTAAGCAAAGTAGTTATTTTGTAGATAGTTCTGAATTTATGTCAATAGAGGAACTTAAAAGTTTAGTTGATTCTGAGTTTATCGATCTAGGCATTCATACGTTTAGCCATGTAGATCTGGTAAAGCTTGATGAACAAAACGATTTAATCCATGAGATAAAAGAGCCTAAGGAATTTCTTGAAGAACAGCTTGACTGTGAAATGGATTTATTCAGTTATCCTTTCGGCTCCTTTGATAAAAGAAGCCGTAGTATTGTTTTGCAATCCGGTTATGTGGCAGCTGTGGCAACAAACCCCGGAAGAGATTACCCAAAAAATGACGTATTTGTATTAAAAAGAATCCGCATCAGCGAAAAAGACAGTAATCCTTTTATCCTCTGGGTAAAGGCAAGCGGTTTTTACACATTATTAAAAGAATTAAGAGATGACTAAAGTTTATAAAAGAATTCTGGTTTTTAACGTCAATTGGCTTGGGGATGTGCTTTTTACCACTCCGGCAATACGTGTTTTAAGAAAAAGTTTTCCTGATAGTTATATTGCCTGTGCTGCGCCTGCCAGGTGCGCGCAGCTTTTAAAGAATAACCCTAGTATAAATGAGTTTATTTCTTTTGATGAAAGAGGCAGTTTCAAGAGTGTGTTTTCAAAGATAGCGTTTATTTTTTCTTTGAGAAAGAAAAAATTTGATGCGGTATTTTTATTTCACCGTTCCTTTACAAGACTTATGATTTGTTTTTTTGCTGGGATAAAAAATAGAATTGGATATAGCCGCAGGAAGAATAATCTGCTGTTGACCGGTAAGATCGATCCTATTGAGCGTGATTCTGTTCATCGTATTGATTACTTTTTGAATATCGTCAGGCCTTATGTTGGTAAGATTGATGATAAATCTTATGAACTTAAGGTAAACAAAAGAGACATCTTAGATGTAAGGAATATATTGGAAGAAAAAGGAGTGAAAAGTTCTGATCAATTGGTTGTGCTTAATCCTGGTGCAAATTGGCCTCTTAAGCGTTGGCCGGTTGATAATTTTGCAAAGCTTATTAATCTTTTGTCAAAAGAACCTGGTTTAAAAGTTATTGTTGTTGGGGCAAAAGAAGATCAAGGTTTGGTGGAGAAGATCTTAAGTCTATCTAAATCTGAAGCGGTTGTATTAACAGGGCAGCTTAATCTTATTCAGCTTGCTGCATTGTTTAGTTTAAGCAGTATTGTCATAAGCGCTGATTCAGGGCCGATGCATATTGCCATTGCAGTTGAGGTCAGTGTTATTGCATTGTTTGGGCCCACTGATTATAGGATTACAGGACCTGTTGATGTTGATAAAAACACTGTTTTGAAAAAAGATATAGATTGTGATATCCCGTGTTTTAAACTTGATTGCGCGGATAATATCTGTATGAGTCAGATAACTGCGGAAGAAGTACTTGAAGTCATAAAAACAAAACTATTAATGCGCCCATAGCTCAATTGGATAGAGCGCCAGTCTTCGGAACTGGATGTTGCAGGTTCGATTCCTGCTGGGCGCGAAAAAAAATGAAAACATGCCCGTTTTGTACAAAAGAAATCGCTGAAGGGGATACAACCTGTAAGCACTGCAATAGGTCTCTAACTCAAGAGTTGGGGGAAAGGTTTTCTTATCAAAAAGAAGAGGTCTTTTCTAATATAGTACCGATTAAGAAATTTATTTTCTTAAGCGTAATCAGTTTAGGGTTGTATGAGATTTACTGGATGTATAAGAATTGGCAGTTTATTAAAGAAAAAAGAAAACTAAAAATAATTCCTATGGCTAGAGCAATATTTTCTTTATTTTTTATATACAGTTTTTTTAAGAATATATTCCTTATTACAGCTGAAAAAGGTTATGAGGAAAAGTATTCCCCTATTTTACTAAGCGCTTGTTTTATAATGCTTAATCTTCTGGCCAATAAGGATAACCTTATGTGGTTTATGGCTATATTCTCGTTTGTTCCGCTTGTTGTTGCTTTAAATGCAGTTAATTTCTATTGGCAAAAAACCCAACCTAAAAAAAGGATAAGGACTAATTTTAGCAAGGAAGAGTTATTGATGTTATATTTTGGTTTATTATTAATACTTATGAGTGTTATTTCTATGTTTACTGTGGTTAAATAGTTTTGTAACAAGGAGGAGTACAATGGTGTTAAGAAAAATAGATAAAATAGTTTTGGTGAATTGTCCTTTGTTTTTTGGTTTAGTGCTTTTATTGACTGCAATAATGATTTCAAGACATCAAGCTGGAACTATTCATGAGCTTATTATGATTTCTTCAGGATTGATATGTGTTTCTATTTATTGCATAAGCTCATTGTTAGTCAGATTGATTGAAAAATAGTCTTTTTTATGCGCAAAAACAAAAGGCTTATCAGTATCGTTGTTTTGGTTTTTTTAGTTTTTGTAATTTTATTTTCCAGTATCTATCTAGATATAGATAAGACAAAGATAGATAATTTCCTTTCTTCTTACCCCGGTTATCTTCAGTGGGTTTTATTTGTATTTTTGTATTCTGTGGTCGCTTATTTTATCTGGGTGATAAAAGATCCATTAAAAATCATCGCTGCTGTAATTTTTGGCGTATATATAAGTAGTTTACTTATATGGATAGCTGAGATAATCAATTGTTTTTTATTGTTTTTTACCTCCAGGATATTAATTCGAGGTTCTTTTTCACAGCGGTTTAAATCTAAATGGGTCAGTGTGCTAGATAATAGGATTAAGAATTTAAGCCCGAGTTGGATTTTTCTTCTTAGGTTTGTTCCGTTAATTCCTTACAGGGTTTTAGATACGACGTTTGGTTTTACCAAGATTAGTTTTAAAAAATACCTATTCATTATTATAATTGCTTCTCCGGTTAGGATATTCTGGGTTCAATATATAATCAGCGCAGTAGGTGCAAATATTTTGAAGAATCCCAAAGCTATAGCCAGGTATTTTAATACTGATCCGTTGTTGATGGTTTTAAGCTCTGTGTATTTTATTTTAATGTTGGTAGTTATTTTTAAGCTGAAGAGAAAAGCTAGATAGTTCTTTGCAGGGCAAGGTAGACGATTTTATTGATCAGCTGTTCGTAACTTACGCCGGTTTTTTCAGCAGCCTGGGCTACTTCATCAATATAGGCAAGGCATGGGTTTGCATTAGGTTCTAGGATATAAATTATTCCTTTATCAGGTGTAATCCTTATATCAAATCTGGCATAACTTTGAAATTCCAAAGCCCTGTACGCACGCTTACAGACTTCCTCGATTTTTTTAGCCATTCCATTGGGCAGTTTTCCAGCATAGACGCTTTTTATTCCCCATTTATCGCGGTATTTGTCATCCCATTTTGCTTTATATGTGGCGATTCTAGGTTCATCTTCGGGCAGCTCTCCGAATTTTAACTCTCGAGCAGGCAAGACTGTTAATCTTTTATTGCCGATGACAGTTACGTATAGTTCTCTGCCATCAACATATTCCTCGGCTATGGCATCCATGGACATGCTTTCATGGATAAATTTTATTCTTTCAATCAAAGAGTCTTCATTATCCACTATGGAACTTTGTGCAATACCTCGGGAAGCTTCTTCGCACAGAGGTTTTATTACAAGAGGAAGCTTCAGGTATTTAGGGAGCCAAACCTTATGGTTTCTTTTAAAAGTATAGAATCTAGGTACACGCAAACGGTGGAACCTAAGAATTTTTTTACTTAGCGCTTTGTTGTTGCAGATAAACAACACTCCTGAGGAAGCCCCAGTATAAGGGATTTCCAGTATTTCTAAAAGTGACGCAACATTTTTGTCCAGATAGGTCTTATTATTAAATACTTCAGTAAGGTTAAATACTAAATCTGGTTTGAAATCTTTGATTTCTTCTAAAAGTGCGTTTATGTCATTAAATAGACCCAGTAATCTTACTTCATGGCCGTTTTTAATCAGGGCCTGATATACGTCGCGTTCGGTATACCAGTTTTCTTCATCTTTAAATTCTTTGTCAAAGGAGTATTCTTTGGGTGTAAAGTATGGAGTATCGAAAAGTAAGATGATTTTTAGTTTCTTTTTCATTTTCTGGTTTTTAAACGCCCGGTATGTAGATAGTTCATTACTAAAGTTGTTATATAGGCGGTAATCTTTGAAATAATCGTGGTTTCGTCTTTACTGCTAACAAGTTTTAACTTCTTGCAGCGGGATTTTATATTTTTTAATACATCGTTTATGATATATTTTTTTTCACCTGTCCAGGCAGAGACATTATTTAGGATTTCTTTTTTGTAGCGATTAATTATATCATATGCCTTGGGAAGTTTTTGGGTTTCTTCAGTATAGGCAGTAAATATCTTGGATAGATTTGTATCATGAAAGTCAGGGAAGTCCTCTAAACTGAAGTTTTTTCTTTTCTTGTAGTAATTTTTTAAGGTTGATTTTATTCTTGAAGCCTGCCAGTATTTTTTTCCCTTTTTAACCAATGCAGGATGTTTTTTTATTTTGTTCATCAGAGAATCCATATACTCAAGCTTTTTTAAGGCTTTCCAGTTTTTGTATCTATTTTGCCAATTCGAATCTGGAGTAAGCCATACGGCAAATGTTTCTGCAAAGTCTTCATCAGGGTGGTACTGTGCATAATAATCTTCCAAATGTCTTACGAATGCTTTACTGTAAGGTCTGAATCGGTATGTATCGGCGTAGGTTGCAGAAGGACTACCGAAAACTTTTTTCCATTTTGGCTTTTTGAAGAGCTGATAAGCATAATTTATGGCATGTCCTGTTTCATGGCGAAGTAGTTTCATACACCATTCTTTTGTGCCGCCTTCGACTTCTAGCATCATTTTTTTTTCTAGTCTCATAAGGGCTTCATCAGCCAGATAAAAGGGGATACCGATTATGGGTTCTCCTTCAGGGGTAAGCCATTCGTCTGCTAAGTAACAACTGGGACGAAATAACAGGTTTTTTAGTTGAAGCTCTTCATAAAGCTTATTGATGCATTCAGACAGCCAGGTATTTTCAATTTTTACCGGTAGATCCCTAATTCTTAGATCCAGTATTTGTTCTTCGTTAAGATTTGATAGGTTCATAGTGTTTTAGTTATAAGTAGTTGCTTTAGGTTATATTCTAACAAATTCACTCAAAAATTCTATTAAAATTATAAAACAATAGTATAATAGTTTTAAGGTATAACAAAAGGAGGGGATATGTTTGCTAATATTATTGGATGGCTTTTAATCATATGGGGGATACTTTTTATTATGAAGCCGGAATTTTTAAGAAAAAAGCTTCAGAAAAAAAGCCAGAAAACCATTAAAAAAATAATTCTGGGGATTACAGTTTCGTTTTCAGTGCTTATCATTATTGCCGCTTTTAAGACAGAAGGCATGGTTTCTAAGATTTTAGCTGTTTTGGCTATTATTGCCGTTATCAAGGCATTTTTGATGGTTAAATCAAAGGTTTCGGATAAACTTATCGAGTGGTATATGAAACTGTCGGTTAAGGTATTGGTTTTAGGCGGTGCAATGCAGGTTTTAATAGGCGTATCAATTTTGGTAGTTAATAAATAAAGTCTATGAGAAGATTTGTTATTGTTAGTTTAATAGTCACGATTAGTTTAATGATTTTTAATATGTTTAATTAAGTTATGGAGCAGTGATGAAAAAAATTATTTTATTTATATTTTTTCATTTTTTATATTCTTTTTCTTTTGCCCAAGAGGTTGAGGAAATCCGCATTGTTACTTATTATCCAGCCCCTTACGGAAGTTATACTGAGTTGACTACTGAGCGAATGAAGATCGGTCCGACTTTTTCTCAGAGTGGTACAACTGTTGGTGACGGTAATTTAATTGTAGAAAATAATGTTGCAATAGGCACGGATACGCCAATTAGTGGAGTACCAGGATCAGATAAGATTTTGACGATTGGTGGCACAAACCCGACACTAAGGTTTGATGATTTAGATGTAGGTGATAATGATATGGAAATACACGTACAAAACGGAGAGATGGGTTTTTATGAGCTAAGTACTTTAAGAATGATGTTAAAAGGGGGCTATTTGGGAATTGGTACGGATTCTCCTTCTGACAAATTGACTGTAGAAGAAGGAGTTATTAATATAAGGTCAGCAGGTGGTGCTTTGAAATTTACAGATACCAATGAAAATGATGCAGGGCAAATTAGGTTAGCTACGCTATCGGTAAAAGGGCTAGAATTTTTGGTTGATTCAAATGGTGATAAGATAGCAGAACTTATTGCGATGAATATAGATCCTGACGGTAATGTGGGTATTGGTACAACTAACCCGGAAGCAAAGTTACATATTTTAGACACTAGCGATGGTTCTTCCGGAGGTTCGGCGCCAGCTGGTTCGGATAGATTGGTTATAGAAGGAGGGTTTAACGCCTATATCAATGAGATTTCCCATCCCAATGCATGGGGAGGAATTCTCTTTTCCGATGATGTTAGGGGAAGAGGATCAATTAAATATGGACACTTTAACGATGTGCTTGAGATTAACGTTGCCGGTTCATCGGCGATGTCCATTGATAAAAGCGGTAATATCACGGGAACTTATGGAAGTTATCATGTCGCTTCGGATGAGCGGTTAAAGAAAGATATTACTACGATTCAGGATGCATTGGATAAAGTTTTAAGTTTGAGGGGTGTGAATTTTCACTGGAAAGATTCTAATTTAAATCAAGGTAAATTGCGTATGGGGTTAGTTGCACAAGAGGTTGAAAAAGTTGTTCCCGAGGTTGTTCATACTGTAGATGATGAAATGCAGACAAAGGCAGTTGAATATCAATATTTGGTTGGTTTATTGATAGAAGCAATTAAAGATCAGCAGAAGCAGATAAATAATTTAAAAACAGAAGTTGAAATACTTAAGAATAATTAATAAAAAACAATATGAAAAAAATACTTAACTGGCAGTTTCATATACCACTCGATAAGTTTATCGAGTGGTATATGAAGTTACCGGTTAAGGTTTTGGTTTTAGGTGGTGCAATGCAGGTTTTAATAAGCGTATCAATTTTGGTAGTTAATAAATAAAGTCTATGAGAAGATTTGTTATTGTTAGTTTATTAGTTTTAGTTTTAGCAAGCATTTGTTTTGCTCAAGATATTTCAAAGGTCGTACTGGATAATGGCGATATTATAAATGCAAAGATCGTTCAAGAGAATAAAGATAGCATAACTATAGAAAGCGATATCTTAGGCAGACTTTATATTGAGAAGAAACATGTTAAAGATATCGTTTTTTTAGGGCAAGATGGGGTCAAGGAAAAGCCTCAGAAATCAGCAAAAGACTCTTTGTGGAAGAAAGAAATTTCTTTGGGTTTAAATAAAGTTAGTGGCAATACGAGAAGCTCTAAGACGAACAGTTCAATATTTTTAAACAGAAAAACTTCTACTGATGAGTTTACCATCAAAGCCAATACTCTTTACGGCTCATCCAGCAATAAGATGGATACGCAGAAATGGTATACGATGCTGCGTTATGCCTTTAGTTTCAAAGATAAAAGGTGGTACAACTTTTATAAGCTTGAAAGCGATCACGATAGGTTTACGAATATAGATTATAGAATTACTCCGACAACCGGATTAGGTTATTGGTTTAGTGATGCAGATAATTTTAAGGCAATGGTAGAATTAGGTGTAGGTTGTGAACACACAAGCTTCAGGGATAATACAAAAAATAAGAATGAGGCGATTTTGATTCCCCGTGCATTTTTAGAAAAGCAGCTTTTTGATAAGTTAAGGTTTTCCCAGGAATTAGTATTATACCCAAAGCTTGAGAATGCCGGAGACTTCAGGCTGCATTCTGAGAGTGTAGTTAAAAATTATATAGATGAGAATTCATTCATCGCCTTAAGTTTTATAGATGATTATAATTCAAAACCCGATAGCAATACAAAAAAGAACGATTCTCGGTTTATGACTAGTTTAAATTATGAGTTTTAGGAGTCAAAATAATGAAGAAAATTCTTAATTGGCAGCTTATTTTAGGATTATTATTGATTGCGCTTTCTGCAGGAGTTTATTATCTTCATTTTTTGATCTTTAGAGACATTCACCATATATTTATATATCTTGTGGGAGATATTGCTTTTGTATTCTTTGAGGTTTTGCTGGTTACTTTAGTGTTACATAACCTGCTGCATTTTCGTGAAAAGAGGTCTCTT
Source organism: Candidatus Gygaella obscura (assembly GCA_030765485.1). Taxonomy (GTDB): domain Bacteria; phylum Omnitrophota; class Gorgyraeia; order Gygaellales; family Gygaellaceae; genus Gygaella; species Gygaella obscura. The sequence continues at coordinate 72,299 of JAVCCR010000031.1, forward strand.
TTAAAAAAACTTAACATGGTAATAGGTTCTTTTTTCACTGAATTGGGCACCGATTTATTAAAGACTTTTTCCGAGTTTGATCATAATAGCAAGATATTAGCAAAGGCGTTGATTGTTTCTGATAAATGGCTTGAAAAAGATTTTATAAGAGTGTGCAGGTTGGTAAAAAGACATACAAGTGATTTAAATATAAACAAAGATAGCCTTAATTCATTAAAAGAGTTCTTGAATAGGAAAAGAGATTTTCTGTTAAGTTTATTAGGTAATTCTAATCTCCTAGAACATGAGTCTTTTACCGATTTATTATGGGCGGTTTTTCATCTTACAGAAGAACTTTCTTACCGGGTTGATTTTAAACAGTTGCCCCAGACAGATATAGAGCACTTAACTAATGATGTGAAGCGGGTCTACGCACAGCTTTTGTCCGAATGGATTATGTACATGGCTCATTTAAAGAATAATTATCCATATTTATTTTCATTGGCTTTAAGGACTAATCCTTTTGATAAAGAAGTTTCTGTTGTTGTAGCATAGGCAGGCTATAAAAACATCCTTTACAGTTGCGGGAAAATCTGGTAATATTTATTTTTGTTTGCAACCATTGGTAAATAAACAAGAAGTAGATTTCGGGCCGTTAGCTCAATTGGTAGAGCGGCAGACTCTTAATCTGTAGGTTGCAGGTTCGATTCCTGCACGGCTCATAAATTTAATAATAGTGAAGGCCAATATATACGAGTTAATCAGTCATACTGCAGATATTGGTATCAGGTTAAAGGCCAACTCTTTAGAAGACGTTTTTTGTAGTGCTGCCAGTGCCATGTTTGATATCATGGCAAAAACAAAATCTCCTGTCAAAATAAAACAATCCTTAGATATAAATTTAACTGCTGATTCTTATGAGGATCTTCTTGTCTATTGGTTGAATGAATTGCTTTCACTTTCACAGGTCAAGCAGCTTGTTTTTAGTGGATTTGTTATTAAGGAACTTAAAAAAAATAAGCTCAAAGCTGTTGTAGAGGGGAGAGCTTTAAATAGTTATACAATAAATACAGAGATTAAGGCAGCGACGTTTCATGGTTTGAAGTTAACTCAGATTAAAGGTAGTTGGCAGTTAGAATTAATTTTTGATGTATAAGGAAAAAAGGAGACAGAAATGAAAAAGATTTTTTTGGGCCTCGTAGGGTTAATTTTTTTATATAGCATAAATTTATTTGCCAGCGAACAGCAGGCTGTTGAATTAACCGTCTACAACCAGAATTTTGCATTGGTTAAAGATAAAAGATCGCTAGAGTTAAAAAAAGGAATTAACGATATTAGATTTTCAGATGTAGCTTCCTATATTGAACCGGAATCAGTTCATTTTAAATCTTTAACTGATCCTTTAGGATGTCTTATTCAGGAGCAAAACTATGAGTATGATTTGGTAAGCGCGGATAAGCTGCTTAAAAAATATATTGATAATAGTATTAAGCTTTTAACTGAAAACGGCAAGCTTTATGAGGGAAAATTATTAAGTTACGATGGTAACAATATTGTTATTGTTGATAGTACAGGAATTAATATGGTAACACGTAAAGATAATATTATTAATATTGCTTTTCCTGAGCTTCCTGAGGGGTTGATTACAAAGCCGACTTTGATGTGGCAGATTAAAAATAGAAAAAGTGGAAAGCATTTAATCGAAGTGTCATATTTAACTAAAAATATAAGATGGAATGCTGATTATGTAGTGGTGGTTGATAAACTGGATAAAAAGATAGACTTATCCGGTTGGGTTACGATTGATAACAGAAGTGGTGCAACCTATAAGGATGCAAGGTTAAAGCTTATTGCAGGTGATGTTAATCGTGTGCAGGAAAATTTTATAGGAGGTAGTGTTCAAAAAAGTTTTGCCGCAAGAGAAATGGTGGATGATGAACAGTTTTCAGAAAAAGCATTTTTTGAATATCATATGTATACTTTAGAGCGCTCAACTACCGTCAAAAATAATCAGACTAAGCAGGTTTCTTTATTATCAGCCGAATCTGTGCCTGTACAGAAGTTGTTTGTTTATGACCCGGTTGATTACTATGGTTGGAGGTGGTTTGATTATGACAATTCTTCTTCCAAGAAGCAAAAAATAAAAGTAAAGTTAGAATTTAAAAACAGCAAAAAAGATAATTTGGGTATGCCTTTACCTAAAGGCAAAGTTAAGGTTTATAAGAAAGATACGGATGAGAGTTTGCAGTTTATTGGCGAGAATATGATTGACCATACGCCCAAGGATGAAAAAATCCGACTTTATTTAGGTGATGCTTTTGATGTTGTCGGGGAGCGTAAAAAAATGAATTACCGCGAAGATCATAAAGCCCGATGGTCAGAGGAGACTTTTGAGATTTCATTGCGTAACCACAAGGATACGGATATTGTAGTTAATGTTATTGAGCATCTCTGGAGATATACGAATTGGAAAATAATCAGTAAAACCCATGAGTTTGAAAAAAAAGACGCCCAGACAATTCAGTTTAATGTCCCTGTAAAAAAAGATTCAGAGGTAAAGTTGGAATATGTTGTAAGATACAGATGGTGATTGCTTATTATGGATAGAGATGTTTTAGAGAGGATTGATGAATTTACTTGGCGCATTCCTAAGAGTTATAAAAAAGGCATGCGCGTTGACGGAGTTATTTATGCAAATGAAAAGCTACTTGAAGATTTATTGAAAGATAAGGCTACCGAACAGGTAGCTAATGTTGCGTTTTTGCCTGGTATTGTCAAAGCTTCTTTGGCCATGCCTGATATTCACTGGGGTTATGGTTTTCCCATAGGTGGTGTGGCAGCAACAGATATTGAAGCAGGCGGAGTGATTTCTCCCGGTGGAGTAGGTTTTGATATTAATTGTGGGGTAAGGCTTTTAAGGAGTGACCTAGAAGTTAAAGACATAAAAACAAAACTAGAATTATTAATAAACACGATGTTTAGTGATATTCCAAGTGGAGTAGGTTCAAGCGGTCAGATTGTATTAAATAGTAAAGACTCAAAAGAGATTCTAATTAAAGGTGCAAGATGGGCTGTTGAAAAAGGTTTTGGTACAGAGCAGGATTTAGAGGTTACAGAAGATAATGGTTTTATGGAAGGCGCTGATATTGAAACTGTATCTAAAAGGGCATTGGAAAGAGGTAAGTTTCAATCAGGTACCTTAGGTTCAGGTAATCACTTTTTGGAAGTTCAGGTCGTGGATGAAATCTTCGATGAAAAAATAGCACAAACTTTAGGTTTGTTTAAGAATCAGGTGACGGTTATGATTCATTCCGGTTCAAGGGGTTTTGGTTATCAGGTATGTGATGAGTATGCTCGTAAGATGATACGATGTCTTGATAAATATGATATAAGTGTTCCTGATAAGCAGCTTGCATGCGCTCCTTTAAACTCAGCTGAGGGGAAAAGTTACTTTTGTGCTATGAAATGTGCTGCTAATTATGCCTGGGCAAATAGGCAGTGCCTGATGCATTTGGTGCGCAGCTGCTTTGCAAAAGTCTTTAATGCTTCCTGGAGTTCTTTAGGTTTACAGCTTATATATGATGTTGCGCATAATATAGCAAAGATTGAAAAGCATGTTGTGGATGGTAAACAGAAACTTCTTTGCGTACACAGAAAAGGCGCAACGCGCTCCTTTGGACCAGGTCAAAGCGAACTGCCTTTAAAATACAGGTCTATAGGGCAACCTGTTATTGTGCCGGGAGACATGGGGACAAGTTCTTATTTATGCGTGGGAACAGATACGGCTATGGAAAAGACCTTTGGGAGTTCTTGTCATGGTGCAGGAAGGGTTAAATCAAGGACACAGGCGGCGCGAACGATAAATTTAAATGTATTATTGAAGGAATTGCAATCTAAAGGTATAATAGTCAAAGCAAAAGGCAATAAAACTATAGTTGAGGAAGCGCCTTCTGCTTATAAGGATATAGATCAGGTAATCGAAGTTGTAAATGCCTCTGGTATAGCTAAAAAGATTGTTCGCTTTAAGCCATTAGGTGTAATAAAAGGATAAAATGCTAGATATAAAGTTTATTGCAGAAAATAAAGAATTGGTTGAAAAGTCTTTAAAAGACAGAAAACTCGAGATTGATCTTGATCATATCTTAGAGCTTAATGAGAAGCGCAAGAAAGTTCTTGTTGAGCTGGATGAATTGCGCAGAAAACAAAATTTGGCTAACGATGGAATAACAAAGCTTCTTAAAGAGAAAAAAGATGCTAAAGAGACTATTGCTTCCATGAAGGCAATCTCTCATGCAAAAGATAAACTCGAGGATGATTCAAAGAATATCATTAATGTTTTAAATAAGCTGCTTTTAACTATACCTAACTTGGTAGATTTGTCAGTTCCCGTAGGTAGTGCGCAGGTTAATAAGATAATTAGAACCGAGGATAATATAAGAAAGTTTGATTTTAAGCCGGCAACTCATATTGAGTTAAGCGAGCAGCTTGATGTTATTGATTTTGCCAGGGCCGCTAAGCTTACGGGGTCAAACTTCGTTCTTTTTAAAGGCTGGGGTGCAAGGTTAGAGCGTGCTTTGATAAATTTTATGTTGGATTTTCATCAGAAGAATCATGGATATAAGGAAGTTCTTGTACCATTTTTGGTAAATGCTGATTCTATGACTGGCACAGGACAGCTTCCTAAAATGGAAGACGATATGTATGCTTTAAAAGAAGATGGGTTATATTTAATTCCCACTGCAGAAGTTCCTATTACTAATATTCACCGTAATGAAATTCTAGACGAAGAAACGCTGCCTATTTATTATATGGGTTATTCAGCATGTTTTAGAAGAGAAGCCGGTTCATACGGTAAAGACACGCGCGGTTTATCAAGAGTACATCAGTTCGATAAAGTGGAGTTGGTGAAATTTGTAAAACCTGCTGATTCATATAAGGAATTAGAAAGTTTGGTAAATAATGCAGAGGCAATCCTTAAAGCACTTGATTTGTCTTATAGGGTGGTTTTACTGTCTACTCAAGATTTAAGTTTTGCATCAAGCAAGACTTACGACTTGGAAATTTATGCATCAGGAATTGATAAGTGGCTTGAGGTTTCAAGCTGCAGCAATTTCGAAAGTTTCCAGGCAAGGCGTGCCAATATCCGTTTTAGGGGGAAAGAAACTAAAAAACTACAGTATGTGCATACTCTTAACGGTTCCGGAGTTGCGTTGCCGCGGCTTGTAATTGCGATTATGGAGAATTATCAGAATTCCGATGGCAGCATTACGATACCAGAGGTTTTAAGAAAATATTTGGATGGACAGACAAAAATTAGCTAGGATATTTTTAAATACATTAAAGCTTATTCTGGGGTTGTTGATACTTCCTTTTGTAATAAGCGTGACCATAGTTTTTATTAAGTACATTTCTCAGATTGAAAAAGTTGCGCTGAGCTATTTTATAAACGGGATGGTGTTTTTTTTGGTGTTGTATCTATTTGTGTATGAACCGAGGTTTTTTTATAAGAAGGGTCAGCATTTTTTAGAGGTGGTATTCCGTTTTTTTGCTCCTTTGGTTAAGACTGCTCCTTATGTTTTACCGATATATGTGATTATTTTCGGTCTTCTACATTTTGTTTTAAGATTATTTAGCGATTCTGTTTATATTTTATATTATTCGCTTTTTTTATGTAGTTTTTCACTAATCATGCATCTGAGTTTTAGTGCTCGGATTTTACGTCCAAAAAGAATTGAATATGCTAGTATCGCTAATTATATTTTTGCGATTTCTATAATATATATTGTAAATATTTTAGTTTTTGGTAGTATACTTAATTTTATGTTGGAGTCTTTTTCTTTTTCCGGATTATTCAATGGATCTGTGGATTTGACAAAAGCGATTTATTCAAGTATTTTCAATCAGTTATTTGTCAGTTAGGTATAGGGAGGAGTGGCAGAGTGGTCGAATGCGGCGGTCTTGAAAACCGTTGAGGCGCAAGTTTCCAGGGGTTCGAATCCTCTCTCCTCCGCCATTTTAAACAGAAGAAAAAAGGAGGGAAGTATGGAAGAATTAACAATTTTTGACTTTATGAAGGATTTTGTTCTTTGGTTAAGCCCGGTTGTGTTTGCTGTTGGGGTACTTCTTGTTTTGTCTCCTAAGTTATTTGGAAAGATAGAAGGTTCTTTAGGTAAGGAAATTGGCGGGATAAAGAAAAAAGTTATTCCTCAACTTGAGATGAATATTGAAAGTTTTCAAAATTGGATGTTAAAAAAGAATAATGTTGTTGGTCTTATTTTAGTGGTTTTATCATTTGTTTTCTTTTTGCTGCTTAGATAATAGTCTTTTTCCTGGAGAGATGCCAGAGTGGTTGAATGGGCCTGTCTCGAAAACAGGTAGGTGCTTATAGTGCCTCGCAGGTTCAAATCCTGCTCTCTCCGAAAAAAATACCATTCATGGAGAGGTCGCGTAGCCCGGTTTAGCGCGCACGCCTGGAAAGCGTGTGACTCACAAGGTCCGAGGGTTCGAATCCCTCCCTCTCCGCCATTGTTTATTAACTGCAGTTTATTCTTAGAGTATTTGATATGATATACTTGTTAATAGTATAATAGATTACTTTGAAAAGAGAAAATAGTATAAAATTAAATTCTGGATTTGTGGGAATATTGGGTATTTTGTTTACATTGGTTATAATTTGTATTCTTATTCTTATTATGTTTAAAGGTTATGGCAATAAGGGAATTTTTAATAAAGAGATGAAAAGAGTCTTGTCAAAAGAAGGTATAGACACCTCAACTTATAAGACAACTATTGATTCTACAAAGAAAAAATTAAATAGAATTAATAAAGATTATAACGATCGTTTAAAACAATTAGATCAGTTAGGGCAGTAGCTTAGTGAGAAAAAAGATTTTTTTATGTATTTGTTGTTTAGTTTTTGTTTTTTTTGCTAAAGATGTTAGCTATTCCCAAGAAACCCGTACGGGCGCAACCCCACCTTATAAAAAACCGCTTTTGGATATCAAGGTAACTACTGATAAAGAGTTTTATTTGTCCACAGATTTGGTAAAAATAACAATAAAAAATAATATTGATAAGAGTATTTTTATGCATATAAATACTTTTTGTATAAACCATATTGGTTCTTATGATGGTGAGAAGTTTTCAGCTTATTGTGATTATCCTGATTGTGTCTATGATATGGATGCTCCCGATGAGATAAAACCCGGCGAAAGCGTAGAATTTATGTGGCAGCTGCGTTATTACAATAGAACAAAAAAAGAAATGGCAGATTTAATACCTGGTGATTATTGTTTAGTTACTTCATACCAGATTAGAGAAGGTGATGAAAGTGTTAGATGGAAGTGGTTATTGCAGAATTCCAATAAATTTACTATTGCAGAAATACCTGTTGAATAAAAGTTAATTAATTGACAATTAAGGGCTGTTGATGTAATATACCACTCACTGTTTTAGATATTCTACCTTGCGCCTGTAGCTCAATTGGATAGAGCATCAGCCTACGGAGCTGGTTGTTGCAGGTTCGAATCCTGCCAGGCGCATAATTATATGTAATGATAAATTCTCACCAAAAATTCATGCAACTAGCTTTAAAAGAAGCAGTTAGAGCTTCTGAAGAAGATGAAGTTCCTGTTGGTGCTGTTGTTGTCTACAAAGATAGGGTCATTGGCAAGTCATACAATCAGGTAGAGCGCCTTAAAGACCCAACAGCTCATGCTGAGATGATCGCTATTACCCAGGCAAGCCATTTTTTAAACTGCAAATGGTTGAATGATTGTTCTGTTTATGTTACAATTGAGCCTTGCCCGATGTGTGCTGGAGCTCTTGTGCTAGCTAGGGTTAAAAACGTTATTTTTGCAGCAGCTGATCTAAAATCTGGTGCATGCGGTTCAGTGGTTGATATAACTAACAGTAAAGAACTTAATCACCGTATCAAGATAACAAAAGGTATCCTAGAGCAGGAAGCAAGAGATCTTTTACAGGAGTTTTTTAGGAAAAAAAGAAAAGCAAAAACTTGAGCTTGGAGAGGTGGCTGAGTGGCCGAAAGCAGTTGCCTGCTAAGCAATTGGTCCGGGTAACTGGACCCCTGGGTTCGAATCCCAGCCTCTCCGCCATTATAAAAAAGCTATGGAAAAAATAAAAATATTGATTTTAGTTATATTGTTGATGTTTTCTACATCAGTTTGTTTTTCCTATTGGCAGGAGCCAGTTTATAAAATAGATACTGGTTATAGATATGACTTGAGACATCCGGATAAGGATATTTATTTTGTCTCTTTACAGGCTAGCTTAGAATATGAAGATTTGTTTGAAGATTTAGATGTTATTATTAGGCCGTTTGTTAATTTTAACTGGAATCAGGATAGGAATATCTGGGAGCATAAAGAGCTAGCAGTTGCGCTAGATGTGCCTTTGACAGATTGGTTTACTTTAACGCAGGATGTGAGGGCAAGTTGGTATAAGGAAGACATGCGCAATTACGGCATCATTGAAAAAGAGTATTTCACGGAAAGCGCAACCACGATTTTGTTAAAGCATGTTTTACTGGATAATACAAAATTAAAATTAGAAGGATTTTTTGCTAATACCTACCTTTTTAATCTTGATAAAGGTGAAGCAACGCGTAATGAATTATGCGTTGGTTTCATCTTTCCGGTTAATGAACATTTTAAATCACAGATTGACTGGCGTCATATCGACAGGATCCATTATTACGATTCAGATACTTTAGAAGCTTTAATTACTTGGGAATTTTAGATATGTCTTATGTAGTCTTTGCCAGAAAATGGCGACCACAGAACTTTAAGCAGGTTATTGGCCAAGATGAGGTTGTAAAGCGGCTTAAAAATGCGATTACTCAAGATCGTTTAGGGCATGCTTTTTTGTTTGCCGGGCCACACGGCGTGGGTAAGACTTCTACAGCCAGAATATTGGCTAAGTCTTTGAATTGTTTAAAAAACGGCGCATCAGTTAATCCTTGTAATGAGTGTGCTTCATGTAAGGAGATTGCCGAAGGAAGGAGTCTTGATGTTATTGAAATCGACGGCGCCTCCAATAGAGGTATTGATGAGATTCGCTCCTTAAGAGAGCATGTAAAGTTTGCCCCTGCGCGCTCAAAATTTAAAATATATATAATTGATGAGGTTCATCAGATTACCACCGACGGGTTTAATGCTCTTCTCAAGACTCTGGAAGAGCCGCCTGAATTTGTAAAATTCATCTTTGCTACAACCCATGTGCACAAGGTGATTCCGACAATACTTTCACGTTGTCAGCGGTTTAATTTTAGGAAGATTCCGGTTTTAAAGATAATCGATCAACTTAAACTTATTGTAAAGGATGAGAAATTATCAGTTGAGGAGTCAGTATTTTTGGCAATCGCCAAGGCTGCAGACGGTGCTTTAAGGGATGCTGAGTCAATGCTGGATGAGTTGATTACGTTTTCCAAAAATAAAATCAGTTTGAATGATATTATTTCAGTCTTAGGTATAATCGACCAGGAGTTTTTGTTTGAAATGACTGATTTTATAATTGATAAAAAGCCGATTGATGCTGTAAAGTTATTGGATAGTGCAATAGAGCAGGGTAAGGATATCTCTGCGATTATAAATAACTTGATAGAACATTTTAGGAATATCTTAGTGGTAAAGCTGGATAGTAATTATGATTCACAGCTGATTGATCTGCCGCAGGATTCTTTTAAAAGACTGCTTGGACAAAGCAAGAAGCTAAGTCTGAAGGCGATTTTTAGTTTCTTTAGCGCCTTAATGGGAGTAAGCGAGGCTGCAAGAAAGCTGCTTAATTTTAAGATTCCTTTGGAGCTAGCTATACTTCGGCTGGCTACACCTGTGCAGCAGGAAATCAATAACGATATTTCCCCTAGTATAAAAAAAGAAGAGCCGGTTGCAAGAGATATCAAGAATGAAGCTAAAGAAGAAGTAAAATCCCATACCAAACCTGTTATAAGAAACCTTATTGAAATAGACCGGGTTAAGGAACTTTGGCCGAATATATTAGAAGGGGTTAGTAAAATTAAGGTTTACATTATGCATTGTTTGGAGAATACAGTGCCGATGAAGATGCATAATAATATTCTTACCTTGGGTCTCAGTAAGAAGTTTAGTTTTCATAAAGACGTATTAACTAGCCGCGATAATAGGGTTTTGATTGAAAAAGTTATATCGGAATTGACTGGAGCTGATGTTAGATTTAAGCTTGAACTCTTAAAGCAGGACCTGCAAGAAGAGCAGGAGCAGGATGAGGTCATTAATTCTGCTTTAGATATTTTTAAAGGCCAAGTCATAGAATAAAGATATGAAATATCCTCTTTCTATAGAACAGTTGATAGAGTCTTTGGTAAAATTCCCCGGAGTAGGCAGGCGAAGCGCTGAACGGATTATAAATTATATTTTAGATACTTCAAAAGATGATATTGAAAAACTTGCTAATGCACTTTTAAAGGTTAAATCCAGTATCAGGCTTTGTAAGGTCTGCAGTAATCTAAGCGATGATGAGACGTGTTTAATTTGTAAAAACTCTTCAAGGGATAAAGATACAATCTGCGTTGTCGAGTACCCCAATGATGTTATTGCAATTGAGAAAACTTCAACCTATAAGGGGGTTTATCATGTATTGATGGGTTCGATTTCACCCTTAGACGGAAGGGGGCCGGACGATATTAAGATAGAACGTCTTGTTAATAGAATAAAGACAACTCAGATTAATGAGATTATTATTGCCACAGGTTCTGATATGGAAGGTGAAGCAACGTCAATGTATATTGTAAAGATATTGAAGCCGTTAAACGTGAAGATATCGAGAATCGGCTTGGGGATACCTATGGGCAGTAATCTTGAATATATAGATAGCGCAACTCTTACAAAGGCTATTGAAACCAGAAGAGAGTTCAAAAATGAAACGTAAACTAAGAAAAAGATGTAGACTCTGCGGTGCACCTCTTGAAGGCTTGAGTTTTAAGATAATGTATTTGCTTTTTGGCCATAAGGCAAGCGATGAAGACAGTAATATCTGTATAAAGTGTCATAAAAAAATTGAGCATAGACAATTTGAAAGATTTTTAGTACAATATGAAACTGGCCTGAGGCATTTTGAGAATGAAGATTTTGCTTTAGCTCATACACAGGATATCAGCGAGGGTGGAGCCAAGGTAGAATCAAAGATGCTTCTTATCAAAGGTAAAGCGGTTCATCTTAAATTGTTTTTGGAGCATTTAAGAGAATATATAGATTTAGTTGGTTCTGTTATCTGGTATGATGATTCAAAAAAAGATAAGTTTACTTGCGGTATAGAGTTTAAATACTTGAATCCTTATGCCAAACAGCGTTTGAAATCGATCATTGAAGAAGCAAGGAAGATAAAGAAAAAATAGATATTCCCCCGTAGCTCAGTTGGTAGAGCGAGTGGCTGTTAACCACCAGGTCCGAGGTTCGAGTCCTCGCGGGGGAGCCA
>JAVCCR010000030.1 GCA_030765485.1 Candidatus Gygaella obscura
AAGGGAAGAGATTTGATAATTTTTTTAAGTAATGCCCAGCCGGATTTTTCCAAATATCAGGAATATACAAGCCTAATATTTAGTTTTGTTGCACAGTTTAAACCAGGGTTAGTTTTAAGTTTTGCCGCTTTACCCAGCCCTATTGAACATATACAGAAACCAGCTCTTCATATTGCTGCAACAAGTGAAAAAGTGATTAGATATTTTAAAAAATATGAATTTAATTTGTTGAAGAATAATCAGATAAGCGGTATGAATGGTATGATAATCGGAGTGGCCAAGCAAAAAGGCATTGATGGCGCCTGTATCTTAGCAGAGATACCTTTTTATATGTCAAATATTTCTAATCCCAGGGCATCAATGGTGATTGTGGAGGCGCTTAAAGGTGTAATTAAATTTAATGTAGAGATACATTCTCTGCAAGAAGAGTCAAAGGTTATCGAAAGAGAAGTCAATAAAATTATTGATTATTTAAAATCCACTATTCAACCCGATCCTATCTCAGAGGACGAAATTGAGCTTATTAAGGATTTATTGAGTAAACAAACCAGAGTTCCCGATTCCATAAATACTCGCATTGAAAGTTTATTTAAGTTAGCTCAAAAGGATAATTTTAAAGCAGAAGAGCTTAAGGGTTTGCTTGATAAATGGAACGTATATAAGCAGTATGAAGATAGGTTTTTGGATTTGTTTAAAAAATCCGAGCAAAAAGACATTCATTGATTTAATCTTTCTTTCCAATTCCTATAACCCCCGATTATGAACGTAAAAGGTTTTTTGTTTGATCTAGGCAATGTTTTAATTGATTTTGATCATCGAATTGCTGCTGAAAAAATTTCTTTTTCTTCGCAATTCGGTAAAGATGATATATTCAATCTCTTTTTCGAATCAGAGCTAACAGAGGCTTTCGAAGAAGGAAAAATCTCTCCGGAAGATTTCTTTTTGGCAATTAAAAATCAACTTTCTCTGACAGTCGATTACAGTCAGTTCGTAAAAATCTGGAATGAAATATTTTTTGTAAGCGAGAAAAATAAAAAGTGCTTGGATTTAGTAGTGGCAATTAAGAAAAAATTTCCGGTTGTAATGATATCGAATATAAACATATTGCATTATAAACATATTGAAGATCAGTTTAAGATATTTTCATATTTTGATAGAGTTATTCTTTCTTATGAAGAGAAATCAAGAAAGCCAAAAAGAGAAATTTATTCAGTTGCTGAAAGTTTTTTAAATGCAGATCCGCAGGAGATAATTTATGCTGATGATAGAATCGATTTGGTTGAATCAGCTAGGCATATTGGATATAACGCTTTTGTTTTCAAGGATGTAGATGGTTTTAAGAATGAAAGTTTTGTAAACCAAATTTTATGAAAAAGGTCTCTTTTGAAAATAAGTTTTATAGGGATTGGATAAATGATAAATTGTTGCATAAGGTTATTGTGCAGGAAAATCAAACTGATTTATTTATTCAGACCGATAAAATAATTAAAAAAGATTTTATTTTTAAGTTGGTGATTAAATATAGAGGACAAATCCAGGCATATATCGATAACCACAAGAATTTTCTTTATTCTCTTATGCCGATAAGCGTCGCATCTGATGCCAGCTTAATTGTAAAATCAATGGCGCGAAACGCTAAGGTATGTAATGTTGGTCCTATGGCTTCTGTTGCAGGAGCTATAGCTAATTTTATCGGCAGTGACCTCATAAGGTTTGGTTGCGAGGAAATTTTAATCGAAAACGGTGGAGATTTATTTATAAAAACAGGCATTGATAGAAAATTGGCGATTTATTCAGGGAGTAAAAAGTTTTCCAACAGGATTTTATTGGATATTGCTTCAAGTGATTCTCCTCTGGGGATTTGTACTTCATCAGGAACAATAGGCCATTCCTTAAGTTTCGGCGAAGCTGATTCAGTGGTTATTTGTGCTAAAGACGCAATCTTAGCAGATTCTGCTGCAACATCTGTGTGTAATATGATAAAGTCAAAAGATGACGTGTATGCGGTCATTAAAAAAGCAAAGATGATTCCAGGAATAAAAGGAATTTTGATTATTATTAAAGATAGTCTTGCAGCCTGGGGGAATATTACTTTGTCGTCGGGATAATCTGAAAACAAGATGCAAAAAAATCTTGACATTAGTTTTTAATTATGATAAAAATAATACGTAACTAATAAGTAAATCAAAAGAATTGAATGAGAATCGATTGCGGGGGGCCAAAAATCTAGGCCCTTTTTTATTTAATTAAAGATGATAAAAAAAATAGGATTAACATTTGATTTAAAGACGGATTATAAACCAAATCAAGATGATCCTCAGGATATAGTTGCCGAGTTTGATTCTGAAAGGACCATTGGAGAGATTTCCTCTGCCCTCGAGGCGAACGGTTTTAAGGTCGAACGAATAGGTAATGCTAAGAATTTAATAAAAAGGCTTCCTGATTTAGGTGTTGATTTGGTTTTAAATATTGCTGAAGGTTATAAAGGTAGAAATAGAGAGTCCCAGGTGCCTTTGCTTTTAGAGATGTATGATGTGCCGTTTATCGGAGCAGATGCTTTGACTCTCGGTTTAACTTTAGATAAGCTATTGGCAAAAAAGATTTTTGTGGCTGAAGGTATACCTACTCCTAAGTTTTTTGAGGTTGACTCTGTTGATGAACTTGAGAGAATAAGCGATTATAATTTTCCTCTTTTCGTAAAGCCTCGCTATGAAGGTTCTTCAAAAGGGCTTTCAGAGGCTTCCAGGGTGACTGATATTGAAGGTTTAAGGCGCCAGGTTGAGCTGATTACTCAAGTTTATAAGCAGTCTGTTTTGGTTGAAGAGTTTATTAAGGGAAGAGAATTTACCGTAGCTATTATCGGTAACAACCCACCCGAGGTTTTTCCGTCTGTTCAGGTTGAAATAGATAATGAGATTAATCTTGGAGATAAGTTTTATACATTTGCCAGAATTACCTCTGATAGGCTTAAGTATGTCTGTCCGGCCAAGATATCCGAAAATCTTGAGAACGAATTAAGACAACTGGCGCTACGAGTTTATAAAGCAGTAGATTGCCGTGATTTTGGTAGGGTTGATTTTCGCGTTGATGATAACGACAAACCTTTTGTTTTAGAGATAAATCCTTTGCCGATATTATCCCATGAGGATACTTTTATGATTGTTGCAGAATATACGAAAATAGGGTATAATGGCATCATAAAAAAGATAGTTGATGCGGCTATCAAAAGGTTGAATTTAAACAAAAAAGGAGAGTAGGTCATTGGCTAACAATTCAACTGATATCCTAAACAACGTAGTTAGTGTTTCAGAAGATATCTCCAAAAAACTTTCTCAGCAGCCATCCAAAACAAAACGTCTATATTTTCCTATAGATTATAAGCAAATCAATTTATTTAAAGATGTCAATCCTTTAGAGTGGGAAGATTGGCATTGGCAGATAAAAAATCGTATTCGAAGAAAAGAAGAACTCCAACAGCTAGTTAATCTTATCCCCGAAGAAGAAAAAGGTTTAAG
>JAVCCR010000012.1 GCA_030765485.1 Candidatus Gygaella obscura
ATCATTGCGTCTGCGTAATCGGGATTACGCTCTAATAACTGCTCAAAGAATTTAATTTGATAATTTAGATCTCTACTGGTTTCTTTCTTCACAAATTTACCTTTTCTCTAAAATTACCCTCTGATCTACTTTTTTAGCCAGTGCCTCTAAAGAATTCTTAAACTCGCTATATTGTTCTGTATTGACAATCGAGGTCTTATTAACTTTAGTTTGACTAAAATATAACTTTTGTCCTTTTACCTCATAGCAATTGGTAAAATATAGCCACTCATTATCAAATTGTGTATTTTCTGGAACATATTTAATTTTATACTTCTGTGGAATCTCTACGCTAAATATAATTTCTTTTTTATAAGGAAGGCTCAAATCCAATGGATAACGCCTTTCATTCTTAGCGACAAGAGAAGTGTCTATATGGCTAAATAAAGGCAGTATCCTAGCTGGACCGGATTTAGTCAAATAATGGGCGCCTTTAAAATTATACTTAAGCTCTACGGGCTTACCTAACTTTTCTAAATTAACAATTTTATAATCTTCCAGCTGCGCCGCAATGCTTATATCCTGAATACTTTCCTGCAGAAATTCTTCTATCAACTGCGGAGGTGTATATTTTAACCAATAACGCTGTCCTTGATCAAAAAATCCTGAAGAAATAACTTTTCTTGATGCAACTATGCTTTCATCATGATTAATCTTAATATTCAACTCTTTATAAATAGAATTTTTATCACTTTGAAACTGCGGCGTTTTCATAAGAATAAACTCTTTATCTTTAAACAACATGACAGTTCTATCCTGATCGCCTCCGGGCAAATCACCAAAAGAACAAGTCTGAGCAGTAGGATCAATAAACGTATATGTCCCGTCAATCAACTCCACAGCTGCTATGGCATGATTAAAAAGAAGAATAGGAAAATCTTTTGGTAATTCCGGCAATTTTTTTGTTCCGATTAAAACTGGATAAGCCTTAATTCCAGCTTCTTTCAACATAGTAATCAACAGTATTACCTGGTCCTTACAATCTCCGTACTTATTCTGATATATCTCCTGTGCCTGATGCGGTTCATAGCCAGCCTGGCCGTATTCAACTGCAACATAACGAATCTTCTCGCTGCAGAAATGGGCAATCGCTTCTGCTTTTTCGCTATCATGCGTTTTATCCTTAATTAACTCTTTTACCTTTTGTTTTATATGGTTATCGGCAACCATCTTATCTTTAGCTAAATCCCACCACCAGTCATAAATCTGCTGCCATGAATCAAAATTGGAAACTAAAAAAATCGGATTAACCCAACTATACGGAACCATATTTGATTCCGGTAATATCTGAGGGATATCTGAAAAATCCCACCTATAAACATTATTTTCTCCTATGGCCTCAACAAAAGGTTCCATCTGAGCGTTAAAAATGTTATATTTATCATTTATTGTTTTAATATTTATACCGCGATCTTTCGGAACGACAAGTGAAAATCCCGCCTTTATTATAGGATCGGATTCCTGCAAAGAATAATTAACCGTAAATTTATCCTCATCAATCAACTTATGACGTTTAATCGTAGCCTTATATTCAATTATAGAGCCTTCCATTACCTCGGGCATAGAAATTATCCTTACACGGGCATTACTATATAAAGGAAAATTAAGATAACGCGAAACATCTCTTATGTTCTTTTTCCCTACAGTTACTACAGTTGAATCCGGCTTTATCGTGCGCGCAAACTCAAGTTCAACCTGTTCATATGTGGAGTCATACCCTATCTCGATTTCTGACATACTTTCTTTACCGCGATCATTAAGAATCTTGGCAACAACATAAAACTCTATCTGAGAAGTATTATCAGAAAAGATCTGCATTTTCTCATCAACAAAAACTACCGCTCCGGCCTGAGGATATTTTTTTTCATCAGCATCTGCAAGTAATTCATAAACTTCACCTCTCTCATCACTTACAAAAGAATGCTGGGTATTAGAATTAATTATAGAAATTCTCAGTTTTGCCTCTGGCATATAAAACTCATCTTTAATCTTAGCGTAAATATTTATTGCCTGATCGAAAAGATTAAGTTTCTCGCAAGTAAGGCCATAAAAATAAAGATATTCCCCATCATCAAATTCGCCTAAAGAATCAAAAAGCGCCAATGCCTTTGTAAAATCTGCTTGTTTGTAATAAGTATAAGCCAGCAGGATTGTAGCGTCTTCCAGCTTGGCCTTAGATAAAAACTCTTTCGCTAAATCAAAATCTCCGTGAGTATAATATAATTTCCCTAATTTGAATTTAATAGTATCACTATCAGGATCATCTTTAATCTTGGCTTCGTAAATCTTTATTGCTCTTTGATAGAAAAAATTACTTATTTTGGAATGTGTCTGGGCAAGATCCAATTCGCATCCGGAAAACATTAAGAAAACAACTAAAATAAAGATTCTTTTCATTATTTTTTTACCTTTATACTCTTTCCGAAATATTAACGTTTTCAACAGAAAGAATCTCTAAAATTCCTTCAAGTTTAAAATTTCTACTATCTTTTCTTAAATAACAATATGCATTCAAATATTTTTGTGTACCTGCTTCAACAATCTCAATAGGTTTAATTAAGCGAGTTGTAACTTTATTATTTGAAGATGTAAAATATTTTATGTTTAATTTTAATTTTTCATCTATGGCTCTAGCTATCTGATCGATTTTGCGCTGATTGGTATTATTGATAAGCCCAGAGTTTTTACCAAAGAGATTGTGGATGTCTTCGAAATCCGTAAGATTGCTCTTTCTCAATTTGTTTAAAAGCAGCTCTAATACTTTAACAGTTAACTCCACATCATCCATAGCTCTATGCTTTTGACTTGTTGCAATACCCATTGATTTTGAAAAATTAAGTAGCGAATGGCTTGTTAAATCAGGAAAAAGCTTTCTTGCTATCTTTAATACATCTATAATCGGCAATCTAAAATCAAGCGTCAAATCAATCAAACCTAATTCATTTTCAAGAAACCCTATATCAAAACCAACATTGTATCCACAAAGACATGTCCCTTGAATAAACTCCAAGAAGCTAGGCAAAATCTTACCGCTTTCATTAGCGTCTTTTACCATGCTATCAGATATATGGTGGATATTATACGACCCTATCGGTATCGGCCTTAATGGATTAACCAAAGAATAGAATTTATCGATTGTTTTTCCCTGCTTTATCTTAACAGCAGCTATTTCACATATCTTATCACCTGTCTGAGAAAATAAACCAGTAGTCTCAACATCAAAAACACTAAACTCTATGTCGTTAATCGATTTCTTAACTGGCAACATTAAAACTCTCCAGAAGTTCTATTGGTTTATAAGACAACTTTACTGCTTTTATATTTTTTAACCCTGAATCATCCATAGCATTTATATATTTAAATTGACTTACTCCCTGGACAAAAGATTTAAATAAAAATTGCGCCAGACCTTTTATGGCTAAATCGGTTATTTCAAAAAGAACACAAAAAGTATGCCTGTTCAAAGGAAAACCAATCGTACATCCCCTTACTTGAGAATCAATTACTACTAATTTTACCACTAAATCGAGTTTTCGGAAATCCTTTAATGCTATTTTAAATACAGTGTAACTTTGTTTTAACATATCTCTATATATTGTATCCGTATGTTTCAGGCTGCGCCTGTAGGCCCAATCTTTATATAGCTGAGTGCAATCTCTGAAAAAACTATTCTTATAGTCAACTATATTAAAAGAGCTATTTTTCAAAAAATAATTTACGTTTGAACGTTTATGCTTTAAATAATCTCCCTTAAGAGAAACCAAAGAAACCCTGTCATAAATATAATCTATGGATTTTAAAAACGCCCTATAACCAAAATCCTTATATATGGACAAATTAGTGTTTTCAACGTTTTCAATCCGCGAAAACTTTTTGTTTCTATTGTGTGAATCCATTATCTGGAAACAAAGATCTATAATTTGCCTGTTTATTTTTCCTAAAGGCTCTATATATAAAAACATTCCGTATTCATCTTTGGCAAACAGACAAAAACAATTTTTTATAACGCAGTATTGAAATTTAAAAAAACTCTTCCATATATACACGTAAATAAAAGAATATGCGCTTAGTCTATGCGGACAACGAAAAAGATGGTCTTCAAAAAGGCTTTTTTCTTTTAGGGTAAATTTTTTTAACTTGATCATCAAAAACTTAAGGAATGGATAATCCGGATTCCTTCGGGATAAGAAATAAAAATATCACTCTTGTCTTTTAAAAAATCTTTTACTTCTTTTTTCTCGATAAAAGAAACCATATATTCAATTAGTCTCGTTAATTCTTCTGTTCCATAAATTTTCTTAACAAAACAGCATTCAGTATGTAGGGCTAGAAAGAACTTGTATCTATTCTTATGTAGCAAAAAAGGATATACCCGACAATCAAAAGGCCTATTTATATAATCACGGCACTTATTTAAAACCGGATCGAACATTTCGCAGATAAAATAATCATGATATTTCTGCGTTTTAATGCCGTATGGTGCCCATAAAGAACTTTCATCCTTAAACCTACAGCAACCATCGCAAGCTAAACAAACCTTTGAACCAGGGAAATTGCTTAAGTTGAACATAGTCCTCACTCACCTACAATTTGAACTATAATTTCCCGACTGCGGGATCTATTATCAAAATCAATTAAAATAATCTGCTGCCAGGTTCCTAGATTCAACGCTTTGCCAGAAAATGAAAAACTTTTTGACGTACCTATAAATGATGAACGCACATGCGCATGTCCATTTCCATCTGCCCATGCAACATTGTGATGATAGCTATGACTTTGTGGAATTATTTTTTGAAAAAAGTCTTTGAGGTCTTTTACAAGCCCAGGTTCATATTCACAAGTAGTAATTGCTGCAGTAGAACCAGCTATAGAAACATTAATTAATCCGTCGTCAATTCCTAATGTGCTTAAAAAACCCTGCACCTTTTCGGTAATATCAATTATATCCGTATCGCCTTTTGTGCAAACGGTAAATCTTTTAGTTACAACTGACATTTCACTTTACTATGCTTCCCAATTTTAACTCTCTATCAGGAGAAAGTATAGAAATTCCTGTTTCGTCCGACGCAGCCAAAAGCATTCCTTCGCTTTTAACTCCTCTTATTTCAGCTGACTCAAGATTAGCAATAACCACAATTTGCCTATTGATAAGCTCTTCCTCTCTGTAACCTGATTTTATACCTGCAACAATCTGACGCGTACAATCTCCCAAATCGATCTTTAATACAAATAACCTATCCGCATTAGAATGAGGAATAACCTCAATAATCTTCGCTATTCTAAGCTCAAGTTTTTTAAAATCTTCTATGCTGGCCATGGGGAGGTTTAAAGTTTTTTTCCGGTAAGGGTTAATGCTGCTTCTTTGTATTTCTGGCTGGTTTTCTCTATAATCTCTTCTGGCAACTGCGGCGCAGGAGGGGTTTTGTCCCAATCTAACGTCTCCAAATAGTCCCTAACAAACTGTTTATCAAAGCTCAATTGGGCAACTCCAGGATTATAGCTATCCTTTGGCCAGAACCGAGAAGAGTCAGGAGTTAAGACTTCATCAATTAAGATTATCTGATTATCATTTAAACCAAATTCAAATTTTGTATCAGCGATAATTATTCCCTGTTTATCTGCATATTCGCCTGCTTTTTTATAAATCTGGACGCTTGCCTGTTTTATTTGCTCAGTAGTTTCTTTTCCTAGACTTTGCTCAACCGCTGTTGTAGTTATATTTATATCATGTCCTGCTTCTGCTTTAGTAGAAGGGGTAAAAATAATCTCAGGCAGCTTATCAGACTGTTTTAACCCTGAGGGGAGTTTGATACCGCAAACGCTTCCTGTTTTTAAATAATCTTTCCAACCCGAGCCTGACAAATAGCCTCTTACTATGCACTCAACAGACAAAGGAAAGCTTTTTTTAACAACCATCGAACGTCCATTTAAAATATCTGAATATTTCTTTAAGCTATCGGGATATTCATTGACATCACCGGTTAAAAAATGATTAGGTATTATATCTTTTAAAAAATCAAACCAGAATATTGATATAGCGGTAAGGACATCTCCTTTGTATGGAATCCCACTGGGCAAAACCACATCAAAACAAGATATCCTGTCTGTCGAGACAATCAAAAGCTTATCTTCCAAATCATACACATCTCGCACCTTACCACGTCGGAATAATTTTAAATCTTTAAAATCTGTTTTTAACAAAACTTCTTTTTTCATTTCAAATTTAATCTTTTAACGAGATTTTTAAGCTCGACTGAAAGTTCCTGCGACAGATCATTCTTGAATCTTAAAAAGAATTTATCAATATCTTTTGTTTCTGCCAACCAGTCTTTTTTGTTTATCTTAAAAAGCTGTTCCATATCTTTTTTTGATATTTTTAAACCTGTTAAATCTATATCTTTTATAAATGGAGTATTGCCGATAGGTGTTTTACGCGCACCTACCTTATTATTACAGCGATCCAAAATCCATTCTAAAATGCGTAAATTCTCGCCAAACCCAGGCCATAAAAACTTACCTTTTTTATTTGTTCTAAACCAATTTACATGAAAAATCTTCGGCGGCTTCTTTAAGCGCTTCCCGAAGCGCAACCAATGCTTAAAATAATCTGCCATATTGTAACCACAAAACGGTAGCATTGCCATGGGATCACGCCTTACTTCGCCTACCTTACCAACCTGTGCAGCGGTTCGTTCTGATGCCATGGTTGAACCAACAAAAACACCATGTTGCCAGTTAAAAGCCTCATATATTAAAGGTGCGAGATGAGCTCTTCTCCCTCCGAAAACAATCGCTGAAATTGGTACTCCGTGATGCTGATCCAATCTAAAAGAAGCAGAAGAACAATTAGCAATCGGGGAAGTAAATCTACTATTAGGATGTGCGCCAAGTATAGGTTTTCCAGAAACATCTTTCATTCCCGGCTTCCACGGTCTTCCCTGCCAATCTATACCCTTTTCCGGAGCAGCTTCATCTTTACCTTCCCACCATACGTTTTTATCTGGAGCAAAAAGCACATTAGTAAAAATAGTGTCTTTTCTAATTGTTTCCATCATCACGGGATTAGTTTTTAAGTTTGTTCCGGGAGCAACACCAAAAAGTCCATCCTCTGGATTTATAGCCCACAAGGCTCCATCGCTATCAATACGCATCCAAGCTATATCATCTCCTACTGTCCAGATACGATAACCTTTTCTTTTCAAACCTTCAGGGGGGATAAGCATAGCAAGATTAGTTTTTCCACAGGCACTGGGAAAAGCCGCGGCAATATATTCAATATGCCCGTTGGGTTCTTCTATCCCCATAATAAGCATATGCTCGGCCAACCATCCTTCACGATGAGCATGGAAACTTGCTATCCTAAGCGCCAGACATTTTTTACCTAATAAAACATTACCGCCATAACCGGAACCAACGCTCCAGATTGCGTTATCCTCAGGAAAATGCAAAATAAGACGCCTTGCTATATCAAGATCAGCCTTTGAATGAAGACACTTGGTAAAAATTTGGATCTTTTTTAAATATTCTAGAACATCATTGCCGACTCTGGTCATAATCAACATATTTAAAACTACGTATATTGAATCCGTCAGCTCTACTCCGATTTTACTAAACTCCGAACCTACAGGCCCCATAGAAAAAGGAATAACATACAACGTTCTCCCTTTCATCGCTCCATTAAAAA
Organism: Candidatus Gygaella obscura; assembly: GCA_030765485.1. Lineage (GTDB taxonomy): Bacteria > Omnitrophota > Gorgyraeia > Gygaellales > Gygaellaceae > Gygaella > Gygaella obscura. Next base: position 7,724 of record JAVCCR010000012.1, read on the forward strand.
TCTCTGAAGCCTTATTGTAGGCATCCTTTGGCAGCATCCAGTTATTATTCGGACCGGCATCGCGTTTTCTTTTAGTGCATATAAAAGTCAGATGTTCTGTTCTAGCAACGTCATTAACCGCAGTCCGATGCAAAAAACACCCAGGAAGCTTTCTTTTGTTTAACGCAGTAATTTCTCCTGTAGCGCAGGCCTTTTGCTGCAATTCTTTTTTTTGCTTTTTTGTTCCGTCAATCCACACAATATTGTCAGGCTGACAAAGAATTGCACATTTATCTATCCATGATTTAAGTTTATGTAGTTTATCCATAATTATTATTATAAGTTAACATATACTCGAAGCTAAATCAAAGGTTTTATTAAAAAACAGGCTCGATGCAAAATAATGCCCGAGCCTATCTATTTATTCTCTCTTATACCTTGACTACATTGACTGCATGTTCGCCTTTTGGACCTTGTTCAACATCAAATTCAACAGCATCTCCTTCATTCAAGGTCTTATAACCGTCACCAGATATCGACTTGTAATGAACAAAAACGTCGCTTCCGGATTCAAGGGTAGCAAATCCATAACCTTTTTTGTTATTGAACCACTTAATTTTACCTTTTGTTGCCACTGCTTTCTCCTTTCAACATCTTATCTCTGCTAACTAAACAAAAGCCACAAGACTCAGAGATCCAGCCTTACGGCTTGTAATTCTTATTACTTATTACAATTTAATAATAACATAGCAGCCTATCTTGTCAACTCAATTTTATGTAACTAACCTTATAAAAACAACTTTAAATATTTGGCGGGCCCGACGAGATTTGAACTCGCGGTCTTCAGATCGACAATCTGACGTGCTGAACCAGACTGCACCACGGGCCCCAAAAGTAAAGTAATTGTATCTTAAAAAGCTTCCCTTAGCAAGCTCTTTTTAAATGGTGGGCGGTAGAGGAATTGAACCCCTGACCTCATGAATGTAAGTCATGCGTTCTAACCAGCTGAACTAACCGCCCGAAAAGAATGTATTATAAAATAAAGCTCTGATAAAGTCAAATTCAGTTAGTTTCAATTTTATTTAAAATAGAAAGTGTTCAATTTTATTTAAAAGATCATCTATTTCAAATGGCTTTGTAATATATTTATCTGCACCGGAAGACATAGCTAAATCAATATCTTCCTGCTTTTTACGTGCACTTAAGATTATTATAGGGATATCTCTGTAGCTTATATCAAATTTAAGAAGACGGCAAACTTTATATCCATCGCGCTTAGGCAACATTAAATCTAATAATATAATATCTGGCTTATGTTTTTTTGCCATTTCTAGGCCCTCGTAGCCGTCATAAGCGCATAGCACCTCGTAATTGTTCTTTTTCAACCTAAATTCTAACGTCTTAACCAAATCTTTTTCATCATCAACTATAAGGACTTTCTTCATACTTGTTTTCTTAAATTCTTCGTAATCAATTCCAAGCTTGATTTTAATGATATCTGCGTATCAGAATAAACACTCATCTTAGGAATAAAGGCACTAATATTAAGCTTCTGCGTTTCGCTCATAAGCTCTGTATTCGGATATGCTGTAAACATTATAGCAGGAATATCTTTATTTAGATTTCTTATTTTTTTTAACAATTCAAGGCCGTTTTTATTAGGCATCAAATAATCCAGAATCACTATATCCGGATTATTCTCCTGAAAAGACTTTAGACCGCTAGCTGCATCTTCAGCAATTATTAAATCATACCCCCACTTTTTAATGCGCGAACCGATTATCTTAAGAAAATCCTTTTCGTCATCTATCACTAAAACTTTAATTTTATCCATCGTGCGCTCCTAATAATTTTTCGATTGTTGAACGTAACTTCTCCAAATCGAAAGGCTTAGTCAAAAAAGCATCTGCCTCCATTTCTTTTGCTTTTTCATCCAGCTTATCCGTACTGGCTGTAAAAATAACCACTGGTATTTTCTTAAATCTGGCATCGTGCTTTAGATTCTTACAAACTTCTCTACCGTCAATAATAGGCAAACGCAAATCCAACAATATCAGATCAGGTAATTCCTGTTCTAAAATCTTCAAACACTGCTGTCCATCTTTTGCCTGTATTACCTCAAACCCAAGCTTTTTTACTCTGAAGCTTGCTACCCTCAAAACATCTTCTTCATCATCAACTATTAAAATCTTTTTTGCCAATTTTATTCTCCTATAGGCAAAGTAAAACTAACGACTGTCCCTTCTCCCAATTTTGACTCTGCCCAGATATTACCATTATGAGCTTTGATAATTTGTTTACTTATTGCAAGACCTAAGCCTGTACCACCTGTTTTTCTTTCGCTTCCCTTTTCAAGTTGTTCAAATTGCTGAAAAAGTTTTGGTATATTTTGTTCTTTTATTCCCTTGCCGGTATCCCTTACTGAAACTAACAACACATCCCCTTTAGAACGTGTAGACAAAGTAATTTTACCCTTATCCGTAAACTTAATGGCGTTATTAACCAGATTAGTTAAAACCTGAACAACTTTATCCCTATCAAAATTAATAAAAAGTAGATCTTTCTGAATATCTACTTCTATTGCTAAACCTTTTGCAGACGCGACAGGAATCATAGTATTTTGAATCTCTTGAACAACCTCATTTATATTATTTTCTTTTATGTTAAAATCGATCTTGCCTACTTCGAGTTTAGAAAAATCCAATACATCGTTAATCAAACGAGCTAATCTATCAACGTTGCGCTTAGCTATCTCAAGAAATTCTTTCTGCTCAGAGCTAATTTTTCCTGCTTCTTCATCGTAAACAATAGAAACCCCTTCTTTGATAGCAGCTAAAGGAGTCCGCAGTTCATGAGAAACCATTGAAGTAAACTCTGACTTTATCTTAATTGCCTTTTCTAACTCTTTTGCATATTTATCTAACTTATCTTTTGCCTCTGTTAAATCTTCTAAAATATTCAAACTGGCATCTTGCGCATCGGTTAATTCTTTGGTGCGCTCTTTGACCTTTTCTTCAAGAAGTTTACTTAGCTCTTCAAATTTCACCTTTGATTTGTTTGTCTCTTGATGTTGTCCTTTTAACCTATTGACCATTTCTTTAAAAACGTCGGAAAATTGTTCAATCTCATCATTAGTATTTATATCCAAGCTAAAATTCCAGTCGCCGTCAATTATTTTTTCTGTAGCAATATGCAGTTTATGTATAGGCTTTATAAAAATATTTCCCAAAAAATATCCCAAAGGCACAGTGAGACTAACAGCCAATAAAAAAGCTAAAATCATTCCAAAGATTAAATCACTTTGCGGAAAAAATACTGCTTTGAAGTCTTTTCCATAGAGCACGTACCATTCAACACCATTTTGGCTTAATATAGGGTTATTTAATTTTCTTATGGAAGCAAGTATCTTATTATTGTGAATATTTTCTTTTAAAACTCCTGTGAATTTGTTGGACTCTAACCACTGTGGGATTATATCCCCTGATATAATATGCATACTTAAAGGCTTAATGTTTTTATAAAAAACCACAAGCCCACTTTTTTTCACTATTGAAACATAGCTTGTGTCTAAAAAAGGTAGGGTTTCCAGCGTGCTAAATATTTGCTGTATATTCAATACTGTTTTACATACTCCTAAAACTTCACCATTACCTACATAAGGAACAGCTATATCTAAAGTCATTTGTCCTACAGATTCATCAAAAGAAATGTCTTCAATTACAACCGCTCCTTTTCCGTTATTATAGGCTTTTTGCCACCATGCTTCATCTGCTTGATAAAAATCGCTCGTTTTGCTGCTTGCGGCAACTAAGCCGCCGTACCTGTCGGTTAAAAAAATCTCTAGTGTGTTCTTATCTGCATCTATTAGTCTCTTTAGTCTTTTACCTAGCGAACTATCGAGGTAACTTTTAAGAAAACTGCTATCCTTATTAGCCTTAAACCACTCAATATCATTGGCCTTTAAAATCTCTGTAATTTCTTCTTGAGGCTTTCCTCGATAAGAAAGATTTTGATCTGTGATAGCCTGATGCCACATAGGGCTGGTTAAATGCATGCGGAGTTCTTCGACCTCCTGCATTAATATATCATTTACATACCTTGCCACTATAAAAGCGGTCTTGGAGAAATTTTTTCCTGCTTCTTGTCTAATTGAACGACTAGCAATTATGAAGCTTAATATGAGCGAAAATACAGATATGCATATCCCTGTAAACACTACAAATAAAATAATTTTTCTTTTAACACCTGTTTTGCGCTGTGTCATTTATATAAAGCCTTCTATTTTTGATCCATCGGGATGCAAATCAGGAAAGACATCTCTTCCTGACTCTTTTAACATATAACGCTTGCAATTAATATTATTACCACTGAGACAAAATGTTTCGGTTATCTTTAAGAATTTATCAAAGTTGTTTGTCTTAAAAAAACTAAATGCCTTACATTGATCTATATTCTTACAGATATTCCTGGTTTTCTCAATTTTGATATAAAACGGACAATCAGCATATTTTTCGCTATCGCAAAAATAAAACGTATCGCTTGGAATTTCTCCTATTTTTTCTCGGCATTCTCTTGAATAATCTTTAAAATAAGGACAGGTCATTTTCTTACTTATTGCGTAGCTCCGACTTAAGATTTTTTATTTCCTGCTTCAGTTCTTTCATGCGCAGTTCTCTTCCAATAGTAATCTTCTGGAATCTCTCTAAAGATTCTATTCTTTGTTTTAATTCTTTTTCCAGTATTTTTTGCTCTGTGATATCTCGCGCAATAACAGATGCCCCAACAATTCTCCTCTCCACATCTACTATCGGAGAAACAGTCAAGGAAACATCTATCTTTCCCTTTTTTTTCGTCATGCGAGTTGTTTCCATGCGAATGATACTTTCTCCTTTTTTAATTTTATCAAAAGTTATTTCTACTTCTTCCGCTTTGCCCGGAGGAATAATCTTAGTTATGTGATTTCCCATGATTTCTTCTGTGGTGTATCCATAGATTTTCTCAGCCCCTTGGTTCCAGGCAATAATATTACCGTTTAAATCCTTACCTATTATGGCGTCTTCGGAATTATCGACAATAGAGACGAGTCTATTTTGAACAATTTCAGCTTGAATTCTTTTTGTAACATCTTCGACCATCTCAATAGCTGCGACAATATTACCGTTTTTATCTCTGACTACCGAAGAAATAATTCTGAAATTAATAATCTTTTCTCCTGTGGGTGTTTCGGTAATCGCCTCATGGACCTGCCCATCTTTTAAACTTATAGCTGTAGGACAGTAACTACATTTTTCATCACGGGACGGGTTATTAAACGCCTTGTAGCAAATAGGTTTCTTACTTACATCAATATGTGGAAACCAACTTTTCATTTTTTTGTTTAAAGATAGTATTTCCATATTCGGGCTGATCAACGACACTCCTATTTCAATATTATCAAGTATTGCCTTTAGTTTTTGCTCGGACTCTCTTAATTCATTCTCTATTTTCTTTCTCTGTGTAATATCGCTTATTACATGTACCACACCATTAAAATTATTATCCTTATTAAATATCGGTGATGTGGTTACGCTGACAAATGGACCTTCTGGCGAAAAGGCAATCTCGGAATTTTCAGCCTTTTTACTCTGAATTGTTTTTACATGCGGGCAACTGTCTACAGGATGTTTAGTCCCATGAACTATTTCATAACACTTCTTACCTATAACTTGGTCTTCTCTAAGCTTAAACAAATCCAAGAATGCTTTATTTGCCTTTACAATATTGAAATCGTTATCCATGATCGATACCGAATCAACAATAGCATCAAAAGTATGCCTCCACTCATTAACAGCACGAACCAGTAGATATTCAGCCTGCTTTTTTTCAGTAATATCAATAATAATCCCGATAAGTCCTGAGACGTCGCCTTTTTCATCTTTGAAAGTGCTTTTTTTAAATAATACGTTTGACCTTGTCCCATCTGCATGCTCGACACTCGACTCGTATTCCTGGATGCCCTTAGATTCAATAAGCTCTTTATCCTTTGCTTCGTAAACTTCGGCCAAGTCTTTTGGAGAAAGATCATAAATCGTTTTATTGATAATTTTTTCTCTCGGTCGACCTAAAAACTTCTCAAATGCCTTATTACAACCAAGATAATTCCCATTCTTATCCTTATAAAAAATCGGGAGGGTTATAGCATTTATTAGGCTTTGGAAAAACTTATTATCGTCCATTTACTTTTTCCTTCTTAAAAGCATTTTTATCCTTGCCAACAACTTATCTTTATCAAATGGCTTAGTGATATAATCATCAGCACCTACGTCTATTCCCTTGATTTCACTATCCTTATCTTGACGAGCAGTAAGCATAATAATTGGGATAGAGGCGGTTTCCAGACTTGTCTTTAAGGCATTAATTGCCTCATATCCATTAAGTTTTGGCATGGTCACATCGGTTATAATTAAATCTGGTTTTTTGTTATACGCCAACTCGACCAATTCTTCACCGTCTCTGGAAAGAATGATATAGTACCCAGCAGCCTCTAAGCGTTTTTTAACCAACATTAATAAATCTTCTTCGTCATCTGAAACAAGGATTTTTAGCTTTTCTCCGGTTTCCACGGACTTTTGAATGACTTTATCTTTTTCGGCTACGCCAATTATTTTTGCCACATCCTCAATACAAACAATCCCCTCTTTTACTTTTTTCATCGCCGATAAAGTAAGTGAATTTGATCCTGCATTTTGCGCTTCGTTTAAAATTACATGTTCGGGGCTCTTTGCCGTTATCAAGTCTTTCAACTTATCATTAATCTTTAGGATTTCAAAAGCTGCGGTTCTGCCAAAATACCCGGAATAACCACATTTCTTGCATCCTTTTGCACGGTAAAATTTATCAATCTTAAGATTATCGATATATTTCTTAAAATCCTCTAAAAGTTTTCCATTCGGTTTATACTCCTCTTTACATTCCGGACAGATAAGTTTTACCAAACGCTGTGCCACAACAAGAATTAAAGAAGAAGCCACTAAATACGCCTCTAAGCCTATATCGAAAAGCCTGGTAATTGAACTTACAGCGTTGTTGGTATGTAGGGTTGAAAAAACCAAATGTCCCGTCAGGGACGACCTAAAAGCAATCTCAGCTGTATCTTTATCTCTTATTTCTCCTACTAAGATTACATTGGGATCCTGACGTAAAAGACTTCTTAATCCATTTGCAAAAGTAACATCTTTTGCAGGATTAACCTGCATCTGATTAACGCCTTCGATCAAATACTCTATAGGGTCTTCTATGGTAACGATATTTTTATTCTCTGCCTTAATTGAATTAAGCGTTGCGTAAAGGGTGCTGGTTTTACCAGAGCCTGTTGGTCCGGTTATAAGAATAATACCCTGCGGACTTGCGATCGCTTCTTTGTAAAGTTTTATTTCGTTTTCATCAAAACCAATTCTTGAAAGTTCAATCTTTGCCTCTTCAGGATCAAGTACTCTTATCTCAAGTTTTTCGCCATGGAATGTAGGTATAGTTGATATTCTAAGGTCGATTCTTTTACCGTTAAGAGATATCTTTGCCCTCCCATCCTGAGGTTTCCTAGTTTCAGTAATATCAAGACCGGATAAAACCTTGATTCGACTAATTAAAGCCGGATGGACGCTACCGGGAACATCCATAATATTTCTTAAATCTCCGTCAATTCTATAACGTACTTTGCTAATTTTTTCTTGCGCTTCAATATGTATATCGCTTGCTCTTTTTTTAACCGCATCGTTAATTATAAGACTTGTTAATTTAACCGTGGGAGATGTATGATTTTGTTTTTCATGCCTGTTAACAGAAACCAATTCTTCGTTTTCATCCTTTATAAGTTCAATCTTAACATCATCCTTAAAATTCTTCAAAATATCATAAAGAGAGTCATCAAAGTTGTAGCTTTTTTCGATAAACTCGTTAACTTGTGATTTTTTACACAGAATAGCTTTAAGATTCTGTTTGGTAATTGCCCTTATGTCATCTAAAACCACCACATTTTGCACGTCACTTGTAGCAATAAGCACATGGTCGGAGTCTTTTCTTAAAGCAAAAACTCCGTACCGCTTTGCCAATTCGTAAGGAATCAGCTTTAAAACATTCACATCTAACTTCTCTTTTTCTAAATCAACTACGGGTTGATTAAACATGCGGGAAGATATCTTTAGTAAGTCATCTTCATTAACAAAACCCATATCAATAAGTAAATCCTGAATAGGCTTTTGTGCACCCTTTTGTTTAATTTTAGCATCTTCAAATTGCTCTTTAGTAATCAAACCTTCTTTTATCAAGGAGTCCGTTAACAATGACATGCCTTTATTTATCTCCTAAAAGACGAACGATATTTGTAAGAAGCTCATCGGCATCATAAGGTTTTTCCATAAAAGCATCCACACCTTCATCTATTATTTTTTTCTTATGCTGTTCATCTTTAGAAGCAGTGAGCACTAGTATAGGAATGCTCTGTAGCTGTGAAGAAAGCCTTATGTTTTTCAATACACTCAAGCCCCCTCCTGCAGGAAGCATCAAATCCAGTATAATTAAATTAGGTAGAATCTCATGCGCCATTTTAACACCCTGATAGGCATCTTCAGCAATTGCTACATCAAACCCATGGTTTTTAAGACGTTTCGATACTACTCTCGCTGCATCAGGCTCATCTTCTATAATTAATATCTTAGCCATAAACTACTCCTTCCATTATATTAACTATAACAAAAAATATTTTTATGTAGATGAACATTGCGCTATCCCTCAATGACTTCTGACAATTTCTTTAACTCTCATAAGCCTAACAAGATTACCACGTTCAATCTCATTCAGTTTTTGGCTTATATTTCTAATTGTTGCTTCTATAGAAGGAATCAAGGTGTATTCTAACGCATTGACTCGCCTACGAGTACGCTCTATCTCAATTGAAAGTATCTCAAGTGTTTTTAGACTTGAGGCCAGCTTACATAGTATAGCGATATAATCTTTTGCATGATCCATAGCAACGTCCAATTGCGCACTAGCTTTAAAATAATCGTATTTTTTCTCTATTCCAATCTTTACAACATTAAAAACAGGCACCTTAACATTCATTATCCGCTGCGATGATATATCTAAGTTGATTTCGGATTCTATCCTAGAAAGACTTTCCAAAAAAACATCTTTTGCAGAAGTTATTCGGCAATAAATAAGACTATCATATATAATCTTTGTCTTTTTCTGGAATTCATCATTTATTGAATTAAAATCCTTGATAAGTACCAAAAAGCGACGCATCATTTCCTCAAGCTTACCCTGTAAAAGCTTGTGTCCTCTTTTGGCAAGACCAAGCCTCTTCTTAAGACGCAATAACTCCATTCTGTTAGGATTAACTCTTAGGATCATTTCGAATAATATTTATCCAGATATTCTTCCCGGATTCGCTTTAATTCCTGTTTGGGCAATTTATTAAGCAGGCTCCAGCCAATAGAAAGCGAATCTTCTATCGTACGATTCTCATATTCAGACTGCCTGACAAAGTTTTCTTCAAAATCATTGGCAAATTGTAAATATATCTTATCGATTTCAGAAAGCGCTGCTTCTCCAAGGATAACTGCCAATTCTCTTGCCTCTTTCCCCTTGGCATAACAGGCAAATAGCTGATTTAACACATCCGAGTGATCTTCTCTAGTCTTTTCTTTACCAATTCCTTTATCCTTCAACCTAGAAAGACTAGGTAAAACATCTACCGGTGGATAAATTCCTTTTCTGTGTAGTTCGCGCGATAGAATAATCTGACCCTCTGTAATATAGCCGGTCAAATCAGGGATAGGATGGGTTTTATCATCTTCAGGCATAGTCAAAACAGGTAAAAGCGTAATCGAACCCTTTTTGCCCTTTACCCGGCCTGCTCTCTCATATAGCGAAGCAAGATCTGTATATAAATAACCAGGGTATCCGCGCCTTCCAGGGATTTCTTTTCTGGCAGCAGAAACCTCCCTTAAGGATTCGCAGTAAAAAGACATATCTATTAAGATAACTAAAACATGCATATCTAAATCAAATGCAAAATATTCAGCGCATGTCAAAGCAAGTCTAGGGGTAGAAATCCTTTCAATCGCCGGATCATTGGCAAGATTTATAAAAAGCGTGCTGCGTTCTATTGCGCCGGTTTTATAAAAATCCTTCATAAAAAAGTCGGCCTCTTCAAAAGTAATCCCCATTGCGGCAAATACTACAGCAAATGATTCCTTTTTACCTAATACTGCAGCCTGCCTTGCAATTTGAGCGCTTACCTTAGCATGAGGTAATCCCGCACCTGAAAAAACAGGAAGCTTTTGTCCACGTACCAAAGGGTTCATACAGTCTATCGTGGATATTCCAGTTTGGATAAATTCCGATGGGTAATCTCTTGTATAAGGATTAATCGGATTACCATTAATATCCAGTCTTTTCTCTGGTATTATCTGCGGACCATTATCTTTTGCTCTTCCTGCGCCATCAAAAATCCTTCCCAGTAAATCCTTAGATACTCCCAATTCCTGAACGCGGCCCAAGAATCTTACTTTTGAACTTTCAACATCTAAACCAATAGTACCTTCAAACATCTGCACTAAAGCCCTATCTTCCTGAACTTCTAAAACCTTACCCCTTCTTATCTCTTTGTTGGAAAATTCCACTTCCACAAGCTCAGAATATTTTACATCCTTGGTTTTTTCAACAATAACTAAAGGCCCGGATATAGAATTAATTGTTAAATATTCTTTCTGCATAAAAAATTACTCCTCGCTTTTTTCAAACTCATTTTTTAATTCCTGTTCAAACTTATCAAAATCGCTAATCTTATTTTCCTCGATATATTTTAACCTACTGATTTTTTCTCTTATTTTAAAATTTGTGATTTTTTCTAAATCCATACCTTTATTCAGCGCATCCTTTGCAAAAACAAAAAACTGCATAATGATTTTTAAAATACGGTGCTGTTTAACTAAAGAAGTATAGGTATCTATTTCATGGAATGCATTCTGATGTAGGAAATCTTCTCTTATTGACTTTGCCACTTCCAATACAAGCCTATCTTCAAAAGATAAAGAATCCAAACCTACCAAGCGGGCAATCTCTAAAAGAGAACTTTCTTTTTCCAATAAACGCATAGCCTCAATTCTTAAATCAACCTGATCCTGAGAAATATTCTTTTTAATAAATTCATTTAAATTATCATGATAAAGAGAGTAACTCTCCAACCAATTTATTGCAGGAAAATGCCGTGCGTGCGCCAACTTTTCATCCAGACCCCAGAAAACCTTAACAACTCTCAAGGTTGCCTGAACTACCGGATCAGACAAATCCCCTCCCGGAGGAGATACTGCACCCATAATGCTTAAAGTCCCTTTACGTTTATCTGAACCTAAACATTCCACCACGCCTGCTCTTTCATAAAACTGCGCTAGGCGGCTGGATAAATAAGCCGGATACCCTTCTTCTCCAGGCATCTCTTCAAGACGACCAGATATTTCACGCAAGGCCTCTGCCCAACGAGAAGTAGAATCAGCCATTATGGCAACATTATAACCCATGTCTCTGAAGTATTCGGCAATGGTTATGCCTGTATAAATTGATGCCTCTCGGGCAGCAACCGGCATATTAGATGTATTGGCAATAACTACAGTGCGCTCCAATAACGGTCTTCCAGTACGCGGATCTTTAAGCTGAGGAAAACTAAGCAATAAATCCGCACATTCATTACCTCTTTCACCACAGGCTATATAAACAATAATATCAGCATCAGACCACTTGGCTATCTCATGCATAGTAACAGTTTTACCAGCTCCAAAAGGACCAGGAATGCAAGCTGTACCTCCTTTTGTCATAGGAAAAAATGTATCGATTACACGCTGACCGGTGGTAAGCGGTACATCAGGCGAAAACTTTTTACTAAAAGGTCTGGGGTTTCGAACAGGCCATACCTGAGCCATGCTTATTTCTTCTTTTTTATTTTTTGTGCTTATTAAAACTACCTTTTCCTTAATGTTAAAATCTCCCTCCGCTATCTCAATAATCTCACCCTCTAAAAACACAGGAACCATAATCTTATGCTTAATCAAGGCGGTTTCATCCACCTCTCCTAAGATGTCTCCAGGATAGACATGATCACCTTTTTTAGCAATAGGCCGGAAATGCCATTTTTTCTCATAATCTAAAGCACTAATCTTAACTCCACGGGGAATAAAATCCCCATATTTTAAGCTGATCTTGTCTAAAGGTCTTTGTACTCCATCATAGATAGACCCTAAAAGCCCAGGGCCTAATTCTACAGTCAAAGGACTATTAACAAGCTCCACATTTTCTCCCGGGCCAATACCAGTTGTCTCTTCATAAACCTGTATATAGGCCTTATCTGATTTTAACTCGATTATCTCTCCTGCCAGGCCTTTATCAGAAACCCTTACCAAATCATACATTTTTGCACCTCTACAACCAGAGGCAACAACTAAAGGCCCTGCTACTTTAATAATCTTTGGTTTCTTGTTCATCTAATACTCCTATTGCTGATTAAAATTTACTAAATCTTACCAATTGCTTTTAACCTAATGTTTTTAATAATTTCCCCTATTGAATCCTTAGACTCCTTGTTGGAAAAGGGGATAAAAATCGGGAATTCTTTTTCTTTGTAATCCAAAAACGCTTCTTTATTTTTTATAAAGAAAACTTCTTCAACAAGACAAATCTTTGTCTCAGAAGCAACAATTTTCTTTACATTATCGCTGATATCATCGTTTTCTTCAACAATATAAACAGTAAAACCTATAGCCTTGAAACCAACTACCCTGTCTTCCCTGCCCAAAACAGCAAAATTTTCTTGCGTCAAATTATTTTCAGACATATGTACTATTTAACCTCTTATATAAAAGATTAGTTTCTACGCTGTTTATCTTGCCCAAAACAATTAATCTAACCATATTAATTTCATTAACTCTGGCGAAAAAATATGCAATCACTGCCTCCGGACCAAAACTGATATATTTAGCAGGTCTTAAAATATCAATAAGAAATCCTGCTATGGATCTTTCTAATTCAATAAAAGATTTATTTTTTTCTATCTCTTTTACAGCCTCTTTTAAAAATAACGAGTAATTTATAATAGAATTTTTCTTATGCACAAACTCTAGCCTAGCCAGAAAAAAAGATAGTTCCTTTTCGTATAAAGCAAAAAAATCTTTCCTATCTATGAATCCAGTTTCGCTAATTAAACTGCGCAACTCTTCTAAGGGTCTTTTAAAAATAAAACTTCTTAGGAAAGTTTTGATGTTATGCATATCAATCAGATGCAAAATATAATCCTGTAAAAATTCGCTCTTGATGCTAATAACTTTTTCCTTTGCCTTGCTTAAATTATCTAAATCAACGAGGCAAATAAAACTCTTATCGGGTAAAAGCTGATTAACAATTTTTCTTAAAGACTCTTTTTCTTTGGATAAAACCAATTCTAAGTCAGCGGAATTTTCGACGCCAATAAGATCTTCGCTAAAAATACCCGGCTCAACAAAAAGATGCAATGCCTCTTCCAGGTTTAAGTTCAAAGCCTCCTTAAAGGCTTCTTCAGTTATAAGGGATTTTTCTAATGCCCTTATTTTCCCAACACCATAGGCATAATCATATACAGAGGGTGCGTTATTCACTTTTTCTAAGTAGACTAATCACTTTGTCCAATTTCTCTGAGATCTCCCTTAAAAGCGTAATCTGCTCTCTTTGAATTCCTTCCTGCTGCTTCTGCATGTTTTTGGCCTCATTTGCCAATTTAGACATATCCGACAACTTCGAAAAATCAAGCATCCTTACTCCTTATTTTCAACAAATAAAACTTTTAAAATCTGTGGTTCCAATTCAAATCTTACCCTTTTTAAAAATACTGCCGTATCTTCATGTGTATCTAATTCTCTATCAACCAAAACCTGTTTCTTCTTAAAAGCTGTTTTCTTTAACGCCGACTCTAATTCAAAAAACAACACATCAATCAATTCCTGCTTGCGCTTCAATAATCTTTTTTTCCCTTCAATTGTTTCATTTACAATTACACGTCTTTTTTCAACACTAATACTTTCTTTTTCTTGCGCAAGAAGTCTTTTGTAAAAATTGTCTCGCTCTTGCCAGGCCTGCTTAATAATAAGCCGCTCTTGTTTTTTTGCCTGTTCTAAGATTGTTGATCTTTCTTTATCAGTATTAGATTTTATATAATCAATTATGTTTTCTAAAGGCATCGCTTTATAATTTTATTGCATTAAGTAAAAATATCGTTATAACCAGACCTAATATCGCATAGGTTTCAACTAGCCCTCCGTAAATCAATGCGCGCATCGATGCCTGTGGTTGTTTGGCCGCAACGCCTATACCAGCAGCACAAACCTTGCCTTGATTGATTCCGGAAAATAAACCTGATATAGCAACAGGCAGACAGGCTGCAAGAATCGCTAAACCATTTGCTGCGCTAACTGTTACACCGCTAAGCATTCCTAAAACAACAAATCCGGAAACAAAACCATACAAACCCTGTGTCCCCGGCAAGGCAACCAATAAAAGCATATTGCCGAATTTATCAGGATCTTCCGACAAGACTCCGTTTGCAGATTGACCAACAAGACCAATTCCAATACTTGAACCAATTCCTCCGCAAAAAACAGCAATCGCTGCTCCTACTAAAGCATAAAATAAACCTAATTCCATATAGCACCTCCAATTAGTTTTCAGTTAAAAAAGTATATCTATTTTCCTGTCTAAATGGCCTAAACGGCCTTCCACCGGGAGTAAAAAATTTATTAAAAAACTCTAGATACTGCAAACGGCTTGTATGTACATATGCACCTAACATACTAATAGCAAAAATAAAGAAATGAACAAATAAAAGCACTATTAAAGCACCTATGGCAGTTAAAAAAGAAACTATACCAAAAGTAGCATCCTTAGGAAAAAGCATCTCGTTCATCGCTGAAGCTAAAAGTGTTCCGGTAAGGCCTAAGGCGAAGATTCTACTAAAAGAAAGCGTATCGGAAAGAAAATTACCTGTAACGATAGAATATATTCCAAAGATCGACCAAAATACCTTTAAACTCATCTCGTTATTAGACTGCCATTGATAAAAAATAAATGCTGCGCTTGATAAAACAAGTATTCCAATTATATACCGCAAAAGAAACTCTGGAATTATATTAGTAAATACCAATACAAGAAGTGCCAATGATGTCTGAATTAAAAGAGTGGGCAAATCGCAAAGAAATGCTTCATAGCGTTTCCTGAACCTATTAAGATTATTCCAAAACTTTATGAATATCCCTGTCCACATCTGGATAAAACCGAAAACCAATGCCAGACCTAAGAATAAAAAAGAATCTTTCACTGGATCAAATAATTTAAGGCTGTCTTGAATTTTTTTCAAAAAGCCAAAGCTTTCTGGAAGCCGAGATATCAAGTCGCCGAAAAAACTTCCCGTAACCAACCCCGCAAAAATAGTAGCAAAACCCATAAATAAAAATAATTTTAAAAAATTCCTCGTACTTTTAGTAAGCTGTTTTTTCTTTAGAAATATCAGCATCAAAATACTTAAAATAAGTCCATACCCTGCATCCAAAAGGCAAAACCCAAAAGCTATAGTAAAAAATGGGGCCAAAAAACCTGTCGGATCTACACCATTTCCAAGCGGTCTCCCATAAAGATCAGTCACTGCCTCAAACGGTTGCAAAATATCCTTATTTTCCAAGGCCACAGGAACTTTTTCTTTACTAGATGGCTCGCTTATAAAAATTGCTACATTTTTAAAAGATTTAAGAATACTTCCTTTAAAGATATCTATATCGACGTTTCTTATCCAACCAGTTAAGTGAAAAATAAACCTTTGTCTGGAAGTTTCCGCTGCTAAAGAATCTCTTGCTATCTGATTAGACAAATAATCATATATAACCATAAGCTTGAATCTTTCTTTTGAAAGAGCGCAAAGCTTATTTCTTATGGCTTTAATTTCATTTTCAACTAAATGAAGTCTTTCATTTAAAGAAACCAACTCCATTTTTATGGTCCCATTGATCGCAGGAAGAGCAATAAAAACAAAATGATTCTTTTTTAACCCTGTTTCTATTTTTACAAATTCCTCTTTTAAACAACAAATAGATAAATATAGATTGACCTTGTCTTTATCTACTATATCGATAAAAAAATTGTTTGTTTCGCCTTCGAGTGTTATTTTTAACTTATCAAATTCACTTTTTCTCACCACACCTAAAATAAAACTGCAGCTAGAAGAAACGTGAATCCTATCTAAAGATAAATTGAGTTTCTGCCAAGGAAAAAGTAATCCTTTTTTATGCAAGACCAGCTGTTTTTCCTGCTGAAAACTATTCAGTTTATTTTTTAAACTTATTACTTCTTCAACTTTATTTTTATAATTGAATTCATTTAATAGTTTTTTCAGTTCATGTTGATAAACAAGTGGTTTTAGTTTTACAATTGAGGAAAACACACTATTTTCTTCACTGAAACAATTCAGCCAACTGACTGCTTCTTCCAAGTTAAGCAAAAATCTATCCAGCTCATGCATCTGGCTGGTTCTAAATAATTCTTCCTTTTTTTCCGGAGGGATAATCTCAATCATTGAAAGCGACTGCAATAACTCAAAAATAGAACCTTTCTGTTTCTCTAAACCGATTAATTCTATTTTCTTGACAGGTGAAATAGCCATAATAAGATCAATGAAGTTTATTCTTTATCATGCTGATTGCATTATTGAAATTCTTTTTTGCCGTTTTCTCAAGATCTTTTATCTGAATATCTATTTTTTTTCTCATAGCATCGACCTCTATTTTTGTTTCCTTTAAAATTTGTTTTCTGATTTCATCTGATTCTTTTTTTGCCAAGCTATAGGCTTCCTTGATTATATTTTCTTTTTCCTGATATGCATTATTGATAATAGTTTTGGATTCATCTTTTACCGACACAATCTCTTGTATGGAATTATTTTCCTCTGTCAGTATATTCTCTAGGGCCTTTTCGCTATCCATTTCATACTCCTTTAATTTTTCTCGAACCGGGTTTAACAAGCTCAATCAATTCTTTGCAAAGAGGGCAATCTGATTCTTTGTATGTTTTAAATTCTAACCTTATCAAAGATTTAAAATCCTTAACAAACTTTGGTTTAGTTTTAGTCCTATCAACCAAACATCCCAAGCCAATCACCTTTACCTTTAATTTCTTAAGAAGATTTATAACCTCTTTAACCGATCCGGCGGTGGTAATAACATCCTCCACAACCAACACGTTACTATTTGCTGCAATGGTAAAATTACGCCTCAGACACATCTTACCTTTTTTATCCCGTTCGGTAAAAATCCCTTTTACCTTTAAGCTGCGAGCGACCTCATAAGCAACAATAACACCGCCTAAGGCCGGTCCAACAACAACATCTATTTTTTTAAACTTGAATTTATTAGCTAGCTCCCTGCATAATGCCTGTGCGTATTTCGGATATTGCAGGACCTTGGCACACTGAACATAAGCAGCGCTATGCAAACCACTCGTAAGTAAAAAATGTCCTGTTAACAATGCTTGTGTTTTCTTAAAAACACTTATAATTTCGGTTTTTCTCATCTATTTCTTGATGCTAAGAATAATTTTCTTTGCTTCTTCCTGAGGATCAGCCGCTTTTATGATTGGCCTTCCAATAACTATATAATCAGCTCCCAGTTTGGCAGCTTCTTGAGGACTCATGAATCTTTTTTGGTCGTCTCCAAAACAGTACGGCCTTATTCCTGGAGTAACAACAACAAACTTATTCCCTAGCTTTTTTCGTAACAAGCTTATTTCTTGAGGAGAGCAAACAACCCCATCAATACCTAATTTTAGCGCATTTCTAGCCAAAGTCAAAACCTGATTATTAATGCTTCTATCTATCCCCAGTTGCTTTAGATCCTTCTGAGTAAAACTGGTTAAAACAGTCACTCCTAAAATAATCGGTTTCTTTTTGATCGACTTTACTGTCTTTAAAACCTCTTTTATCATGCCGCTGCTGCCAGAAGCATGCATATCAACCATAAATACATTTAGCCTAGCAGCCTCTTTTACAGCACTGGCTACGACACTAGGAATATCATAATACTTTAAATCTAAAAAAACCTTTGCTCCCAAACCGTTAATATATTTAATAATCTTCGGGCCGCAATTCGTAAAAAGATGGGAACCAACTTTAAATATCTTTACCATAGGATAAAGCTTTTTAATCAGTATCTTTGCCTTTACAAAATTATCCACATCTACAGCTACTATAAGCTTAGTTATTTTTTTCATGCGCACATCCGATTATTCTATTTATATTTTTTATTTTATTTTTCCTCATATAATTCTTTATCCCGCTGGCTATCTCAAGCGAAGCCTTGGGATTTACAAAATTAATGCTTCCTACAGAAACAACCTTTGCCCCTGCCATCATAAACTCCAAAGCATCCTTAAAATCAGCTATTCCTCCTACGCCAACAATAGGAATCCTTATTTTTTTAAAAACATCAAAAACCATCTTTATCGCCATGGGCTTAATTGCCGGACCGCTTAATCCTCCGACAATATTACCTAAAGCGGGTTTTCTCTTTATAATATCAATCGCCATGGCAGAAAAAGTATTAACTAACGAAACTGCGTCTGCTCCGCAATCCTGCGCAATAAATGCTAATTCTGCTATATCAGTAACATTAGGAGATAATTTTACAATTAAAGTCTTTTTAGTATATTTTTTAACCGCGCTTACTGCCTTAGCAGTAAGCTTGATATCTTGAGCAATTATTTTTTTATTCAAATTAGGGCAAGATAAATTCAATTCAATTGCATCTACCCCAGAGGTATTTAATTCTTGCGCTAAGACAATAAAATCTCTTTTGGAGAATCCTGCAATGCTTACAATGGTTTTTGTTTTTAACTTCCTTAATTGCGGAAGTTTATATTTTAAAAAATCATCCAACCCCTGGTTTTCCAAACCAATGGAATTAATCATACCCGAAGACGCCTCAATAATCCTCGGCGCAGAATTACCTTCTCTAGCAAAAGGAGTAATTGTCTTGGTGATAATAGCAGCAATATCATTTAAATCAATTATTTCCTTAAATTCCTGCCCGTAACCAAACGTACCGGAAGCAACCGTTATGGGATTCTTTAATTCTAACTTTGCTATTTTTACTTTTGTATCCATTTTATTTTGTAAATATCATTCTCAAACCAACAAACAATAAAAATACCCCAAAGCTCCTTTTTAATAAAACTTCAGGTATTTTATCAACGAACATCGCCCCTAAAAGCCCTCCGATAAAAAAACCGATACAAACAAAAACAGCAACATTTATCTTTATATTGCCGCTTTGATAATAACGCAAAGCTGCCAGTAACCCTATAGGCGGCACCATCAAAGCAAGAGTTGTGCCTTGCGCCTGATGCTGCGTCATGCCCAAAAGGAAGACAAACGCCGGAACAAGAATACTACCGCCACCAATACCAAAAACTCCGCTTAAAATGCCTGCTGCTAAACCTAATGCTATATAAACCAAATACATCCTCTCGCTCCTATTTTGCAAACACTTCGCTTAAATAAAAAACAGGTCCGTCTTTACAAACCCTTTTGTATCCTGAGATGGTTTTAACCGCACACCCCAAACATGCTCCTATACCACAACCCATAAAATTCTCTAGAGATACCTGTGCATCGAGTTCATAAACCTTTAGAATCTTCTTTAACTCTTTAAGCATTACCTCGGGTCCACAGGCAAATATTTCTATTCCTTTATTATTATCTACGACGCTCAAGATACGCCTAAGAAGTTCTGTGACCATGCCTTTAAACCCTTCAGATCCATCGTCTGTAGCAACCTTTACGCTACAACCTAAATTCTTGAATTCATCTTTACATATTACTTCATTTTTTGTTCTTGCGCCGATTAACACAAGCCCTTTGGGCCTATTAAGTTTTTGTGTCAAAAACAATAGGGGAGCAGCCCCCATACCGCCAGCAATTAATATCTTAGGATTATTTTTTTTATCTTTATTTAGATAAAAACCATTGCCTAATGGCCCGATAATATCTAAAAGACAACCCTTGTTCTTGCTGGACAATATCTTCGTACCTTTTCCTTTGACATCATAGATTATTTCAATACTATTATTATTAATTCTGTGTATACTTATCGGCCTTCGCAAAAACGGATCAAACGAATCTGCTGGCTTTATATGGATAAACTGCCCTGGTTTGCATTTCTTTAAAAAACTTTTGCAGACTGCCAACTTCATCTTAAAACGATTGCAGGCAATTTTTTTATTCTCTAAAACTTTATACTTTTTATTGACTATATTCATTTCTGACACTTTGGGCAAAAATAGGTTCCTCTGCCTGCTAAACTGATTCTTTTTATCGTTGTCTTACAAACAAAACAAGGGTTCCCTTCTCTATCATAAACCTTATGATGCTTAACATAATCTCCAGGCTCACCTGAAATCTGTATATACTGATCGATTGATGAACCTTTACAACGAATTGCTTGTTTTAATATTTTTGTAATCTGGTTAAAAAGCTTCTTTTTTTCTTCGCTGCTTAAATTTGATGCGGGCCTTAAAGGATTTATACCTGCTCTAAAAAGCGCTTCCGCTGCATAGATGTTGCCGAGCCCGGCAATAAACTTTTGGTCCATCAAAAGAGGTTTTATTTTAGTTTTTCTATTGGCTAGCATACTCTCAAATCCACGCACAGTCAAATCAAATGGCTCCGGACCTAGACACTTAATAAAATTAATCTCTCTCCAATCTCTAACCAGCCTTAGCTCCCCTAATATACGCTGGTCTTTATAATCCAGTAAGCTATTATCTGAAAACTTAAAGCTAACCCGGCTTTTTTTATTGTCTCCCGGATAAACAAGCTGTCCGGTCATTCTCAAGTGAACAGCCAATGATTTTGAATTACTAAGCTCAAAAATCAAAAGCTTGCCTTTTCTTATTATTCTTTTGATACTGCTTCCTTTAACCTGTCTTATAAAGTCGCTTTTTCTTAAGTCCTTAATAACTTTCGTATTGTTTACAAATACAGCTATTATTTTTTTATTAACTACCTGCGAAATTAATTCACGCTTTATTGTCT
Organism: Candidatus Gygaella obscura; assembly: GCA_030765485.1. Classification (GTDB taxonomy): domain Bacteria; phylum Omnitrophota; class Gorgyraeia; order Gygaellales; family Gygaellaceae; genus Gygaella; species Gygaella obscura. The sequence goes on from JAVCCR010000012.1 coordinate 28,833, forward strand.
CTACTTCCGGAAGCTCTGGCATAATTTACCCTGCAATTATTTTAACAAATACTTCTCTATTTCTTGGACCGTCAAACTCAACAAGATAAACACCTTGCCATGTGCCTAAAATAACTTCCCCATTTTTAATAATCAGGCTCTGTGAAAAACCAAACATGCTTGACTTTATGTGTGCAGCAGAATTACCCTCGCGATGCTTATAACCATCTTCTTGAGGAATAGTCTTATCCAGCTGATGCAATATATCTGCTTTAACAAAAGGATCTGCATTTTCATTTATAGTAAGCGCTGCTGTCGTATGTGCTACAAAAATAATACAAACACCCTCTTTAATGCCCCTTGCGAATACAGTATTTTTGATATCTTCTGTAATGTCCACAAACTCGTCTTTTGTTTTTGTCTTAACTGAAATCTTTTTTATAGTCATCAGATATGATAATCCTGCAGGCACTTAATCTCTGCCTTTTTGCTGACAACATCCTCTATCCCCTTAACTGCAGCAATGGCAGCCGCCGTAGTAGTAATATAGGGAATCTTATGCTTAATCGCCAGTTTTCTGATATAACTATCATCGTATTTACTTTCTCTTCCTATAGGCGTATTGATAATCATATCGATTTTCTTATTTTCTATATCTTCACTTACATTGGGATTCCCTTCGTGTACTTTTATTGCTAGGCTAGTTCTAACGCTGTTTTTTTCTAAAAACTCTTTTGTACCTCTTGTAGCCAAGATATTAAAACCCAGTTTTAACATACGCTTTGCTGCATCGACAATTTTACCCTTATCATTATCGGCAACTGAAATAAACACTGTCCCTTTTAAAGGAAGCTTTGTCCCTGCAGCTTCCTGGGCTTTATAAAAAGCAACCCCAAAAGAACTTGCCATGCCCATAACCTCTCCTGTAGCCTTCATCTCCGGTCCAAGAACAGGATCAACCGCAGGAAACATGTTAAACGGAAACACTGCCTCTTTTACTCCCACATGATCTACCTTTTCAGGAAGTTTGATACCCATGTCTTTGATTTTCTTGCCCAGCATTATCTTAGTAGCAATCTTTGCCATGGAAAGACCCATTACCTTACTTACCAATGGAACCGTACGCGAAGCGCGAGGATTTGCTTCTAAGATATAAACTTTATTCCCGGCAATGGCATACTGAATATTCATCAGCCCCACAACTTTGAGCTCTCTGGCGATTTTTATCGAATATTCTTTTATCGTATTAACATTTTCTTCGGAGACGTTAAGTGATGGCACCATGCAGGCACTATCTCCGGAGTGAACCCCAGCAAGCTCAATATGTTCCATAACTGCCGGAATAATTATATCTTCCCCATCGGAAATAGCATCGACTTCTACCTCTAGCGCATCTTCTAAAAATCTGTCTATAAGCATCGGGTATTCTGGAGTAACCTCTGTTGCTGCCTTTGCGTATTCCAGAAGCATCTTTTCATTATAGACTATTTCCATACCTCTTCCGCCTAAAACAAAAGAAGGCCTGACCATTAAAGGATAGCCGATTTTGCTTGCCACCTCTAAAGCCTCTTCAACAGAAATCGCTGTGCCGCTTTCTGGCTGAGGGATATTCAGTTTTTCCATTATCTTTTTAAATCGTTTTCTATCCTCGGCCAGATGGATACTATCCGGACTTGTTCCTAAAATCTTTACCCCGGCACCATCTAATTCTTTAGCAATATTTAAAGGAGTCTGGCCTCCAAATTGCACAATAACACCTTCTGGCTTTTCTTTATTGTAAATCGTTAATACATCTTCTACCGTTAAAGGTTCGAAATAAAGCTTATTGGATGTATCATAATCAGTAGACACGGTTTCTGGATTGCAGTTAACCATTACCGAATCTACTCCTTCTTCTTTCAAAGCAAATGCGGCATGTACGCAAGTGTAATCAAACTCAATACCTTGACCGATCCTATTTGGCCCTCCGCCTAAAATAAGCACTTTTCTTCTTTTGGAGACTTTTACTTTATCCTGAGCAAGATAAGTAGAATAATAATAAGCTGCATCTTCTACTCCGCTTACAGGCACTGCGTCATATGCCTGATTTTTGCCAAGACTCAAACGCTTATTCCTGATATCAGTTTCTTTAACATCTAAAATCTGCGCTAAATACTTATCGGAAAATCCACTATCTTTTGCCTTCAAAAGCATCTCATCAGGTAAATCCTTATCTTTAAATTTAATAATCGCTTCTTCTTCTTCAACAAGTTCTTTCATATCCTCTATAAAAAACCTATTTATCTTTGTAGCCTCATGAAGCTCTTCAACGGACATGCCCTTTCTTAATGCTTCATAAATCAAAAATACGCGTTCGCTCGAAGGGTTTTCCAAGCGCTTTTTTAATTCCTCCAATGAAAGCAGATTAAAATCCTTAGCAAACCCAAGCCCATATCTTTTAATCTCTAATGAGCGAATAGCTTTTTGAAAGGCTTCTTTAAAATTCTTACCTATACTCATAACTTCGCCCACAGCCTTCATCTGGGTTCCTAAAATATCTTTTTCTTTGGTGAATTTCTCAAATGCCCATCTAGCAAACTTAACCACAACATAATCACCTGAAGGGGTATACTTATCAAGTGTCCCGTCTCTCCAATAAGGAATCTCATCCAAGGTAATACCAACAGCCAGCTTTGTAGAAATCCTAGCGATAGGAAAACCCGTTGCCTTACTGGCCAATGCTGATGAACGCGATGTTCTTGGATTTATTTCAATAACCAATAATTTATCGTCAATTGGATCATGAGCAAACTGAACATTAGTGCCTCCAATTACCCCAATCGCATCAACTATCTTATAGGAAGCCTCCTGCATTCTTTTCTGCAGCTTTTGAGGAACCGTAAGCATAGGCGCAATGCAAAAACTATCTCCGGTGTGCACGCCCATCGGGTCAATATTTTCAATAAAACAAACTGTAATTTTATTACCTTTTTTATCTCTTACCACCTCTAACTCCAACTCTTCCCAGCCTAAAACAGACTCCTCTATTAAAACCTGGTTAATGAGACTAGCGGATAAACCGCGCGAGACAATTATGCGCAGCTCTTCCTCCTCTTTTACTAAACCGCCGCCTGTACCGCCAAGTGTATAAGCAGGCCTAACAGCAACTGGATAGCCTAATTTTTTCGCAACGCTTTCAGCTTCTTTAACAGAATAACAAGGAAAACTTCTCGGTACAGGAATATTGATTTTGGCCATTGTCTCTTTAAAAACAATCCTATCCTCACCGCGCTCAATAGTTTCTTCAGTAACGCCAATAAGCTCAACGTTATACTTTTTTAAAATTCCTTTTTTGCTTAAAGCTGAGGAAAGATTAAGCCCTGTCTGTCCTCCCAAATTCGGCAACAACCCATCAGGCCGTTCTTTTTCAATAACTCTTTCAATACTTTCAACTGTCAAAGGTTCTATATATGTCTTATCCGCTGTTTCAGGATCAGTCATAATAGTTGCTGGATTGGAATTAACCAAAACTACTTCATAGCCTTCCTCTTTTAAAGCCTTGCAGGCCTGAGTTCCTGAATAATCAAACTCACAAGCCTGACCAATAATTATCGGACCTGAACCAATTATAAGAATTTTCTTTAAATCATTTCTGCGGGGCATTACAATTTTCTCCTTAATAATCTTAATAATGTTTTTTCTAACTCTTCTATGCTCTTAATCTTTTTAACACCTTTTATGTCCCATGTTCCAAAACCTAGAACAGGCTTATTGCATTGTAAAGCAATAGCAATCTCAGAAAGCGTGCCGTATTTACCATCTATGGCAATAACAATATCTGCTGTCTTTACAACCAGAATATTTCTCGCTATTCCCATTCCTGTAGGGATTGCAATATCCACAAACGGATTAACAACTTCCTTGTCATCGCCCGGCAATATCCCTATTGAAAGACTATTTTTGTTTACTCTTGCTCCTTTGCAAGATGCCTCCATTACTCCCTTCATACCACCACAAACAAGAACTGCTCCCACTTTAGACACTATTTTACCTATATCATGGGCTAATTGCTCCACTTTCTTATTACATCTACGCCCACCAATTACTGCGATAATTGTTTTCTTCATGTGTATTTATTTTTGCGCCTGACAGGGATCGAACCTGTACAACCAGCTTCGGAGGCTAGTGCCCTATCCATTAGGCCACAGGCGCTAGTCTATTTTTTTCTCTATTTGTTGTTTTAAATACTCTGTATCTTTTATCCTGTTATGATTAATGCTTATCTGTTTAATTTGTTGCGCGCCCTTTTCTTTCAAAAAACTTTCCATCTCTTTTAATGCTCTCTGATCGCCTATCCTGCGTGAAGTAACAAAAACAATTGCTTGTTTATTATTTAATCCACTAATATTTTTTAAAAAAGCTCTTACTGTTGGCGTCGGACCAAACGCCCACACAGGAGAACCTATTACCACCAAATCATATTCGCTAAAATCTTGCCTTACAGGCAATATATCAATTATTTTTTTAGTAAATCCTTCCATGCCCTGAATAAAAAAGTTTTTACTTCCATTTTTTGGCTTAAGTTCAATTAAATCCACGTTTCCTTTTTGACTTAAGGCTTCCTTTAAAACTTTGGCAACAGCCTTCGTATTCCCTGAAAAAGAATAAAAACAAATTGCACTTTTCATATTTTAAAATAGGTTAAGTTGTTCATCATTTTTTTCTTTTTCTCCTTCTTGAAATATCTTAATAATACCATATTCCCCGTCATGGCCCGGCGTTATCGATACCCTGCCTTCTCTTACGCGCATCACACCTTCTGCAATACGTGGAGAAGTTGCATTCATTAAATCTTTTTTGGAAGTGTTTAAAAGAATATTGAATTCGCTTTTAAACCTAGAAACCAAACCCATATACTCCTGCATAACCAGTTTTGTCATAGACTTAACTGATTTTGCTTCTGCAATAATCTCCTGCAATGGAATCAAGCTCTTATAAGGAATGGCTATCTTTGGCACAAAACCCTCTTCTCTGTCGGCCAATTGTTCTACGCGGTTCATTACGCCAATTGTAAGTGGTTTTTTACATACAGGACAAATATTTTTATGCTCTCGTGATTGCTGAGGTGAAAAATTGATTTTACAATTCCTGTGCCCGTCATAATGATACTTCCCCTCTTGAGGAAAAAACTCAATCGTATAAAGAAATCTGTTTTTATCTTTTTTCTTTAACACATCCATTATCTCTCGGTAGTTCATATCGCAATCAAATATATTTGCTTCTCTACCAATCTTTGCCGGTGAATGGCTGTCTGAATTGGAAATAAAACTTATATTATCAAGCCTGGAAAGCCTCCAATTCATTGCCGGATCTGAAGAAAGACCTGTTTCTATGCAGTGGATTCTATCGGTAAATTCGCCAAAACAATCCTCAATCCTATCAAAACCGGACATTGATCCAAACATGCTAAACCAAGGAGTCCAGATATGCGCCGGTACAAGGAAACAATTTTCATTTATATCAAAAATAATACGCGCAATATCTTGAACATCCATTCCCAGAATCGGCCTACCATCTGAAGCAATATTGCCATAATTAGCTAACGTAGAGTTAATCTTTTCCACAGTCTTAAAATCCGGTGCGAATATTAAAATGTGTACCCTGTATGTTCTCTTATTTTTAGAATAAATACATGATATCTCGCTGGTTAAGATAAAATTAACTCCGTTATATTGGAACAGACCGTTTGCCGTATCTTCTAATTTTGATTTAAGCTCCTCTATCCACAAATGATATGTAAAATCCCCCGTTCCCATCAGATTGATTCCTTTTAACTTTGCCCAGTGAGCAATATTATCAACGTTCATATCTCGTGATGTTGCACGGCTATACTTTGAATGAATATGGAAATCTGCGATAAACTGCATTATTTATCCCCTTTTTTATGAACCACTTTGCCTTTATAAACAGTATAATCTACTTGACCCTTTAGCTTTTTATCTAAAAATGCTGAATTCTTTGACTTGGAAATTATTTTTTTCTTATCAACTGTCCATTCCTTTTCAGGTGAAATTATTGCAATATCAGCACTTTTGCCTATTGAAAGCGTTCCGCCGTCAAGTCCTAACAAACGCGCCGGATTCAAACAAAGCTTTTCTACTAATCTTTTCCAGTCTAAGATGTTATCGTTTAAAAGCTGCGTTATACAAACAGAAAGTAAAGTTTCTAAACCAATAATCCCAAACTGTGCTCTATCAAATTCAATTTCTTTTTCATTTTCAGTATGCGGGGCATGATCTGAAGCAATCACATCAATAATATCATCCTTGAAGGCTTGTTTTATTGCCTGTAAATCATGCTTGCTTCTTAAAGGAGGATTCATCTTTTTATTCGTATCATAATTTAAAACATCTTCTTCGGTAAGACTAAAATAATGCGGCGCTGTTTCACAACTTACCCTAAGTCCTTCCGCCTTTGCTTTTGTAATAATCTCAACTGACTCCTTGCAGCTTACATGGGCAATATGAATTCTCGCATTGTGTTTCTTGGCCAATCCAATATCGCGTTCTATTCTTTTATATTCTGATTCATTAGAAATCCCTTTTAACCCCATACGTGTAGAAGTAAGCCCAAAATTGACAACCCCGTTTTTAGAAAGCTGTCTATCTTCACAGTGACAGATAATTAATAAATCCATCTCTGCAGCTAACTTAAAGGCATTATCTGTAAGTTCTGCGCTGTCCACAGAGCTTCCATCGTCAGAAAAAGCAACCGCTCCTGCGTTTTTAAGCTGAGCGAAATCAACCAACTCCTCGCCATTTCTTTCTTTGGTGATTGCCGCGCAGATATTAACATCACATTCAGCGTTTTGCTTAATTATTTTTTTAAGCAGTTCTATATTTTTAAGGCTGTCTATAGCAGGACTTGTGTTGGGCATTGCCAAAACCCTGGTTACCCCTCCAGCTAAAGCCGAAAGCGTACCTGTATGTATGGTTTCTTTATCCTCTCTGCCCGGTTCTCTTAAATGCACATGCATATCGAATAATCCGGGAATAACAATTTTGCCTTTTGCATCTATGGTATTTTTGGGTTTTTCCTTTATCTGTTCGGAAATCTTTTTAATTTTACCTTCCGCAATTAAAATATCTTTTACTTCATTGATTTTATTTGCCGGATCTACAACAAAACCATTTTTAATTAATAAATCCATATTACTTTCCTTGGGCTACAAGATACAAAACAGCCATTCTTGCAGCAATACCATTTGTTACCTGTTCTAAGATCACGGAATTTTCCCCATCTGCAACTTCACTAGACATCTCAATACCTCTATTGATCGGACCAGGGTGCATCACCAAAATATTCTTTTTTGCTTTTTCCAGCCGCTCTTTGGTAATGCCAAAAGTCTTAAAATATTCTAACTGCTCTGGAAAATTAATCTTATCATCGCGCTCAAACTGCATCCTTAGGATATTAATTGCGTCAGCATCTTTTAAAGCAACTTCTATATCATGCGTAACTTTTGCACCCATCTGCTCAATGCCTGGTGGAATAAGCATTTTCGGAGCACAGACTGTTACTTCAGCGCCTAACTTAATTAATCCCCAAATATTGGAACGCGCAACGCGCGAATGGGCAATATCCCCGACAATACTTACCTTTAATCCTTTAATTTTACCAAGTTTCTCCTTAATCGTCAGCATATCCAAAAGCGCCTGGGTAGGATGCTCGTGCCAACCATCACCGGCATTTACAACGCTGATATTGACATGGCGTGCCAACATTGCTGCAGCCCCTGAAGCCTTATGTCTTAAAACAATAATATCTGCTTTTAAGGCTTGCATATTGCGGCCTGTGTCAATTAAGGTTTCTCCTTTTTTTACACTTGAAGTTTCAATATTAACATTGATAACATCTGCAGAAAGTCTTTTTGCCGCAACCTCAAAAGAAACCCTTGTCCTGGTAGATGGCTCATAAAATAGGTTAACTACAGTTTTGCCTCTTAATGCAGGAACCTTTTTAATGTCGCGAGTAGAAACCTCTTTGAAAGAACCAGCAGTATCTAAAATATATTCCAGCTCATCCTTGCTTAAGTCTTCCAGTGATAATAAATCTTTCCTTGTCCAACGCATAGTTATTTCTCTATAATTATTACTTCTTCTTTTTTATCTGTTTCCATAAGATGTACTTCTATGGTTTCGTTGGTTGCCGTGGGGATATTTTTACCGACAAAATCTGCCCTTATAGGAAGCTCCCTATGACCTCTATCGATTAAAACAGCAAGCTTAATCGAATGGGGACGGCCAAAATCATTTAAAGCATCTAATGCGGCACGAATAGTACGCCCGGTATATAAAACATCATCGACTAAAATAAGATTTTTGTCATTTATGTTAAAGTTAATTTCAGTTTTATGTACAACTGGTTTTTCTGATATAAGGGTTAGATCATCCCGATACAGCGTAATATCCAGTATGCCGATATCAACTTCCTTTTTTTCTATTTTTTTAATATCTTCTTTGAGTCTTTCGGCAATAAAAACACCGCGGTTTCTAATACCTACAAGGCACAGATTATCCACTCCTTTGTTTTTTTCAATAATCTCATGAGCAATTCTGGTTATTACCCTTTGCATCATTACCTTATCTAATATTTTGGCTTTTTCTTTCATAGGCTGTCTTTAAAAAGAAAAACCCAACCACATTTTTGTAGTTGGGTTTATAATTTTTCCGTTTGTATTTTTCATTTTTCCTTTTTAGCCTCTCCGGGCTAATTTTAAAGGTGCCTGTAATTTTTATAAATATAACATATAGACTAACTATTGTCAAGTTTTTTAAGTAACTAAGGGGTATCTAATTTTTGTGGAGGGCCCCTTTTTGGCTGATAAACCGAAAGGCATAGACACCCCTTAAATCTCTGGCTTCTTGGCACTAAACTCTATATTTTTCAATTGGTTACGTAATTCACTTACCGAGTGTACCGAATCCACAATCTTAAGAAGCTCTTTTGTCTGTATGTCTGTTACAACTACCTTTTCCTCCTCAAGCCTTAAAATAGAAACCAACAAATTAAAAACTTTGTCCAAAACATCTTCTAAATTATCCTCATCAAAGTTAGTATCGATATGTACTTTTATGCTTTCAGCTGAAGGTATGATTTTCTTATTAATTAAAGAGTACATTTCCATCAGAAATTTATCCTGTGGATCCTTACTAAACCTTTCACTTACAGATCTGCCCTGCAGTGTTAAAGAAGAAATATTTCTAAAATCAATACCACCGGGGCCAGAGGAATCTGAATTATGCTTTTCTAAAAATTCTTTCACCCCCTTAGATATTCTTTTAGCAGGCGCATCTAATTTATTAAGACGGCTTGTATCAATGCGGTCTCTCAAAGTCTGCAAAAGATAATTTTTTACTACTTTTTCATCGGTAAATAACCTTAAATTGTCTAAAACTACCTTGGTGTTCTCGATGCTTAGCCCGGATAATGATTCTTCTAGAATACCTTTTATATGTATTTGGCTTATTCCGTAATAATAAAGCGTCTCTAAGAAAAATTTACTTAAAGAATCTACCGTTGTCATACCTAAATCAACCACAACAAACCTTCCGGTTCCCTTCTCAATCATAATATTATTCCAATGAACATCATGTGGGCAGATTCCTTCGCTTAGATAAATACCGTTATTTAAGACAGCATAAATATTGAATATAATATTACTAGCCTGTACGGAGAATGCCGAAGATAAGGTTTCATCTTTATTAAACTGGGTTAATATTTGGTATTTGTCATTAACGCTTAGCAATGTTTCCATAAGCTCGATAAGTCGGGATGTCTGAATTTTTGAAAAACCCTTGTTTTGAATAAGCGACCTTATTCGTTCAATATTGCTGCTATATTCAGAACTGCCTTTTTCTGTTTTTAGCAAATTGGCTACTGCCTCACCTATCTTTTTTGTGCTTAAAAACTGCTCATTAAAAAATGACACCTCGGCTAGCGTAAAGCCATCAATAAACTCTTCTACCACCCTTGTTTCAAAACTGCCTTCTTCGGGTAAGGTGTCTGAATATTCAAACCCTGATTCAGTTTCTTTTAAATAATAAACCTTGCCCAACTTTGGAACAAGACCTGTCTTTTGTAAAGCTCTTTGTCCGGCCTCTTCTCCTTCTTCAAACAAACGACCTTCTTTAACCGGAACTTTCTTAGCAATAAGAAATGATTTGGTTTCTCCGGCAACGGTAAAAATATTAACCTTCAAAACATGCTTATTGCTTCCTGATGCCTCGTATGAAATCACAATCCTTTCTACATCCTCAAGGCTAAATCCGAAGTTAAGATTATTAATCGTATCCTGTATAACCTCAGGATGATTTTTAAGCATAAACTCCTGGACAGATTTTTCTCGCTCAAGGATTGCTCTAATTTCATCATCTATTAATCTTTCACCATAGCCATAATCTGCATCTTGGCTTGAATCAACCTCAACGGAAATATCGCTTTTAAAGCTAAGTGTAAACTCTTCGGAAAGTTCTTCTATCTGGGGTATGCTTTGAGCTACTCTTTCATAGCTGATAGCCAAAGGCTGAGCACTTCTTACACCGGAAAGAATTTTTTCTTTACTTACTCTTAACTTACCAGGAATTTCATCCAAATCAAAAGCAACAACAAAAACATATAGCTTCCCGTCTTCTAATCTTCTTACCGCAAGCCCCATATTCTCGTCAGTTGCCTCAATTGTGTTATCAGCAATCAAAGGATTACTATCTTTTGCCTGTTCGAACAAATCAATCAGCTCTTCATCCTGCGCTTTTTCTGCAATCGTATTTGCTTCATGAAGAGGTAAAACGCGTTCTGAAATATCTAAGGGCACTCCCGCAATATCCTTTATCCTGACAACCAGTTTATCATTGTTGATAAGGGCTGCCGAATCAGCTTCGCTTATGCCTTCGGTTTTATTTTTCATCGCTAGAATAGGCAGAGTATTATAACCCCTAATAACAAACCCGTTAACCAAAAATGCAATCTTGCCGCCGCCTTCTTCTGATAATAATATTACATCTTCGTCTTTAACGCCCAGGGTATCTATTATCATTGAACGCAACTGCTCTTGTGTTAACACAATGGATCCTTTTACGATTAAATCTAATGTGCCTCTTAAGTTATCCAGAAATTCTTTCTGGGGAACATTTTCTATTCCCTGTTCTATATCCGGCATATAACGAGTTGCAAGCCAGGCAAAACTATCATCTTCACCAGGTAAATCTGCCTGTTCAACTAGATCATTGGCTTTTTGCCTTAATGTTTGTTTTTCGGCGATTTCTTTGTTGGAATCCCGTATAACAACCTCTCCATACTCTCTTGCTCTCTCCATAAAATCAATGAACTTGTCCAGCTCATATTCCTTTATTAAGCTATCAAATTTATTTCTTACTTCTTCGCCATAAAGACTTGTTGCCAGCTCAATCGCCTCATCAAGCCTTGCTTTATACTCCTCGTACCCGTAAAGAGCATTGTAAGCATTATAAAGACTATACCCGCTCAAACCTTTATTAACTAACTCACGTGCTTCCTGAATAAAATTATCATATGTACTGCGCAGAACCTGGTCTGTTTTTGCATCAGGAGTTAGCCCTTCTGTTATAGCTAAGAATCTTACAGCCCTTATGAGTCTGCGCATATTCTTGGGATCGTCGAATTCGGTTAAAGTAAGCTCTTTGCTTTCTAGAGCAGTAAGAGCATTGTTTAAAGGATCTACCAACTCGGCACTATTTTTGACACTATAAAAAATAACAGCTTTGTTTATCGTGAAATCGCCCATGGAAATAAAATTATCGAGCTTCCTGTCGTGACCAACATCATCAATTGCAAGTCCGGTTTGCACTTCTAAATAATCTTTAATCCTTTTCCTGTAATATTCATCGGCTGGTAAAATCATATCCAAGTCGGATAAATGCCCGCCATACCAAAGGCTCCTTACAAAACCACCAGCAAAGCCGACACTGCGCATAATCACATCTATTTTTTTATATTCTTCTTGTATGCGGCTATTGCTCTGAGTTTCTGTTAAAGTACTGTCGTCTGCGATTGAATTGCCCGCTTCTTCTCTTAAAATTTCATGTAAACCTACTAGCGCTGTCCACACCTGAAGATGTTTGCCCTGAAGAAGCTTTTCTCCAACACCTTGTACTCTTAAGATGTTTTCTTTTGCCTCTGGCTGCTCAACAACAGCCTCTGGTTTTTCTATTTGCTCAGGCCAATTACCATCCTTATCCTGAATAACAACAAAATCCTGAATACCCTGTTTTTCTAATGCCTTAAGCTGAGAAACGCCATCATCAAGACTAACTATAGCCTTGGCAAAAGCCAGATTATTGAAGTTTTTGTCATTTCGCGCTTCGAATCCTCTTTTGAATTCAGCAAAAGAACGTGTAGCACAAATTCTTATATCAATGCCCGCATTCTTTAACACCTCTGCCTTTACCTTATATAAAACCTCTTCCAAATTATCAAATAAATTATCTTCAAAAACTAAAGTAAATTCATCCCCTCCCATCAATTCCGTTAAAGCATCTTCAGAAATCCCCAATTCTTTAATGATTGTTTCGCGAGCTATCCTCATTGTTTCAATAAGGCTTACAGTAACTGTATCTGCTGCTGAAATCCATAAATCCTCTAATGAAGCAATTTGTCCTAATTGTATAGCTGAAGAAATCTTCTGCAGCTCTATCTCGTTTGCATTTATATTCATAATTCCCATTTTCTTTATATCTAAGGTAACAAAAATGGGGTTTTCCATCGGTGGACCTCTGGAATAAAAAGCAAACTCAGAATCAAATTCCGGCAGTTTTGCTTCAGTCTCAATAAATAATTTCGCCTGGACAATCAAACCAGCAAGTCCTTCGTCTATCGGCATTAGATATTCTTCTTCTGTTTGATTAAGCTTTTGATTAAGCCTATCTGATAACGCAGTTATCCTCTCAGAGCGATCTCTTGCCTCTTCAAAATCAATCTGCCATTTCTTTATATAATCCTGTATCTTGATAAGCTTAAAATATCTCTGGGCGATATTGAAATTTTCTTCGTTTATAAACTGTTCTCTTGCTTCAGACGATAAGTTCTGCCAATCTAAATTATCTCTAAGCGAAGTTGCTACTTCTTGGGATAAAAATAAATTCCCTTCTTCATCCGCATCAAATATAGCTGACTGCTCGTTCAGTAAACTGCGCAGGCTATCGATTTCTGATATTACTTTGCTGTAATCTGCTTCGGAAAAATTATAATTCGCTCCGGAAATATTTTCTCCTATAACAATTGCCTGATGGGCACTAATATCTGCCAGAAGTTTCTCTTGCATAGAATCTCCGCCAATCTGGCCAATGCCAAAACTCAAAGCATAAAGAGGCTTGTTTAATTCTTGGATTTTAACTCCGTTGGCTTTCAATACGATTCTAAATTCAAGCTGACCTCTTAAGATCTCTCCAATTCTTTTAATCAGCTCTCGTTGTATTTCCTGCAATACTACTGTATCTAATACAACATCTTTCCCAACCAAAAATACATCTTCCTTATATGTGCTGTATATCAAACCATCATCTTTAATAAGGCCTTTTGCTTTCATCAGCCCCAAAAGCAGTTGTCTTCTGATGCCGATAAGCCTTGTGTTAAGTTCGTATCCAAGCTTGTCATTCAAATCCTTTATACCAAAACCTTCTCTGGCAATGCCAGGAACTTGAAAAACCACTACCCTATCTCCTGCTTTGCCCTTATTTGAAATCTGGCCCAAAGAATTCTGTGTTTGAAGATAATCAATAAGTCTTTTTATATCGCTACTAAACAAGGCTTCATCTTTTTTTGCGTCTATTACCAACAAAGCCCTATTCCAAATGCTTCTTAAAAAATCTGCGGTATCTGTCCATTTTAATATGCGTTCATATTTTTCTCTTTCATCAGAATGATATCTTCTACCTTCATCTATAGCATCGGGGCCAATCGGCTTTTCTTCTTGCTCCTCCTTTAATAAAATATTCGTATCTTGATCGACGTCTCTCGGTATTTCTGTGACAATGGAAGTAATGCTGGCACCTGTATCGGCATCAACAATGGTTTCACCCGGAGCTGGCATAGAAGAAACCATAGGTAAAATTCCGCCACTAAAATATACCCTTACTTTATTAAAACGCTTTTTATCAGCAACTTTTATTTCATACTCACCTTCCTGGAATGATTTTCTATACGCATCAAAATAACTTTCTGTTGACCATTTATCTTTCGATACTAACCCTTCAAGCTTGTTTTTGTTTATAAGCTTCCTGTAACGCCCGGATGAGCTCTTAAAGCGCTCCTTGAACCACTTGGCCATAACCAAAGAGTAAAACGCCTGACGAAGCATAGCGTATCTTTTGGCAGTATTAACTTCCTTTATAAGACGCGGGATAACAGTTTCATTTAAAAGAACACTTGCATATTCATTAAGTCGTTTTGCTCTTTCATCCTTAAAACTAAACTTTTGAGAAGTTGACATATGATCTTCTTCCAGCATTACATTAAGCAATGCCTTAAAAATATAAATATCGCTATTGGTTTCCCGCAATATTATCTCACCCGGAACAATCCATGGGCGCGCAAGAGTAGGAATGCTTATATTAAAAGTACCAAAAATTTCTTTTGCTTTTTCCTGAAGTTTTTGCCAATAAAGCTGACCCTCTTTTGTCAGCGGAGAAGTAAAACGGGCAGTATCTTTTTTAAGCTGCAGATCGGCCTCAAGAAAAATTCTGCCCATATCTGTTTTGGCAAGATTTTTATCGATTATCTCATCTGCAGAATCAGGACGCAGATTAACCCAAAATGATTCGTCAGGAAGGGTAAGCCCAATGAGAAAGAATTTAAAAAGCCTTTCTGTTGCCCGATTGAAAAATTCATTTACTAAATTATTATGGTCGCCTCTATCTACTAAAAAGCTAAACCGCTGCAGGGCGTTATCATAAGAAAGCATTCTCAAATGAAGCGGGTGAAACTTTTCATAATCATACTGACTATTTAAACTTTCTGTGTAGCCGCTTAAATTAAGCTGCCTTAAATTTTGAGCAAAACCGACTTGCTCAAAAACAAACAAGATACACACAAAAACAGCAAGTGCCTTTTTGATAAATTTAATCATCTTTAACCTGGTTTTTACTTAATAAAGTTTATCAGCCCTCTAAGGAAAGTATCGTATATAGGTATAGTATATACAATATAAAAAGGGCGTTTTAAGAAACCGTTTTCTTTTAAAAATGCTTACTTATGAGTGGATCTAAACACAAGGGTAAACTCTCCCCTGGGTTTAGTGTTTTGGAAGTGTTCGATTAGAGAAGAAGCGTCCTTTCTTAAAACCTCTTCGAACTTTTTGGTCATTTCTCTGCAACATACGAGATGAATATCCCCGAGAGACTCTTTTATATTTTTCAGAATCCTTAAGATACGATGACAGGATTCATATACCACTACTGTATGACCGGTTTGATAAAACTGGATTAATTTCTTTTTCTGCGGCCCTTCTTTTTTAGGCAGGAACCCCGCAAAAAGAATCTTATCTGTCGGCAGACCCGATAAAACCGCAGCCGTTACAAAGGCGCAGGCGCCTGGTAAAACAGTAACCTCAATTCCTTCTTTAACTGCAAGACTAACCAAATGAATTCCAGGATCGCTTATTCCAGGAGTCCCTGCTTCGCTAAGAAGCGCTATGTCTTTATTTTCTTTTAGTGCCTTAATTAAAACCGCTTCTTTCTTTAAACGATTGTGCTGAAAATAGCTTGTTGTGGGTTTATCAATTCCATAAGCATCGAGCAGAATCCTAGACTTTCGCGTATCTTCACAGGCAATCAAATCACAATTTTTAAGACACTCCACGGCCCTAAAAGTAAAGTCTTTAAGATTTCCTATGGGGGTTGCTATTATATAAAGCATTACTCTACCGTAACGGATTTGGCAAGGTTTCTTGGCTGATCAACATCACACCCGCGTTTAACAGCGATACCATAAGCTAAGATTTGCAAAGGCAGCGCAACAAGAAGAGGAGAAAAGATTTCTTCTGTCTGTGGAATAGAAATTATCTCCTTAGTAAAAGATTTTAACACTTCGTTGATTTCATTGGAGATAATAATAATTTTTGCTTTTCTGGCATTGATTTCCTGAATATTGGAAATCATCTTTTCATATACAAAAGATTTTGTAGCCACACAAACAACTGCTCTGTATTCATCAATTAAAGCAATCGGTCCGTGTTTCATTTCTCCTGCAGCATAACCTTCTGCAGGAATATAGGAAATTTCTTTCAACTTCAAAGCCCCTTCCAAAGCCGAAGGATAATTTATGTTACGACCTAAATATAAAAATGAACCGAAGTGTGAATGCCTTTTTGCCAGCCTGAGTATGCTGTTTTGGTTTTTAAGAATCTCGCTCAGCAACTGGGGAATAACCAATAGTTTTTTCAACAGGATGTCTCTAGAGGGCTTTAAGGTAATATTTTTAATCTGTGCCAAATAAAGCATAAACAAAGCAAGTGTTGCGATTTGAGCTGTGTAGGCCTTAGTAGAAGCTACGCTTATCTCTGGTCCGGCATGGGTATATATAACTGCGTCTGACTCTCTGGCTAGGGAGCTGCCTAAAACATTACAGATCGATAACACCTTCACCCCTTCTTGCTTTATTCTTTTTACAGCAGCCAGGGTATCGGCAGTTTCCCCTGATTGACTAATGGCTACAAGAATTGCATTTTTTTTAGGAATAAAACGCGAATATCTTAATTCACTTGAGTAGGCTACATTTACATTGATGCCGCATGATGATTCTATCATATACTTACCTACCAGCCCGGCATGAAAAGCAGTGCCGCAGGCGACAATGGTAATATTTTCAATTTCACGCAAAAAATCTTCCTTAAGAACCATTTCCTCGAAAAATACCTGGTTGTTTTTTAAACGCTGATGAAACATATTCTGAAGAATTTCCGGCTGTTCGTTTATTTCTTTCAGCATAAAATGGCTAAAGCCTTTTTTCTGTGCCTGTTCAAAATCCCATTTTACCAAAGTCGATTTTCTTTCTATTTTTTTCCCGGAAAAATCATACAACAAAACTTCATCTTTGGTTAAAACAGCTATTTCCTCTTCGTTTAAATACATAACGTCTTTTGTGTACTTCAAGAATGCGGGTATATCTGAAGCAAGAAAATTCTCTTCCCTACCAATACCTACAACTAAAGGAGAGTTTTTCCTGGCTCCGATTATCTTACCCGGCTCCCTTGAAGACATAACGCAAATAGCAAACGAACCCTCTAAAATATTAACTGTTTTTATAACTGCTTCCAAAAGATCTTTATCTTTATAATTCCTGGCAATCAAATAAGGAATAATCTCCGTATCTGTGCTACTTTTAAAATGGTGCCCTTGTTTTATAAGCTCTTTTTTTAACTCCTGATAATTTTCAATTATGCCGTTATGCACAACAGCTATCTCAGACTTAGCATCGCAGTGCGGATGAGCATTAATCTGATTGGGTGCTCCATGGGTAGCCCATCTAACATGACCAATAGCCACCTGGCCCAACAAAGGTTTTTTCTTCAAAAGCTTTTCCAGTTCCGCTACCTTTAAAGGAAGTTTTCTTATAGAAAGCGCTTTTTTTACAGGAACAATAGAGGCCATACCACAAGAATCATAGCCTCTGTATTCTAAAAGCTTCAAACCATTGAGCACTACCTCTGAAGCCTGTCTTTTCCCTATATATCCTATTATTCCACACATAGTTATTAATATTTTTGCATACAAACAAACTAATGTCAAGAAGCCCGGTTAAACGCTCTCAAACAAAATGCAAGCAGCATCTTCGGCAAAAAAATCTCCTGTTTGAGCATAAATCTTAGCTCGGCACCCCCCGCAAATACGGCTAAACTTACAATTTAAACATTTGCCCTTAAGGTTATTCCTGTTACGCAACGCCTTAAGATGCTTATTATTTTTATAGATATCGACTATACTATCTTTTTTAATATTCAAATCGGGCAAAACAAAAGGGAAAAAAGGGCAAGGCCTAACGGATCCGTCAGAATTTACATAAACGCTATTACCATCCAAGACGCCGCAGCCGCCTTTAGTATAAGAAATTAATCTTTTCAATAACCCTGGTTTTTCCTTCTTAAAAGAATAAACATTATAATAAATTTTATCTATTGTAAAGAATTTAATCCTATCTCTATAAATATGGGCCAGATCATAGATATTTTCAATAATCTTTAGTTTTTCTTGTGGAGAAAATGATTGAGCAGAATTCATTTTCCTTTCCCTCCCGCAGGGAATAGCAAAATCCGCAGTCCAAAAACTCACCTTCTTCTCAATCAGTAGCCTTAAGGTATTTTCTATATCCTGTGTATTGTTTTTATGAAGCGTGATCTTGACCAAAACTGGTAACCCTGTTGCTACTGCACAATCTATCCCTTTTAAGATTTTCTCAAAACTACCATTTCCTCTAGTGAAAGAATTTATTGCCTCATTTGATCCATCTAAAGAAATAGAAAACAAACTCAAACCATTATCTTTAAGCTCCCCGGCCATATTACTATCAAGTAAGGTTGCATTGGTTAAAATATTGGTCATCATACCGTTTTCTGCACCAAACTTAACGACTTCCCTTATCTCTTTACGCAACAATGGCTCTCCGCCAATAATATTAAATATCGTAACCCCTAATTTCTTAAAGTCCTTAATCAGAACTTTTATCTGCTCCATACTTAATTCATTTTCTAAAGAAACACCCGCATCGCTTGAACAATATACACAATCCATATTGCACTTTTGCGTAGCTTCTAAGAATGCAACCATGGGAGCTTTCTTAAATTTAAGCTTGTGTCTTACTATCAAGAACGGTATTTTAAGCTGTATTTTCTTTCTGCTTTGGCTCATTTATATCAAGAATAGTTTTTAAAACTCTTACCGGCAGGAGGCGTAATAAATATTTATAGAAAGGGGCACTGGCGCTCATACAAAATTCACAACTCCCAGAACCATTACAAAGATTATTGTACAAAAAGAATTTGTGTCTAAAGGGAACTTTGGTTTTAAGCATAATTTTGCCGTGTGCTTCGCATAACCTACAAAACGCTTCGCCTTCACTTTTATAACCTAAATTACTAAAAACCCCGTAAACAGGACAATTTAAAAATATAAGCCTGATCTCTGCACCTTTTTTGTTTAACTTTATGAAGTGGTCACCAAGCATATAACGAATACTGACTTTGCTTTTTGTTCCCTTGCCCAGGCTCGACTCTGTAACCTCTTTCAGACGTTGAGCAAAATCTTCTTTTATCTCCTCAGCTGCCTGCTTTAAAGCCTTAACTCCTAAACATCCGGAAATTGCCCTAAATAAAAGTGCGGTCCTAACTGTTTCCCTATGTTCAGACAACCTGCAACAAAGACACTGTTTTGCTTCTTCGTCTAGATCAATACCAGTTAAAATATCATCTGCGTCCTTTTTAAAAATATCACTCAATCTATCAAGCTCTTTTTCATCAACTGCAAGCTCTCTTTCTAAAGTCTTAAATCTCTCTAAAAATAAATCTTGGGCGATTTTCATCTTGACAGCCATCTTATCCCAATAAGACATGTAGAAAGACAACTGCTTTTTCTGTCTTAAGACATAGAACCACTTGTGACATTGAAAATAGTCAAAGTATGTATTGACCGCTTTATTTCTTTCCATATGTTAAAAAAGATATACGTAAATAAGATTGACAGCAGTATAAAAAAATACCCAAAACCAAACACCGGCTTTATAAATTTCTTTCGCATATAAAGCTTTAATAAAAGCAAATACTGCGATTAAAATAACAATCGGCACCATAAAATAAAACTTCCTGCTAGTCCATAGATGGCAGAAATCATGCCATAATAAAACAGCCATAAAAAGCACAATCTTTAATAACCATATTTTCACTCTTGCTAACATAATTTTATCTGCATACCAAACCAGAAGTGTGCGGTTTTAAAAAGTAAAATAGTCGCCGTTGCAGAACAAAATGCCCAAAAGGTAATTTCAAAAAACTTTTTTGCTAAGAATAACTTGTAGAAAAAAAACACCAATAATAGAATATGCGCTATTGCTACCCAGTGCAAATTATTTAAAATCCAATAATAACTAAAAACATAAAAAATTAATATCGAAACTAAAATAATAGTCTTTTTTAATAGTAACTTACTTTTTTCTTTCATCGTTTTTTAAAAAATGGGCAATTTTGTTCTTGTGCAAAGAAATCTCCTGTATTAATAAAAATCCTGGCGCGGCAACCACCGCAGCAAAAAAGAAACTTACAATCTCTACACTCACCTTTTAAGGCATGCTTATTGCGCAAACTGAGAAGCTGCTCGTTATTACAAAAAACTTCCCCTATATTATGTGTTTTAACATTAACACCTCTTAAGCTATCGGGAAAATATGCGCAAGGCTTAATTGTACCGTCACTATTAATATAAAGCGTGAGCGCGTTAAGGATGCCACAGCCTTTTCTTATCCAAATAAATATTTTTCTAAAAATCCCAGCCTTCTTGCTCCATAACAGATAAGCAAAATAAAGCTGGGGATCATGGATATATATTTTTATCCTACGTTTAAACTTATTTTCTATTATATAGATTTTTTCCATTAATGCCAGAATTTCATTTTTTTCTTTTATTGCATGAGATGGATAAATAACTTTTGCCTGCCCACAGGGCACTAAAAAAATCGGGGACCACTGCTTTATATTTTCTCTTATTAACAATTCAATTATTTCCTCGAGATTGTCCTTGTTCTGCCTTGTAACGGTTGTTGTAACGCAGACAGAAACCTTAGCACTTACAGCAGCTCTTAGACCCTGTATAGTTTTCTCAAAAGCACCTTCCCCCCGGAAATAATCATGTTGCTTGGCCGTAGCACCATCTAAAGAAATATGAATATAATCCAAGCCACAATTTTTTAATCTATAGGCTTTGTCTTTTGTCAAAAGCGTAGCGTTTGTCGCTAAGGCAGTAATAAAACCTAAACCGACAGCGTCTTTTACTACATTATATATATCGTTTCTTAAAAGTGGTTCGCCGCCAGTTAAAACCAAAAAGATGCTACCAATGCTCCTTAAACCCTTCAGCGTCTTTACAATCTCTTGTCTATTTAGTTCTAAAAAAGAATTAGAACTGTTTTTCGCAAAGCATTGAATACAATCCAAATTGCACTTTTTCGTAAGTTGCAAACCAACTTTAACAGGGCCTTTTTTAAAACCAAAGACCTTCTTAAGCATAAAAATACCGATCTTAAAATGTATTTTATTAATACTTACTTCGGACATAGGTTTATTTTGCCAACTCAATAAATATTTTTTTGATGTGCTGATTATTTTTGGAATGAGCATCTTTTTCTACAACCTGTTTGATAATATTAATGTCTACCTGGGTACTATTTTTCTTAGCCAGCTCTTCGCATTTAAACTTAATTTTTTTTATTGCAACGGTCCTTACAAAATAAGGGATCGTTGCTGCAATCTTACCAAGCGCCTCCTGTGCCAGACTGTCCCAGTGAATAGTAAAAACATTTAGTTCCTCAACAGAGGCATCTTTAGCGTCAATAAACAGATTGGAAATTATTTGATTTTCTATCTGTTGAACCAGATTGGCTGAGCCCCGAAAACCCATATAAGGCGAGCTCTGGGTAGAAATATACTTCGGCATGGGAATATCCAAATAAACAAAATTTACAATTCCGAGCTCTTTTGCAATAGCAAAATCATAAAAACTGCCTAAAATAGCTATAGGAGATTTCTCCAAAAAAGTTTTTTTGATTTCTTCCGGACTGGGAGAAAACAAAACACAACCAATCTCTTTTTTTAGTAGCCGGTGCACATCTTTATCTGCGGTTAATAAAACACTCGTCTCAATCCCCAGCTCGTTTTTAAGAAACCTGCTGATCCCCACAGCATAAGTACTATGATTCTGTGCGCTAATTGCTATTTTTGAATCAAAAGCGATAGAAAATACAAAATTGGAATTGACAAGCCTTATACCTTTTTCTAATTCTTCTTGTAGGTATTGTTTTATCTCTAAGGAAAAATATTCCGCTATTTTTTCAAGCCATAAAGCTGTGTTGCTGAAACCGATTGGCACAGGGTTATCGATATAAGGAATTTTAAACAATTTTTTCATCCCTTTGGCAAGTTCTACGCCGCAATCAAAAGGATAAACGCACAAATTCAAACAAGCCCCTGTTGCATTTGCTATCTGATCAATAGTACAATCCGCACTTAAAACTGTATTGATTTCAACGCCTATCTGCAAAAGAATACGCCTAAGCTCCTCTATGTCGCTACGCCAATTAAACATACAGCGGGTGGGACCGATAATATTTACTGAATGCTTTTTTTTCAAAGCAGCTGGTTTCATCAAATCAATCAAACTAGAAAAAACATAGTCTCTGCCAGCATTTAAGTTCTTGTCCATATCAGCATTGAGACTTTTTATATTTTTAAAACCGGATTCTTTGATAATTCCCTTTATGTCTTCTTTGGTCATATTGCTAGGCAGCGAGTCCACAACAAATAAAAACCGGTAAGACCTGTTCTTTAAAGACGTTAACGCGGCCTTAAGCTGCTCTTCTCCGGAGTAGATTAAGTCTCCTAAAGAAAGATTACTGGTATAAAACGCTGCCTCTATCTCATCAAAACTCAACATTGTTTGCATTTGAGAAATATAACAACCTCCTGGAGAATGAAAAACAACAGCAGCATCTTTTATCCCAGCAAGAGCCCACAGGATGCCCTCTAAAAAAGTTGGTCTATGTATTTTATTCAATTGAAGCTCGTCAAGCTTTAACATATCTCAGCTGTAGTTTTTGCCAATAACTATAGGTCTTATTCTCTAAAACGCTTAAAAAGTTTTCCACAAAATCCACTGCGTAATCATAGCCGTATTCCCCTGAATAAAACATACTGTAAAAAATCGGCACACCCAAATAGCCCTTCCTGTTAAATTGTATTTCCGTAAAAACCGCATTTATTTTATTTTCCTTTATGACTTGTTCAATCTCCTCGGGTTGCTCATCCAAAACATTAACCTTATAATTCTGTGTCAAATTAAACATTTCTTTTTCTGCGTATTCGTTTTTTAAATTTGATATAAAAAAAACATTTGCGCCAAACTCTGACAAAATCTTTGCAATGGAAAACTCATTACCTGGACCGTACAAACATAAAACGTTTGGTTTCCTCTTATGCATTTTTATTTTCAACAATTTTACTTTTGCTAAAACTCTTTTTTCTTCCTGTCTAGCTATATTAATAAGCTCCGGGCAACGAATAACGTCTGCTGCGCGTAAAAAAAACCTGCTAGTTGCTCCTATCCCCGCAGGTATTTCGCTATAATGACACTTTATATCTAGTTGATCCTGAAATGTTCTCGCGGTAGAAAAAGCAACAGGGCTTAAAATAAATGCATTTTCAAGCGAAGAGATATTTTCCATCTGCTGAAATGTTTTTGCAGGAAAACTAATAAAATCAACCCCGGCCTTATCAAAAACCATCTCTATGGCAGCCAGCGAATCCGTATCCATTCCGGACCTCCCGATTATACCCACTGCTTTACTTTTTTCCTTTCCAGTCTTAAATTGCTTTACCAGAGCTTGCCATGCTAAATCATTACCTTTACTCATGCCAAAAGCAATATTACACCCAGTATCACAATAAGACAACCCACAGGAAATCTTAACTTCTGCTCTTTTTAAAGCACCTTTAACATCGTCATTATTTAACTGTGTAGAACAAGTATTGAGAACAACTATTGCCTTAGGCTGAAACTTTTGGAAACTTTGTATAATTGTTCTTTCCAGTTTGCTTGCAGAACCAAAAATAAAATCCTTTGATTCAAGCTGTGTCGAAATCACCATAGGAAAACCTTTACTGTTACATGAAAATGAACCAATCTGCATACAATAAGAGCAGCTTTTTGTTGAATGCAATACCACCACAACATCCTCAATGCGATTTAAGGTGGCTAAAGCCTGTAACGTTGAACAGGTGTGTTCTAAATTGATTATCGGTCTTTTTTTCAATGTCTGCTAAAATTGTTCCCAGTTTATCTCTTGAGGAATCACCATTTCTGGACTATCGAGAAGTTTTTCTGTTATTTCTTTAATACTATTGTATGTATCGCATGCGGTGTCAATCGCAATGTCTTCATTAAGCTCGCTAAAAGGAACAATTCCCAAAAGCTGTGACCCTAAGGCTTTAACAAACCCTTCAACTTTTTCTGTTTTTATCTTACCGCTACGGGAATTACCAATTATCCCTGCAAGCTTAGCTCCAGATCTTTGAGAAAATTTAATTATTGCCCTAGAAATATTAGCTGCGGCATAAAGAGACGCTGCCTCAGAACTTGTAACAATATATATCTCTTGGGCAAAACCCTCCCTAATCGGCAAAGAAAAACCTCCACATACAACATCGCCTAAAACATCATAAATAGTAAAATCTATTTTTTTCTTCTGCTGGATTTTAACCTGCTTTATAAACTCTATTGCCTCTGCTACACCTTTACCTGCACAACCAACCCCTGGCTCTGGACCACCGGACTCTATACAATAAATACTCCCCTTAATACTTGTTTTTTTATCCACCGTAAAAACAAACTCCTCTATATCTACATCCTCTTTATTAAAATTGCGCTGTTTTAACCAATCCAATACCGAGAGAATTCTCTTGCGCTTCAAAAGCAAAGCGCAGCTATCTTGTTTCGGGTCACAACCAACCTGCAAAACATTAAAACCTCTTTCAGCAAGACAGTAAGAAATATGGCTGGCGATAAAACTTTTGCCAATCCCGCCCTTCCCATAAATCGCTAATTCTCTCATTTTGCCCTCGTAGTATAAACAGCTGGCAGATAACTGCAAACCGGATCCTGCGCAAGAAAATCTCCATATTTAGCAAAGGCCTTTGCCCTGCACCCTCCGCAACAAACCTTATACTCGCAAACACCACATTTTCCTTTTAATTTTGAAGGATCTCTTAGTAGCTTTAAATCCTTATTCTCCTGCCAAATACTTTTTAAATCCTGATCTTCAATATTTGCCAAAGAATAATCAAAATACCCGCAGGGATAAACTTCTCCTTTTGCAGAAACAAAAATTATGCTTTTACCAGCAAGACATCCGCTCGCTTTGTCTAAATGCTGTCCATTAAAATCTTTGATTCTTGTAAAAAACGGGGCGCATGTTGGTCGGATATCAAAAACATTTTTATTCTGCAAATGGGCAATCTGTAACAATAGCTCTTCGCACTCCTCCGGACCAAGTATCTGGTCTGGCGAAATTTCTTTTGCACAACCGACAGGAACCAAAACAAAAACATGTAGCGCTCTGGCGCCTAGCTTTTTACTAAACTCCACAATTTCATCCAGCTTGCCGGCATTTTGTTTTGTTGCTGCAGTATTAATCTGAAAAGGTATATTCAATTTTTTTAAAAAATTTATTCCTTTTAGAGCTGCCTGAAAAGCACCTTTGCTGCCCCGAAAGCTATCGTGAGTATTTTCATCTATACTGTCAATGCTTACGCTTACAATATCAATCCCACTTTTCTTGATTTGACTTGATTTAAACTCATTTATCAAAACAGCATTAGTAGCAAGCCCTACTTTTAACTTTCTATCCTTTATATATTCTGCTATCTGAAAAATATCTTCTCTTAAAAGAGGCTCTCCGCCACTTAAAACAATAAAAGGTCTGGCAAATGAAAGGACCTGATCTATTAAAATTTTAATCTGCGCAAAAGATAGATCTTTATGATCTTTACCAATAGAAGATTTATTTTGTCTGCAGTGCTTACAGTGAAGGTTGCAAGCCAAGGTAGTTTCTAAAAAAAGAATTTTTAATTCTGGGGTTATTAGAGGCATTGAGAATAAGCTTTCTTATTTAGTAAATTATCATATTTATCGTATGAAATCAATAAATAAAGCCTGGCGGTAGGTGACATCAAAAACAAGATATAAAAAATGACCCCAGCGGGATTTGAACCCGCGCCGAGAGCTTGAAAAGCTCTTGTCCTGACCAGGCTAGACGATGGGGTCGAAAGTTTAAAATGTTTTAGTTTTGTAAATATAACATAAAATAAAAAAATATCAATTTTTTTTACTCATCTTTTGCTGCTATCTTAGCTATCCCTGTAACCTTATCGCCCTTTTCCAAATTTATCAACTTTACTCCTTGGGTAGAACGACCTGTTTTACGAATATCCTTTACAGGGCATCTTACAGTCATGCCATTATGGGTAACGGCCATAATCTCATCTTCTTCTGACACAGATTTTATACTAACGACTTCGCCATTTTTGGCAGTCACTTTTATATTTATTATTCCCTTGCCACTCCGAGACTGGCTTCTATATTCTGTAAAATTTGTTCTCTTGGCAAATCCTAATGCAGTTACGGTCAAAAGTGAAAGGTCTGTTTTCTCCATCCCCGGCCAAACCTTTTCCATGCCCACAACATAATCTTTGATTGCCAGGTTAATCGCCTTCACGCCTTTTGCCTGACGACCCATATCGCGCACCAGTTTTTCTGGAAAGCGCAAGGACTTACCATTGTTGGTGGCTACCAAAATCTCGTTTTTACCATCGGTTAAATCCGCAGCGACTAAATAATCGTCCTTTTCTAACCCAATTGCGGTTATTCCGGCCTTTCTTGGATTACTAAAACTAGAGAGTATTGTTTTTTTAATAAGACCGTTTTTGGTACACATAACCAAAAACTTATCGTCACTAAATTCTTTTACAGGCACAACAGAGCTAATGCCCTCTCCTGAGGCAAGCTGCAACAAATTAACTATAGCCTTACCTTTTGCTGCGCGCGACGCTTCGGGGATTTCATACACTTTTAACCAAAAAATCTTGCCCGTAGTTGTAAAAACAAGCAGGTAGTCTTTGGTAGAGGCAACAAAAAGTCTCTCAACAAAATCATCTTCTTTTGTACCCATTGCCGTTACCCCGCGACCACCCCGTCTTTGTTTTCTATAAGAGCTTATCGTAAGTCTTTTTATATAGCCCGTGTGCGTTATGGTAATAACCATATCCTCTTCGGCAATTAAATCTTCTATATCAATATCCTGCACCGCGGCTACAATCTCAGTTCTACGCTCGTCAGCAAACTTTTTCTTTATTTCGTCAAGCTCGTCTTTAATAATCTGCTCTATTTTTTTCTCTGATGCCAGGATAGATTTCAGTATCTCGATCTTTTTCAATAACTCTGCGTACTCGGCGTCAATCTTACTACGTTCAAGAGCGGTCAAACGCTGTAATTGCATTTCTAGAATTGCCTGTGCCTGAATTTCGCTTAACTCAAACTTTTTAACAAGATTATTTTTTGCATCGGAAGTACTTTTGCTTGTTTTTATAGTTTTTATTATTGCGTCAATATTTTTTAAAGCGATTTTTAATCCTTCTAAAATATGGGCCCTGCGTTCAGCCTTGTCTAGTTCAAACTTAGTCTTTCTTCTTGTAACTATTTTTCTATGCAAAACATACTGCTCGATTAAATCTTTCAGACTAAGTATTTTTGGTCTACCCCCGACCAGAGCCAAGTTAATAATGCCGTAAGTAACCTCCAGCTGGGTATTTTTAAACAACCTATTAAGCACAATCTGCGACTCAGCATCTCTTTTTAGCTCGATTACTACCCTGATACCGTCTTTATCAGATTCGTCTCTTAAATCGCTTATCCCGTCAATCTTTTTACTTGTAATTAAACGAGCGATGTTCTCAACGATATTAGTTTTGTTGACCTGATAAGGAATCTCGGTAATAATGATTGACTCTTTACCTTGCTTTTGCTGTTCAACGCTAACCTTGGCTCTAATAGTCAGCTTGCCTCTGCCGGTATTATAAGCCTGTTTTATCCCGTCCCTGCCGCAGATAAGCCCGCCCGTAGGGAAATCCGGACCCTTAATAA
Organism: Candidatus Gygaella obscura; assembly: GCA_030765485.1. Taxonomy (GTDB): domain Bacteria; phylum Omnitrophota; class Gorgyraeia; order Gygaellales; family Gygaellaceae; genus Gygaella; species Gygaella obscura. Next base: position 56,774 of record JAVCCR010000012.1, read on the forward strand.
ACTTCATCAACTCTTTTATTTCGCATTGCGGATTATCTATAAAATATTTTATCCCGTCCACTACTTCGGCAAGATTGTGTGAAGGCATATTCGTAGCCATACCAACGGCAATACCAGAAGAACCGTTCACCAAAAGATTCGGCAGCTTAGCAGGTAAAACAACCGGCTCCTTTAAAGAGTCGTCAAAATTGGGCATAAAATTAACTGTATCTTTTTCTATATCTAAAAGCATCTGCGATGAAATTGCCTCCAGCCGAGCTTCTGTATAACGCATCGCTGCTGGTGGGTCACCGTCAATCGAACCAAAATTGCCTTGGCCGTCGACTAAAGTATAGCGCAAGCTAAAATCTTGCACCATTCTTACCAAGCTATCGTAAACCGCCATATCCCCGTGAGGATGGTATTTACCCAAACACTCCCCAACAATACGGGCACACTTTTTAAAAGGCTTGTTGTGTTCAAGATTAAGATCGTGCATAGAATAAAGAATTCTTCTGTGCACGGGTTTAAGGCCATCTTTTGCATCTGGCAGGGCACGGCCTACAATAACACTCATTGAGTAATTCAAATATGAAGTTTTTACTTCGTCTTCAATATATATTGGTATAATTTTTTCGTTTTCTGTATACATTTTCTTCCGTTTTTGTTAAATTATTAGATATCTAAATTCTTTACTCGGTGCGCATTGGTTTCAATAAATTCCCGCCTAGGCTCAACCATATCACCCATTAAATCAGTAAAAATCCTATCTGCTTCAACTGCATCTTCTAACATTACCTTAAGCATAGTTCTTCTTGCCGGGTCCATGGTTGTCTCCCACAACTGCCCTGGGTTCATTTCACCCAAACCTTTATAACGAGTTATACTCGCTCCCCTTTTGGCTTCTTGCCTAACAAAATTAATCAAATCCTTAAGACAGCTCATCTTCATATTAACGCCTTGGCCTGTAAGCTGCAGTATGGGTTTGCTTTTTTGTTTTTTAGCCGCAGCCAATAAAGGCTTTTCGCCAAAAAATGACATCAGATCAAGACCAAACTTAGAAAGTTGTTGACTAATCTCTTTTAAATCTCCAGCTTCATATAACTCTATAAATGCCTTATCGGCTAACTCTTCTTTTTTCTTTATCTTGGCTAACTCATCATCAGAATATAAAAAATGGTCTTTACCATCCACTTTTACCCAATAAATAGGGTAATTTTTGGTCTTTTGGTGCTTTAATTCAAGGAATTCCTTAAATTTAATACCCCTTTTCTCTAAAATCCTTCCGGTTTTTTCTAAATCTAAAATGGCTATAAGAATATCCTTAAACTGATTATCTTTATATTGATATTTATCCTTAAGCCTAACCAGCTTTGTGTCTTCTCGACCCAAGTCCAGCATCATACTATCCATGCGCTCTTCTGTCTCAACATACTCTTCTCTTGAGCCTCTTTTTATCTTATAAAGCGGTGGTTGAGCTATATAGATATAGCCTTCTTCAATTAATTTTAAAAAGTGTCTATAAAAAAGTGTTAGTAAAAGCGTTCTTATGTGCGAGCCATCAACATCGGCGTCAGCCATAAGCACTATCTTGTGATACCGCAACTTACTAATATCGAACTCTTTCCCAATACCTGCCCCTAAAGCAGTTATTATGGTTCTAATTTCGTCATTGTTTAGAATTTTATCTAACCTTGCTTTTTCTACATTTAAAATTTTTCCTTTAATTGGCAGTATGGCCTGGAACTTCCTATCTCTCCCCATTTTCGCACTTCCGCCTGCGCTGTCTCCTTCTACAATATACAGCTCGCATAGCTCTGGAGACCGCTCAGAACAATCAGCAAGTTTCCCCGGTAATGATCCGCTATCTAAAGCACCCTTTCTCCGTGTCAACTCTCTTGCTTTACGCGCAGCTTCTCTTGCCCTTGCAGAAAGAACCGCCTTCTCAACAACCTTTTTGGCTATACTAGGATTTTCTTCGAAATAACTAGATAATGAATCAAAAACAAGAGATGCGCTTAAACCTTCTGCTTCAGAATTACCAAGTTTGGTTTTTGTTTGCCCTTCGAATTGCGGGTTTGGAATCTTAATACTGATCACCGCCGTAAGACCTTCCCTCACATCATCACCAGAAATAGAAAATTTATCCTGTTGTTTAACTAAGTTTTTATTTTTTGCATGCTGGTTTATTGCTCTGGTCAAAGCAGCTTTAAATCCGGAAAGATGCGTGCCCCCTTCAATTGTATTAATGTTGTTGGCAAAGGAAAAAATGTTTTCCGCGTAGCCCTCGTTATACTGCATTGCCGCTTCAAAAACAACATGCTCTTTTTCTTTACAAAAATATATTGGTTTTTTATGTATTGGGTTTTTGTTTTTGTTCAAAAATTCCACAAAAGAAAGTATCCCGCCATCAAATTTAAACAGGTTTTCTTTGTCATTCCTCTCATCCATTAATTTAATACTCAAGCCTTTATTCAAAAATGCCAATTCTCTTAACCGTTGAGCTAAGACATCATAAGAAAAATTGAGGTCTTCGAAAATTCCTTTGTCGGGCTTAAAAGTTACCTTTGTCCCGGTGGTTTTAGCAGAACCAATTTTATTAAGCTTGGTTGCTGTTCTCCCTTTTTCGTATTTTTGATGATAAATCTTCCCCTCTCTTTTTACCTCTACCTCCAGCCATTCAGAAAGGGCATTTACTACACTTACACCCACGCCATGCAACCCCCCTGACACCTTATAAACCCTGTGATCAAACTTACCACCGGCGTGCAGAGTGGTCATAACAACTTCCACGGCAGGTTTTTTTTGAGTTTTGTGAATATCTACCGGGATGCCCCTACCATTATCTATGACCGTAACGGTATTGTTGGCGTGCACAACAACATCAATATGGTTAGCGTGCCCGGCTAACGCTTCGTCAACGGAATTATCTACAACCTCGAACACTAAATGGTGTAACCCTCTTAAGGATGTGTCGCCTATATACATTGCCGGACGTTTTCTTACGGCTTCAACGCCTTCTAAAACCTGAATTGTCCTAGCATCGTATTTTTTGCTTTGTTCAACAGTGTCGTCTTTTCTGTTTGGTTTAATTTTTATCTTTTCCTCAGATTTATTTTTCATAATTAGATTGTAATTTTAATTTCCTTTATTTTCAAACTTTCTTTTTCGTCTAAAATGACTTTTTCTAACTCTTTTTTTTTCAAACTGACTTGGTACAATAAAACAGACGAACCGCACCCTAAATATAGTTTCCCTTTTGAAACCCCTTTTATTTTTACCTGTCTTGCTTCTTCTTCGGCCAAGACCTTATTTAACAATTCTTTTAATCTTGCTTCTTTATTACCACCTTGGTTCTCCTCTATTTTTTCAAAAACTTTTTTAAGGGTTTGTTTTATGTCTTCCATTTAGGTAAGTCTCATGGGTAAAACCACATAAACATAACCGTTACTTCTTATCACAGCTGGTTTTTCCGGTTCTGTAAGTTCAATTTCAACTTCAACGTCGGTAAGATTTTTCAAAACATCCACTAGGTAAACCGGATTAAACCCGATAATTAAATCTTTGCTTGCGGTTATGGTTTTAAGTTCTTCCCAAGATTCTCCTACGTCTGGTGTGGTTTTAGAAACAACTAATTTGTTTTTTGATAAAGTTAATTTTACCGCTTGAAAATCTGGGGTGTTTAAAAGCGCTGCTCTTTTTAAGGCTGATAAAAATTCTTCTCGGTCTATTTTTATTTTCCCATCGTTCTCCCTGGGAATAACTTGATTATAGTCGGGAAATTCTCCCTCGATTAATCTTGTCACGATGGTTTTATTTTTAAATTCAAATAGGGCCTGGTTGCTACCAAAAACAATAGACACATCTCCTTCATCTGTAAGATTTTTGTTAATTTCCATAATTGCTTTTAGGGGGACAACACTGTTGATTTCTTTAGCTATGTTTGTTTCTGTAGATTTAGTATAAACCGCTAACCTTCTTCCGTCGGTGGCTACGGTCGTGATTTTATTATTTTTTATGTTGAATAAAATTCCACTTAAAACAAACCTAGATTCATCGTGTGACACAGCAAAACTTGTTAGGTTTATCATTTGTTTTAATTCTGCTTGTTCAATTTTGAAAACTTGTTTATCTTTTAATTCTGGTAATTTAGGAAATTCCTCTTTTGGGAGTCCTGAAAGTTTAAATTGGCAATTGTCTGTTTCTATAAGCGTTGTGTTGTTTTTTCTGGTGGTTATTCTTATTTCATTATCTGGAAGTTCTCTAATTATCTCAATAAACCTTCTCGCTGGTAAAGTAATTGCCCCCTGCTCGTTTATATCCACAGGTAATAAACAGGTAATCCCTATATCTAAGTCTGTACTTGTAAATCTTAAATCGTTATTTTTTGTTTCAATTAATATGTTAGAAAGTATTGGTAGTGTTGCTTTTGGAGAAATAATATTTTGGACAACCTGTAATTGATTAAGAAGTTCTTTTTTATTTGTTTTTATTTTCATTTTTTATGGACCTCTCTATACTAATATAATTAAAACTTAAATAATTAGAAGTAGTTAGTAGTCTGTGTTAATTTTTGTGGATATCTTCAAAAACAATATTAAAATTCATCAAAACAGCTGTTGATTAGTTTTTAATATCCTGCACAATGCTGTTAATTTGCTTTTTCAATACACTATTTTTTGCCATTTCCCCCTTGATTTTTTTATAAGCGTATAAAACCGTTGTGTGATCTTTTCCTCCAAAGAGCTGTCCTATTTCAGGTAAAGAATAACTAGTTAACTCGCGCGACAAAAACATTGCTACCTGTCTAGGTAAGACAATTGTTTTCTGGCGCTTATTTTTTTTAAGGTCTGACAAAAGGATATTAAAATAACGCGCCACTTTTTCCTGTATTAAGGGAACCCCCACCTGTTTATTATCTTCTTTTATTAAATCTTTTAGAGCTTCTTTTGCTAAACTTAATGAAATTTCTTTTTCTTCAAGCATAGAATAAGCTATAATTCGGATTAGCGCCCCTTCCAACTCCCTAACATTATTTGTGATAGTTTGAGCGATAAATTCCAAAACATCATCAGGGACCTTGGTTGTTTCCCGCTCTAATTTTTTCTTTAAAATTGCTACCCTAAGCTCAAAATCTGGTGGTTGGATATCGGTAATTAAACCCCACCCAAAGCGAGAAATCAGTCTTTCTTCTAAATTGGATATTTCTTTTGGAGAGCGGTCAGACGTTATGATGATTTGTTTATGATTATCATATAGAGTATTAAAAGTGTGAAAAAATTCTTCTTGGGTGGATTCTTTACCTGCGATAAACTGGATGTCGTCTATTAAAAGGATATCCGAATTTCTATATTTTTGTCTAAAGCTGGCCGTAGATCTATTGACAATGGCGTCAATAAGATCGTTTGTAAAAGATTCACTTGATACATAACAGATATTGCACTTATTTTCACTTTTTTTTATCGCAAAGTGGCATATAGCTTGTAAAAGATGAGTTTTCCCTAGCCCCACCCCGCCATAAATAAATAAAGGATTATATGTTTTTGCTGGAGATTCAGCCACGGCCTGGCTGGCGGCGAAGGCAAAACGGTTTGATCCCCCAACGACAAAACTTTCAAATCTATACCGGGCGTTTAATTTTATTTGCTTTATGTTTTCTTTTGGTTGCTTCACCTGGTATTTTTCCAAATGAATAATCTCAGGCATTACTAAGAGTTTTGAATTGATGCAGAATTCAACAGTGTGCGCCAATGGGTAAAATTCTAAAATAGTTTCTTCAATTAATTTCCTATAGTGATCGTCCACCCATTCTTTAAAGAATGCGTCTGGTACTTCAATTATCACCCTCTCTGGGCTTTCGTCCGCCTTAAGGCGCATTTGGCTAAACCAGGCGTTAAACATGGATTCACCGATTAAGGTTCTAATTTTTTCTTTAGCTTTTTCCCAGGCATTCTGTTTTTCAACAGGGGCCTTATTCGTGTTTTCCACAGTATTAACAAGTTGTTAACAGGTGATTGAATTTTTTCTCCTTGAAGCAGAGTCATTATACCAAAACTGTTTTTTTTGGCAAGAAGTTTATTTTTTTGTTAATTAGAAACGCAACTTTTTTTATTGCAATAAGTTTTGTTTCTGTTTGAATTTTTTGTGTTGACTAGGAATCACTTTATGTTATAATTTGATACCTATGAAAAAACATCTTAAAACACCGACTAATATAAAAGGCAAACGAAAACACGGTTTTTTGAAAAGGAAGAGCACCTCCAAAGGAATGAAAGTTCTGAAGCGTCGTCGGAAGAAGAACAGAAGAAAGCTTTCCGTTTAATGTTCAAAAGATTTATAATTTGCCTTATCGGGTTATATCAGCAATGCTGTAAAAATATTTTTTTGCCAAAGTGTAGATTTATACCTAGTTGCTCAAATTACACAAAAGAGGCAATCGCAAAATACGGAGTTTTTAAAGGAAGCTCTATGGCTGCCTTTAGAATATTACGCTGCAACCCTTTTAACAAAACAACCGGATGGGACCCAGTTAAATGAGTAAAAGAACAATTATAGCGCTTGCTTTGTCTTTTTTGGTTTTAATGGTTTGGTCTAAGCTTTTTCCAGCTAAACCCTATGTGCCAGGCAATACTCAGGAAATTGAATCTGCCCAGTCTTTTCAGCAAGAGTCGGTTGAGACACCAACACAGCCAAGCCCCATAGCCGTAGAAAAATCACCCACCGAAACAGAAAAAACCTCATTAGTTAGCTTTAATGGTATTGATTTAATTATGGCAGACGATCAAGACAAGGGTTTTATTTTAACAGCAAGCCTGCATGGTTATGATCAAGAGCTTGTATTCCATGAAATTTTAGCAATGAAGAATAGCCAGAACTTATTATTTGACAAATACTTAGAAAAAAACAAACAAAAAACAACGCTTTTATTTAAATCAAAAGATGTTAATATTACTCATAGTATGATTAATAGTGATAACTCTTTTATTTTCAATAATTTAGTTAAGATTGAGAATAAGACAGATAGTACATGGAATGATTCTCTATGGATTAATGCTGGAAGCATAAATTTAAAAAAACGAGATATCCACTCTAGATTTATAGAAGCCTTTATTTTTACTAATGACGGCATTACTAGATTCAATCCTTTTGGCAAGACTCCAGCAATAAATGGATCGGTTAAAGCAATAGGCTTAAGAGACAGGCACTTCTGTACAGTAATAAAGCCAAAATCGGAAGATAATATAAGCTTTCATTTAGAAAAGCACGATAAAAACAACATATCTTTATACTTAATCCTTAATAATGTTATTAACTCTAAGCAGGTAAAGGAGATAGAGTTTTCTTCATACATAGGTCCGCAATTAGCGGATAATTTAGCAGCTATGGGTGAGAATATAAAAGAAATTGTTAATTTTGGTTTTTTTGACCCTATTTCTAAAGTAATTCTCTATGTATTAAGATTATTTCATGCTTTTACAAGAAATTGGGGAGTAGCAATCATATTGTTAAGCGCAGCTTTGTTTTTTGTGGTTTATCCTTTAACAGCAAAACAGATGAATTCTTTAAAAAGAATGCAGGAGGTACAGCCGGAAATAGAAAAGATAAGAAAGGCCTATAAAGATAATCCTCAAAAACTAAATAAAGAAATGCTGGGAATCTACAAAACATATAAAATTAATCCAGCAGGCGGATGTTTGCCAATGATTTTACAAATACCCATATTTTTTGCTTTATACCAAGCCTTATTGCGTTCGGTAGAGATTTACGGAGCAAATTTTTTATGGATAAAAGACTTAAGCGAGCCTGATAAATTGTCATTAATGGGTGGAGGTAGTGTTAATTTACTGCCTTTGATTATGGCTGTAGGTATGTTTTTTCAACAGAAAATTTCACAACAAAAATCTTCTGGGGCTATGGCAGAACAGCAGAAGATGATGGTTTGGATTATGCCTGTTATGTTTGGGTTTATATTTTATAATTTTCCTTCTGGTTTAGTTCTTTACTGGTTATTTAACAGCGTATTTACAACAATAGCACAATGGAAAACTCTCAAGAAAGCAAGTTAGATTTAAAAGAAATCGAAGTTACCGGTAAGACTACACAAGAAGCCATCCATAAAGCTTTGGATATTCTAAAGGTTCCTAAATCTAAAATAAAGATAAAAATTTTATCAGAAGAAGAGAAAGGCCTATTTGGAATGCCAGGTTCGAAGCTTGCAAAAATCAGAGCCTCAGTTGTCCCACAAACACAAGATAAAAAATAATTAATATAAAGCAATTAAATGTTTCACGTGAAACATTTTCATAACCTCTTATTTAAGAACAGGTTGCAAGTGCACAAAGATTTTAAATAGAAATTACAGCTGTTTTTTTGACATTCTTCTTGACATTTATTCATTTTTATAGGTATATTAGTAATTATAATTATGTTTCACGTGAAACATATGCATTTGAATAATGGAAAAAATAATTGCAATCTGTAATCAAAAAGGCGGCACTGGTAAAACTACATCGGCAGTTAATATAAGCGCATTTTTAGCACTTGCTGGACGAAAGGTTTTATTGGTAGACTTGGATCCGCAGGCTAATGCAACAAGCGGCGCAGGTGTTGATAAAAAAAAGGTTGGGAAAAGCATTTATCACATTATTCTTGAGGATAGCGATCCAAAAGACGTGGTAAGAGAAACCGCAGTTAAAAACCTTTTTTTAATACCAGCCAATGTTGATTTAACCGGAGCCGAAGTTGAACTGGTTTCGCAGATGAGTAGGGAAAACAGGTTGAAAAAAGCTTTTGTTTTACTTCAAGATGACTTTGATTTTATTATAATTGATTGCCCGCCGTCACTAGGACTTTTGACAATAAACGCCTTGACCGCAGCAGATTCAGTTATTGTGCCCCTGCAGTGTGAGTATTATGCATTAGAGGGGCTGACCCAGTTGACAAACACCATAGAACTGGTAAGAGAAAATCTTAATCCTAACCTTAAGATAGAAGGGGTGTTGTTGACCATGGCGGACTTTAGGACTAATTTAACCAAAGAGGTCATACAGGAAGCACGCAATTTTTTCAAAGAAAAAGTTTACAAAACTGTTATTCCAAGAAATATACGTTTAAGCGAAGCGCCAAGTTTTGGTAAACCAATATTTTTATATGACAAAGATTCCATAGGCGCAAAAAAATACTGGGAGCTTTGCTGCGAAATGCTACATAACTCTTTGTCTGACAATAGTTTACCTCAAATTGAAATAAATGAAAGAATTCAACCTTCAATCATAAAAGAAGGAGCGTAAAAATGGAAAGAAAAGTTTTAGGAAAAGGCATTAATGCATTGATCCCTGGAAGCATCAAAAAAGAAGATGCAGGCGCAGTAAATATTGCCGTTAAATCAATCAGGCCTAACACAAACCAACCTAGGAGCGATTTTGACGAACACAGGCTGGATGAGCTGGTTGCGTCAATAAAGGAAAAAGGATTTATTCAACCAGTAGTGGTGCGTAAATCTGCAGATGGTTTTGAGTTGATCGCCGGCGAACGTAGGTTGCGCGCAGCCAAGAAGTTAAGCTTGGAAACAATTCCAGCAGTGGTAAAGGATATAAGCGACAGGGCTTCTTTAGAGCTTGCTTTAATTGAGAATATCCAAAGAGACGATCTTAGCCCTTTGGAAGAAGCAAATGCTTATCGGATATTAGTTGATAAATTTCAGCTTAAACAAGAAGAAATCAGCAAAACCGTTGGTAAATCTAGACCCTATATTAGCAATATGCTTAGATTATTAAAACTTCCCAAAGAGGTTAAACAGGCAATCGGCAAAGGGCAGATTACATACGGTCATGGGAAAGCACTGTTGGAGATTGAGAATATTGACGAACAAATAAAGTTACTTAAGCAGATAATAGCAATGTCGTTATCGGTTAGGGAGTTGGAGGGGATAGTATATCAAAAGCGCAAACCCAAACAGACAGACATAAAAAGAAAAAACATCCAGAATCCTGAAATAATACTTGTACAGGAGAAATTACAGCGTTACTTAGGAACAAAGGTGAGAATCTCTTCAGGTAGAAAAAGAGGCGAGATAAAAATTGAGTACTATTCTTTAAATGATTTGCAGAGAGTCGTAAATTTAATTAGCAATAGATAAGGAGAATATTTATGCAGGAAGCAACATTGGTTTTGATTAAACCCGACGGGCTTAAAAAGTCTTTAACTGGCAATATCTTGACCCGGCTTTCTGAAACGAAATTTGAAATAGCCGCGGCAAAAATGGTTAGGGTATCTGAGAAGCTAGCCCGAGAGCATTATAAACACCTGCAGGATCAGCCGTTTTTTCCAGAGTTGATGGGATATCTTAAAGGCGATTTGCATGATCGCAAAAAAGTAATGGCTCTTGTTTATTGGGGGGAGGGATCGATAAAAAAATGTCGCCAGCTTGCCGGAGCGACTAACCCCGAAGAAGCAGAATCAACCTCTATTAGGGGCGCATACGGTAGGATTACGACAAAAGGACTTTATGAAAATGTTATTCATGTTTCTTCCAGTACTGATGAGGCGGAGAGAGAAATTAAGCTTTGGTTTTCGCCGGAAGAAATCATCTTTGATCTGTATCCTGCCAAAGAAGCGACAATAAAAGAAATAAAACAATTGGTCTGGGCATGATAAGGAGAAATATATGTTAAGAAGCATGACTGCTTATGCCCACAAGGAGTTTAAAACCGGGTGGGGTAAAATTATTGTTGAGATAAAATCTTTAAACCACAGGTTTTTAGATACGGTTTATCATTTTCCGCAAGGATTTTTATTTTTAGAGGAAACCGTATCCGGCCGGATACGTTCAGCGCTTTCTCGTGGAAGAATAAATTATTATTTATCTTTTTCTCCAGGGCCTAAGGAAAATGTGGTTATACGAAAGGATTTAATCAAGAGTTATTTAAAACAGATGAAAAGCCTCTCAAAAATGGGGATTGAAAGCTTTACGGATGCACAGAGTATTTTACATCTTCCGGGAGTTCTTTCTTTGGAAATCGACGATGTTTTTAAAAAAAGAGTAAAAAAAGAAGTAGGGAGATTGACTGAAGCGGCCCTGCGCGAGCTTATAGGTAAAAAAACCAAAGAAGGGACGAATACCCGTAGAGATATAGAACATATGCTTTCGAAGATGGTTTTATTGGTAAATGCTATATTTAAAAAAACCAAGATAAGTGTTAAGAAGTACAGAAATATAATTACCGATAACGATCGTTTTAGCGAAAAACTTAACGCAATTGATGTGCACGAGGAGATTCAGCGACTTAGTTTTCATATAAAAAATACTAAACAGACATTGAGACGCAAGGTTTTTTTAAGCGGCACAGGTAAGGAACTAAGTTTTGTAACTCAGGAGATGCAGAGAGAGATAAATACTCTTGGAGCTAAGTGTGTGGATAAACAAATTTCTTTGAAGGTGATAAAAGTAAAAAGCTTAATTGAAAAAATCCGTGAACAGCTGCAAAATGTTGAATAAGAAAAGAACAGGTTTGATTTTTGTGGTTTCTGGGCCATCAGGTTCTGGCAAAACCACGCTTATTAAAAAACTAATTGTAAGCAAGGGTTTTAAGAAAATAAAAAAGACGGTTTCGTTTACCACTAGACCCAGGCGAACGAATGAAAGACAATTTAGAGATTACGACTTTATAAGCAAGACAGAGTTTAAGAAAAAACTAAAAAATAATGAAATTATTGAATATACAAAATATCTTGATTTTTTTTACGGGACAAGTAAAGATAGGCTCAATAAAATTATAGAAAAAGGCAATTATGCAATTCTTTGTTTGGATACCCGCGGCGCCTTTAATATTAAAAAAGGATATGGTAAAAAAAGCGCTTTAATTTTTATCTTGCCACCTTCAGAAAATGCGCTAAAATTAAGATTAAATTTTCGCAGACGTGATACAAAAAAAGAACTTAAAAAGAGGCTTGGAATTGCACAACAAGAGATCGCAGTTTCTAATAAGTTTGATCATACGATAATTAATGATAAGCTACACATAGCGCTTAAGGAAATGAAAGACATAGTAAGCGATTATTTAAAAAGGAGAGAAAAATAATATGGTTACTGCACTGGAGAATTTATTAGATAAAGCAAACGGGTCTGTTTATAAGCTTGTAGTAATGGCGGCTAAAAGAGCTTTAGAGATTGCTGAGGGTTCTGCGAAATTGGTAGAGGTTGGTCCCGAGGAAAAACCTACAAGCGTAGCCTTAAAGGAAATTGCCCAAGGTAAGGTTTTTTGTCGCGTGCCAAAACCAGGGAAAGATAAAAAATCATAAATGGAAAAGGATAAGAAAACAATTATTTTAGGTGTAACTGCGAGCATCGCAGCGTATAAAAGCCTGGATTTGGTTTCTAGGTTTAAACGCAGTGGCTATAATGTAGTTGTGGTTATGACTAAAGATAGTCTTAATTTTGTAGGTGCGTTAAGTTTTCAGGCGCTTTCTGGTAACAATGTGCATACAGATTTGTTTTGTTCTCCCAGGGGTTATAATGCAGAGCATATATCCTTATCCCAGCAGGCAGATTTAATATTGGTCTGCCCGGCTAGCTGCAATATTTTAGCAAAAGTTGCAGGAGGATTATGCGACGATCTGTTAAGTGCTATTATCTGTGCAACTGATTCGTCAGTAGTGTTTGCTCCGGCAATGAACGACAAGATGTTTAATAATAAGATAACGCAAGACAATATCGAAAAATTAAAAAGTTTGAAGTATGGTTTTATCGGTCCGGCAATCGGCAGGCTTGCCTGCAGTAGAGATGGTGTTGGGCGTTTGGAAAACATAAATTTGATTGAAGCAGAAGTAAAAAAAATATTAGGTTAAGTTTGGCGTGGTAGCCAAGTGGTAAGGCAGCGGTCTGCAAAATCGCTATTCACCGGTTCAAGTCCGGTCCACGCCTTTTGATAGAATAGGGCAAGTGGTGGAATGGTATACACGATGGACTTAAAATCCATTGGTCGCAAGATCGTGAGGGTTCGACTCCCTCCTTGCCCAAAAAGCAGTGGGCTCATAGCTCAGTTGGTTAGAGCGTTTGCTTGACATGCAAAAGGTCAGAGGTTCAAGTCCTCTTGGGCCCACCATTATAATTTGATATGGAAAAAAATATAGAGATTCTTAGACATTCGTGTTCACATATTATGGCTTCCGCTGTAAAACAGCTGTGGCCGGACACCAAACTCGGAATAGGTCCTGCAATAGAGAGTGGTTTTTATTATGATTTTGATAAAAAAGAACCGTTTACCGAAGATGACCTTGTTTTGATAGAAAGCAAGATGAAGGAAATTATTAAAAAAGATTTTCCTTTTGTGCGGAAAGAGTTTTCCAAAGATGAAGCGATAAAATTGTTGATTGAAAAAAAGGAAGATTACAAGCTGGGATTGGTTAAAGAAATACTCGATGAAAAGGTTTCTTTTTACAGGACAGGGGATGATTTTATTGATCTTTGCCGCGGTCCTCATATTGATTCGACCGGAGAAGTTAAGTTTTTTAAGCTTCTTTCTGTTGCCGGGGCCTATTGGCATGGCATTGAAACTAATCCTATGCTGCAGAGGATTTACGGAGCATGTTTTGTTGCCAAAAAAGAACTTGATATTTATTTAAAATCCATAGAGGAGGCTAAAAAAAGAGATCATCGAAAACTCGGCCCTAGTTTAGAGTTGTTTGATATATATCATCAAGAGGCTGGTTCAGGCCTGGTGTTTTATTTTCCCAGAGGAGCAATGCTTAGAAATATAATTGAAGATTATGAAAAAAAAGAACATATTAAAAGAGGCTACGATATAGTTATAACGCCCCATATTATGCAATCTGGTCTTTGGAAAAAAAGCGGTCACTACGATTATTATAAGGAAAATATGTATACCTTTAACGTTGATGACAAGGAATTTGTTTTAAAGCCGATGAATTGTCCAGGGCATATGCTGATTTACCAATCGAAACTAAGAAGCTATCGAGAATTTCCTTTAAGGCTTTTTGAGCTGGGTACAGTTTATCGCTATGAAAAAACAGGTGTTTTGCATGGACTTCTTCGCGTGAGGGGTTTTACCCAAGACGATGCGCATATATTCTGCAAAAGAGAACAGCTTAATGATGAAGTTATGGCAGTACTTGATTTTGTTGAAGACGTGCTGGCAGATTTTGGTTTTAAAGACTATAGTGCAGAATTGAGTACGCGTCCGGAAAAATATATTGGCGACGATAGCGATTGGCAGATGGCCACAGATATATTGAAAAAAGCCTTGGAGGGCAAGAAATGGCTTTTTGATATAAACGAAGGAGAAGGAGCTTTTTACGGTCCTAAAATCGATATAAAATTAAAAGATGCGCTTGGCCGTAGCTGGCAGTGCGCAACAATTCAGTGTGATTTTGCATTGCCGAAAAGATTTAATCTTCGTTATACTGATACTGACGGTAAGCAAAAACAGCCGATTATGATTCACCGGGTTATCTTAGGTAGCATTGAACGTTTTATCGGCACTTTAGTTGAGCATTATGCAGGAAGTTTTCCAATATGGCTTGCTCCGGTTCAGGCAGCCATTATTCCTATAACTGATAAGCAGCTTGACTATGCAAAAGATATCGAAAAAGAATTAAAAGCTGCAGGCATGCGCTGTCTGCTTGATGAAAGCAACGAAACCTTAAATAAAAAGGTGAGAAAATCAGAACTAGCAAAAATTCCTTATTTGTTGGTTTTAGGTGAAAGAGAGAGGGAAAATAAAAATATTTCCGTAAGGCAAAAAAAATCAAAGGCAGTAAGCTCTATGAATGTGAAAGATTTTATAACAAGAATAAAAGAAGAGATTGAAAACAAACAATAACTATTAGGGGGTGGTTTTTATAAAAAAGTTTATTAGAGTAAACGAAAGAATAAGAGCGAAGGAAGTAAGGCTTATTGATCACGAAGGTACACAGTTAGGCGTTCTTCCTGTGTTTAAAGCCAATGAACTGGCCAAGCAGAATGAGCTAGATTTGGTTGAGGTAGCGCCTGAGGCTAATCCGCCCGTGTGTAAAATCATGGATTTTAGTAAATATAAATATGAAGAAGAAAAAAAGGAACGTTTGGCTAAAAAAAATCAGCATCAGACACAGCTTAAAGAAATAAGACTTCGCCCTCACATAGAAGAACACGATTATCAGGTAAAATTCAAGCAACTAGATAGTTTTCTAAAGCATAAGCACAAAATAAAAGTATCCATGCGTTTCAGGGGCCGGGAGATGGCACATGTTGAATTAGGTAAAGAGATAATAGATAGGCTTATAAAAGATGTTGGAGAGAGGGCGCAGATTGAAAAACTACCTGCCTTTGAAGGTCGGATTATCAGCATGGTAGTTGCTCCGAATAAATAAAAAGAGGGAAGGAAGAAATGAAAAAACTTAAGACGAAAAAAGCAGCTAAAAAAAGGTTTAAGCTAACAAAGAAAAAAGTAAAGCATCACAAGGCAGGCAAAGGGCATATTCTTACTAAAAAGAAGAATAAAAGAAAAAGGAATTTAAGAAGAACAGCTTCTTTAAGTGGAGATAATGTAAAAATGATAAGGAGGGTTTTACCGTATGGCTAGAGTTAAACATGCTAAATCATCGCATAAAAGAAAAAAGAAAGTATTAAAAAAAGCAAAAGGGTATTGGTTAGACAGGTCTAAGCGTTTTCGACACGCCAAAGAGGCAGTAATGAAGGCCTTGGTCTATGCCTACAGAGACAGAAAAGTAAAGAAGCGAGAAATACGCGCTTTATGGATTGCAAGAATTAATGCGGCCTGCAAAGAAAACGGTTTGACTTACAATAAGTTTATTAAAGGGCTTAAAAGTTCAAAGATTGCCTTGGATAGAAAGATTCTTGCTGATATTGCGGTAAATGATCCCAAGGTGTTCAGCGTTATTGTTAAGCAGGCAAAAAATAGCTAAAAAAGAGGCGCAATATGTATATCATAATTGTTGGCTGTGGCAGAGTTGGAAGCGAGCTAGCAAGGCTTCTGTCTTGTGAGGGGCACAATGTAGTCGTAGTTGATAAAAACTCTACTGCCTTTGAAAGATTGGGCGGTGCATTTAACGGCTTAAGTCTTACCGGTAATGCCTTGGATGTTGATTTATTGAAAAGCGCAGGCATAGAAAAAGCAGATGTTTTATGTGCTCTCACCAACGGGGATAATACCAATTTAGTTATTGCTCAAATAGCAAAGAAGATATTTAAGGTAGCTAAGGTGTTAACTAGGATTTATGATCCTTCCCGCGCACACATCTATAAAAGCCTGGGGCTTGATGTTATTAGTGGAACGCTTCTTTTTGCAAGTATGTTAAGGGATAAGATTATAGAGAGCAGGCTTTCTAGTTTCTTTGTTGAAAATCCGGAAATGGCTGTTTTGGAAGTGTTGATAAAAGATAAGTTCGATGGGAAAAATGTAAAAGCAATAAATACTCCCGGTAAAAGTCTAGTAACTGCTGTTATAAAAAGTAATCCTGAAGCAAAGGAAAAAATCATTATACCCGACGATAGTACCAGCGTAGAAAAAGGCGATATCGTTTATCTGGCTGTTAAGATGAGGTTTCTTTCTGAAGTAAAGTCGGCGTTGGATATCTAAAATGCGAGGATTGATATGCATATTATAATTGTTGGAGCGGGCAAAATCGGTTATTTTCTCGCCAAGAGGCTCTATGAAGATAAACATACGGTTGTTTTGGTTGAGAAAAATAAAACAATCTGCGAACAAATTGCCAAAGATATAAATATCCTTGTTATTCACGGAGATGGCTGCGATATGAATGTTTTAAATGATGCCGGTGCAGAGCGTTGTGATGTTGTAGCCGCAGTTACCGGAGAAGACGAGGATAATTTGATAATCTCACAATTAGCAAAGGAAAAATTTAATGTTTCCCGTACTGTCGCTAGAGTTAATGATTCCAAAAATGAAAAAATATTCTCCGAACTCGGAGTCGATGTTCCAGTCGATGCAACCAGTATTATTGCTCAAATCATAGAAGAAGAAGTTTCTTTTTCCGATCTAGTTACTTTGATGAGTTTTAAACGGGGGAAACTTTCTATAGTAAGAGTAGATCTACCGAAAGACTCACCGATTATTAATAAAAAAATTCAGGAAATAAGTCTGCCTGCAGATTCTGTTTTGGTAACTATTATAAGAGGAGATGAGGTTATTGTTCCTAAGGGCAATACGATTTTAAAAGCCATGGATGATATTGTCGCCCTTACTTTGATAGAGAACGAAAAAAAGCTACTTAATATGTTTATTGGTAAAAATGTATGATCTTAAGGCCGCAGTTAAAAAATTTTAAGACAATAGGTTATTATATAGGAAAGATTTTGATTGGTCTTGGTTTTATCGAAATTATTCCTTTAATAGTAGCTGTTTTTTTAGGAGAATTAAACCCCGCGCTTGATTTTGCAATCGGTGCAAGCGTGACTTTAATAGTTGGTTTTGTTTTTCAGGTTGTTTTTTTTACAGACCGGCCAATAGAAAAAATCGAAGGTTTAACAATAACAGCTATTTCTTGGATTTTGGCCATGTTTTTAGCAGCAATACCACTTTATCTCAGCGGTCACTGGGTGAGTTTTTTGGATGCGTGTTTTGATTCTATGTCTGGCCTGGCGACTACCGGGCTTAGCTTGGTAACTGACCTGGACCATCTTTCTAAGTCTCATAATATTTGGCGCCATTTATTAATGTTTATTGGCGGTCAGGGTATAGTAATAGTAGCGCTTTCTTTTTTCACCAAAGGTCTTAGCGGTGCTTTTAGTATGTATGTAGGAGAGGCTAGGGATGAAAAGATTTTACCTAATGTAATTCATACAGCGCGGTTTATCTGGATTATCAGCCTGATCTATTTTTTAATCGGGGTTCTTGCTTTGACCGTTGTGGGGTATCTTAATGGTCTTTCTTTTTTCTCGAGCATCTTTCACGGCGTCTGTATTTTTATGGCTGCTTTTGATACTGGAGGATTTACTCCGCAGTCTCAGAGCATAATTTTTTATCATAGCTGGGCTTTTGAACTTACAACTATTGTTATAATGGTTTTAGGGGCTGTTAATTTTAATTTGCATTATTGTTTTTGGTTTGGCAGGCGTAAAGAGATTTTTAAAGACGCAGAGACAAGAACGTTTTTGATTTCTTTAGGTATATTGGGTCTAATTGTAGGCTTAGGGCTTTTTAATGCTCATACCTACTTGGATAAACTACCATTTTTGAGAAAGGGTCTTTATCAGATTATTTCAGCCCACACAGGGACAGGCTATGCCACCATTTATGCAAAACAGTTTATTAGTGAATGGGGAGATGTTGCTTTATTCGGGATGATCGTTGCTATGTCTATTGGAGGGGCCACTTGTTCAACAACCGGAGCGATAAAATTATTGAGAGTAAGCGTGTTTTTTAAGACTTTGTTTAAGGAGATAAAAAAAGCCATCTTGCCGGAAAGAGCTGTCCTTGTGCAAAAGATCCATCATGTTAAGGATATTATACTAAGCGATAAGTTGATTAAGGCTTCTTTGTTGATAATACTGTTTTATATATTTCTTTATGCAATCGGTACATTAGCTGCAATGTTGTTGGGTTATCCGTTTTTGAATTCGTTATTTGAGTCAACATCTGCAGCAGCTAATGTTGGTCTTTCTTGCGGGATTACGCAACCAAGCATGCCTTATGTTTTGAAGTTGGTTTATATAATTCAGATGTGGGTAGGTAGGTTAGAATTTATTTCCGTGTTTGCGATTTTAGGGGTTATTGTTGCCTCTATAAAAGGTAAATAATGATAAAAAAGTTATTGATTCTGTTTTTGATAGGATGTTTTTGTTTTGGTTTCTTAGCTTTTGCCCAGAGCGTAACTAGTGGCGATTTGATTGAACATGCTGCGCAGTATGATTTAAAGGAAGTTGTTTATCAGGCAGAGGCAATAGGCGAGGCTTTAGAAAGAGGAGATTTCTGTTGGGTAAATGCTCGCGATAAAGATGCTGCCATAGGATTGTGGCTGATTAAAGAAGATTGTGACAAAATAAAATTTTTCGGTGACTATAATACCACCGGAGACATTATAGAGGCAAAAGGCGTTTTTCATAGGGCCTGCGTAGAACATTCTGGAGAGCTGGATATTCATGTAGCTGAACTTAATATCATTCAGCCCGGTGCTGAACGCAAACACCAGTTTAGCAGAAAAAAAATGAATGCATTTTTAATCTTATTTAGCGTATTATGTTTATTATGGATATTGCAAATATTAAAAATAGTGCAGAGAAAGAAATCTTTCAGGTCGTAGCACTCGGGGAATTAGAACAACTGCGTATAAAATACCTGGGTAAAAAAAGCGAGCTTGCAGGTATGTTGTCCGGACTAGGGAGGCTTTCTAAACAAGAACGTCCTTTAGTAGGCAAGTCTGCCAACGAGTGCAAGGTTTTTATTCAAAGGTTGCTGGAAGAAAAAGAAAAAACTCTGAAGAATAAACCAGTGCTTAGTGATATAGACATTACGCTACCTGCTGCGAAGAATGAATTGGGCAGAGAGCATATCTTAAGTGTTGTTTTGCAGGATATCTGCGATGTGTTTATAAAGATGGGTTTTTCCGTTTTGCGAGGCCCAGAGATTGAAACAGAGTTTAATAATTTTACCGGGCTTAATATTCCATTAGATCATCCATCTAGAGAGTCGTTTGACACTTTTTATGTTAAAACCGCTAAAAATCAAGAACGCCTTCTTTTAAGAAGTCATACTTCTCCTATGCAGATTCGCGCGATGAAAGAGAACAAACCTCCTTTGGCAGTAGTTGTGCCGGGGAAAGTTTATCGGCCTGACGCAGTAGATGCAAGTCATTCGTTTATGTTCCATCAGGTGGAAGGTTTTTTGGTTGATAAAAATATTAAATTTTCTGATCTTAAAGGAGTTTTGCGTGAATTTGCATTGTCGTTTTTCGGAAAAGATATAAAGATGCGTTTTCGTCCTCATTTTTTCCCGTTCACAGAACCTTCGGCAGAAGCAGATATATCTTGTATTATCTGTAATGGAAAAGGTTGTTCTGTCTGCGGCAAAAAGGGATGGCTGGAGATACTAGGGGCGGGTATGATTCATCCGAATGTGTTTAAACACGTTGGTTACAAAAGAAAAGTTTATAGCGGATTTGCTTTTGGCATGGGTGTAGAGCGAATTGCAATGTTAAAGTACGGCATAACGGATATCAGATTATTTTTTGAAAACGATAAACGGTTTCTAGAACAATTTTAATTTATGAAATTTACCTATAACTGGCTCAAAGATTATATAAATTTAAAGGTTCCCGCAGATAAGTTGGCGCAACTTCTTACTATGTCCGGGCTCGAAGTTAAATCGGTTTTTAAATCTGTTGATGATTCTATATTTGACTGCGAGGTAACTCCCAACAGACCTGATCTACTTTCTCTTATTGGTATTGCTAGAGAAATACAGGCTTTAACGGGAGAAAAATTAAGAATTGGGCAAACTAAAATTAAGCAGGCCAGTAAAAATAATAATAGTTTTTCGGTATGCATAAAAGATAAAACAGCCTGCGCGCGCTATATAGCAGTTATTGTTAAAAACGTTAATGTTTGCGACTCGCCCAAATGGCTGAGAAAACGAATTGAATCAATAGGTTTAAGAAGCGTGAATAATATTGTTGATGTTACTAACTATTGTCTTTGGGAAATGGGACAACCTATCCACGCCTTTGATTTGGATAAACTACAACAAAAGATAACTGTTCGTTTTGCGAAACAGAATGAGAAAATTATTACTATCGACGGAAAAGAACTAAAACTTGATGAACAGATTTTGCTCATTTGTGATAGTGCGCAGCCAGTTGCTATTGCTGGCATAATGGGCGGGAAGAACACAGAGGTAACCAGTCAAACCAAGAACATACTTTTGGAATTTGCCTGTTTTGATCCTAAAGCTATCCGTATGTCCACTCGGAAGCTAGGTTTATCTAGTGATTCGAGCTACCGTTTTGAAAGGGGGGTGGATTTAGAAAATCTTTCTTTTGTCGCCAAAAGGACAGCTGAGTTGATTAAGGCTATATCAAAAAATTGTTCTGTTAGCCAAGTTATAGATTTAGGTAAAAAGAAAAAAAATAAAAAAAGTATTGTTTTAAGCGTTGAGCGGTTGAATAAGGTTTTAGGATCGGATTTGACAAAAAGCAAAGTACTGACGATTTTAAAATCTTTAGGCCTAGGGATAAAACAGAGCAAGGCATCAATTTTAGTAAGCGTACCTTCTTTCCGGCCGGACTTAACAATAGAAGAAGACTTGGTTGAGGAAGTTGCAAGGATTTACGGGTACGATAATATAAAAACCACAAAGCCTTATATTCAGTTTAACAGCTTGAAAGAAAACCCGTTGGAAGATATCAAACGGCTTGCAAAACAAAACCTTTTAAAGCAGGGACTTTTTGAGATCATTACCTACTCGTTGTTAAATAATAAAATAGTTGAGCAGTTAGGTTTTGCCAAGGAGCGCAATTTAGAGCTTTTAAATCCTTTAAGCCAAGAGGCATCGATTTTAAGACCAAGTTTGCTGCCAGGGTTATTGCTTGCGGTCAAGAATAATATCAGTCATCAAAATAAGGATTTAAAGTTTTTTGAAATTGGTAATGTTTTTCAAAAAAAGGATGAAACTGCACGTTTAGCCGTTGCTTTAACCGGAGATGATTGTACTGTTGTTAATTCCCGCGTTAACGTTAATGTGAAAATGGGGATTTTCCATTTAAAGGGCGTTCTGGAGAATATTTTTTCTTGTTTTGGCATTAGGGAAGTTGATTTTATTGCAGGCGATGAAAGGATATTCGAAAAAAACGAGTCGTTTATTCTAAAATCTAAAGGTCTCCAGTTCGCGTCAATGGGAAAGCTTGCTCAGGATATGCTTGATGCTCTAGAGATAAAACTGCAGGATGTTTTTGCCGCGGAAGTTGATTTAGAAGCCGTTATGTCCTTAGCAAAACTGCAGATAAAATTTAAACCTTATAGTCTGTATCCTTTGGTTGTCAGAGATATCAGTCTTTTAATCGACGAAAAGGTTTCATTCAAGCAGATAGTATCTGTGATCACTGATTTAAACATTGAATCTAATATTGAAGTAAGATTGATTGATTATTATAAGGGTAAACATATCCCCGATGGTGCAAAAGGGCTTACAATTTCTATAAACTATAGATCAAGCCAGCATACTCTTACTGATGATGAGATAAATTCTATGCACAATAGCATAAAAGAGGCTTTGAAGACTGAACTAAAGGTTTCTTTTAGATAGCAATGGTATTGATTTTTGAAAAATCATATGTTATACTTGAAATTGGAAGTTATGTTGTTATCCCTGCTGTGAGCGCCGGGTAATTTATTGTGTGTTGAACCAACAGCACAAGCACGGGAGCCTGACTTCATGTTGCTTGAGGGCAATGTGAGAAGGCACCCACCTAAAGGATAGGGTTCAAAGCAATTTATCTGACGCCACGCGCGGGGTTTTTTTATGTACAGACATGGATTTATTCCCATTAAAACATAGTAACTACTATAATCATAATGAGTTATGTTTTGAGGCCAAAATAAAAAGGGCTTAAAAATAGAAATAAGCCTATCTAATTACAAATAGGCAAGTTTTGGTTTTGGTAAAAACTATTTACGCGCAGTGTTTTTTGTGATAAAATTAATCGTTTAATGGATAAGAAACAAATAATTAGAAAAAATATTCTTAAGAAGATAAAAGCATATAAGGAGGAGTTGCGCTTAAGAAAAAGTTTAACAATCAAGAACAAGTTATTTAGAACAAGAGAGTTTAAAGAAGCAGAAAATATTTTATTTTATTTG
Organism: Candidatus Gygaella obscura; assembly: GCA_030765485.1. GTDB lineage: Bacteria > Omnitrophota > Gorgyraeia > Gygaellales > Gygaellaceae > Gygaella > Gygaella obscura. The sequence goes on from JAVCCR010000012.1 coordinate 79,584, forward strand.
GCTATTAAAGGAGAGGTAGAAACAACAAAGATGATTGAAGATTCCCTCAAGATGGGCAAAAGAGTCTTATTGCCTGTCTGTGATATGAAACAAAAGACCATAATACCTTCTAAGATAAGCAATTTATCAAAAGAAGAGATATGTATTGGATCCTATGGTATTGAGTGTCCGCGCAGAAAAAGAAATTTTTTAGCCAAAGATATTGACTTGGTTATTGTTCCTGCGCTTGCTTATGATAAATGTAATAATAGGCTTGGACGCGGAAAAGGATACTATGATAGATTCTTGAAAACGCTTGAATCCAGAGTTAAAAAAATAGGTCTTGCTTTTAAATTTCAGATCGTCAATCACCTTCCCGTTAACCTCCTTGATCAGCCAGTTGATAGAGTAATTTCTGCCTGATACTCTTAGAACAAAAGAAAATTCGTAAGGAGGTTCAATGTCTATGCCGCATATTTTAATATACATTTTAGTTAGTGTAGTTTTTGCTGTTTTAGGTTATTTGTTTCATGAAATGATGGCAAATAAACATTCTGAATCTGCGAAAAATACAGCAAAGCAGATTATTGAGTTGGCCAGAAAAGAAGCCGATACAAGACGTAAGGAAGTTGAAATAGAGGCAAAGGACAAGCTTTATCAAATGCGTCATGAGTTTGATTCCCAGACGAAACAGCGTCGGGATGAATTAGGCAATTTGGAAAAGCGCCTGGCAACCAGAGAAGAGAATATTGATAAGCGTCTGGAGATGTTGGAGAAGAAAGAAAAAGATATTGAAACGCATTTAAATTCCGCCAAAGCTCAAGAAGAAAACATAAAAAAGAATGATGCGCATCTACAGCAGCTGATTATAGAAGAAAAAACTAGATTAGAGAAAATCTCTTCTCTTACTCAGGAAGAGGCAAAACAGGTTTTGCTTTTGCGTGTCCAGGAAGAGTTAGATGAAGAGAAAGCAAAGCTTATAAAAAGGCAGGAAGAAGAAATAAGGGCGAATGCGGATAAAACAGCTAAAGAGATAATTAGTTTAGCGATCCAAAAATGCGCTGCAGAGCATACGGTAGAGACTACTGTAAGCGTGGTAAGTTTACCTAGTGATGAAATGAAAGGCCGGATAATCGGTAGAGAAGGGCGTAATATCCGTGCCTTAGAAATGGCTACAGGCGTTGATGTTATTATTGATGATACCCCTGAGGCCGTTACTATTTCAAGTTTTAATCCTGTGCGACGTGAGGTAGCTAGACTTGCTTTAAGCCGGCTTATTTCAGATGGGAGAATACACCCCGGGCGAATTGAGGAAGTTGTTGAAAAGGTAAAGGCAGAACTTGAAAACACAATGCGCGAAGAAGGAGAAAAGGCTGCTTTTGATGCTGGAGTACACGGTTTACATCCGGAATTGGTAAAGGCTTTAGGCCGATTGAAGTATAGAACCAGCTATGGTCAAAATACCCTGCAGCATTCTAAGGAAGTTGCTTTTATATTAGGCAATATGGCTTCGGAGTTAAATATTGATGTTCGTTTAGCGCGCAGAGTAGGTTTGTTACATGACATTGGTAAAAGCCTTGATCAGCAAGTAGAAGGAACCCATGCGCGTCTAGGTGCAGATATGGCTAGAAAGTTTAATGAGTCTGCCACTGTTATTAATGCGATTGAGGCGCATCATGAAGAAACAGAAGCAAAAAATATTTATGCCGTGCTTGCTTTTGCTGCTGATGCAGTAAGTGCAGCCAGGCCAGGTGCAAGAAGAGAGACTCTGGAAAGCTATATAAAACGTTTGGAAAAGTTAGAGTCTATTGCTAATATATTTAAAGGGGTTGAGAAATCTTATGCAATACAGGCAGGAAGGGAAATTAGAGTTGCTGTTCAGCCGAATAAGATAAGTGATAGTGAAAGTATTAATTTGGCCCGAGATATACGAAAGAAGATTGAGGAAGACATGGACTTCCCCGGCCAGATAAAAGTAACTGTTATTAGAGAAACCCGTGTTATAGAATACGCAAAATAAATGCTAAAGATATTATTTATTTCTGATATAGTTGGTTCTCCGGGAAGAAATGCTGTTTGTGATAGCTTGCCGGGATTAAAGAATGATTATAATATCGATTTTGTTATAGTCAACGGAGAAAATGCCGCGGCCGGAGCAGGTATCACATCAAAGATTACTGAGGAATTATTTGGTTATGGCGTTGATGTTATTACTACCGGAGATCATATATGGGACAAGAAGGATGTTCAAAACGTAATCGACAATTCTTATTTTTTGCGTCCGATAAATCTTTCTATCAATTCCCGTGGTAAAGGAGTTTGTTTAAAAGAAAGCGGCAAGTCAAAAATCGGAGTGGTAAATGTTTTAGGAAGAGTTTTTATGAAGATTTTAGCAGATAATCCGTTTAATGCTATAAAAAAAGCTGTGGATGAGCTGAAGAAAAAAACTAATATTATTATTGTTGATTTTCATGCTGAAACTACCAGTGAAAAAAAAGCCATGGGTTGGTTTCTTGACGGACAGGTCACAGCGGTTTTGGGCACACATACACATGTGCAGACTGCAGATGAGATTGTTTTGCCGAAAGGCACCGCCTATATTACGGATGTTGGTATGACTGGAGCGTGTGATTCTGTAATCGGCAGGAAAAAAGAAGCAGTTATCGAGGCATTTTTAACTGGGATGCCGGTTCGTTTTGAGCTGGCTAATTCTGACGTTCAGCTTCAGGGTGTTGTTATTTCAATAAATAAAGATACAGGCAGCGCAGTTTCTATAGAAAGAGTCTGTAAAAAAATAGATGAATAAAGGAGATTGCTTTATGCATGGGTTTGAAGAAAAAAGGCAGTTTACCCGCACCGATTATATCGCCCAGGTTAAGATAACCAAGAAAAGTGCCAACGAAGACTATCTTAGCACTACAAAAAATATCGGTCTAGGAGGTGTCTGTGTAGCGCTTACTAAAGACATAGGGGTATTTAGCGAGGTGTTAACAGAGGTAAGTTTAAAAGATAAATCACAAGATCCATTTATCTGCGAAGGAAAAGTGGTTTGGGTTATTAAAAGAGCCGAAAAAGATTCTTTAGGGCAAGATGTTTATGATACAGGGGTTGAGTTTGTGAAGCTTTCCGATGAACATAAAGAAAGAATTAATAGTATTATAAAACAATGATTGAAATTGAAAAGGTCTTTAAGGTAAGTGAGATAACTCAGGATATTAAGCTCATACTGGAAAACACGTACTCTAAGATTAGCGTTGAAGGAGAGATCTCTAATTTAAGTATTCCTTTAAGCGGCCATACTTATTTTACCCTAAAGGATGAACACGCATCAATTAAGTGCGTATTGTTTAAGGGACATAACAAGAATTTAAAATTTCGTCTTGAGAATGGTCAAAATGTAATCTGTAAAGGGAAAATAAGCGTTTATGAAAAAGGTGGGTCTTATCAGATCTATGCTTCAATAATAGAGCCAAAGGGATTGGGGGCGCTTCAGTTAGCTTTTGAACAGTTAAAAGAGCGTTTAGAAAAGCAAGGTTTATTTGATGTAAAATATAAGAAAGAACTTCCATTTTTGCCTCAGCGGATAGGTATAGTTACTTCAAAAACAGGTGCAGCGATAAAAGATATGGTTAATATCTTGAAGCGGCGCGCACCCTTTGTAAAGATAATCCTTAGGCCTGTTCGTGTTCAAGGAGAAGGGGCAGCAGATGAAATCGCTCAGGCAATAGAGGAATTTAATGAGTATAAAAAAGTTGATGTTTTGATTGTTGGTCGCGGAGGGGGAAGCCTGGAGGATTTATGGGCTTTTAATGAGGAGATAGTGGCACGCAGTATTTTTAAATCTAAGCTGCCTGTTATTTCTTCTGTGGGTCACGAGAGAGATTTTACTATAAGTGATTTTGTTGCCGATGTGCGCGCAGCAACTCCGTCAGAAGCAGCAGAACTTGTGGCCAAGAAAAAAAACGATTTACTGATTCAGTTGGATAATCTTTTAAATAATGCACAGGGTGCCTTAGAGGATACTATTTATCAAAAAATACAGACGATAGATAGTTTTCTTCAGAATACTAATATTTTAATAAGAAATTTACTTGATCGCGCAACCGCCTCCTTAAGAAGGCACAGGGAAAAATTAAACATTCTTTCTCCTGGGCAGTTATTGCGTCGCAATAGAGAAAATTTTATCCAGTTAAGTAAAAGAATGCATGTAAGGTTGGGGTATTTGTTTTCTGTCAATGAACAGGATTTTAAAAGGTATGTGGAAAAACTGGAAGTACTCAGTCCTTTAAAGGTTCTTTCTAGAGGCTATAGTATTAGTTTTGTAATGCCTGAAGAAAAAGTGTTAAGGGATATTTCCCAGATAAAAGTAAACGGTCAGATTACAACAAAGCTTTCTAACGGAAGTTTTTTAAGCGTAGTGAAGGAGGTAGATTAATTATGGCTCAGGAAAAATTCGAAGATTCTTTAAAAAGGTTGGAGAGAATCGTAGCGGAATTGGAAGCAGGAAAACTCTCTTTAGATGACGCGCTGAAAAAATATGAAGAAGGGGTAAAAATCTCAAGAGATTGTTCTAAATTGCTGGAAGCAGCTCAGAAGAAAATAAGTATTCTTTCCAAAAGAGAGCCTGCAGGGTTTGATTTAGAGGAAGAAAAAGACTAATATGTTTTTAGAACAAATCAAGACAGCTGGGGATGTTAAAAAGCTGGATATAGAGCAGCTTAAAAAACTAGCCGAAGAGATTAGAAAAGAGATCATTCGGGTTGTTTCTATTAACGGAGGGCATCCCGCCTCTAGTTTAGGCGCAGTGGAGATTATAATTGCTTTGCATTTTTGTCTTGATCTGGAGCTGGATAAACTGATTTTTGATGTCGGCCATCAGGCCTATGCCCATAAGTTGCTTACACCTAGAGAAAAGGAATTTTCAACGCTTCGAAAGTATGGGGGTTTAAGCGGATTCCCTACTAAAGGTGAGTCAAAATACGATATTTTTACTGTAGGACATAGTTCTAACGCGGTGTCTCTGGCCTCAGGTTTAGCCTGTAAGGACTATAAGACCGTTGCCCTTATCGGTGATGGTTCCTTAAGTGGAGGTTTGTGTTTTGAGGGTTTAAACAACGCAGGACATTTGAAGAAGAATATGCTTGTAGTATTAAATACAAACGAAATGAGCATTTCTCCGGTTGTAGGGTCTTTAAGTACGTATCTTAATAAAATTATTTCCACTCCTTTATACAATAGATTTAGACAAAGTCTGGATAATTTTATAAAAGAGAAAATCCCCCGTATTGGTCCTAGAATGCTGAGTCTTAAAGAGCGTTTTGAGGAAAGCTTCAAAAATCTGCTTGTACCTGGTGTATTTTTTGAAGAAATGGGTTTTCGTTATTTTGGCCCTTTGGATGGGCACAATCTGGATGTTTTGATCAGGACAATAAAAAATATTCTACCTATGGATAAACCGGTTCTGCTACACGTTGTTACTAAAAAAGGCAAAGGTTATGTGCCTGCGCAGACGCATCCGGAGAAGTTTCATAGTGCTTCTAATTTTGATATACAAACCGGAAGATCTTTAAAAGAAAAAAAAGATTCTTATACAAAAGTATTTAGTAGAAAGATTATGCAGCTTGCTTCGAGTAATAAAAAAATAGTGGCGATTACTGCAGCTATGCCTGAAGGTACAGGTCTGGATAAATTTAAGGAACGATTCCCAGATAGGTTTTTTGATGTTGGTATTGCCGAACAGCACGCAGTGTCTTTTGCTGCTGGGCTTGCCCAAAGGGGGCTAAGACCTGTTGTGGCGATTTATTCCACATTTTTACAAAGGGCATATGATCAGTTGATGACTGATGCAGCCTTGCAGGAACTACCGATTGTATTTGCTATTGATAGGGCCGGTATTGTCGGTCAAGACGGCGTTACCCATCAAGGGATATTCGACATTTGTTATTTAAGAAGTATTCCTAATATGGTTTTAATGGCTCCAAAAGATGCCTATGAGTTTGAAAAAATGGTTGAGTTTGCTTTTTTGTATGATAAAGGTCCAGTTGCCATTCGTTACCCCAGAGACGAAGCCTTATATATGAATGTAGATAATGAGAAAATAGAATTAGGTGTTCCGGAAGTGATAAGTTCGGATAAGAAAGTTGTTATCTTTGCAATCGGAACTATGGTAAAATTAGCAGTACAGACGCAGGAACTATTAAAGGAGCAAGGAATCAAGATAGGTGTTGTAAATGCGCGCTTTGTAAAGCCGCTGGATAAAAATAAATTAAACAGTATATGTCAAGATGCCCAGTATATTTTTAGTATAGAAGAAGGGGCGTTAGATGCGGGGTTTGGAAGTTGTCTTCAAGAGGCGTTAGGCAAAAGTGTAATTCGCTTTGGTCTGCCTTGTGAGTTTATTACTCACGGTACAAGAAAAGAGCTGTTGAGAAAATATGGTTTGGATGCTAGTTTAATTGCTGAGAAAATCACAAAAATAATAAAAGATGGCAAAGATAAAGATAAATAACGAGCTGTGTAAAGGATGTGGTTTATGCGTGTTGTATTGTCCTAAAGGGCTTATCCGTCGCAGCAATAAACTCAACAAAAAAGGTTACAGGTATGCTGAGTTTAAAAAACAAAAAGGCATAGATTGTGTGGGGTGCATGTTCTGTGCTATTATGTGCCCGGAATCAGCAATAGAGATTTTTAAATAATGAAAACACAAAAAAAGCTTTCATCAGGTAATGAAGCAGTTGTGCAGGCAGCTATTTATGCAGAGTGTAAATTTTATGCAGGTTACCCTATAACTCCGCAGAATGAGATTCCTGCTTTGATGTCTAAGCGTATTGGTTTAATTGGCGGAGTTTTTATTCAGGCAGAGTCAGAGTTGGCGGCAATCAATATGGTCTTTGGCGCTTCTGCTGCAGGCGCAAGGGCAATGACCACTTCATCCAGCCCGGGGATAAGTCTTAAGCAGGAAGGCATATCTTATATTGCTGGGGCGCAGCTTCCGGCTGTAATAGTAAATATGGTAAGAGGCGGTCCAGGTTTGGGTAATATTGCACCGTCTCAATCGGATTATTTTCAGGCAACAAAAGGCGGTGGACATGGTGATTATCATTTGATTGTTCTATCCCCGGCAAGCATACAGGAAACATTTCATTTAACTGTTGAGGCATTTGATCTAGCAGATAAATATAGAAATCCGGTTATGATTTTAGGGGATGGTCTTTTGGCTCAGATGATCGAGCAGATTATTTTGCCTAAACAAAAAATAAAAATACCTGTACGGAAGAAAACTTGGGCTTTGACTGGTGCAAAAAACCGCGATCCTAATATCATCAGGACGTTATTTTTAAAAGAGGGTGCTTTAGAAGAACATAATTTAGTCCTGCAGGAAAAGTATAAATTGATTGGAAAAAATGAAATCAGATTTGAAGAATATTTAACTAAGGATGCAGATATATTGCTTGTTGCCTATGGCACAATGGCGCGTATTGTAAAAGGGGCAGTAGATTCCTTAAGGGCCCAAGGCATAAAAGCAGGTTTATTCAGGCCGATTTCGCTTTGGCCTTTTCCTTATGCGGTTTTAAAAACATTATCAAAGAATAAAGAAAAACTTTTGGTTGTGGAGATGTCTTACGGCCAGATGGTAGAAGACGTAAGACTTTCAGTTGAGGGCAGCGTAAAGGTTGATTTTTTTGGTCGCGCCGGCGGAGGAGTTCCTAAGGAAGAGGCGATCATTAAAAAGGTAAAGGCGTTATGAAAAAAATATTTTCTTTTCCCAAAGCACTCAAAAAAGTTCCTAATCATTATTGTCCTGGTTGCGGACACGGTCTTGTGCACCGTTTGGTTGCTGAGGTGATTGATGAACTTAATATAAGAGAAAAGATTGTGGCAGTTGCTCCTGTAGGGTGTGCGGTTATAGCATATGATTATTGGGATTTTGATTGCAGCGAGGCAGCACACGGAAGGGCTTTAGCAGTTGCAACAGGTATAAAACGCGTTCAGCCGGATAAAATAGTTTTTACTTACCAAGGTGACGGTGATTTAGCAGCGATTGGTATAGCAGAGACTCTTTATGCAGCCAATCGGGGAGAGAATCTCACAACGATTTTTATCAATAATGCAGTTTACGGTATGACCGGAGGCCAGATGGCGCCAACGACTGTGTTAAAGCAAAAAACTACAACTACTCCTTTAGGACGTGGTAATAATAGTGAAGGTTCTCCGTTAAAGGTCTCGGAAATTCTAGCAAGCCTTGATGGGGTTTGTTTTGTGGAGCGGAATGCGGTTTGTTCTCCAGCGCAGGTCTTAAGGACGAAAAAAGCCATAAAGAAGGCTTTCGAAAATCAGCTTTCAGGTAAAGGGTTTTCTTTTGTCGAGGTTTTGTCCATGTGCCCGATATGTTGGGGTAAAAGCGCAGAGGATTCGGTAAAGTGGGTAGAAGAAGAAATGGTGAAAAGTTTTCCTTTAGGCAGGATAAAAGGATGAGTGTAAAAAAAATAATCATAGCCGGTTTTGGCGGCCAAGGCATAATTTTTACAGGCAGGGTAATTAGTACTGCCGCACTTATTGAAAACAAACACGTGAGCATGATCCCCTGTTATGGCGCGGAGATGCGCGGAGGTACGGCTTATTGTGTTGTTAGTATATCAGATAGCCAGATTAACTCTCTATATGCTGATTATGTTGATTACATGATGATTATGAATGAGCCGTCTTTGATTAGATTTATTAAAAGAGCTGCAAAAAAGGCAGTGGTTGTAGCTAACAGTTCTTTGATAAAAAATAAAATTAAAAGCAAAAATGCTAAAATTGTCTATAAACCGTTTAGCGAGCTTGCTGCCATTCAGGGTAGGGTAAAAGTAGCGAACATGTTTGCCTTGGGAGTATTAATAAAATGTACTGGTATTGTGAAAGTTAAAAGCGTTTTAAATGCTTTGCAGGAGCTTAGCAAGAACGAAGAAAGTTTTAATTTAAATAGGTTATCTTTGAATAAAGGAATAAAGTTAATAAAGGCTTAATTATGATAAGAGTGAGATTTGCACCCAGCCCAACGGGAAATTTACATATAGGAGGAGCAAGGACAGCCTTGTTCAACTGGCTATTTGCTCGTTCTAAAGGTGCAGAATTTATTCTGCGCATAGAGGATACAGATATTAAGCGTTCGCAGAAAGAATATATCGATGAGATTTTAAATAGTCTTAAGTGGCTGGGTCTGGACTGGGATGATATTTACTATCAGAGTAAAAACTTTGATAAATATACTGAGTTTGCACAAAAACTAGTTAAAGAAAACAAGGCCTATAAAGAAGAAGGGGCAATAATTTTTAATGTTTTATCAAAAAAGATAAGAATAAAAGACTTGGTTCATGGGGATATTGAATTTGATGCAGGCATTTTAAAACCGCAGGTTTTGATAAAAGCCGACGGCAGTCCTACTTATAATTTTGCCTGTGTGGTTGATGATGCGACTCAGGAGATTACCCATATCATTAGAGGAGACGATCATATTTCTAATACTCCAAAACAGATTTTGTTTTATGAAGCGCTTGGGTTTAGCATACCTGTATTTGCGCATCTGCCTTTGATTCTTGCTACCGAAGGCGGTAGGATGTCTAAAAGAAAAGGCGCGACTTCAATAAGCGAGTATAAGGCCTTAGGCTATTTGCCTCAGGCGTTGGTGAATTATTTGTTGCTATTGGGATGGTCTCCGGGAGAGAATCAGGAGATAATAACGTTTGAGCAGGCCATAAAAAAGTTTAATATTGAAAAGGCCAATAAAACCGCAGCTGCTTTTGATATTAATAAGCTTGATTGGATAAACGCAGAGTATATAAAAAATACTTCCTTAGACAATTTGTTGAATATGTTAAACCCTTTTTTAAATCAAAGGAATTATGAAATTAAAAATTTTGATAGACAATACCTGTTGAATTTAATAAAATTATATCAAGGTCGCATATCGAAATTGATTGATTTTGTGGATTGGGCTGATTTTTTCTTTAAAAAGGATTTAGTTATTCCTGATGAGTTAAAGAAAAAACATTTCAGCAAAGACCTGAAAAAAGAGTTTGCTCTTTTAGTTGATAGGATAAGCGCCTTAGATAGTTTTACCATTGAAAGTATTGAAGAGTCTTTTAGGGCTCTTGTAAAAGAACTGGGGATAAAGACAAAAGAATTGGTTCATCCGGTAAGAGTGGCTCTTACAGGTAAAGAGATAGGCCCAGGTCTTTTTGAGACAATGTTTTACTTAGGTAAAGAAAAATTATTAAATAGATTAAACAGTATTGCTCAGGTACAAAAATAAGGAGGCTGTGTGAGAAAAAAGAGTATTCGCTTTTTGATTTTTTCTTTGTTTTTGGTGAGTTTAGTTAGTCTTTACGGATGCGAGACATGGAAGGGTTTTTGCCGCGATATGGAAAAAGCCCGAGATTGGGACAAAAAAGTATTTCAGAAAAACTTCTGGTAAATTTTGCCCTGTCGTCTAATTGGTAGGACGCAAGATTCTGGATCTTGTGGTTCTGGTTCGAGTCCAGACGGGGCAGCCATATAAGGAAATGTTTATAATCGCAAATTTATTAAAAGCTTTGGCACAGGTAGCGGATATTTTATTAAGTATCTTTTATTGGCTTATACTAATAAGGGCTTTGATAAGCTGGGTAAATCCCGATCCGCATAATCCAGTAGTGCAGTTTCTTTATAAAACTACAGAACCTGTATTAGAACCGATAAGAAGAAAGCTTCCTCTTACCGTAAAGTTTGGTATAGATATTTCCCCGATTATTGCTTTTTTGGCAATTCTCTTTTTAAAATCATTTTTAGTGAGAACACTGGTGGATCTCAGTTTTAAAATCAAAGGTATATAGAAAGGGAGGATAATATGGAATGGAAGGATGTTCGTCCGGAGGATATTATTGATATAGGTAAAAAAAAGGTTGCAGACTTGGGGAAATTTATTCCCTTATTGATTTTTGGGCTTTTTGTTCTTGTTGGTTTAGTTAGTGTTGTTTATTCTATTGGTCCTGATGAAATCGGGGTTATCCAAAGGTTTGGTAAATACACTGGATTAAGTTCACCCGGACTTCATGTCAAATTTCCTTTTGGGGTTGACAAGGTTACACCGATTAAGGTAAAAAAGATTTTTAAAGAAGAGTTTGGTGTAAGAACACTTCGCCCGGGCATAAAATCAAAATATAGTCCGCTTAGTTTTAGAGATGAATCATTGATGCTTACTGGAGACCTAAATATCCTTGATGTTCGTTGGATAGTTCAATTTAGGATTAAAGACCCCGAAAAGTTATTGTTTAAAACAAGGAATCCATTAAATAACATCAGAGATATGTCTGAAGTTATAATGCGTCGCCTTGTTGGAGATTACAGTGTGGATGAGGTGCTGACTACAAAAAGAGAAGAGATTGATCATATTGCTCAGGAAGAAATGCAGAAAATCCTTGATAGTTATGAAACAGGTGTCCATATTGTTACGGTAAAGCTTTTGGATGTTAATCCTCCAGAAAGGGTTAAGCCTGCGTTCAATGAGGTAAATGAAGCCAAGCAGGAAAGGGAGAAGATGATTAATCAGGCCTGGGAGGCATATAACAAGGTTATTCCCAAGGCCAAAGGTACAGCAGAAAAAACTATCAGAGAGGCTGAAGGTTTTGCTTTGGATAAAATTAATAGGGCTGAAGGCGACTCAGAAAAATTCATACAGATGTTGACCGAATACAAGAAATCTCCGGAGGTAACGAAAAAGAGGTTTTATCTTGAGGCGCTAAGTGAGGTTTTGCCAAAGGCGAAGGAAAAATATATTATTGATCCCAAGCAATCCTCTATATTGCCTTTACTTGAAATCGGCACCAAAGGAGGGAAAAAATAATGAAAGAGACATTACATAAAGTAATTGCGACTACAGTTATTATTGTTATTCTTATTGCAGCTTTTTTTATAAGCGGTGCTGTGTTTATTGTCGACGAGACTAAGCAGGTTGTGATAACTCAGTTTGGTAAGCCTGTAGGTGAGCCTATTATTGCAGCAGGATTACACGTAAAACTTCCTTTTATCCAGCAGGCGCATTATTTTGATAAAAGGCTTTTAGAGTGGGATGGAGACCCCAATCAAATACCTACTAAGGATAAGAAATATATCTGGGTAGACGTTACGGCGCGCTGGCGCATAACAGATCCTTTAAAATTCTTACAGTCTGTGGGAAATGAAATCGGCGCTCATAGTAGCATAGATGATATTATTAATTCTGCAACAAGAGATGCGGTTACCGGACATCTTTTAGTAGAAGCGGTTAGGAATTCAAACCGTATATTAGATATCGCTACTAAAGAAGGAAGCGATGTTATTTTAGGAGATGAGGCTTTAGAGAGCATAGCAGTTGGTAGAAATGAGATTACCAGGAGTATTTTAGCTAAGTCAAAAGTGCTTGCACCTCAATACGGAATTGATATTATAGATGTGCGTATTAAGCGTGTTAATTATGTGGAAGCTGTTCGTAATAAAGTTTACGACAGGATGATTGCCGAACGTAAACGAGCAGCAGAAAATTACCGCTCAGAAGGCCAGGGTAGATCTGCTGAAATAGAAGGCCAGGTTGCTAAGGAGTTAAAACTGATTACTTCGCAGGCATACCGAGAGGCCCAGATAATAAAAGGTAAGGCAGAGGCTGAGGGTACAAAGATATATGCTCAAGCTTATGCTAAGGATCCTGATTTCTATTCTTTTTTAAGGACGCTTGAGTCATATAAGGATACGATTGATGAAAATTCAACGCTTATTCTTACTACCGACTGCGAGTATTATAAATATCTCGAAAGTTTAAATAATTAGTTTTGCGCAGGTGGCGGAATTGGTATACGCGCACGTTTGAGGGGCGTGTGGGGTAACCCGTGTGGGTTCAAGTCCCACTCTGCGCACCAAATTAGGGTTTGAAGTTATTGAGCTCTTTTATCAAGTACGTAGTTGCTTTTCCCCACCTTTTTAGCCGCACTTTTTAGTTCTGCGCCGATTTCACCGACTTGAGCAACATGGGTTATTTTGCGGGATTCATTGGTTACAACGCCGATAGATATTGACATCAACGGCGTTTGTTGTGGATTGCCTTGTCTGTCTTTAGCAGTGATAAAGCCTTTAGAGCGGTCTTCTTCGTTGTAGAAACCTAAAATTGCGCTATCAAATTCTTTTATGATTTCAGAACATAAAGCTTCTATTCTTTCCGGGATGGTGGTTACTACAAAGTCATCTCCTCCGATATGACCGATAAAATCATCATTTGCGCCGCATTTGGCAACGCTTGCAATGATTACTTGAGCAGTTTCTTTTATGACGTCATCTCCGTGTTCAAATCCGTATTTATCATTGTAGCTTTTGAATTTATCCAAGTCGATATAGCAGACGCCAAAAGGCTTATCTGAATTTATGCGGTTTTGCAGTTCTGACATAATAGAGATATTGCCCGGAAGTTTGCTTAGGGGATTTGCGTCCAAATCTCTTTGCATGCGAGAGATGATCATTTTTATCCTGGCAATAAGCTCTTTGGGGACAAAAGGTTTTGTGATGTAGTCATCTGCCCCGGCCTCCAATCCCCTTACTTTATCGTCAATATCGCTTTTGCCAGTCAAGAGCACAACAGGCATATGCTGCATTAAAAGATCTTTTTTAATTACCTGGCAAAGATCCTTGCCGTTCATCTTCGGCATGGAATAATCCAATATTACCATATCCGGGTTCTGTTTTTGGATTTCTCGTAAGGCCTCTTCTCCGTCGCAGGTTTCAATCACCTGGTAGCCTTCTTTAGTAAGCACGATTTTTATAATATCACGAATGTCCGGTTCATCGTCTGCTATAAGTATTTTTATGCTCATTTTGCTTTTGGGATTGTGAAACTAAAAGTAGCCCCTTGGTTTTCAATAGAGTTAAACCATATTCTTCCTTTGTGTGCTTCAACGATTTGTTTTACAAGGCAAAGGCCAAGTCCTGTACCTTTGATGTTTTTATCGATAGCATTATTGGCACGCTGGAATTCTTGGAAAATAAGAGGCAGATGATCTTTAGGTATTCCAATACCTGTATCAGATACGTTTGCCTCTATGAATTCACCAGTGTCTTTTATGCTTATTGTTACTTTTCCTTTTTCCGGGGTGAATTTAATCGCATTAGATATTAGATTAATAAAAACTCTTTCAATCTGCATGGAGTCAGCTGTAATTTTTATAGGTAGCTGCGGGATTTGAATATTTAATTTTAAATTATGCTCCTTAATCTGGATAGCAAACATTTCAGCGATTTTATCGAGCATCGGTTTAAGTTCTTGGGTTTGGATGTTCATTTTGATGCGTCCTGCTTCGATTCTAGAAATATCCATCAGGTTTTCAATCAGCTGAGTTAGTTTGTCTGAGTGTTCGTTTATTTTACCAAGGCGAGTTTTTATTTCATCAGGTACGTCTCCCAATGTTCCGGCTAAGATTAACGAAGCGTATCCTTTAACTGAAGTAAGAGGGGTTCGCAATTCGTGTGAAACCGCCAGAATAAAGTCAGTTTTTCTTTTATTGATTTTTTCTATATTCTCTAACGCTTTGGTAAGTTCAAGCGTGCGCTCTTTTACCTTTAGTTCTAGGTCCTGTTGTGAGCGCCAGGTCTGTTCGAAGAGTCTGGCATTTTCTATTGCCTGGGAGATCTGCGTAGAAAGAACAGCTACAAGTTCTTCTTCTCCTTCGGTTATATTTAGCGCTTTTGATTCGTTGCCTAAAAAAAGTATTCCTTCCAGACCTTGTTTTGTTAATAGGCCGCTGATTACGAAAACTTCAGAATTTAGTTTTTCCAAAACGAATTTTTTAATTTCGGGTATATCATTATTAAGACTTGAAATAGTATTTTTGTCTGAAATCATGTTTATCAACTTCATATTTGAAAATATTGTGCCTTGAATGCTAGTTATCTCTTCAGATTTAAATCCGCCGACAATCCTACATACTGGTTCGCGGGCAGTGTTTAATACAAATAAAAGGCATTTGTCAAAACCTAAATCATGTAGTAGCGGCATGCTTAAGCGGTTAAACATTTCATCTTCTTCTAGGGTGGTAGAAAGGGCGTGCGAAATTTTCTGCAAAGCAAAAAGTCCGGAGACTTTTTTATCAAGTTCTTCTTGGGTTTTGTTAAGCTCAAGGTCGGTTTTAATGATAAGCTTGGCTTGCTCATCAGCTTCATGGAGGTTGCGATTTAATTGGTAATTTTGCGATTTTAATTTTCGCAAAGAGCGGTTTTTAGATACTATAACCATAATCAGCAAAAGAATTGTAATATAAAATGCAAATTGTAGGCCTATAATGTCCATAATTTATTTTAAGTTGCAAAAGTTAAAGCTAAAAAAGATTCATTGTGTATATATGATTCTCCCATATAATCCAAGGCTTTTAAAGGAGAAATTTCAGCGAAGCTAAAGATACCCATAAAGGGGGTGTTGCCAAACTGCTGTTTTATCGACTGGAATTCGTCCTCTATGGTTCTGCCTAAAAGTTTGAGTCTGCTTAAGGAATTAAAAATCAAGGCAAAAATTATTTTTTTTGTTCTTACCTGGTCAGCTGCTGACCAGATTGCCTGGGTAGAGGCGGCAATGCACTTATCTTTTGTACCCATCATCAGTTTTATTTGGCTGCCTTGGGGAACATCTGCTTGGCAAAAAAGCGAACCGTCGGCTTTTAGGCTTAAGACATTACGCAATAAATATTCTTTCTCGGCTTCCAGATATATACCTAATGGATACAAAATAGCAATATGCGAAAGTACATTGTCCTGCAATTCTTTTTTTGCCTGGTCAAAATATTCTTCGTATACTTTAAAGGCAGGCTGATTGTCGATTTCATTGATGATGTTACCAGAAGAAGAAGTTGCTTCATGCATTCTGCCTAAAGGCACCCAACCATGTTTAGAGTCTTTGCCAAAATGAAGTATGCGGCTGCAGATAAGTAGTCCTACCGCTGCATCAGCATAGATGCTGTTATTATAAAAAACTAAACTATTTTTAAAACAAAAATTATCCGTTGCGAATGAACCGAAGATAGGAAAACTTCTACCGAATATTGCTTTAAGTCCGGAGAGGATATCTGTGGGGTTTGCGGTTTTTGCGTCGGAAAACATAATAAACATGCTTCTTTGTGAAGCCTTTGCTTTTTCCAGGCATTCATTAGCAAGATTTTGTCCGGCGTTGAATAAATTAGATTGGCTGAGGGGTTTTTGTATTGCGCTTATAAATTGAATTTCATCGGAAGAAATTAACATTATTGCAATACCTCTTCGTTCAATGCCAAATGGTGAAATTATTCCTGCTCCGCTTGAACCGATTAGGTTGCGGGCATTGATTACAGAGTTTATTCCTCTTATTGCCTTGGGATTAGAAAATTCAATAGAGGCAAAGACAATTGCTAAGTCAACATTGTTGCTTTTTTGGTTAAGCCTGGTCATTGCCGAAATAGTAGCTTCTCTTGCGGCTTTAAAGACATCATCGTTATTGTTGAATCCCACACCGATATTGGTAGACATGTTACTATTATTGTAAATGCTAAAAAAATACTGTCAACAATTAATATAAGTGTTGACTATATAGATTTTTCTCTTAAAATATATACAATTACGGCCCCATCGTCTAGCTAGGTCTAGGACGGGTGGTTCTCAGCCATCAAACACCGGTTCAAATCCGGTTGGGGCTACCAGATTTTACTTACTACATGTCTATAAAAAAAGAAATACTATTTGTAAATCCGGCCGTTGTAAGTAATATTCTGAAAATTCTTTATCTATATTTTAAAAGATTTGTTCCCTCTGTTTTTTTTATACTTTCTGCTTTGTCTCCAGAAGATTATAAAATTAAAATCGTCAATCAGAAGATTTTTTGGTTTAAAAAAGACTTTCTTAAATATAAGGGTTGTCTTGTTGGTATAACCTGTACCACAATAAGCGTAATAAATGCATATAGGCTTGCTGATCGTTTTAAACAAGCCGGGGCGTATGTTGTTATGGGTGGTCCGCATGTAAGTGTTTTGCCGGATGAAGCATTAAAACATTGTCATAGTGTTGTTATCGGTGAAGCTGAAGGGATATGGAAAGAGCTTCTACAAGACTACGAGAAAAAACAGCTAAAAAATAAATACGAAGCGTCTCTTTTAGATGATTTCTTTTCTCCGGTATATGAATATTTTCTAAAGCTTAAACCGAAGATACTGCGGATTATAGGTATTTTTACGCACAGAGGCTGTAAGTATAACTGTGAATTCTGCGTTACCCCAAAAAAGAAATTAAGGTTTATTAAGATTGAGCAGATAGTTGGTTTAATTGAACGTATGAAGCAAGAAAGATTTTTTTCGTTTATTCAAAGGCCCAGCATTGCCCTTATGGGGGATAATATATATTCTAATCCTGATTTTGCCAAGAGGCTTTTTAAGTCGATAATCCCCTTGGGTATTAGTTGGGTCGCTAACGCTTCAATAGACATTGCCTTTGATGAAGAGGCTTTATCTCTTGCCAGGCAAAGCGGGTGCAGGTTGCTTTTTATTGGCTTTGAAACGATATTTCCTAGTCAATTAAGTAAGCTTTCTCTTCCGACCATAAAAAGCCATAGCGACTACATAAAGGCAGTAAAAAATATCAAGGCACATAAAATAAGAGTTACAGGAGCTTTTATAGTCGGTTTTGATAGCTATAAGCATAAGGATTATTTTAGGTTGATTTTTTTGATGGCTCGCATGCGGTTGTTTTTTGTTTCGCTTACCACATTAACTCCTTTTCCCGGATCTGCATTGTTTAAAAGATTAAAGAAAGAAAACAGGATTTTAACGTATGATTGGAAAAAATACAGTGTTTTTAGCAAGCCGGTATTTAAACCAAACAATATGTCGGTAATATCGGTTAAGATATGGTTTATATTTATTAGGATTGTCTCCCTACTTTTAAGTACGTTGACTTCGATATTGATACTTATGCTTATTTGGAATATTGTTATTTCTGTTTTAGACAGTAAGCTCAATCATCAGATTGCTACAGAAAGACTTGGTTCGGTATTTATTGTTAAATAATAAAGCAAGAAAATCTTTTTTTCCTTGCTTTTTATATATATATATGTAAAAATAACAAAAGAATTAAAATAATGTAAATCAAGGAGGTTTTATGAAGTTGAAACTTTTTTGTTTCCTCAGTATTGTTATAATCTTTTCAGGTTGTGACGTAATTGATCAACAGATATCAAAAGTATACAATAAGCCCACTGGAACAATCATTGCAGAAATCGACAAAGAGTACGTTACCTTAGAAGAATTAAACGCAGAAATCGACATTTATAATTCAAGTCCAGTTGTAGCTGAAAATGCTGATTTAAGAATTGAATCCAAAGAGAAAAAAATAAGCTATCTCGAAGAAGTTGTTAACCGAAAGCTTCTTTATCGGGAGGCAATCGACAGAGGTCTTGATCTAGATGCTGATTATAGGAATGCGGTAGATAATTTTAAGACCACACTTTTAGTTACCCGTCTTATTTCCGATGAAACAAAAGATATAGAAGTTGATTCAGCTGAAATAGAAGCAACCTATAACCAGGTAAAGGATATGCTTAAGGAGCCTGATCAGCGCTGGGTAAGAGAGATATCAGTTTCTACAAGAAGCAAGGCCAATGAGATACTTTCACAGCTTCTTACCGGATCAAGCTTTGCCAGTATGGCCATACAGTATTCTACTTTAGACAGCGCTTCCAAAGGCGGAGATTTAGGTTATGTAACGGTTGGATCAAAAGGAAGCGATTTTCCTGAATTCGACAATGTTGTTTTTGCCTCCACTTTAGAAGTCGGTGCGTTATCAAGCGTATTTAAGGGTCCTGGAGGGTATTATATTGTAAAGCTCGAGGATGAAAAAGATGGCAAGACCCCTGTTTTGACCGAGGTTTGGGATAGAATAAAATTAGCCTTGCAGCAGGAAAAGCAGCAGCAGGCATTGGATAAATTGCTCTCAGATGTTAAAGCGTCCACAGAAGTTAAGACCTATAAACATTTGATAAAATAATGGATATTAAGAAGAAATTGCCACTGATTATCGGGATAGTAAGTGGTTTTTTAGCGGTTATGCTTGCAGCAAATTATATTCAGAATAAAGAAAAAGAATACCGCAGTAAATATACTCCGCGTGAATTTGCAACAGCTGTTTATGCCGTAAGGGATATAAGACAGGGTCAGACAATCAGCGAAAAATCCCTGGCGTTAAAAAAAATAAATGCCGATTATCTGCAGCCAAGGGCAGCGCGTAGTATTGATCGGGTTGTAGGGAAAAAGGCAGCGGTGGATATTTATAAGGATGAGCAAATCAGTCTTTCAAAATTAGCTTCTACATTGAAAAAAGGCCCGGTCGGCCTTGCTGTTATTACTCCTAAAGGAAAAAGGGCAGTTACCATACCTATCGATAGTGCTTCTTCGGTCGGCGGCATGATTAAGCCCGGAGACAGGGTTGATATTATGGCGAATATTCCTATTTCTACATCTACAGAAGCAGGCGTGGTGACTCAACAAGTTTTTAGTTCGGTTTTCCAGAATGTTTTGGTTTTAGCAGTTGGTAATCAGATTAGCGGTTATTCTTCCAATACCCAGCAACAAAAGAGTTTTTCTGATATAACTTTGGCTTTGACTGCGCAGGAGGCAGCTTTCTTGAGTTTTGTTCAGGAACAGACGAAGATAAAATTATTGCTTCGTTCTCCCGAGGATAAACAGATTGAGGCAGTTGCCCCGGCAAGTTGGGCAACTTTACAGAGGTATCTTTATGGTTATCAGACTCCGCCTGCACCTCCTCCGACAGTGGAGATCTACCGGGGTGTAAATAAAAAAGAATTGATGCGTATAGAAGTTCCATCTATGGAAGCTAATTCGGCGCAAGCAAAGGAGACAGGTAAGTGAAAAAGGCAATAGCTTTTTGTGCAATGTGTTTTATCGTAGTTAATACAGCGTTTTCTTTTATGCCTGATTCAGTTGATAAGATTGAGCTTCTTTTAGGAGAACTGCACACCATAAAGGTAGATAATCCTATCAGGGTTGCAATAGACAATCCAGATATAGCTGATATAGATAGAGTTGTCGGTAATGAGGTTTTTGTTTTAGGTAAATCTGCAGGACAAACCACTTTAAGGGTTTGGGATAGCTTAGGCGATGGAAGAGAAATCAATATCAAAGTTTTTACTGAAAACCTTCAGCCCTTGCGTAATAGAATAGAGAAGACCTTGGTAGATGTAGGGATAAATAATCTTTCACTGGATATAAATAAAAACGAACAGAAGATATTTATTTATGGTGTGATTAATCCTTCTGATAAAGATATATTAGATAAAGCAATAGAACCTTTTATAGATTCAGTTGTTAATCTAACCACTGAATATCAGGAAAAAGGCCTGGTACAGATTGATGTGCAGATTCTAGAGCTTACCAAAGATGCACAAAAACAACTCGGTTTTAACTGGGTGGATGCCCTGCAGTTTATAGAACAGCCTTATCAGTCTGACGGTGGTTCAACCGGCACAACCTTAAACTATATAAACAAAGCCACAAGCACAACGCTTTTTAATGTTAATCAGTGGTCCAGGGATGCTTTGACCACATCGCTTAGCCTATTAGAGAGTGAAGGAAAACTTAAAGTGTTATCCCGTCCGAAACTGGTATGTTTAAGCGGTAAAGAGGCAAAGTTTTTAGTTGGTGGGGAGATTCCTGTGGTTACCCAGTCAACAAGCGATACAGGCACAGATACAAGTGTTGAATATAAAGAAATAGGCGTATCTTTAAGAATACAGCCTACAATAACAGAAGATAATAGAATTGATACTCTTATCAAGGTGGAGGTAACGGATGTTGTTTTAAATACCGCTTTGGGTGCAGCGCAGTATAACTCTACATTGATAATTCCGGCATTTGATAAAAGAAATGCAGAAACCCACCTTTATTTAGAAGATGAGCAGACGGTTTTTATTGCTGGTTTAATCAAGGATAAAACCGATGAAGATATAGAGCGTGTGCCTTGGTTGGGTAATATTCCTATTCTGGGTGCATTCTTTCGTTCTAAGACAACGGTAAATAATGATACAGAATTGGTTATTTCGCTTAGTCCAAAGATAGTTTCTAAGAAATCAAAGGCAAGACAGTCTTTATTGTCCCGAGTCCAAACGGTTGACTTAACAGCATATGATGATGTTCCTGTGGATTTAAAAGGCTACAGCTACTCGTTAAAAAGAAGGATTTATAGAGCAGCTACCTATCCTGATTTAGCCAATCAGGCCGGATATCAAGGGATGGTTAAGTTGAGTTTACATATATTGGCATCAGGAGAGATCAAAGATATTATTGTCGCTGAATCGAGCGGCTATAGGATATTAGATAATGCTGCTGTTGATGCGGTAAAGTCTTTAGATTGGGTCTCACCTTTTCCTACCAATGTGAGTATAGGTGATATCTGGTTAGATGTGCCAATCGTTTATAAAATAGACTAATTATTTAAAAATTAATCTCTATGGATCGATGTAAGGTTATCAGTTTATTCAGTACAAAAGGCGGCGTCGGAAAAACCTTTTTGGCTGTCAATATCGCAGTGAGCCTGGTAAAGGATTTTGATGCCAGGGTTGCCCTTTTGGATTTAGATTTGCATGTTCCCGGAGACATGGCTAGGATGCTGGATATTGTGCCAGAGCGCCCTTTGGCCGAATACATGAGCCTTTATAAAAAAAGGCCTGATGACCAAAAACCAGACATAAAAGATTTTGTAATCACTCATGGAAGCGGTGTAGATTTTGTATCCGGGTTATTAAAACCGCGTCAGGCTTCGCATTTTTTCCCCGAACTTATCAAGGTGGCAGTAGATGAGCTTTCCAAAAAATATGACTATATAATTATCGATGCCGGCAAGATTTTCTCCGATACGCTTCTGGCCACTTTAAATACCTCAAATCTTATCATGATGGTGATTACACCGGATATTATCTCGGTCTATCAGACTAAGTGGGCCTTGGATATGCTGCAGTCATTACACCTTCCTCTAAAGATGATTAAATGTGTTTTAAACAGGTCTCAGAGTCTAGGTAGTGTTGCTTGGGAGGAGATAAAATCCATCCTGCCAGTAGATATTATCTCCTATATGCCTTCAGAAGGCAAAGCTGTAGGTTTATCGGTAAATAAGAGAATACCGGTTATTTTAGATTCGCCGCGTTCAAAGATAGCTCAGTCAATAAAAGAGCTGTGCGAGAAATTCGCCTATGGAGAAGATATTTTTATATCCAGGCAGGAGATAGAGGATATTAATTTAACTGCATACGAGCAGATTACTAAACACGAAGATTTCTGGCGTCAGCAGAATTTAGCAGAGCCAATTAAGGAAACAAAAGAATTAGACGAGATTACAGAGTTAAAAAAGCGCGTACACCACAGGCTTATTTCAGAGCTGGATCTTAAACATCTTAATCTTACGCTTATGGATGCTAATCAGGCCAGACTTTTGCGTGAGAAAACCGAACGTTCCGTTGCCAATGCCTTGACTGATGAGACAGGTGGTTTGGTGAGTTCTGATAGTGTAAGAAAGCGCCTGATAAAGGAGATTACCGATGAAGCTTTAGGTCTTGGTCCTTTGGAGGATTTAATATCCGATCTTACGATTTCAGATATCTTAGTTAATGGTAAGGATCAGATATATGTTGAACGCCATGGTAAATTAGAGCTTACTAGTAAGCGTTTTATTTCAAATGATCAGGTTAGGCAGGTTATAGAGCGAATCATTGCTCCTTTAGGTCGCAGGATTGATGAATCTGTACCAATGGTTGATGCAAGGCTTGTTGATGGCTCGCGTGTAAATGCTATCATTCCTCCACTTTCTCTTTCAGGGCCTGTGCTATCAATTAGAAAGTTCGGCGCAGAAAAGTTTGGCATAGATGATTTAATAAAGATTAAAAGTTTAAATGAGAACATGCGTGATTTTATTAATGCTTGTGTTTTAACAAGACGTAATATTATTGTTTCTGGTGGCACAGGTTCAGGTAAAACCACGGTTTTAAATATTCTTTCCGCGTTTATCCCTATAACTGAGCGTATTCTTACTATTGAAGACGCAGCAGAGCTTAAATTAAAGCAGGAACACTGGGTGCGTCTTGAGTCTAGGCCTTCCAATATTGAAGGCAAAGGTTCAGTTTCTATAAGAGAATTGTTTAGGAATAGTCTGCGTATGAGGCCGGATAGGATTATTATTGGTGAATGCCGCGGTGCAGAGACACTGGATATGCTTCAGGCTATGAATACCGGACACGATGGTTCTTTAACCACAATTCACGCTAATTCTCCAAGAGATGTTTTAACCAGGCTTGATTCCATGATTCTTATGAGTGGCGTTGAGCTTCCCATAAGGGCTA
The DNA here is from genome assembly GCA_030765485.1 of Candidatus Gygaella obscura. Taxonomy (GTDB): domain Bacteria; phylum Omnitrophota; class Gorgyraeia; order Gygaellales; family Gygaellaceae; genus Gygaella; species Gygaella obscura. The sequence continues at coordinate 102,958 of JAVCCR010000012.1, forward strand.
TCAGGGAAATGATTGCCTCTGCTATCAATGTTATAATTCATACGGCAAGATTGTCTGATGGTTCCAGAAAGGTTATCCGTATATCTGAAATCACAGGAATGGAAGACGAGATACATATAGACATAAAGGACATCTTTATTTTTAGACAAACCGGAATTGGTGAAGATGGTCAAATTCAAGGATACTTTGAACCCACCGGCAATGTCCCATCGTTTATGGACATTATAGATGTTAGCGGTTTCCCCATAAATAGAGAAATCTTCAAAAAGAATAAATGAAGTTAGACAATAGCAGCAAAAACACTTGTCTGGCCAGTAATGTATTAATGGCCGATAGTTTTTTCTTACGGTTAAAGGGTCTACTGACAAAAGAATCTTTAGATACCGATACTTGCCTAATTATAAGGCCTGGAAATAGCATTCACACTTTTTTTATGAAGTTTGATATCGATGCGATATTTTTAGATAAGCAGCTTAATGTTGTTGGTCTATTAGAAGGCTTTAAGCCTTTTAGAATTAGTCCTATCTTTTTCAAATCCTGCATAATAGTAGAACTTCCATCTGGTAAGATAAAAGCTACAAATACCTCATTTGGAGATAGGCTGGAGTTAATCAGCTGAGCACCTCACTTTTAACAAACAACCCAAAATAAGTCAACAAAGTATAAGTTAAGTAAAAGGCTATAATGTTGCATTAAATAAGCTTTAAATCTAGCCGATCCTGTTTCTATAATTTGAATAGATTTATCTAAAAGATTTGATAGAGCTGACTGTTTGATAACAGTGTATAAAGTATGCTTGAAAATTCATAATTTATGTGTTATAATTTGATAAATCAATGTCCAATTTGACATTAGTATATTCATAACTAGTTATATTACAACAAGAAGATGTTAATAAATGTCCAGAATAAGCTATGAGTAAAACTTATAAATTAAAGCCTTATTTAGTTAAATTTATAAAGAAACATAAGGTTGCTAATCCATTGCTTAGTTGTAGAAGCCTATCTACAATAGTATTTAAGAAATTTGAAATAAAAGTTTCTAAATCAAGTATTAATACTATTATTAATGAGCTTGATTTAAGTCAGCCTCCTGGCAGAAGGCCAAGAAATTTAGATATGGAGCTTAATACTGCCCAAGAGAATATGGGGGCATTTTTTCTTAAGGCAGCTGATCTTTATTTAGGCTTGGGAAATTATTTAGTTGATTTAATTACTGCACACCAAAAAGCAAAGAATAAAAAAGAACTGAGTATAAAAAACAATACAATTCTTTATTACAGGTTGGTTGCGAATAGGTTTTTGGAAAAAAATACCCCGATTCCTCAGGTTGTATATCAGGCCTCAGAAGGAATTTACTCATCTAAGGTATTAACTTCCTATCTTTTTAGATTGCAGGATGTTACATCAATATACAGTGATTTTATAGATTCTATAGCAGCATTTTTAAATACTGTAACCGGAATAAGAATTGAATACAATAAAGGCAGTATTTTCTTAGAATCAGGGTTAAAATCAGTTGTTTTTGATAATAGTTTTACAGGTTCAGATGTTGTAACAATCTATAAAATAAGAAGTTACATGAAGGATATATTATTTAAAAAAACTGAGCCTTTAGTTATTTTGAGCAGCAATAATATGAATATTTATCAGGATGCAATTTGTAATTTTCTTGCTGCAAGTAAAATAAAAGCAGTTGATTTTATTGGTTTGCAGAATAAGATAATTGAAAAAATAGTGTTTGAAGATATTCGTTTACAGGCCATTATTGGTATGTTTGCCCAGGATTTTGCAGCAACGCAGGATATAAAAATTAAGGGATCTTTTAAATCAGTTAACTGCGGAGACAGCAAAGAGAAATTTATTGCGGAAGCAGAAGCCATATTTACACAACACATTGTAAACAAGAGAGTTACAATAAGAGCTATTGTTGTACGTAGTTCAGTCCTAGGCATGGAAGAGTATGTAATTTTAACTAATATAGAAAAAACAAATATGTCGATGGAAGAGGTTTTTTTAAGATTCATCTCAAAATGGCCAAATCCGCAAGATGCCTATAATCAGTTAAGCGCAGAGAAATTGCAAGGGTATAATAAACGAGAAATCAATGATAACATTTTGGTATATAATAAGTTAGGTGATGATGATATCTTTGATATCTGCCTTGAAATTTTGAACTATTATTTCCAGAAGTTGTTTTTTCCTTCAAATTGGAAAACAAAAGGCATTGCTTTTATGAAGGAGAATTTCTATAATCTGCCCGGCACTCTGAAAACAACCAGCAACAAGCAGCAGATCAGCCTAAAGATTAAAAGAAACCAGCCTTTTCTTACAGAAATTGGCTTAGCCTGTGAGAAAATCAATCAAAATAGCCTTAAAAATCTGCATAAAAAAATACTTCAAATCCAGCTGTCTTTTAGATAGTTATTTTTTGCTGTTAAAAATGACATAACTACTTGAAAAGGCTAAGAAAACGGTTTCTGCAGACAGGGCATTCTTCCTTGACAGGGCCTATTGTATATGTTATATTTTACATGCAGACAGTAATGGTAACGAAAAGGCAATTCTCAAATATTTTTGAGATGCGCAAAGCCACGGGTTAAGAGAGTTTATCTTTAAATTGCCGGGCTACCGAAAACCAGTGGAGAGTTTCGCAGCCCGGTTTTTTTATTAAGGACTTAATTATGAATTTTAAAAAGTTTTTAAAAAGAAAAAAGGCACAAGCGGTTTTAGAGTATCTGATTATATCAGCAACAGTCGCTGCTATTGTTTTAATTGCTTTTGCGAATTACTCAGAAGATTCATTTGTTCCAAAAGCAAAAAATTCTTTAACAGACTTTTATCATCAAGCAAGGATTCGCATAAACGAAGGTTTCAGAAATCCTGACGTTGCTGATTAAGGGAGACAACTGATGAAGAAAAGAGCACAAAGTTTTATTGAATACGCATTGCTTTTAGCTGTTATATCCATGGCTTTTATGGCAATGTACAAATATGTTGAGCGTTCAGCTAAGGCTAATCTTAAGCTGATGGAAGAAAAAGTAAACGCAGAGCCAGAGTTACGTTTTCAGGTTTGGTAATCTGCGTTTTTTGTTTTTATAAGACTAGGAGGATGGATGATGAGAAAAAGAAATAAAAAGGGTCAAAGCATTTTAGAGTATGTGATTGTTTTAACAGCTGTTGTAGGCGCAATTGCAGCGGGTGTGGCAGCTTTTATTTATAATCCAGTTGCCGAAGGTGATCCCAAGTCTGGTTTAGCCAATGTTTATACCAATGCAGCAACAAGGATGTCTTCTTCTACGGCAAGGCTTGGTTCGGAATTATTCGAATAAAGGAGGCTAGGAATGATAAGGAATAAAAGAGGTCAAAGCACATTAGAGTATTTACTTGTTTTAGCTGCTGTTGTGGGATTGTTGGTTTGGGCAGCGCAGGGACCAATTAGAGTTGCAGTTACTAATATGTTTTCAGATGCAAATGATACCATTAGTACAGCAGCTGATTATCTTGAGGAATAATGATCGTGTTAACAGGAGGTGCTAAATGTTAAAGAATTTATGGAATAAAAAGGGTCAGAGTACAGCAGAATACGCGATTTTAATCGGCCTTGTTATTGCAGCTGCTATTGGTATGCAGACATATGTTAAACGCGGCATGCAGGCTAAGTTAAGAGCCCAGGTAATTAATACCGTAGGTACAATTATTGATGTAGAGAATCCGGCTACTTTAAGCGATGCTGATGTTCAGTTTGAGCCACAAGGAAAAATTGCAAAAAGCACTTCGGGGACTTTAGCAGGTTCAGGCAATACCGAAACAATGGATTACGGCGGTTCTGTAATAAGAGCAGGTACACAGAGAACAATTCAGGCAACAGGTGATTACCAAGTATATGACTACGAGTCTGAAGATGCTCCTGGTGAAGAATAAATTAACGGAGGTGTTACATGTTTAATAAAAGAGGCCAGAGCACATTAGAATACGCAGTTATTATAGCAGCTGTTATAGCAGGCTTGGTTGCTATGCAAAAATTTATGACTAGAAGCGTTCAGGGTAAACTGCGGGATTCAGTCAATGATATCGGCGAGCAGTATTCCGCAGATCATACAGTGAGTGAAACTACAATTGATTATTCGGAAACAAAGGAAAACCGGGAAACATTCGGTTATAATTTGGATACATCCAGCGGAGAGGTTGGAATAGATAATATTGGTAAGCAGGGTTATTATTTGGTTACCCCAAGTACTACTGAAACCTATACATCAGAAACCATTGATGATTTTGGAGACGAAAAGTTATTTGAAGAAGAGGAATAATTAAGGAGGCTGGATATGTGGAAAATTTTAAGAGGTAAAAAGGGTCAGAATACAGCAGAGTATGCGATTCTATTTGCGATTATCGTAGGTGCTGTTATGGCAATGCAGACATATGTAAAAAGAGGCTTGCAGAAAGGTGTCCAGCATAGGGTTGACGAAGGCCTTAATGAAGAGCTAAGCGTAAAATCATATGAGCCTTATTACTTAAGAAGTAATTATACAAGTACAACTGACTATACTGAAGCATCCAGTGATTATGAAAGAATCGGTAAATCCGGAGACGTGGCTAGAACATATGGTCTAAAGAGCACAACACGAGAAGGAACACAGATCATAAAAGATACAGATGTAATACCGGTAACGGAATAAAATAATGGAGGTGTTGCATGTTTAATAAAAGAGCCCAAAGCACATTAGAATACGCAGTTATTATATCAGTTGTTGTGGGCGCATTGATAGCGATGCGTGTTTTTATGAAGCGTGGCATTGAGGGTAAACTTCATGATGCAGCAAATGATATCGGCGATCAGTTTGATGCTTCAGAAAGCTATGTTTATACAAAAACTACAAGAACAGGCACCACGATAAGTCATACCAATGATGGACAAAGCGCTACTTATACAGATAGAGTAGTTTCAACCAGAGAAGGTAGCGAGGCAGTAAATGAGTGGTAAGGACAATTAATTAGGAAAATATGATGATTTTATATAAAAGAGCCCAGAGTTTTGTAGACTATGTATTAATTATCTCTATTATAGGGATTTTGTTTGCTGGCATTCAGGTCTATTTGCAGCGCGGAATTCAGGCGCATATCAAGTGGCAATCAGATACCTTAGGCGTTCAAGAAGATTGGATTAATTATGATAACGGTTCTTATAATTTGTCTTCGGAAAATGTAATTGAGACTGAAAATATACAAAAAACAGAGTCAGCTACTGTTTCCGGAGCGCAAAAGTATGGTTTTAAGGATGAACAAGAAAAAGAAATGGAATCTTCGCAGTTTAATAGGTCAGATACAAGATTGGACTGGTAATAAAATGAAAAGAAAAAACAAAGCACAGACCATTATTGAATACGCAGTGTTTGTTGCTTTTCTAGTGGCAGCAGTTATTGCCATACAGGTATATTTTAAAAGAGGCGTGCAGGGTCGTATCCGTCAGACAGCTGATGAAATAGGTTCACAATATGACCCGGAGAATACTATTTCTAATTGGCAGACAACAAGGATATCTACCAGTAGTTCTATGTATGGTGTTGAGCAGCCGGCTGAGTGGAGTGAGTCATACGCAGGAAGGCAGTATTATACAACTACAACAATAGATTCAAAAGAAACTGTATCTAGAAGCGGGGAAGAACAAATTATAGGATATTAAAATGTTAAAAAACACAAAAAAAGCACAGGCATTACTAGAATTGGCAATCCTTTCAGCCGTATTGATATTTGCTATAGGTGCTCTTGTGTCTATTGGTATAACCTATAACCGCAATCAAGAACTTAATATGAGGGCGCATCGCAATGCAATGGCTATGGCCTATAATCCTTTGTTCAGAGAACATACGCGTCAGGTAAGTGTTACTATGTTAGAAGATCAGCCGATTATGGATGTTACAGGAGATAATAGACAGCAGGCTTTGGTTCCATATATGGCTTCAGCAGGAGGGGTTTGGAGTAATAAGATTTATTTTGATTATGATATGGTTGATTGGGATAATATAGATTTAAGTAGTTTTTCTAGCCTTCAGGAGTTTCTTCAGGAGATCGCTGTTAGTTATTTGGATCTGCCTTCAACGCAGTATCTGATCAACGAACAGCTTTATTATTTGCCTACTGCCAATTATACATATAGATTCTCTATTTTAGATGGTGGTTGGATGCATGAGGATATGTATGAATATCTTGATGGAGGTATTGATTATGATTGTGTGCCTGGAGGTGCAAGTTGGGTAAGATGTTGGGTGCCTGCAAAAAAGATAAAAAAAGGCGATAGGTTAGATGTTGATCTTACGGATAATTTTAAAGAAGAACTTATTATGGATAAGCTTACTTTAGATGATGTTATAGATGAATTAGGTGTCAGTGGTCTTGTTCCTGATTTTCTTGAAGATGCTCTTGGTTCCATGGCTGTCTTTTTAGTATTGGATGATCAGGAGGGCGCGGTTGATTTGACCAAAGACAGTATAGACACAAAGAATAATGACGATTATTATCAATCTCATTCGGATGAAGTTTATGAGTCCGTAACTCAAGGTTTGCAGGGTAGATACAAACAGGATAACATCTTGGAAGAAGCAACTCTTTTAATAGAAGAAAATCAAGATGAAACAGTCAATAAGTGGACTACAAACTCAAGCTCAGAGTTAACTCACTATATCAAATATAATCCTGGTAGTGCTATGGGTTTAGTCCATGACGCGCTTTCAGGAACAATCGAAGGCTTGAGCGAAGAAACAGGCAGTGAAGTTTCTAAAAACATTAGAAGAAATGAAATAGTCTTATGGAGTACACCCAGGCAATGAAAAGAATAAATATAAAAGCACAGGCTGCAATTGAATTTACTTTGGCATTGATAGTGTTGTTTTTATTTTTGCTGGGTTCATTAAGGTTGTTTATATGGTCAAATAAAAACCTTGTATATCGTCAAGAAAATTACTCAGCTACAAGGCGTTTAGCAGGCGATCCTCTTGTTATGAGAAGCTGGCAGACTTCGGTTAATGAGCTTTATGAAGAAGATACTGAATATAATATTGATAAAAATAAACTAAAAAATATCGTAGTTAATGAGTTTTATGTAGATAAAGATAGACTTCCTGATAGCTATAGTATTATGCATGATGGTTTAGTTTCAGAAACTGAAAGTGAACTTAATAGCAAAAGAGCTCCGGGCATAACTTATGACTTACATGAGTATGAGAAGTTTGAGATGTTCTCGGGGGCAGAATAGGAAAAGGTTATGGTCAGTGAACCTAAAATTTGGGGGCGAAAAATAAGGAGCGGACAGATACTAGCGATCTTTATCGTAGTCCTGGCTGCAATATTTATTATGATCGGGATAACGCTTTCTCTAGGTAGAATGTCTATTAGAAAGACTTCTGTTGAAAATGCAGCCGATAGCACTGCTTTGATGCTTGCCTCGCATTTGGGCAGTTACGCAAAGTTATTATCTGATAAGTACGTGCGCGGCGGTATAGAAGTTTGTCATTTTAGCTTTTCTGACTTGTTTAAGATTATTATCGGTATTGTTTTGTTGGTTATTGCTATATTTGTTACTGTATGCACTCTCGGTGAAGGTGCGCCCAGTATCTGGGCAGTAATAGGAGTGATTGTTTCCTGGCTTGCGTTTGTCGTGAATGTAACTGGCACAACACTTTATTTTGCTAAGACATCTCCAGGTATAACCCGGACTATTTCCAGGCAGTTCAAGAAGATGGGCAGAAAAATGCAGTTTAAAGAAGCTGCGGTATTTCATGCGTTATCAAAAGTTGTGGATGACCCGGTTTTGGTTACTGATATTTATGATTTTGATGAGGATGGAAAGATTACAGATACTATCAGCAGGTTTAATTTTTGGTATATAAAAAGGACAAAAAAAATTGCTGCAGGTTATTTTACAGAAATTTCAGACATAATTAACGGTCTGGATATTGATTCAGACGGCTTGGATGCAATTCTTAATACTTTATACGAGGCTGTAGATGTTTTACGGGGAAGCCTTATTGACGCAACCGAATCTCTTCAGGCTGGGGAATTATTGAAGAATCCTTTAAGTTATATAGCTTTAGCTTTTCCCACGCAGCTTGTGGAAGATATTTTTCAACCGGAAGAGGCTATGGATATACCGACTGAAGTTTATGATTGTCTTCCTGATGGTGTACGTGATTGGGTTGATGACTATCAGCAGTGGCAGGAAAATGGTTCAGCGGGCAGCGCTCCGGTATTCCCGTTAACTTTGGATATGATTAATGATTTAGGTGATACGCTAACTTGTTTTGGAGATATCTACGGTAATTATTTACCTACTTGGCTTATTGGAGGTTATCCCAATGAGCCTATCCACTGTACAGATGAAGAGAAGTGTGACGGAGAAACAGCTCAGCTCTTGGATGATTTATTTTATAACGATAAATTTGATTCTTTGATTTTTACCTTGGATTATTTTGTGCAATGGGCTGATGCTTTTAAAGAAGATGTTTACGATGAAGGATTACATACAATGATAGATACTCTTGATTTTTGGCTGCCCATGCTTTATTGCGGTTCAGACAATCTTGAAGAAGGAGATTCTTGTCTTTACCATTTGTTTGAAGAGGCACAAGGTAATGTTACAGATATTATGGTAGTTTTGCCTATTGTTGCTGTTCTTGAGACATTCGTGGGCAATGGGGCTGCTGTAGCTGAAATGGTAGCGTTTGAAACAGAATTAGGTGCAGCGTTACTTAGCTTAGAAGCATTACAGTTAGCTGTAAAAACTATTTATGATGAGCTTGCTCCATGGCTTGCATTTGTTCCTACGGACGATAAGTATATCTGGAATGATAGCCGTGGTTGGCATTATGTAAATGTTTTTGTGGGAGGATTTCCCGTGCCTTCAGTCAGGGCGTATAGAAAGGGATGTTGTACCAGATGTATAAAGCTCAGCAGATACGAAAGTACAGCTAATGTTGGTGTCAGTAGGCGTGATGCCCCCAGCGATTGGAATAAAGAAAAATTTTTAGGTCTGACAGATCCTTTGGATTTAGTTGATTGGGAAAAATATGGCTTGGATCCAGAAACTGTAGACGATATGTTAGCCGATACAAATATGCCAGATTATGACTTTGATCTATTTAGTGATACAGATGAAGATAGAAGCTCTACGGTTTATTTCGGTGATGACGAAAATAGGCCGCTTTGGAATTTTGACGAACAGGAACATACGATTGCAAGTTATGCCAGGGCCTCATGGCGTTTTAAACCCATGGAAAAAATCGCTCTTATCTGTACCGATAGAGACGGAGCAGGTTGTATGGCAGGAGAATTTGATCCAGGATGGCTAAAATAAGATTATGAAAAACGCAATTTTTAATAAAAGAGCAGCGTTATTTATAGAGTACGCATTATTAGTAGCAATAGTTGTTGCTGCTTTTATTGCCATGGCAGGCTATATAAAAGGTTCTGTATGCGGTACGTGGAAGAGAAATGCAGATAGTTTTGGTTATGGTCTGCAGTATGAGCCGGGCGTAACTGAAGTTGAGGTAATAACAGAATAGGAAGAAAATGATAGTTTTAATATTCTTACTTTTACTTATTTCCGTTATTTTAATAGTGAATGAGTTTATACCTATTAGTTATATTCTGTTTAGGTCTTGGCATAGCAAAAAGACTGAAGAGACAACGCAGAGTTTAGACAGGATGTTTTACCGCGTGTCCCAGAAAAAGATTATGATTCTATTGGTCAGCGCTCCGCTTGTATTGGGTTTTTTGGGTTTTGTTTTTAGCAGTCAGCCCATAGGTTTGATTATCGGTGTTATTGTAGGAGCAATACTGCCTACAATTATCATGAAACAGCTTGAGAGGCGTAGGATTACAGTGTTTGAAAATCAGTTGGTTGACGGCATGATGATAATCTCATCTTCTTTAAAAGCGGGTTTAAGTTTATTGCAGGCAATAGAATCTTTAGTTGAAGAGATGCCGGTACCCATATCACAGGAATTCGGTCTTTTGGTTAATGAGAATCGTATGGGTATTACGTTTGAGGAATGCGCACAACATCTTAAAAGAAGAGTACATTCAGAGGATCTAGATATGGTAATTACTGCGATCTTGGTTGCTAGAGAAACCGGAGGCGATTTGACCGAGACTTTTTCACAGTTGGTATATACGATTCGTGAAAAGAAAAAGCTGGATAGGCGCGTAAGGACCTTGACAGTTCAAGGAAGGATGCAGGGTGTGATTATGGCTTTGCTTCCAATCGTATTTGCTATATTTGTCTATAATATTAATCCGAACTCATTTGACATTATGCTTAAAGACGATGTGGGCAGGATGCTTTTAGGGTATGCTTTTGTTTCACAGATTATCGGTATGATTTTGATAAAGAAATTATCACAGGTGGATTTCTAAAAGGAGAGGGCATGATCGCAATTTTATTGTTGTTATTTTATTTGGCAGTATTCATGATTGGCTATAGTTTTTATATGGCCAGATCTCCTGAGGTGGAGACTATCTCTTTACCTAAGGATATGCAAGTAAAAAGAAATGTTTCTTTACTTAGTTATCTAAAACCGGCTTTAAAGGTATTTGCTCCGATATTTGACAGGATTGAAAAAATTAATATTTTCCAGGCTTACAATAAGAGATTATTAATGGCAGGTTCTCCTATGAGAGTAGCTGAGCTTGCAATTATAAAGGGACTCTGTATATTTTTGGCTTTAGCTATTGGAGTTGTTTTTAAAATGGAGCCGGTTATCCTGATGGTTATTGCAATGGTGGGGTTCTTTTTACCGGATTTATGGGTAAATCGTATTATTAAGGCGCGCCATAGAGCAATCTCTCGGGATTTGCCAGTTGTGATAGATTTATTGAAGCTTTGTGTAGGTGCTGGTATGGATTTTATGCTTGCAATACAGCGCGTAATAAAGGATTTTAGACCTTCTCCTTTGATGGAGGAGCTAAAGTTGGTTTATCAAGAGGCCCAGATGGGGAAACCCAGACGAGAGGCATTAAAAAATATGTCTTCTAGGATTAATCTTCCTGAGATTTCTAGTTTTGTCAGAACGCTTGTGCAGGCAGGTAAGATGGGTTCTCCCATAGGTGAGGCTTTAAGAATTCAATCAGAAGATATTAGATCTATTAGATTTCAAAGAGGAGAGGAAGCTGCGCTAAAGGCACCGATAAAATTATTGTTTCCTTTAGTAGCTTGTATTTTGCCAGTGGTTTTAATTATTGTAGGCGGACCGATACTTTTAACGTTTATAAGAGGCAATGCGTTAAAATTTTAGGGGACAGAAGATGAAAAAAACCAGACTGAGAAAATTTTTAAGAGCAGCAGCATTCATGACTGTGGCAATATTTTTATGTCAACAGAGTGCATTTGCTTTAAGCGTAGAAAAAGAGAATATTTGGTTTGATAAATCCAATGCCTGGGATGGCGGCGGAAAGCAGGTTGCTATTACTTTAGGTGCCGCGGTTATTGGAGGGGGTTTAGGTTCTGGTTTTCAGTCTGCTTTTGATGGTACTGGTTTCGTTGCAGGGTTCGTGGAAGGGATGTCGACAGCAGAAGCTTTAAGTTCTATGGCAACTGGTATTACTAGTTATGGAGCAGGTCAGGGCTTAAGTGATATTGCAGTGGCCACGGAAATGTCTCCTACAACAGCAAAATATTTTGTTTCTTTTGGATCTAACGTTATCGGTATGGGTTTAAATGCTGGTAGTTTGGCAGCTTCTAATTTTGTAGGTTTAGCTGGTGGTTTTAAGGCAGCAGGTGTTATAGTTGCTTCCGCTGCAGCTAAAACAGCAATCGAAACTAATATTAGTAATCCTTATGTAGCTAACCTTGCTGGTTTTGTAGGAGGTTTAGCCACTCAACATGTGACGACAGGTGCATTGGGTGGTTATACTTTGGAAGGACAAACACCAACAGGTTTTAAAGGCATGGCTAAAGGACTTAAATTTGGTTTTGATCGTGACTGGATTCCTGTTACAAATTATGCGGTGTTTACAGGTGTTAGTGAATTAGGTAGACACGTAGGTCTTGATACGCATTTGGCTAATGCTGTAGGTCAGGTTGGTTCCGGTCTTTCTAATGTTGCCTTAAGAGCTAGATTTGATAGTAGTCACGGTTATTATAAAAGCCTTGCTGCAGTTGACGATATGGATGCTGAGCGTAAAGATTATGCAAGCGAATCTCCAGCTAGGGTAAAATTTGTAAGCGTATCAGAAATCCCTGATTTGGAGACTTACGATATGGCAAAACTAGGTGAAAATCAAGGTATATATTTTGCCGATAATGGAAAGGCTTATCTTGAAACATACGAGCAAAACGGCGCTCCTTGGGAGGCTTATGCAAGGACAACGCAATTTAATGGCGCTACATATCGTGATTATAGCGCTATGGCTCCGCAAGTAGGCGTAACTAAGGCAGGTGTTTGGGGGGATATTATAAAGGATACTTTAATTAGAAGTACGGTTGATGCCGGTATTGATTATGCTGTCAATAGGACTTTTGACGGTGATAGTCTTCAGGCAGTGGCAGGTTTAGGAGTTTCATCATTGGCTAAGGGAATTATCGGTTATGGTTTGGGCGAAGGAATGGGTATAGACGCATTTAAGAACCCTCCTGTTAATATAAATGTAAAATTAGATGATAATAAAGAGATTGATTTGAAGACTTACGATATGGCAAAACTAGGTGAAAATCAAGGTATATATTTTGCCGATAATGGAAAGGCTTATCTTGAAACATATAAAGAAGGTAAGTCTATTGAGGATGTGCTTGCATTTAAAAGGCGTGACGATGTTAACATTATTCGCAGTAGCAATATGCTTCCTGTTGCCGCGATTGAAACTAAAGGTGCTATAGGTGTTGTAAACGCTATGGTAACTTCATTTGATCAGGCTGTTAATGATTTTGCCGGAGTAAATGGTAATTATATTAGAGTGAATGGCGCGCGTTTTAGCTATGATGCAAATAATTTAGATTCAGGTTACCAGGGATATAGGTCAGCTGTAGAACTTGCCAATAAGGCAAGGCGTGCAGCAAGCTATGGTTTCTTTGGTGCGATGGAGCAGGATTTAACTGATGCTTTCAAGAATGCAATGACAGATTCAATTGTTTCTATTGTTATGCCGGCAGTAGATAAGATTAAGCCCAATAGTAATGATTTAAACTTGGCGACTAAATATTTTCGCCAGAGGGAAATGATTGAAAAGAGTTTTAAACCTGAAATTAAACAAGCAATCAATGAACGCCAGCTTGAATTAGGGCATAAGCTTAATCCTGTGGAAATTGATGAGCTTATTACAAACCGTTCTTTGGTAATTCCACCTTCTACTGTTAGTGAGGAGACTATATATGATGATTCTGCTAAGCTAAAGAGTGTTCAAGAACCAAGTCAATATGAGATCGAGATGGCAGAAGAAAGAGTTGATAATTTGATGCCTAAAAAATATGATAGTGAAGGACTGTTTAATTTAAGTACAGGTGAACGCAAGTATCATGCTCCTCTTAAGATAGCAGTACCAGATATTTTAAAAATAAAGATAGTAGATCCATTAGTAGTAGGGGTTAAATAAAAATGAAAAGAAAAATTATAAAACACAGATTAATTAGGATTATGGCAATAATGATGAGTATTATATTTTTATCTTTAAATCTGTGTTTTGCTTTACATATAGAAAAAGCTAATATTTGGTTTGATAAGGTTGATTTTTGGGATGCTGGCGGTAGACCTTTGGTTGTTGCAGTGGCAAAACTATGTTTGGGGCAGATTCCAGTAATAGGGCCTTTTATAGGTTTGCCGGTTAATGAAGGATTGCAGCTTGTAGTCCCACATACTATGGAAAATATAGCGATTATTACAGGGATGGATGAAAAAGAAAAAGCTCATTTTGTTGGGAAAAGCGGAGATGTTGTTGAAGTAATGACAACTGGTTATTCAACAATAAACAGTTATCAGGCAGCTTTAGATCAAGGATTGAGTGCTTCAGGGGCATTAACAGTAGCATGTGGTACAACTACGGCACAAAAAGTTATAGAAAATAATGTAAGGAACCCTTTTTTGGGGAATTTTTTAAGTTTTACAGGTGGCTTGGCAGTTCGACACGCTTTTGCAGGTGGCTTCGGCGGATATAAATTTGATAATAAACCTACATCAGGATTTAAAGGTGCGTTAAAGGGTTTTACCTATGGCATGAAGAGTAGTTTAATACCGATTGCTGGGAGTGCTGTCTCTTCAGGGTTTGCGTATATTGCAGATAAAAATGGCGTGGATCCAGCTGTTACAAATATTTTATCACAAGTAACTTATGGAGCAACTAATTTAGGATTGAAAACAGCTTTTAATATTAAGAACAATAGACAGTTTAATATAAAGAATATAGAAGGTATACCAGTAATGCTAAGCAAGGAAGGCAGTAGTGCAATTGATGCAGGACTTAGGGTGGGTTATTCGGTTAATAAGAGTTATTAAAATTGACTATGAAGTAGTAAAGTGCACATAAAAAGACAATGAGACTCCAGAACGAAAAGACAATTTGGGGTATAGAAGAGGAATACTTTTTAGTAAATAATATATATACTATATACCCTATAACTATAAAATCATGTTAAACGAAAAAGTTAACGCACAGCCTAAAGAGGAATTTAAATCCAAGTTTAATCTTTGGATTAAAGTAGCTGCCCTTATTGTGCTCTGTGTATTTATTCCAGAGCAGGTGGCATGGGCAACGCATTTTAATCCTATTGCCTTCTTGCAGAATGCCGGTATCTATGCACCTTCTTTGAGCGACTTAAATACCTTAGATATTCCGCTTACGGTTAAAAACATCTTAAAAGACATTGAAGGCAAAAATATCAATGCCATAAAGCTAAAAGATGATTTAGTGCTTGAGTTTGATAAGCCTATTGATTTATCCAGTGAATCAATTGAGCAGATTTATGAATGGTTAAAGGGGAAACCCTGCGGTTCAAAGGCATTGTTTGAATTCTTAAATTATAAAGAAAAGCCGGTTATTAAAGATGATATTGCTGTGCGCGCTCTTACAGTAGATATATTAGAAGGTATTACCAAGCCGGTTGGAAATCCGAAAGTTATTGAAAATTCTTTATATGCTTTACAAAGAACAGCAGAGTTTTTTGATATCAATATGGTTGCTATAAAAATAGATAAAGATAGGCTTATTGAAATTGCTAAAAATCCATTTATAGCACATCTTTCCTATAGTCACTTTATATTCATCTCTAGAATCGAAGATGAAAAGGTCTATTATATAACCGATGAAAAAGAAGAGTTTATTTTAAAGGATAAATTCCTGGAGGATTTTAGCGGTTATTGTTTGGTAGAATTAGCTAACTTTAAAGATTTAAGTCTGATCATTACAGACGCCCAAGCTAAAAAGATTATGGGTGCTTATGAAGATACCATGACAGATTATGGTTTTGACGCTGAAAGCATTCCTGTTGGTGGTTATGCTGACTTTAGTGAAGACGGCTCAATGGCTACAGTTTATGATAGTAGCGGTAGTTATCAAGATTCATGGAGTTCTTCGTCGGGTTATTCTGTGCCGTCAACGCCGACAGTAAATTATAACTACGATGTGCCCACGAATTATGCACCGGCAGTAAATACCAATTCTGCAGTTAATGTTTATGATTCTATAAGTATGCCTAAGATTAGTGGTGGTTATTGGGAAAAGGCAGATGGTTATTATAAGTCAGATCTTCCAAGCGGCGGTAGGATGACTCTGGATTTAGATAAGAAACAGGGTGCATTTATTTCAAGTGAAGGTGCTTGGGTTGGAAATTATAACTTTAATAATATCAATAGTACAATTAGTCCGATAGAGATAAAACCCGGCTATGAAGGTCAGTTTAGCTTATATACTCCGCATACAGGACAAACTATAGAGATAAAACGTGGTTACGAAGGTTTTAAAACAGCAAATGTTATGAAAAATCGTGCTTCATTTGGAGCAGATAGGTTTTCAACAGGTGTAGCTTCGGATAGTACTGCTTTTGATGCAATTAAAATAGCAGCTTTTAATCAATCACCAAATATTGAAATTCTTGCAGATGGCAAGGTACAGGGTTTGTATACTGCTTCATCTGATTTAAGCAACGGAACAGGCTATGTAGCTCAAGATGTAAAAGCAGGTATTTATGATACAGGCGCTGTAATTACTGATTCTTCTGCTTGGAGCCATACTCCTAAATTCTTCGATGTAAAAGTAGGCCCTGTTACTGAAGGTAATGTTACTTACAAGTTTGATGCAGATAAACCTTTTAAGATAAAAGAGTTTTCTGTTGATAGTTTAGGTCAAGAGACTAAACCAACGGCTGAGTATTCAGGTTTTAGAGGAATTATAGAGTCTAGTATTAAAGCTAGTTCTTTACCCGCAGTTACTGCCGGTTTTGAAGGCGTAATTTTAGATAACCAGCTTATTGGTAAAGCATTGCCGTATTCTTATACTTCTAATGTAAATATTGATAACAAGGTGTATATTTCTGCTTTAGGTTCCCAGAAAGGAAATACCCCCGGAGGATTTCCAACAGATACTTTTGGCAGCACCTCGGCAAGAATTACAAACCCAGGTAATATTACTTCAGTATTGTCACTTAATCTAGAAAACGTTAGTGACCAGGTTGTTGTGGTTAATAAGCCCATTCTTCCTGTGGGTACACAGTTAAGAGCCACCACAGCTGTTCAGCCGGGCGATGTTGGCGATGTGCATAGACATAGTTATGAAACTACTAAATTCTTATTTGAAGCTGATAATAGAATTCATACAGACAGTTTAGTTGATTTTACTGGTAAAAGAATAGATGTTAACGCTCAGGAATTTATTGGAAGAGCTGATATTGATATATATCAAGGTAAAGGTGTTATAGAAGGCTTAGTTGAGGCCCGTGCAAATATAGGCGAACTTCTTATTTCAAAAGACAAATGGCAGGTAAGCGCTGGAATTTCACAGGTTGAGCAGGGAAGTTCATTAAGAAGCGGAATCGCCGCAGATGAAAGAACAACACCGATTACAAAAGTTTGGTCTAATAGCCAAGGGCAGTGGGGATTTGTAGCAACACCGAAAGATGCAACAGGAATTGATGCAATTGTTCATGATAAAGTTGTGTTAACTGCAAATGTGCCTGAGGCCAAGGAGCTTACGTATAGAGCCGAACGGACAGATTCTTTAGTATATAAAGGTATAAGATTAGGAGACGGCCAGCAACCTTTAAATGTAGAGGGGACAAATAAATCTGGTAATCTTCTTTTTGGTAAAGAAAGTCAGTTACATTTAGCTGTTACTACAGATCAAGATGGATCTAATTTAAGGTTTACTTCCTTAGCTGGAGTTCCCGGAACAAGCTTTAATCTCCCAAGTCAGATTACATTAGGCAATACGCAGTACACTAATTTATCAAGCGTAGATATTACACTTAATAAAGATAGTATTTTAACGCCTGTTTATGAAGCAAAGTCTGGAGAACAAGCAATAGCTAAATCCATCAAGTTTTATTCTGATCTTGATGGAGTAGAGGCATCCAAAGCATACATTACAGCTGGAAAAACAGTTGATATAGTAAACGGAAGGACAAAAGATTTCCAATATACAAGTGCGTTAAGACTTGATGAAAATAAAAATAGCTGGGATCTAGCTTTTGATAAGTTTAATACTAAAGGATACTTAGCAAGTGGTGCTAATTTAGAAGAGCAGGCTCCTATTACAGGTTTTAAGAAAAGAGGAGATACATTCTCTATAGTTGCACAACCTCAAGATAAGATTGGTAATAGAATTATTGAAACCCCAACAGTTTTAAAACAATATTTATTTAAGACAAAGACAGATAGTATTACTGACGACGCAAGTAAATATACCGGTATTAAGCTACAGGACAATGAGCAGACAATCAATATAACCTCTACTACAAAAGACGGTAATTTCGTTTTAGGTAAAGGTACTAATCTAGAATTGCTTTATTCCACTTCGGGAGATAAAAAAGAATTCTTGTCAATGTCCGGTGCTCCGGGAACTACATTCAATCTTTCTAACAACGTCAATATAGAAAGCAGCTTAAATAATATCGCAAGTATTCAGATTACTACTAATGAAAATGGAATAATTACTCCTGTTTACAGCAAGCGATCTATTGTTTCCGCTGTGAAATCTGAAGATGCTTTAGGTCCGGGTTTTCTCTACGATAAAGACAAAGCTACTCTTAGGGTAACCACTGCTGATTATGCAGCTATTGGTCCAGTTGATATAGATAATCCAGATAAAATATTTATTACATATAGAGATGGTAGAAGGCCTACTGACCTTAGTCAGTTTAAAATTGATACATTCATTCTTCCTAAATTCGATAAAGATATTCAGGAAACAGATGCACAAGGTAATAGGATCTTTGGCCAGTTTAGTAAAGTTGGCTTGCAGTCAGAGAAAGGTAATGGACAGTTTTTAGGAACTTCTGCATATGACCCATCTTTTAGAACGCTTACCTACAATATAAATGGTCATGAGGGTATTGTTGGAAGTGATGCTATTGGTATTGGTGAAAGCATAACACTTTTGAGCTTAGATAAGAATAATCAATATTCTTCTATTGCCAGCCTTACCAAAAACCCTGATGCGATAATTTTTTCAGGCAAAGATGCTAAAGGAGAAAGCGTACTGCAGGTTGATTATACTTCTATGACTGATGGTGGAGTATTGGGTGAAAAGATTAATTTTGCCGGAGAAGATTTAGTTAGCAAGACTACATTTATGATCAACAATACACAGCAGGATTTTAGGCTTTCTAATTTAAAATACATTACTATGGGAAAAGGTGATTCAACAAGACAGGTATTAAGCGAAGCTGATTTTGTCTGTCATAAAACAGTTGATGGGGAAACTCATGTTAATAGAATGGGGGATGGAAAAATGTACAATCCTCCAGAAAAGGGTAGACTTTATAAATTTTATCGCGATGACGGCACATTGTTAAGAGAAGAATACAAGGTTAATTCTAGGTTAGTTTTTAAAGGTGGGTTAGGGGATTATGGAGTTCATACCAGAGTGCTTACATATGATGGCCATGGAAAGAAAGCCGTAACCGAGAAGTCAGTTTCTGAAAATAGGATTGAGACCACCAATTATAGATATAATTCTGATGGCACTATTGCAGATGGTTCAGCTAAATTCATTAAAGAAAGAAATACATATGATGAATCGGATAGTCCGTTAACTGATATGGCAATTTCTGCAGCAAGAGTGTATAGCCAAGGTTATGTTGATTCGATGGTAAATTTAGGAAGCAAGACTGCTCCAAGAAGCAATATAAAAACAGATTGGAAAACAAGGACCCTTATTTTTAAGGATGATAAATTTGTTGATATTTATGCTGAAGCTTTGCTTGATGCATACGATGAAGCTGAAGCAGAAGCCAAGAGTACAGTATCTAATATTTTAATTTCTGCAGTAAGAGTGCTTAACCCAGGTTATGTAGATGCAGTAAGAGTGTCTAACCCAGGTTATTTAGATATAGATATTAATAAAGTAACAACTGAAGCTGCGCAAGGTAAATATGATGCTATATTTTCTAAGGGGTTACCTTCATTGTTGGTTGATGCCATTACCCCTGAAGTAGGCGCGACTTTTATTGGTGCCGGTAGAGATGTTGCTACGATGGAGCTTTATTTTAATAGACAACAAGCAAGAGGATTGATTTCTGAAACAGAAACTTTCGAGGACTATTATTTTAAAGATGCTTTTATTGACAATACGGTTTTCGCTGCTATTAACACTGGTATGGCTGCAGTGTTTGGTACAGTTTCCGGAGTAACCAATATTTTAAGTAAAATGGGCTTTGATTTTTCTGAGGTTTCATCTCAGCAAAGCGATATTGCTCAACTCATAAGAACTACTGCTGGTGCGCAGATGAATGAAATGGAAACTTATCTTAGAACAAAGGATCCTTCTGGCACTTGGGGTGCGGCTGCTTGGTTCGGAATCAATTTTGCGCATATGTATCCGCAATTAGTTACACATACTATCTTATTAGATATTGGAGCTCAATTTATTGAAAGAGGTCCTTCTGCCGGTAAGGATCTTGCAGCAATTGTACCACAGACAATCGCTGATCTCACCTCAGGTGATATTTATACAGCTGGTGGTCAACTTGGTACTGTTGCATCTTTTGGTGCGCCGACCGCAATAACCAATGCTATGGCTAAGGCAACATTTGCTGAAAAAGCAATGAAGCGAACAACTTCAAAGGGAAGCGTGATAACTAATATTCCAGGTAGGCTTGGCGGCACTACAGCAGTATTTACTGGCGCATGGGTATTGAGTGAAGTTGGTGATTATGTTGGTGCTAAAATAGATAAACTGACAGGTACATCCATAGCTTTAGATGCCGATACTACAACAGGTTTCTTTCAGGAAAATCTAGCTGGTCTTGGTGGTTATGCAGGGTTATTCGGAGGGCCAAGGCTTGTTAAAAAAACCGCACCTGTTGTATTACAAAAAGTAGCGCAGAAGGCTTTTGAGGCAAAGGCAGTTTATAATTATGCAAGAAAGGTACAAGGGAAAAATGTCCTCAGTTCATCTTTAATGGTAGGTAAGGAAGTTGTAGTAAAGCCTATTATCGAGACTTCGCTTCAGATTAAAGAAGATACGGCTGGTCGTTTGACAAAGATAAAATCTAGTCCTAGTAAATTAGGTGTTTCAACTGAAATCAGAACTGGTCTTGTTAATCGCCCCGGTGTAAATATAGGTGAAACTATTACTTCACTTAATAAAAATCTAAAAGAAATTGAAAATACAAAAGATTCAGCAAAAATCGATGTAGCCGCAAGGAGTAAAAATTTAGGTTATAGCGACATCGAAAATATTACTCAATTAAGAACTACGATTGAAAGAGATATTACAGCATTAAAGAGCGTACAAAAGGCAGCTGGTCGTATTCCTGTAGGTAAATCTGCCAGAACGCTTTCTTATAAAGATGGTCAAACGGTTTATTTGAAAAACCCTGGTTTTTCTACTCCGCGTGTTTCATTTAAGATGAACAGCACTTTTAAAGATCTGTTTACTGCAAGACCCACTGAAAGGGCTATTGCTGAGTTTGATATCAGCTTAAATTCTATGCAGAATTTAGGTGAATTGAATAATTTCGCCAATAAGCTAGAAGACGCTGGCAAAAACGTTATTATTAAAGATATTTCTAAGAAACCGATTATTGCAACAGATGCTTTTAAAAGAGACGCTCTTACCAAAATAGATTCGCGCATGCAAAAGCTGGCGTATTCTCAATTGAAGAGCTTAGCAGATACTGAAAAAGTTGTTAACCGCATTGCCAGTAGAAAAATTACATCGGAAGAATTAGCTGGATTAACTGGAATAAAAGACAGTAAAATCCAAAACCATTTTTATTCTCAGGCTGAAAGAATCGCAGAAGATTTTAGAGTTAGACGTAAAAGACTTCGTACTAATCTTGAGAGTTCAAGAAATGAAGCTAATCAAAAAGTAAAGAATAGCGATATTTCTCCATTAGGCCGCGATATAGCAAATAAAGAATTACAATTGTCAAACCTTAGGTTAGAGAATTTAGAACAAGAAGCTAAGGGGCAGACTCCAGATCTTTTAGCCGTGGAAAGGATCACTCGTCAGATAGAATCAGATAGCGTTCAACTGCAGAAAAATGAAGTCGCTTCTAAATACCAACCGAGGATTCAGGAATTAGAGTCCCGTTTAATGAAAACTCAGCCAGGTAAAAAATCCATTCAAAGACAAATAGACGCTTTAAGAACTGATTTAAAAATAGAGCAAGATGCAGTCGATATAGGATATGTTAACAATCCTTCTATCGCCGAGTCAAATGCAGTCGCAAGGTTATTGAAACACGTATCTGAAAGAGAGCTTGATAATGCATTAACGCAAATTGATCAGATGGCAGATCCAAATACAGGCATTGTTACAGTAAGAAACAATTTGTTTGGAGGGTTTAAAAAACAAACCTTTAGCGCTGTTAGAATAAAGGAATTTCTTAGTGAACATGTAAGACTTAAAGAGCAAAGAGATATATTTAAGCTTAGAGAAGATATGCTTCATAAGGCAATTAAAAATTTGGAAGATAAAAAGGTAACCAATGTTGATGCTTTAAATCTTTCTATAAGAGGTGAAACGCATCGTAAGGTGCTTCTTGATACAGCTAATCGCGCAAAGGAAAATATACTAATAAAAAAGAAAGGAGAATACCTTGTTAAAATTACAGAAGGAAAAACCTCAAAACTTCCTAATGGTGTTTTAAGCGAGTTCAATAAAGCAGGAGAAACAATTAGAGAATATTTTGCCGAAGATTCCGGAAAAAAGATTGAAAAGCTTAATAAGGGTAATATAGAGCTTTCTAAGGGATTGCTTGAGTTTTTTAAAAAGGAAAAGCTTTCTGTTTTTGAAGCCTTTTCCTACGCAGAGTTTATGATGGATAATATGAAAAACTCTAAAGGCGAGAAGATTTTTTATGATGCCGAAAAGAAAACAGAACAGCTGAAGATGATTGCTTTATTTACGGCTGGAAAAACTGTACACCTTGACACTAGCCGTGGAAAAAGCGCAGCTTTTGTAATAGAGCTTGGTATGCGTAAACTTTATCAGCCGGAATCAAAAGGCGTTTTGCTTGTTCGCTCCAATGATGTGAATGCAACCATGGGAGGTAAAGGTGAAATAAATCATAAAGCTTTAGCGCGCAATTTTGGTTTGACTTTAAAGAATGGAAACGAATTTATAAAGGATGGCAGTAAATTAATAAATGTTTTAAAGAATGGTGAGAATTTGGTTGTTTTTGATCACGATACATTTAGTCATTTATATAACAGGACAGAAAATGGCGGCGCTATAATTAATGCCTTAAAAGCTCGCGATACAATGCGTTTTGATGAGTTTCATTTGAATTTAACAGAAAGGTCTAGTTTTGTCGTTTCAGATAATACACGAGGTATTTCCGATAAAGAAATTGCCAGGCAGTCAGAACTCTATGATCAAATAAGTAATCTGTTGGATAGTGAGAAAATAGATGTTGAAACTTTAAAAGAGAGAGCAAAACAAGCCAAGAAGCCAAGCATCTATAACAATGAAAGCACGGAATATACTGCTTTAAATAAAGCCGCCAACAGAATATTGACTGAAAAACTGAATAAAGATGGCAAACATTATACTACAGAAGAAATAAATACGGCTTTATGGGCTTTTTTATATGGTAAAAAGGGCGTTAACTGTGATATCGTTGGTGGCAAGGTTGTTCCTTCTAATGGTGTTGTGGCTCAACCGGGTAAAATTTTTAACAGTGCAAAAGAGGCAATTAGTTTAGCTATAAAACTGGAAAAAGAAGGTTATTTTGTTGATTTTAGTAAACTTGAAAGCAGCAAAACAAGAATTCAATCTACATTTACAGAAATCTTACAAACCAATCCAGGTGGTTCCATATTGGGCGCTTCAGCTAGTTTGGATAAAGCAAAGTTGCTTCATGATGCATATCTTGGTGAAGGTCGCGTTGCGTCTATCAAAAGTAAAGGAAATTCAAAGAAGCCTGAATATAAAAGTATCAGAGATGGTGAGTTAGATTCAATTATAGAGTGGATAAAAAACAGCGGCGATATAGCAGTTTTAGTGGCTGTTAAAGATCCTAAACTAAGAGAAAGGTTAATTTCTAGAATCAGAGAAGACCCAGTGTTGGGGGGTAGGTTAAAGGAAATACATGGTTTAACCACTCAGGATGTTATTGGTAAATATGCTCGCGATATGGCTTCTGAAAAATCGATTGTTGTTACTGGCGAACAGGGCATGGTCGCTGTTGATTACAAGAGCCATATAAATTTAGTTATTGCAGATGCGCATAATTATACAGCAGAACTCCTTAGGCAGACTCGCGGTAGAACGGGGCGTAATTTAGGTGATCAGACGAGACAAGTTATATTTGGTGATCCAGAGAAGATGTTAAAGCGACTGGATGTTATAAGGGAAAATAATCCTTACGCTAGATTTAAAGTAGATATATCAAAAACAAGATTGGAAGGCTTAGATGTTAAGGATTTGATTGAGACAAACTCAGAGGTTTTAGGCCAGATTGAAGTTTCGCGTTCATTGGTATTTACACTTAGAGAATCAGCTTGGAGTAAGCTTGTTCTTCAGCCTTTGAAATATATGATGATTAAAGCTGAGTCTTACGGAAATCATGCTTCAGCTAAGATATTAGGAGAAAAGTATAGAGAGCTCTTGGATAATAAAGAAAAAGAGGTCGATTTGCTTATTGGTGATAAGCAAAAGACAGCTGAGGAGGTTACAGAACAAACAATCCGCAATATCGCTTCAATCGCCGAAGAGACCTTCAGAAGTCTTAAGGGTGAATTAAGACCTACGTGGAGATCTAATGCTAGCGTATTTGAAAAGACAATAGCCGTTTACAAGAGTTTAAAGGCAAGGTTCTTGCTTGATGGGATTACTAAAAAGGAATTAACCAATAAACTTAAAGAGTTAGAGGCGATAGATAAATACGAAAAAATCAAGCCTAATGAGAATATGTCTTTTGCTGATACGTTAGATTTGGCTGATTATATTTCAGCGGCTAAACGCGGATTTTTTGCTAAAGAGATTTTGCCCCAGGATATATCTGCTCAAGATATAGTTAAACAGCGCGCAAAGACACTTCAGGTGTTATTCTCCAAAGAAAAGTCACAAACAGTCAGCTCTGAAATAGAAGCACGCATTGCTGAAGGTGGAAAGACCAAAGAGCTTCTCATTGATACTGCCAATATTATTAAGAAGAATCTGCCTATTTATAAAGTTGTTGCCAGAAGTTTTATCGCACAGCGCGCAATGCCTTTCTTACAGCAGATGTTCGAGGATGATAAGATTACTACTGAAGCTGAAATTGCAAATGCAATAAGTGAAAAAGTATCAAGTATTGCAAAAGGGCTTAAAGATAAGAAAGCTCCGCATATAGCGATATCCGGTGAAAATAGAATCATCGGCTTCTTTAAGGAATTGGGAACAAGCGTTTCAACTGGATTTATTACTAAACCCCAAAAACAAGAACTTCTTTATACTGCATTAGGTCTAGACAGCTATTCAGTTTACAACCTATTAGAAGCTTACAGCGCTTTTGATAATTTTGGTTTAGGTAATTCAATGCAGCAAGCACCAATGCATAACCTGGTTGAGAGTTTATTTAGCTATCATAGGCCTGAGAAAGCATTAAGAGACATTGTGTTGGATAATATTGATAAGATCGATTCTGAATGGGATAGATTTGAAGTAAGAACAATAATAGAATCTGTCAAGAGCCAGCCGGTATTATTAAACAGTTTCTTCGATATAGCCGAACAGGTAAGAAATAATTTAGACAAGGCAAGAGAATCTGCTTTAGCTGGTACCAATAGCTTGTGGCTTGGCATGGATATGGCCCAGGCAAGTCGTACTAGCAGCATTCCTTATGCTAAAGTTTTAACAGCGGCTGATTTTAGAATTGGTTCAGGCAGTTCGTTAGATTCAATGTTAGAACTCTATAAGCTCGTAAGAGACAGATTCCAGCACGATGAGCTGTTCCGGGAACTTTCCATTTACGATATTAATTTTAACTTGGCTCGCAGGATTGCTGAGTCTGATGCAGTTGTAAAATCTACAGATAATGAATTTAATACAATAATTAAAGGTATTGCAGCTGAACAGACATATTTTAGCCAGACTGGTATTGGTAAGGGTATAAATAAATTAACCGGTAAAATTACCAAATGGGCTGAAATTCATGAAAACCAGGATTTAACAGCACTTGATAAACAGCTTCTTACTTATTTGGCTGCCGGTAGTAGCGTTGATAGATATGATTATCAGACCATGGTGTTTGTAACAGATGCGTTAAAACAAGCAAATGATAAGCTCTATCCAAGTTTAAGCGTAAGAGATTTGTATGAGAATATCGAGCTTAGCAGGTTAACAGAGTATTTAGCGAAAAACGCGACAAGCGCACCTGTTAAAAAAGTTGCAAAAGATATTATTAAATTTAATGTAGGCCAAGGTAAATTAGACTCAGATGCTCAGAAAAATATACAGGTTAATATTGCCAAGGCCAAAGTTTTACAAGAACAGCTTCAGGCTTCTGATATCACTGAAGAAAGTCGTAAGCAGGTAATTGCTGAACTTGGTGCGTTATCTCAAGATACCACGGCGCTTATTAATAGCGTAGCAGTTGAAGATTTAAGCAAGCAGCAGGTTTTAATTGATGACTTGGTCACTAAAGTTTCTAAATACGATATATCTTCACCAAGACAGTTTGTACGTAATGTATTAGGTGGCTATGAGGCTAATAGTGTGACAGCAACTAAGATTAAGGTTGATCAAGATGGTGTTACTGTTGAGCGCTCTGTTTCTGATTTTGCTTTGATGCAGGAAGTTACATCTAGTGACGGTAGTAAATGGCGTGTATTACAGGATTCTATTGATGAACAGAATAATATATTCGTAAAAATAATCGAAACTGAGGCCATACAGTCAGCAGAGATTTCATCAGACGTCGCTTCTGAAACAACAAAAGCTTCACAACCAAGCGTTGTACTTGAAGATACTCAAGATACCATCGTAGCAGAATCAGCTTTTACACCAGCACAAGAACCAATAGACTTAATTAACGGCATACAGTCAAAAGCCGATTCCCAGAAAGAACCGCCTAAGGTAGCTGGTACCCGCGATGAGTCAAAACAGGACTTACCTATATTAAGTATAGACGAAGCTGCTATCTACGTGGATTCATCAGGTAAAGAGCACTTTATTAAGATTATAGATAATGATATTGCCATAAGAGGCGGTTATATAGTTCAAGACCTAAATACCAATGCCCAGTTTGGTCCAATAAATCCTGTTAATATTACCAAGAGCTCAACTACACCTATTGAACAAGCCAAAGAGCCTTCATATAGCCGTATAAGAGTGGTGTTTGATGCTCTAAAGGCTATAATACCGTTTAGGAGCTCTTCTAAGGCAGGTTCTGGTATAGGTACGGGTTCTTCAGCAGCTGGAATTGGCGTTGGAAAAGGTGCTTTAGTTAATACTCAAAGCGAAGAGCAGGAAGTTCCTGTCAATAAGCCTGATCCATTGCCTCAGCCTGGTAATACTCAGACCATTACTCCTAATTTTGCACCTTTACAGTTTATAGGCACTAATCTTAGTATATTATTTAGTGCATTAGGCGGAGTTATTGCACCTAATGCCTATGCAGGATATGCAGATACTGATCCGAAAGACAGGGCTGCCACAAAGGCCTTAAGTTTATTTAAGGATTCGCCACGCATAGTCGCGGCTGGAGTCTGCGCAACTCCAGGTCGTGAGGATAATAAGAGCGTAAACATACATGAAAACAACTTTGTTTTAGCTATAATTAGTAAATTTTTAAGATTTTTCAGATCTTTGTCTGAACGAAATGTCAACAAAGGTAATGCGAAGAGTGTAGGCTCAAAGAATAAAGCAACCGAAGAGAATGCAACAGAAGTAGGAGAAGCCTCAGACTCCAAGCAAACAACTAATAAGGATAAGGATGCCAAGGCTGATGCTAAGGCCGCTGAAAAGTCTGATAAAAACAGCTTAAAAGAAGAAAAAGTTGCACAATCTTCACCCAAAGCGTCCGAACAAACCGTTGGTTTGCGAGGCGCCAATCGTGTATATAGTCAAGAAGACGAAATCAACTCAATAAATGAATCAAATAATCAAGAAACGAGAGCCCCGCCTGTTGTATTAACATATTTTGTCTCTCCGTATAGAACCCATACCCAGAAAGTCCACAAGCAGATTATTGATCAGAAATTAAGTTTATTAAAGCAGGTAAACGGCCTACCACAAGAACATCCTGTAAGAGTGTATTATTTTAATATACCTAGTATATTGTTGAGCTTAAAAGGCAATCAGCTTGATAGTGATCTTTTAGAGGCTTATACACGTGCGTTATTTATGCAGGCTGGTATTAATTATGCTGCTATGGAGATATTTACTGATTTTGATATGACAGGTTATTATGAAAGCACAACTGGTGAAAAGGTGCTTAAGAATTACTTATTCGGTAGAACATATCCAACCCATAAGATATTAACCAATTCTTCATACAGGTTTGAAGAAGTTCTTAGCAATGGTTTTTATCCTAAAGCCTTAAGCGAACAGGAAAGAAAAGATCTTTATGTAAGTTTGGTAATGAACAACTCAAGACATGAAGCAGGGCATTTAGCCGGAATAAACGGAAGCCATAATTTCTTTGATCATTGCCATGATTATGCATGTGCTATGAAATACACGCCTGCAATATGGGATCTTATGGAAGTAAAAACTGAGTACTGTTTTAGCTGTAAGACAGAGATAGAATTCAATGCTTACAAGCCAGAGATGGAAGCTTTATTGAATCAAATGGTAGAACAGTCAAGAGAAGAAGCTTCCACAGATGGAAATGACAATGGAGATAATAGATTTAAGCGTTTCTTGACATCCCGGATCGCCTCCCCGGGTACACTGACCCGTGTTAGAGAAACGCTTAATAAATTTAAGGAGGGCCTCTTTACAAACAAACAGAGAAAGGAAGGTGCACCATGTTTACAAAAGACACGCTCCATAACTTCATCTTTGACCATATTGTTATCTACCGCGATAAGCAGACTCTCTTTGCAGTTGCTAGAGAAGTTCAGACGCGCAGAACCAAAATCTTCTTACTCAGAGAAGACAATATCTACACTAGAGATCACGCAAGAGATTCCTGGAAAGAATTACAAGGTACCGTTACAGATGACATCAAGAATAGACTCCAGCAAGCAAGACAAAACCATATCCCCGTCTACCAGCTTAACGAAAACTACAACTAAAGATAGGACCGCAGTCAGAGAAGAATTGATAAGATTAATCGCCAACGAAGTTGTTATCAGAAAGATTCTTCATGATTTGAACAATCCTTTGACTGCGGTCAAAGGCTGGGTAAAAATGTTGAAAGAGAAATTAAGCGAAAAAGATGCAGAGTTAATGCAGGCTTTAAATACTGTCGATGTAATTACTATTAAAGTAGCGGGTTACCACAGGCTTGTTAATGATAGAGCTACTTTAATGAAGAAGCTTCAGGCAGAGATTAAGACGGAAAAGAGAGATATTAGTAAAGAACAGTGTTTTAACCAGGCATTTGACACGATTGTCACAGAAGATACCTTGGATGAATTCAATAAAGTTTATGTGACAGAAAAAGAATTAGCCAGAGATATTGCCGGGGTAAGGAATGAATTAATCGCAATTAACAGTAGCCAATTTGATGCAGAAGCCGCTAGAGACACTAAAATAATAATTGATTCCTTGTCTCAGGTTATTGCTGGCGTAACCAAGTTGGCAGAAGCAAAGATGGGCAAATTGAGCAGATTTGAATTTTCAACTTTTGAGATCAGCAATGTTTTAGGTACAGTTTATGCTGTAACCAATAAGTATTTCTCAAAGAAGGGTATAAATATTACCTATGAGAATAATATTGGTCAGGTATTGATTTATTCAGATGCTTTTGCCTTAAGGGCTGGTTTTGGTGAATTGATAAATAACGCTGATAAATATGCTTGGAACGGAAATGAAAACTCAGAAAAAACCGTTAAAATTATCGTTACCAGAAACGGAAGATTCATAACGATAGTATTTGAGGATAATGGTAGAGGCATACCAGAAGATGCGTTAGACAGCATCTTTGAAGAGTATTACAGGGCAGAGCCGGATATGGCTGAAGGAACAGGTCTTGGTTTGGCCAGTTTGAAAGAGTTAGTTGAATTGTCCAAAGGTACAATAAGAGTTGAAAATAATAACGGTGCAAGGTTTACAGTTAGATTGCCAGTTCAATCAGATAACGGCAATCTATCCAGAAGAACATTCTTAAAGGCAGCTGTTTTAGCTTTGGTTGTAAAAGATGTCAATGTTCTCTATGCAAATGAAAGACCGGCTATTCTTGCAAAGAGCTTGGACGCACAGGCTACATGGTATTTAGATAGGTTTGCTCCAAAGAATTACTCACAAATAGATACCCTAAAGGAAATACTTTATATGGTAATAATATTAGCACCTCGTTATTGGGAATATATAGTTACCAATGAAATCCCCATAATGCTTGTGGGAAGCGAATATTTTACTGAGCATGCAGATGGCTTTATTACAGCAGCTGCAACTCAGAAGTTTAGTGGTTATTTTGGAAGCAAATACGTAATATTATTACCTATTAATGGTATCTCCATTGAGAATGCATCTAACCTCACTCAGTATATTGTTCATGAGACGCAGCATATTATGGATTATAAGGCTGGATATAAGGATGATACCTTAGAAGGAAGCTTAGAATTAGAACGTAGGGCATTTGAGGCGGTAAGTGAAGTATTTAATATTGAGAATGATTTTTATGAATATCAAGAAGCATTTATAAGAGGTTACTCAGAGACTAAAAATCCTCAAACAACTGCTCAGTGGTTAAAATATTTAGCAGCTCGTTCACCAATTGTTTTATTAGCTGGCGCAGCAGCTTACGTAGCTTACAAGATGCTAAAGGGCGATGCTAAAGATTCCGGAGGAGTTATTAAGGCGAACAGTTCTGTAAAAATAACAGAGTATAGATTTAGCGAATTGCAGCCTACATTTGTAATGTTGCCTGATACTAGCAAACTCGTAAAAAGAGATGAGCAAGTTACAGCAGTTGATACAATAGATGCAAGAGTGGTTTCCATGGATAATGCCGGAAAAGATTCAGTTAAATTCGACAGCTGGATACCTAATCCTATAGTAAAATTCGTAAGCAAGAAACTGTCTTCTATTATAAGCGAAGACATGCTTAAGACACAAGGTTTAAGTAGAATCTATGTTAAGCTTTCTTCAACGGATAAGATTTGGTTTAATACACTTATTGCAAAAAGAGATAGAACTTCCATAGGCTTTAATAGGTTTGGTACTAGGAAACGTCAGATCCTATTAGGTAAGCTTTCTAAGATTACGCATAAGCCTTCTGAGTATTGGAGTAATAATCAGTCTACGGGTAAGCTTATGAGCGATGCACAATTAATGGCTATTTATATCGAAAAGTCATTTAAGATAACCCCTAAGGAAATAAGGGATGCATTAGAATCTAGAACAAAGAGGATATCTCTTGAGATTATGTTTTATGATAATTCAGGAAAAATTCTTAGCGAGGCGGTTATATTTAGCGTCAAAAGAGCTGATTGGAGAATTAAGGGTGTAGGCGGAATCAGCAGAAGAAGATCGTCAACAGACCCAGCCATAGTTACCTTAGATAACGGCAATAAAGTTGTTAATTTAAGTGAGGCAGATATTCGTTCTATTCTTAAAAAGACGATATTTGAAACTAAGCATATCAAAAACGGAATTCATTCAAATGTATTTATCAAAGAAGATCTTCCTTTTGTAATTGTTGATACCCATGAAAATCACTTGGATACAATCGATAAGTACAATGAAATTAACATAAGAGCAATAAGAAACTTAAGGATTATTCCAGAATTTGTCGTTATGGATAAGTCGTTAAAATTAAACATGGTAACAGTCAATCCTAGTGGTAAAGCAAAATATACCCATACGATAAATAAAGCAGTAATAAGAGAAAAAGTTACTTTAGCCGATGATAAAATAACTCAATTGGTAAAAGAAGGAAAAATCAATGAGGCAATAGCTTTATTGTACAGAATTAAAGATACGGGTTTGGCTTTAGAGGGCCAAAGGTTGTTCGATTATTCTTATAATCTATTGATGAATTATGGCATAACAGGTGATGATAGAGTGGTGATGTTTGATATTGGAGACCTTTTAATTGATAGAGTTGAGACCGCAAGGGCTTTGGATATTAGGATAAAAAGAGCGCAAGAGTTTACTAGATTTTTGGACGTGAGACTACACAAGGATTATTTAAATATACTCTATCAGCTAGAGACGTCTAGGTATATTAAGGATAATGGCGATAGAAAATTAACCAGAAGAGATTTTATTAAATTGTTAGCGTTGTCAGTTTTGTTGCCAAGAGAAGTTATGGCTTTTAGTAAAATAGACACAGATGTTAATTTAGATATTTCTTTACAGGGCGGTTTAAATATATCCGATAATAATAATTGGTTAAAAGGTCAGTATAAAGCATTAAGCGGGCTCATAGCAAGTTACGAAGGCATTGATATTACTGACGGCTCATATAATAAATCTTACACCTATGACTTAGCGCTATTTATTATGGATGCCGTTAACCATCCAGAAGATTTTAAAGGTATTCAGTTAGGTTCTCTTCCGTTAAAGCTCTTAGCAAGAATGATTGCTGCAAGAGGATCTTGGTATGAGTCATATGATATAGAAAGCGGTAGGCCAGCAGATAAACAGAGATTAGTTGGTCCCAATGCCTTTATGGGATTAGCCATGCTTCATTATTATAAAAACTCTAGTCTTCCTAACAGATTCTTGGCTTTGGTACAGGCTATGGCTATAGGCGTATGGATTACAGGATCAGAAATGCTACCCAATAGTTGGATTAAGACTGTTGTGACATTAATAAATGAGTTAATTAGAATTATTACTGGTGAGGTTGGTCAAATTCAGCAGTTTGGTTTTCAGAATATGGATGAGAGTAACCCGCGCGTATACGGTTCGGTTACATTTGGTTTAAATGATATAGGTGAGAAATTCGAGAATGCTTCTATAGAACATAATATAGCTGCCTTGGCTTTATTGTATAACATAGGTAAGATTACCGGACAAAGTTTCTTCACGGAAAGAGCAAAGCTTATAGCCAATTGGCTTACAAGAGATGAAAGTTTTATGTTTAATGGTGAATATTTCATGGCAGGTTATAGGAACGAACATGAGATAGACCCAACTCTTTATCTCGATACACAGATTCTTACCAACTTAGTTTTAAAAACCACTGAAGAAATAATCGAAACAGATATCAGCTTATATAACAACCTTGAATTAGTAAGGAATACATTCGAACAGCAGGTTGATTATTTTAAGGATAGCTCTGAATTTGAATTAAAAGGTTTTCCGTTTAGGTTAGAGCAGATGACCAGTGCTTTGTCTAGTATCTGGTGTGAAGGGACGTCTCAATTTGAGGTCGCTAATAAGGCTGTAAATAATGCCCAGCCAATATATATTGATACATTAGAGACTTTGCAGACACAAGCAGGAGGTGTTTTATCTGCAATAGGCCCAAGACAATATGGTTGGCCGGTTAATTTAAGAGTTCCTCATGTTGCAACAACAGCATGGGCGGTTTTTGCAAAGACAGGTTTTAATCCTTATGGTTTAGGATATATTGATTCACAGGATAATGGTAATAACCACGCAGTGTTAGTGGTTGATGATCAAGAGGCTATGAGAGTGATCATACGAGATAATTTAGAGATGAGGATACCGGATGTAAAAGTTATTATTGCTAAAGACGGAGAACAGGCATTGGAAATATTAAGAAGTATTCCTATTGCAGTTGTTATTACGGATAACAAGATGCCGAAGATGGATGCTAAGGCTCTTTGTGCGGCCATGTCTAAGGAAGAGCAATTAAAGGCAATACCAGTTGTTTTAATGACTGGGTTCGATTTAAGTGTTATTGATTATAATGATTATTCTGGTATGGTCAAAAAGGCTTTTACTAAATCAGGAAACATGTTTGAAGAAGCTGCTCAAGCAACCCAAGAGATTCTTGCCAATAATAAAGATAACGGCAATTCTTATTTAGATTACGCAAAACAAGCTGGTCTTAACAAGGCTGGTCCTTTAAGCATAATAGAAGCTGTTAAAGCAGTTGCCACAGTTGTATTAAGCGCCGCAGCAGGTTATCTAATTCTCACTTCTTCATTTGTGATCTCCGTTTCCGCAATAACTGGTTTAGTTGGGTTTGTAGTAATCGCCGCAATTTACCACAGATATATTGGTTCTATTCTTTATACAAAAGCTGGTATAACCATAAACCAGGCAATTAAAAAATACGCCGCCAACCTTAAAGCAAAAGATATTATTAGATTTAGTACCTATATTAAAAATAGCCTTAAAAAGATAATTGCTCAGGACCAAGCAAGTGCTTTAACTCCTATGAAATGGTTGATGAAAATACCTGGATTAGGCAAGGTTATAAGTGCCTTAGGCAATAACCCTGCAACTGCTTGGGCAATCAAGTTATTGGGAACTGTATTAGATGTATTGACCACGATGATACTTTATACCTTCTTCTTAAAGCATGTGATGGTTTCCATATCACTATATAATGCAAGAGATTCTATTAGAATAGAGGAAAAACAGGCTAAATTAATTATCGAAGAGGCTTTAAGAAGAGTAGAAGAGGATAATAAATCTACCAAGAATAAAGTTATTAGCGCCTTAAAGAGTGTAATTACCCTTGGTTTTGCTCAGGATTATTCAGACAATGCAATTATCGCTTTAAGTGAAAATTCATCTGGCAAAGTAAAGAATATATTCACAAAAATAGCTGTAGCATTCTATGTCTTAAACAGCTCGTTCTTATCACTGTTACGTCAGCGTTTGGTGATTAGGATTGCTTCTGTTTATGTTGCCGCATATTTACTTGGGTTGCTTCCTATGGCAGCTAAGGCAATTATCCATGCACCATTATTGGTAATACCGTTGCCATTTGGTATCACCCCTTTAATAGCAACATTGTCGTTAATTATCTCATGTTTCATAGTTGTAGCGTTCTTGAATATGCCCAATATATACAACAATTTAAAGGCTAATTTTAAGCAGCATAAGTTTAAAGAGGCTGTAAAAAGAAGCGTAAAGACCAATGCGCCAAGTTTGGCCTTACAGACAGTGTCCATGATGTTAGTTCCTGCTGAAATCGAAGCAGCATTAAAGTGGACCGATGGCATGCCGATATTGGGTGAATCAGTAAAGTTCATGGAAGAATTTGTTTATGGTGCTAATGGTACACAAGGCTTGGGTGAAAAGGTCTTAACTGGTGTTGAAGGAGAAATCTACACCTTTACAGGTGTTGATTTAAATAAAGATTTATTCAATGCAATATCTAATAATAATCCTTTATTTGATAGCCCTACTTACAAAGAAAATCATGAAGCTGATATGCGTTACACAATGAGAAACCTTGAAAAGGTCAATTATACGCAAGGCACAATCAATAAGATGTTGATTCCGTTTGAGGGGATTTACGACAGATCAAAAGATCTTGCAAAATTGGTTTTAGAGCCTAGGGAAGCTTGTGCGCAAGAAGTCGATCCATATTCTTCTGAGTATCTTATAGCAAGAGCCTGGGATGCTTATAACAACAATGATTTATCTGCTGCTTTAGAATATGCCAAAGAGCTTATTGGCATTCATGAAGGACAAGAAGCCAACGATTATGTCCGTAATGATGTTGCCACCGCATACTATATGGAGGGGTTAATATATATCAAACAG
The DNA here is from genome assembly GCA_030765485.1 of Candidatus Gygaella obscura. Classification (GTDB taxonomy): domain Bacteria; phylum Omnitrophota; class Gorgyraeia; order Gygaellales; family Gygaellaceae; genus Gygaella; species Gygaella obscura. Next base: position 138,393 of record JAVCCR010000012.1, read on the forward strand.
GATAAATTAACTGATGCAAGAGCCTCGTTAGAATATATTATTGATAATTATCCTGAAACAAGCATGTATAACGAAGATTTAGGAGAGTGGGTTTCTTTAAAAGAAGCTGCAGAGGATTTAATTGTATCAATGGACTACGGCGTAGATTTCGGTGATTATTCAGCCGAATATTTAATAGAAAAGCTATTTGATTCTTATAATGCTTCAGATTATTCGGCTGCCCATATTTACGCGGATAAAATAATTGAAATATTTAGCGATCAGGCAATAGAGCAGATGAGTGTATTAAGTGATTATCCGGCTACCCCGGAAGATACAAATGGTAATGGTGTAATTGACGAAGAAGAAAAATCTGCATTTTGGGCTAATACATGGGCTTTAAATTCCGTAGGAAGTG
>JAVCCR010000032.1 GCA_030765485.1 Candidatus Gygaella obscura
CCAGGTGTTAAACTATACTCGATATATAAATAATAATAAATCATGTTACTAATTAATCCCGTATCTTTAGATGTCATGCATTCCTGTAAGATGAATACAGGTCTAAGCTATATTGCATCTAGTTTAGTTGCCAAAGGCAAAAGAATGAAGCTTGTAAACTGCCAGCTTAAAAGACAGGTTGATTATGAGGCTGATATATTAATTTCTCTTAAGGAACTTGATATGGTTGGTATTGCCACTAATGCCGGCAATATAACAAGTGCTTTAGCGCTTTCCAGGTTTATAAGAAAGAATTCTCCTAAAACAAAAATAGTCTTTGGCGGACCCTAGGCAACGGCAATCTATGAAAGACTTATTTCTGAGTATGCTGATATTGTAGTAAGGGGCCAAGGAGAGCAGACTGTATGTGAGTTGTTTGATTTACCTTTACCGCAGATAAAAGGTATTGCCTATTGGGATAATGGTATCAAGCTTAATCAGGATCGCGAAGAGAATAGTGATTTAGATAGTTTAGCTTGGCCGTCGCATGAATTATTCTTAGACGCCCACAAGCAGTGTGTATTTCCTAGAGGTATATGCGCCCAGGTAATGACCAGCCGTGGATGCAATTACAGGTGTGTTTTTTGCTCCAATACCACCCACGGCAAGGGAGTGCGTTTTAGGGATATTGCAAAGGTATTTGATGAGATTGATTATTTGATTAATAAATTAGGCGTGAGATATGTAGAAATCATCGATGAATCTTTTACTTCTTTTCCTGAGCGGGTTAAAGAGTTTTGTAAAGGTATCATAAAGAAAAACTACAAGGGTGTTTATTTTGTGCTCAATAATGGCATCAGGCCTGATATTAGCGATACTAGCATGTATAAGCTTCTTAAAAAAGCCGGTTTTGGACAGCTGCGTTTTGGAATAGAGTCTGGTTCCCAAGTTGTTTTAGATGCTATGCAGAAAGATTTTACTTTGGAAAAAGTCAAATCTGCTGTTAACTCAGCAAGGGATGTAGGGATAAAGGCAGCGGCATTTTTTATGTTTGGTTTTCCTTCTGAGACTCAAGAGACTATGCGTCAGACCATAGATTTTGCAAAGAGCCTGCCTTTATGCAGGGCGTATTTTGCTATTGCTACGCCGTTTCCCGGAAGCCCGCTTCATGATATCGTTAAAAAAAGAGGAAGATTTCTAAAAGATATGGATCTGGAATCAACAAGTATCCTTAAGGCGTGTTTTCAGATACCCGGCCTTGACCCTCAAGAGGTAGAAGATATGTTAAAACAGGCCTATAAGGAGTTTTACCTTAGACCTGTATTTCTATCCAAGCGTATTATTTTAGAAGGGCCTGTTCTTTTGACTATGCTTGCAAAAAGACTGCGCATTGAAACAAATCTAAAATACGGACAAAAAAAATAATATAATTTATCTTGTGTTAGATAGATTATGGTTGTAACATAATAATACCAGTCACTAAAGGTGGCTGTATGAAAAAAATCAAAAGCTCAAGACAGTTTTCTTTTAAAGAAGGCTGTTTTTTTTTATTGGTTTTTGTTGTTTGCCTGTTGGTTATTAAAAGCAATTGTTTTGCTTATCCGAGAGATTATTACTGTTCGACCTACAGAAAGTACAATAAGCATCAGGGGATAAATTTTGAAATAGATTACGATGATTTAGAAAGTCAGTTGAACCTGTTTTTAAACAGAAAAGTCCCTTTTAACCAGGTTAAACCCGTACAGTTTAAGCCAGCAATAACAGAAAATAACTTAGTTTTAACAAATAATAATAATAGTATTTTCTGTGGGTATTTTAAGAAGAAAAGTGATTTTAAAAGAACTTTAGATATAAGCAATAAAAGCCACTCTGAATACATAACACGTATTAAAAAAAGCATTTTCCAATTTGCACCCTTTCTAGAGCCGCAAAAGATAATTTTTGAAGATAGCGACTGCGATGGGATAGGCAATTGGTATGATAAAACCCCCCAAAATCCCAATAAAAGCTAATTTTAGCTTTATAGATAAATCCTAAAATTGTATTGACAGCTAAATTTAGGGGTATAAAATATAATAGAAGATTGATTTTAATAATTATTTAATTTTAAGACGATTATGAGAAACTCAGGTGTTCCAATTCTAGGCGATCTGGATTGGGGAGCGCATATCTGTCAGTTCTACAGAACAAATGAAGAATTGTTAGAAATTCTCATAGGTTATTTTAAAGCAGGCCTAGAGAATAACGAGTTCTGTATATGGAGCGTTCCAGAGACGTTAGGAATTAAAAAGGCAAAAGAAGTCTTATCAAAAAAGGTTAAAAAATTCGATACCTATCTAAAAAATAATCAAATTGAGATAGTTGATTATAAAGATATCTATTTTAAGGCAGGAATATTTTCAGCGCACAATGCTTTATTGGAGTGGTATAAAAGAAGCCAGAAAGGCTTAGATGCTGGTTTTGAAGGAGTGCGCATAAGTGGTGACGGAAGCTGGGGGCTTGAAGAGCACTGGCTTAGCATTTCTTATTATGAGGCTGAGATCAACAGAAATATCGGCGGAGTAAAAACTATTGCTTTGTGCACATATTGTATGAATAATCTTGAGTCTGATAAGCTTATACGTGCAGGGTTTTATCACGACTCTACGATAGTAAAAAAAGAAGGCAAATGGCGCGTATTCAATGCACAAACTTTAAGAAATATTAAACTGTAATAAAATTTTGTGTTTTAGGTGTTTGATTTTGTAGTATAATTTGTTAAGGGAGCAGTCTGATGAATAAAAAAAGACTAATTATCGTAATAAGTGCTGTTTTGATTGTTTTGATAGGTCTTTTTATATGCAGCTATATCTGTATTTTAAGATCGCAGGTATGTTTTTTAACTAGAAACATTGATAAAATAAATAAGAATGTGGAAGATTTACAGAAAAGTGCCCAGACCGTTAATTGTCTGCAGCTTAAAGACGAGTTAGTTGTTTTACGGAGGAAAGTCAAAGGACTGGAATCTAAGCTAGGCAGAGTATATAAAGATAGCAGCGATAAGCAAAAAGGAAATGCAGGCTATTTAATGAAAGACGGGAAAATTAACAGATAGTATTAAATAAAAACAATGATAGTTAATAAAAGACAATTTGAACGTTTTAACATGAAAGTTCCTTTTATGTATAGAAGCCTGGATTTGAAGGATTATCTTGCTTCCAATACGAATAACCTTTCACAGGCTGGTTTTGCTGCAAGGATAGACCTGCATGCCCATAGGAATAGATTAATGCAGTTTAAGTTTATTTTGCCTGAGACTAATGAGATAGTAGAATTTTTGGCTAAACTTTCCTGGGGAAAGCTAATCAGCGGATCCAGTTATGAAGCAGGTTTTGAAGTTGTTGATACCAGTAGTGATTTTAAAGATAAAATCAATTCCTTGATAGAAAATCTCCCCAAAAATAGGAATTAAACACCTCCTTTTTAATTTAATCCTTGTAAAAATATAATTTCTTTGTATAATAAAAAAACTTATTTTATTTCATTAATATTATGAAGAAATTATTTCTTTTTTCAATTTTGGTCGTAGTTCTATCCGTTAATGCTGCTTGGGCAGATTCGTTTAAGGATAAGATTAACAGTATCCGCTGGATTGCTTATTCGCCTACCAATTATAATCCGGATAAAGGCATATATCCGCAGAAGGATTCTGTTGCTAAGGATTTAAAGGTGCTTAAAAAATATGGTTTTGAGGGTATTGTTACATATGGTGCGCTTGATATCTTAGGTGAGATTCCCCGTATGGCAAAAGAGATTGGTTTTAAAGGCGTTGTCATGGGTATCTGGGATATTGCCAATAGGGACGAGATTATAAATGCCACTTTAGCCAAGAATTATGTTGATGGTTATTGCATGGGTAATGAGGGTCTAAATAAAAGATATGATTTAGCAGCTTTAAAATCCGCAATTAAATCTTTGAAGTTAAGTACTGATAAGCCGGTTACTACAACTGAGGAGATATTCGATTACGCCAATGACGATGTATTTAAATTGGGAGATTGGATTTTTCCCAATATCCATCCCTTTTTATGCAATGTTAAAGATCCAGAAAAAGCAATCTACTGGACAAAGGGCCATTATAATATATTAAATAAGCATAATACTGATTCGCGGGCGATTATTTTTAAAGAAACCGGGTTTCCGACAAAAGGCATGTATGCGGCAACCCAAGATAATCAAAAAGAGTATTTTCTTTTACTTGAAAAAGCTGGAATTCCCTTTGTATATTTCGAGGCCTTTGACCAGAGTTGGAAGGCGCATTTGCCTTGTGAGATGCATTGGGGTCTTTTTGATTTAAAAAGGCGCCCCAAGAAGTTTATCCGCGATAAATTATTCACTAAAAAATAGCTTTTTTTGCCTGCCTACGAGTAAAATCTATATAGTTATTTTGTTTGACGATATATCAGGAATTTGATATATTATATTGTCAATAGTTTGCTTGTGTCTTTAAAATAATCCCAATTTAAAGGAGCATTTATGATCGCAAGATATACGAGGCCGGGTATGGCAAAGATTTGGTCTGATAAGGCTAAATTTAATGCCATGCTTAAGGTAGAACTTTTGGTTTGTGAGGCGTATAACAAACTGGGTAAGATCTCCAAAAAAGATTTAAGCGCAATCAATAAAAAGGCTGAATTTAATGTTGATAGCATAAACAAAATAGAGGAAAAAACCCATCATGATGTGGTTGCTTTTGTAAAAGAGCTGGAGCGTCACATAGGCAAACAGGCAAAATATATACACATGGGTATAACCTCTTCGGATGTTTTAGATACGGGTTTAAGCATTCAGCTTGTTCAGGCAAGCGATATTTTAATTGCCGATGTAAAGAAAATCATAAATATACTAAAGAAAAAGGCAGTGCGTTATAAGGATATGGTTTGCATCGGAAGGACCCATGGCGTGCATGCAGAGCCGGTTACTTTGGGTTTAAAGTTTGCGCTTTGGTATGAAGAGATGAATCGTAATCTAACACGCCTTTTAACAGCTAAGCAGACTATAAGTGTGGGTAAGATTTCAGGAGCTGTGGGAACGTATTCTAATATTGAACCGTTTATTGAAAAGTATGTTTGCTCTAAACTTAAAATAAAGTCGGCAAATGTATCTACGCAGATAATTCAGCGCGACCGACACGCAGAATATATTGCTGTCTTAGCGATAACCGGAGCTAGTTTAGAAAAGATAGCTTTAGAAATTAGGCATCTGCAAAAAACAGAAGTCAGAGAACTGGAAGAACCTTTTAGAAAAGGCCAAACCGGTTCCTCAGCCATGCCGCATAAGCGTAATCCTGTAATCTGCGAAAGGATCTGTGGCTTGGCAAGACTGTTGCGCGGTTACAGTACATCAGCTATGGAAAACATTGCACTTTGGCATGAGCGTGATATCAGCCATTCTTCGGTTGAGCGCGTGATCATTCCTGATGCAACCACTGTTTTAGATTATATGTGTACTAAGGCAATTGAGGTTTTAGATGGTTTGATTGTCTATCCGGATAATATGCTGATTAATCTTACTAAAACCAGAGGATTGATATTTTCCCAGAGGGTTTTGGTTGAGCTTATGAATAAGGGTCTGGTAAGGACGAAGGCTTATGACTTGGTGCAGCGCGCTGCGATGAAGACCTGGAATACAAAGAAAGAATTTAAACACTGCTTAAGAGAAGATAAGCAAGTAAGAAAGATACTAGGTGATAAACAGCTGGATAGAATCTTTAGTCTTGATTATTATTTGCGTAACGTGAATAAGATATTTAAAAACGTCGGCTTATAACCTGCCAACTTGATTAATATCTTTCATTTTTAATTTAAAACTCAGAAAATATAAAAATGTTTTGGCGTATTGAGCTAAGAGAGAAAAAAGGCAATTATGATCCTGTCGCAGCAGCTTTAAAAAAGGACATAAAAGACTTAGGGATAAAGCAAGTAAAGCAGGTAAACTATATCCATAATTTTCTTATTGAATCAGACCTTACGGAAAAACAAGTTACGCTTATCGCAGAGAGGCTTTTAGTTGATGATGTAACCCAGGAATATAGCCTCAGTCCATTTAAATACAGCGCAAAAGATTCTTATATAGTTGAAGTGGCCTATAATCGAGGGGTTATGGATCCGGTGGAAGAATCTTTTTTAAAGGCAGTAAAAGATCTAGATATTGATAATCAAATCATTGTAAAAACTTCCCGAAAATATATCCTTCAAGGTAAACTAAATAAATCCCAGATAGATTTGATAAAGGAAAAACTTCTTTATAACAAGTTGATTCAGCATATTGTAAAAGACGAGGACAGCTTGAGAGATTCTTTAAAGATAAAAAAACCGGCTGTTGATAATTTTAAATCTAGAATTATTGATATCATCAATGCCAGCGATCAGGTTCTTAAACAGACCAGCAGCCAGATGCAACTATTTTTAAATATCGTGGAGATGCGTACGATTAAGGATTATTTTTCTAAGTTAAATCGTAACCCTACTGATTGCGAGCTGGAGACAATAGCTCAGACCTGGAGCGAACACTGCAATCATAAAACCTTAAGGGGAAATATTCATTATACCGAGAAGACCTTTAAAGATAAAAAGCTGGTTGAAAAAAAGGTATTTATAAATAATCTTCTTAAACAAACGATTATGAAGGTTACGCGTCTTTTGAAAAAGAGCTGGTGCGTTTCGGTATTTGAAGATAACTCCGGGATAATCAGGTTTGATGAAAAACACAATATTTGTTTTAAAGTGGAAACCCATAATCATCCTTCAGCCTTAGAGCCTTTTGGCGGCGCCAATACCGGAATTGGCGGAGTAATCAGAGATTGTCTGGGTACAGGCCTGGGGGCAAAGCCGATATTAAATACAGATGTTTTTTGTTTTGCCCAGCCGGACTACCCTTTTACAAAAATTCCTGCTGGCATCTTGCATCCTAAAAGAGTGATTAAAGGGGTAGTAAGCGGTGTACGCGACTATGGTAATAAAATGGGAATTCCTACAGTAAACGGGGCTGTGCTTTTTCATGAAAGGTTTTTAGGTAATCCTTTGGTTTATTGCGGTACAATCGGCATTCTGCCTAAAGATAAATCTTTTAAAAAAGTAAATAATCGTGATTTGATTGTTGTTGTTGGAGGCAAAACCGGGCGCGACGGTATACACGGTGCGACTTTTTCTTCAGGGGATCTGACTCATGAATCAGAAGAAGTCTCTAGCGGCGCAGTGCAGATCGGTAATCCCATTGAAGAGAAAAAAGTTACGGATGTAATAATAAAAGCAAGAGATAAGAATTTATATACTTCTATAACTGATTGTGGTGCAGGCGGGCTTTCCAGTGCAGTAGGCGAGATGGGGATAACCTTAGGTGCAAGGGTGGATCTGGAAAAGGTTCCTTTAAAATATGAGGGATTAAGCTATGATGAAATCTGGATATCAGAGTCGCAGGAACGTATGGTTTTAAGCGTTGCGCCAAGAAAGGTAAAATCTTTGATAAAGTTATTTGCCGAGGAAAATGTAGAGGCAACTGTAATTGGTGAATTTATTGATTCTAAAAAACTAGAGTTGTTTTTTCACGGCAATAGAGTGTGTGAATTAGATATGCACTTTTTACATGAAGGTGTTCCTAGATTAGAAAAACAAGCTGAATTTAGCGAGTTGAATCCGCAAGGAATAAGTTTTAAACAGCCTAAAGATCTAACGGAGGTATTAAAAAAGCTTCTTTGTTCTTACGATATCTGTTCTAAGGAATGGGTAATCAGGCAGTACGACCATGAGGTTCAGGCAGGCTCTGTAATAAAACCGCTAACAGGAGTTAAAAATGATGGTCCTTCAGATGCCTCGGTAGTAAGGCCGTTATTGGATTCCAAGAAGGCAGTGGCGGTTGCAAACGGAATAAATTTTCGTTACGGTATGATTGATCCCTTTTGGATGGCAGCCTCGGCAATCGATGAGGCCTTAAGACAGATTGTCTGTGTGGGTGGATCAATTGAGAGGCTAGCTATTCTTGATAATTTTTGCTGGGGTAATCCGGATAAGCCGGATAGGCTTGGAGGCCTGGTTAGGTGCGCATTAGGATGTTTTTACGCAGCAAAAGAGTTTAAGGTGCCTTTTATTTCCGGGAAAGACAGCCTTTACAATGAATTTGTTTCAGGCAAAAATACAATTGAGATTCCCGGTACGATTCTGATTTCAGCCATGGCGGTTATGGAAGATGCAAATAAAGCCATAACAATGGACTTTAAGGATAAAAATAATCTTATTTATATAGTCGGAACTACCTTTGATGAGTTGGGTGGTTCACAGTATCTAGATATAGTTAAAAAAAGTTCTACTTTTGTTCCTAAGGTGGATGCAAGACTTGCCAGAAAATCAATGTTAAACTTGCAAACTGCAATTAACAAAGGCTGGGTAAGAAGCTGTCATGATTGTTCTGAGGGAGGCCTGGCAGTAAGTTTATCCGAGATGTGTTTGGCTTCTGGTTTTGGTGCAAATATTGATTTGGCTAAGGTTCCTTTTAGCCCAATCAATCAACCGCAGCTAAAGACAAGAGAAGATGTAATATTATTCTCGCAGTCAAATTCGCGTTTTATTATTGAGGTTGAGCCGGATAATAAAGATAGCTTGGAAAAGGCATTAAAGGGCGTTGTTTTTTCCTGTATCGGCAGCGTGACTGATTCTGCGTATCTAGAAATAAACGGGCTTAAAAAGAAAACAGTAATTAAGGAAAAGATTTCACAGTTAAAGGAAAGCTGGCAGAAAACATTAAGGTGGTGAAAGGATGAAAGCGAAAAATTTAGATAGAAGTTTTCTCAATGGCGATGAGACATGGCGTGTCTTTAGAATCATGGCTGAGTTTGTCGATGGTTTTGATATTTTATCCAAAGTAGGAAAAGCGGTTTCAGTATTCGGTTCTGCACGCATAAAGCCGGGGACTAAATATTATCGCTTGGCAGAACAGACTGCCTATGAGATTGCTAAGGCCGGTTATGCGGTTATAACCGGAGGCGGGCCCTGTATTATGGAGGCAGCCAATAAGGGCGCAAAAAAAACCAAGGGCAAGTCTATTGGTTTAAATATTGAAATGCCCTCTGAGCAAAAACCGAATAAATATGCCCAGATCTTGGTTAATTTTCATTATTTCTTCTGCCGCAAAGTAATGTTTGTTAAATATGCCAAGGCATTCGTGATTATGCCCGGCGGATTCGGTACACTGGATGAGTTGTTTGAATCACTAAACCTTATCCAGACCGAAAGGATTGGTAAGTTTCCTGTTATCCTAGTTGGTAAAAGCTACTGGTGCGGCCTTATGGACTGGATTAAAACCACAGTTATTAAGGAAGGTTGCGTGGATACTAATGATCTTAAGATATTCCATGTTGTAGATAAGCCGAAAGAAGTAGTTTCGATTATAAAGAAGTTTTATAAAAGAAAAAAATAGTTTATGAAGATTCCTAAAGTACTGGTAATACGAACAGCAGGTACGAATTGCGATGTGGAGACGTCTTTTGCTTTTAAACTCTGCAGCTGCCGGGTTGATTTGTTGCATATCAATAAACTGGTCAGGTCGAAAACGTTAATTAATAAATACAATATTATTGCTCTTCCCGGAGGTTTTAGCTATGGCGATGATATTGCAGCAGGAAAGATTCTTTCTAACGAATTAAGGTATAAACTTAAAAAGGAACTGAAGAATTTTGTCTCACGCGGAGGTCTTATTATCGGCATCTGTAATGGCTTTCAGGTTTTGATTAAGTCTGGACTTCTTCCAGGCAGCAGAAATATGGTTCAGGAAGCAACGCTTACGGTAAATGACTCCAATAAATTCGAAGACCGCTGGGTATATTTAAAGAGTAGTTCTTCTTCTGGTAAGGCTTCCCGGTGTGTCTGGACCAAGGGTCTATCGGAGGTCATTTATTTACCCGTAGCGCATGGGGAAGGTAAATTTGTTGCTAAAAATAAAACTGTTTTAAGAACTTTAGAAAAAAATAACCAAATTGTTTTTAGGTACTGCAACGGATCAGGTAAAGCTGGAGTATATCCAGCGAACCCCAATGGTTCGGTTTTAGATATTGCGGGAATATGTGATACTACAGGTAGGGTTCTAGGTCTTATGCCTCATCCGGAAAGGCATATTTTTAATACGCAGCATCCGCGCTGGACAAGGAATAGGGGCAATGTTGAACCTGACGGGTTGAAGATTTTTAAAAACGCAGTTAACTATCTAAAGAAAAGGTCATGAAAAATATAACCTATAAAAAATCAGGCGTAGATATCAAATCAATGGAAATGCTTAAAGATAATATTAAGCATTTAGCGCGAAGATCTTTTTCAAAATCGGCGATAAAAGATATCGGTGGCTTCGGTGCTTTTTTTAGCCTAGAGAACGTACGTTTTAAAAAGCCTGTTTTGGTTTCTAGTGCCGATGGCGTAGGGACAAAGTTAAAATTAGCGCAGTTACTAAATAAACACGATACAGTAGGTATAGATTTAGTGGCTATGAATGTAAATGATATACTTTGTGCAGGTGCCAGGCCTTTGTTTTTTTTAGACTATATATCTTTCAGCAAAGTAAATAAAAATATACTGCTTGATGTGATTAAGGGGATAAATAAAGGCTGTATGGATTCAGCTTGTGCCTTGATCGGCGGAGAGACAGCCCAAATGCCTAATTTTTATCCGGCAGGCGAATATGATGTTGCGGGTTTTTGTGTAGGAATAGTTGAGAAAACAAAAATAATCGATGGCGTAAGAATAAGCAAAAACAACACTGCGATTGGTTTATCTTCCAGTGGCCTGCATTCCAATGGATTCTCGTTAGTGAGAAAGGTTTTCTCAAAAAAAGAATTAAAGCGCATGGGTAGTTATTTACTTAGGCCTACGCGTATATATGTAAAAGAAATTTTAGATTTATTAAACTCGAATAAAAATATCTCCACAGCCGTTAGGGGAATTGCCCATATTACCGGAGGTGCTTTCTATGATAAAATTGCAAGAATTTTACCTAAAGATACAGATTGTGTAATTGATAAAAATAGCTGGAAAGTGCCGGATGTTTTTAAGCTGACGCAGAATAAAGCTTCAATTAGCCAGCGTGAGATGTACCATACGTTTAATATGGGTATAGGCATGGTGCTTATCGTAGATACCTTACAGGCAAAGAAAATAGTCTCAAGATTGGATACACTAGGAACAAAATCTTTTATAATCGGCAAGACTATAAAAGGACAGGGGAAGGTTATCGTAGAATGAAAGTTTTAGTGATTGGTTCAGGGGCAAGAGAGCACGCGCTTATTTATAAGATTGCTCAGTCAAAGTCAGTGGAAAAGATATTTGCCGCACCTGGTAATGGTGGTATTGCTGGTTTAGCCGAGTGCGTAGAGATAAAAGCAGATGACGTGGCTAATCTTTTAGAATTTGCAAAGAAGGAAAAGATCGATTTTACCGTAGTTGGACCTGAAGCGGCTTTAGCCAAAGGAATTGTTAATGAGTTTAATAAAAATAATCTTTTGATTTTTGGTGTAACCAAAGAAGCTGCCATGCTTGAATCAAGCAAGATTTTTTCTAAAAGAATTATGCAAAAATACAATATTCCTACAGCTGATTTTGAGGTTTTTGATAATAGCGTGAAAGCAAAAGAGTATCTAAAGGAAAAAAAATTTCCTTGTGTAATAAAAGCTGATGGTTTGGCTGCGGGAAAAGGTGTTGTCATTGTCAAAGATTATAATCAGGCTGCGGAAGCGGTAGATAGGATAATGAATGATAAAATATTTGGCGATGCTGGAAATAAAATTTTAATTGAAGATTTTCTTGTGGGCCAAGAGGTGTCGATAATCGTAGTAACTGATTCCAAGGATATAGCCATACTTGATTCCAGTCAGGATTATAAACGCGTGTTTGATAACGACGAGGGGTCTAATACAGGTGGAATGGGTGCTTATTCTCCTGTTTCTTTAATAGATAAGATATTGTTTGATAAAATTATAGATCAGATAATAAAGCCTACAGTAGCTGGTTTAGTTGAAGAAGGCATTGAATATAAGGGAGTATTATACGCAGGTGTTATGGTGACTAGCGCTGGTCCGAAGGTTTTAGAATTTAATGTTAGATTCGGCGATCCCGAGACCCAGGTAATACTGCCTAGGATTAATTTTGATTTTCTGGAGTTGCTTTTGAGTACCTCAAAATCAAATCTGGGTGAGTTTTTAAAAAAGACCTCTTTGACTTGGGATGAGCGTTTTTGTGTTTGTGTTGTTTGTGTTTCCGGCGGTTATCCCGGGAATTACGATAAGGGAAAGCCTATAGAAGGACTTGAAGAAACAGCCAATTTAAAGGACATAATTGTTTTTCATGCTGGTACGAAAAAGATAGTCAGTAATAAAAAAGATAACTATATAACAGATGGTGGCAGGGTATTGTCAGTTACCGGTTTTGGAAAGACGATAAACCTTGCAATCGAAAATGTCTATAATGCGTTAAAAGGCATTAATTTTGAGAATATGCATTACAGAAAAGATATTGCAAAAAAAGCAATTATATAAAAGCAAATCAGGGGAGAGAAAAATGAAAAAAAATCTTATCAGTATTCTTATGGGTAGTAGTTCCGACCTTATACATTTAAAAGGCAGTATAAAGTTATTGAAAAGTTTTAAAGTGGGTTTTGATGTTAAGGTTTTATCAGCGCACAGGAGTCCAAAGGAGCTTGCTAAATATGTAGAAGATGCGACAAAAAAAGGAATAAAGGTATTTATTGCCGCTGCTGGAGGTTCTGCTGCTTTAGCAGGTGTTGTGGCTGCACATACTTTAGCGCCGGTTATAGGTATTCCTATTGAGACGCGCTCTCTTAAGGGGCTTGACTCACTTTTATCAACTGTGCAGATGCCTTCAGGTGTGCCTGTTGCTTCTATGGCTTTAGGTAAGGCTGGAGCGAAGAATGCTGTAATCTTTGCTTTGGAGATACTTGCTTTAAGTGATAAGAAGATAAAAAGCAAGTTGGTTAATTTCCGTAATAATTTTAAAAAATCGGTTTTAAAACAAAAAATAAAGTTGTAATTTATGTCTATAGAAATTGTTAAGCTTGATAAACATGATTTATCTGCTGAAAAAATTCAGCGATTAGCCGATGAGTTAAACAAAGGCAAGGTCTTGATTTTACCCACAGAGACGGTCTATGGTCTGGCAGTTGATTTTGCTAATGGCGCTGCATTAGAGAAGGTTTATAGAATTAAGGGTCGTGACAGTAAAAAGAAAATTTCAGTTGCCGTTAGTAAGATTAAGCATGTAGAAGATTTGATTGAAGAAATTCCTTTGGGTGTTTATAAGCTAATGGACAGTTTTTGGCCCGGGCCTTTAACGATTGTTATGGACACAAAAAAAGGCATGCTGGGTTTTCGTATGCCGGATAATTTTGTTACTCTTAGCGTGATTGATTATTTGGACAGGCCAATTTATTTGACTTCGGCGAATCTTTCCGGTAAACCGGCAACAAATGATATTGAATCGGCGATAAGAGATTTAAAAGAAAAAGTTGATATAGCAGTTGATACCGGAAGAAGTGAGCTGGGTTCGGAATCTACTGTAATAAAAATAAAAGATAATTCTTTTTCTTTATTGCGTGAAGGCTATTTGCCGGAAGAAAAAATTAAGAACGTAATGAATAAAAAAAGAGTGTTATTCGTTTGTTCCGGCAACTCCTGCCGTTCCGTGATGGCAGAATATCTTTTTATAAAGCTTCTAGGCAAAAGAACCGATGTGGATGTAGGCTCTGCCGGGATTGCTGCCTTAGATGGTATGGGTGTAAGCGAAGAAGTAAAAAATATCTTATCCAAAGAGTCAATCGATGCCTCAGGCCATCGAGCAAGACGCCTGAGTTTTGAGATGTTAAAAGCAAACGATATGATAATTGCAATGGAGCGTTTCCAGGAAGAAAGAATAAAACAGATGTATCCGGAAGTAAAAAATCGCGTGTTTTTACTTAAAGAGTTTGCTAAAATAAATAATGGTTCTGTTGATATAACAGATCCTATGGGTAGAGGCGCGGATTTTTATCAGGCGGTTTGTCAAACTATAAAACAGGGCTTGGGAAAAATTCTAAAAATAATTTAAAAATATGAAAGACAAAAAAATCATAATTGGTTCTGACCACGGTGGATTTGAGTTGAAGGAAAAGATAATTATTTATCTTACTAAGAAAAAATATAAAATTAAGGATGTGGGCGCGTTTTCTAAACAAAGATGTGATTACCCTTTGATTGGTTTTGAGGTGGCACAAAAAGTTTCAAATAACAGATTCAAAAGAGGGATTTTGATTTGTACGTCGGGAATTGGCCAGAGTATTGTGGCTAATAAACTTAAAAATGTACGCGCTGCCCTGTGTCATAATAAAACAATTGCTTATTTGTCCAGAAGGCATAACAATGCAAATATTCTGGTTTTGGGACAGAAGTTCACTTTTTTTAATAAAGCAAAAGATATTGTCGATATTTGGCTAAAGACCGAATTTGAAGGCGGCAGACATGCGCGTAGATTGAAACAGATAAAAAATATAGAAGAGAGGAAGCTATAAAATGAAGTTAGAAACAACTGATAAAGAGATCTACGCTTGTTTAAAGAATGAATTATCTAGGCAGAATGAAAACTTAGAGCTTATTGCTTCTGAGAATTTTACCTCTTTAGAGGTTTTAGAGGCGCAAGGCTCAGTCTTGACGAATAAATATGCCGAAGGTTACCCTGGCAGGCGTTGGTACGGAGGTTGTGTTAATGTCGATGAGGTAGAGTCTTTAGCAATACAAAGATGTAAACAGCTTTTTAAGGCCGAGCATGCCAATGTGCAGGCACACTCCGGAACTCAAGCAAACATGGCAGTATTTATGAGTTGTTTAAAGCATAATGATACTGTTTTAGCCATGGATTTAGTTAGTGGTGGACATCTTTCGCATGGACATAAACTTAATTTTTCCGGCATATTTTATAATGTAATCGGCTATGGTTTAAATAAAGAAACCGAGATGATAGATTATGATCAAGTGCAAGCTTTGGCCAACAAGCATAAACCAAAGCTTATTTTAGCAGGCGCCTCAGCTTACCCAAGGTTTATTGATTTTGAAAAGTTTCGTAAGATTGCTGATTCAGTAGGAGCGATTCTTTTTGTAGACATGGCGCATATTGCCGGACTTGTGGCAGCAGGTATTCATCCTGACCCGGTTAAGTATTCTGAATTTGTTAGTTCTACAACGCATAAGACACTGCGTGGACCAAGGGGCGGGTTTGTCCTGTGTCGTAAGGATTTTGCCAAGAAAATCGACGTTAATGTTTTTCCCGGAATACAGGGTGGGCCGCTTATGCATGTAATTGCCGCTAAAGCTGTAGCTTTTAAACAGGCATTAAGTGATGATTTTAAACAGTATCAAAAGCAGATTGTAAAAAATGCCAAGTGTTTGGCTGATTCTTTATCTGGTTTAGGTTATAGGATTGTTTCAGGAGGAACGGATAATCATTTGCTTTTAGTTGATTTAAGTAAAAAGGATTTAACTGGAAAAGATGCTCAGGAGATGCTTGAAAGAGCGAATATTACGGTAAATAAAAATCTTATCCCTTTTGATGATAAGCCAGCTACCTTAACCAGCGGTGTGCGTCTAGGAACCCCTGCTTTAACTACAAGAGGAATGAAAGAGCCGGAAATGAAAAAGATTGCGGAATTAATCGATAAGGTAATTGCTTCCAAGGCAAAAGAGGCAGTGGTTTCGGAAGTTAAAAATGAAGTTTTGGATATATGCAGGGGATTTATGCTTTATCCGGAGTTATTATGAAGAAAAAACAATCAAGACCGAGCTGGGATGAATATTTTTCAGATGTAGCAAAATTAGTTTCTTCTCGTTCAACTTGCTTAAGGCGCAAGGTAGGAGCGGTTATCGTAAGGGAAAAAAGAATTCTTTCTACCGGTTATAACGGTGCACCGTCAAAAACAAGTCATTGTATTGAGGTGGGTTGTCTGCGGGATGAACTGAATATTCCTTCTGGGCAGAGGCATGAATTATGCCGCGGTCTGCATGCTGAGCAAAACGCGCTTTTGCAAGCTGCATTATGCGGAATTAGCTTAAAAGACAGTACTATTTATATAACAAATCACCCGTGTATTATTTGCGCGAAGATGATTATTAATGTCGGAATAAAGGAAATTGTGATTTTAGATAGCTATCCGGACGATATGGCAAAAGATATGCTGGAAGAGGCAAAGATAAAGGTGAGGATTCTAAAACATTAATATGCGCTGTCCATACTGTGCACACAAACAGGATAAAGTTGTTGATTCACGGGAAAGTCTTGATGGCGCTCAAGTAAGGCGTAGAAGAGAGTGCTTAAAATGCGGCAACCGTTTTACCACCTATGAACATACCGAAAATGTTGCTTTAAAGGTAATAAAAAAAGATTCCCGAAGGGAAAATTTTGACAGAAAAAAGTTGTTGTCAGGGTTGATGAAGGCCTGTGAAAAGCGGCCCATCAGCGTAGAAAAGCTGGAGGAAATAGTTTTAAATATCGAACGCTTGATTCAGAAGAAATTTGAACGTGAGGTTTCTAGTGAGGCTATAGGTGAGATTGCAATGGAGAAGCTCGCGCTTTTAGACCATGTGGCCTATGTCAGATTTGCTTCTGTTTACAGACATTTTAAGGATGTTAATCAGTTTACAGAAGAGCTTAATAGTCTTTTTGGAAGAATGAAATCCAATAAAAAACTAAAACGTAAGATTAAGAAAACTAAAAGAGCATGATTGAAGTTGAATTGAATAAAATAATTTTAGATGAAAAAAGACATGATCAGATTATTGTCTTAAAGGAAATAAAGGGAAAAAGATTCTTGCCTATCGTAATCGGAATAGCAGAGGCATCAGCGATAAAGATGAGGATTAATAGTATAAATCCGCCGCGACCCTTGACGCATGATTTACTTAGCGGCGTTATTGATAAACTTTCGGCAAAGCTTGATTGCATAGTGATAAACCAGTTTAAGAATAATACTTATTATGCTAAATTGCATTTAAAAGATAAAGACGGAAAGCTTATTTTGGTAGATTCGCGTCCTTCTGATGGTGTTGCCTTAGCTGTAAGAAGCAGCGCCAAGATTTTTGTCGAAGATGATGTTCTATCCTCTTCAAGCCAGATAAGTAAAAATACCTAGCCAGATGAAAATCGGTATAATTGCAGACTCCCATGACAATTTGGATAAACTTAAAAAAGCAGTGGATATTTTTAATCTTAACCGTCTGGGTTTCGTTTTTCATGCAGGAGATTTTATTGCTCCTTTTACAGTCCCTGTTTTAAATTCACTAAAATGTGATTTTTTGGGGGTTTTCGGCAATAACGATGCTGAAACCAGATTATTAAAGAAGAAATCTCAAGGAAAAATAAAAAAAGGGCCGCTTTTAATAAATAAATTCGGCATGAAAATATTACTTTGCCATGATCTTAAAAAAGTTAGTTTAAGTAAGAGAGAACCGGATTTGGTTATTTTTGGGCACAGCCACGAAGTAAATATTTCTCAAAAAGGAAAGACTTTGTTTATAAATCCTGGAGAATGCTGCGGTTGGCTTACAGGCAGATCTACGATTGCAATACTTGATACAGGTAAGATGTCCTTTCATATTTTAAGGATCTAATTTTATGAATAAGTTTATCGATACTGTCAGTAAAGACCAAATTTTAAGAAAAGTCTCGCTTTTTGCAAAACATAAGAAGGTGAGGCTTTTTTTAGTAGGAGGGTTTATTCGGGATAACCTCCTGAGGAGAAAGAAAACCATAATCGATTATGATTTTGCCATTAAGCGTAATGCAATAGGTTTTGGCAGGGCTCTGTCAAAATATCTAAAAAGCGGTTTTGTAGTATTAGATAAAAAGCATGGAAGCTGCAGAGTGGTTTATAATAAAGCCAAGAGCCTGACGCTGGATTTTACTGATTTCCGAGGCAGGACATTAGACGAAGACCTTATGTTCCGAGATTTTACGTTGAATTCCTTAAGTATAGATTTAAATAATATACAAAACGGTATTTATGATCCGCTAGGAGGATTAAACGATATAAAAAAGAGGATGATTCGATTATGTTGCGATAAAAGTATTCCTCAAGACCCAGTAAGGATTTTACGGGCTTTTAGCCTGTCGGCAATTTTTGGTTTTAAAATTGATAAGAAAGTAGTCGCTTCAATAAAAAAAGAAAAATCTAATCTGAATAATGTTGCCTTTGAGCGTGTACGTGATGAACTTTTTAAGATATTAGATACGAATAATGCTTTGAAGATAATCAAGGAGCTTGACCGGTTTAAGATATTGGAAATAATAATCCCGGAAATCAAGTCTTGTTTTAGGGTTAACCAGGGGCCGTATCATCATCTTGATGTCTGGGAACATTCTTTGGTTGCGTTAGAGGGTCTGGAGAAGATTTTAAACAGTACGAGAAGTAAAAATATTATCGAGCATCTTAATGAAATTATTGCACAGTGTCATAAAAGAAAACAGCTTATAAAATTGGCTGCGTTGTTGCATGATATCGGCAAACCAAAGGCAAAGAGAAGAATTAAAAATAAGCTCATTTTTCATGGACATGAGGCTTTGGGAGCAAAAATGATGTTAAGGATATCACAGCGTTTAAAACTTTCTGTAAAAGAAAACGATTATCTGCGTCGTTTGGTTTGGTTTCATTTAAGGCCGGGTTATCTGGCTGATCTTTCTCCTTTATCTGAGCGGGCGGTATTTCGATTTTTTCGCGATGCGAAAAGTGAAGCTTTAGATATCTTGCTTGTATCTTTGGCTGATCAAAGAGCAACAAGGGGAAGGCTTAATACCCGCAAAAGCCGCGTAAATCACGAAAGGCTTTGCGCAAAACTCATAAGGCGGTTTTTAAAGGATAAATCTTCAAAACCATTTGTTCGTTTTGTAGACGGTAATGATATGTTAAAGTTGGGCTTATCCGAAGGCCCGATCGTGGGGGAATTTCTAAAAGAGCTTGAGGAACTTCAGGCAGAAGGAAAGATAAAATCAAGGCAGCAGGCTTTAAAAAAAGCCAAGGCTATGATAAAAAAAATTAAATAGTTTATATTTTCAAAAATTGGGGGAGGGTAACTATGGAAATAAAAGTTGAAAGATTAAGCAATGAAGAGCTTCAAAAAAGACAAGTTTTTGAGTGGTCGATATGGAACAAGGAAGCTTCTGTATTTGATTGGCATTACGATCAGCAGGAACAGTGTTATTTTCTAGAAGGTAAAGTAACGGTTAAAACTAAAGACGGCGAAAGCGTAAGCTTTACAAAAGGTGATTTCGTAACATTTCCTAAAGGGCTTTCCTGTACCTGGCAGATAGAAGAAGACGTAAAAAAGCATTATAATTTTTCTTAAAAATAAATGCAGACGATAAATCGGTCTTTGGCTCTTATTGAAAAGATGATAGCCGATACCACAGTTCCTTCGGTAACTCAGTTTGCCGAAGAAAAAGACCCTTTTATTATTTTGATTTCATGCGTTTTGAGCCTGCGTACTAAAGATAAAACTACCATCTCTGCCAGTAAAAGATTATTCCATGTAGCAAAAACTCCGCAAGCTTTAAGCAAACTTTCCTTAGAGGAAATCAGACGTTTAATATACCCCGTTGGTTTTTACCGTAATAAAGCAAAGCAGGTTAGAGAAATTGCCAAGATAATTTCAGAAAAATACAATAATAAAGTTCCTGATACATTAGATGAGTTGCTTGTTTTTAAGGGCGTGGGGATAAAAACTGCCAATCTTGTTCTTGGCTTGGGGTTTAATAAACCTGCAATTTGCGTAGATACCCATGTACATAGAATCAGCAATAGATTAGACTGGGTAAATACAAAAAATGCTCAGGAAACCCTTGCGGCGTTAGAAAGTTTGATTCCCAAGAGAAAATGGATTAGGCTTAATACCACGCTTGTCGGATTTGGACAAAATATTTGTTTAGCCAGTTCGCCTTTATGTTTAAGGTGTACGTTAAATTTAACTTGCGCTAAAAAAGGAGTAAAAAAATGTCGATAACCAGAATCAAGGGAGTGAATTTTGGAAGTTGGCTTCTTATGGAAGGTTATATTTTAGGAGGCAGGAATATCCCTGAGCATAGATTCAAGGCTGAATTTGAAAAAATAAACGGTAAGCGTAATCTCAAAGAATTCGAGCGTTTGTTCAGAGATAACTATATCCGCGAGATTGATTTTAAAAACGCTTCTTTAATCAATGCGAATACTATAAGGCTTCCTTTTAATGCCCGTTTGATTGATAATGGTTATTCACCTGTTAATAAAAATGGCTTAAGCTATATCAAAAAAGCTTTGGTTTTAGCGGAAAAATATAAGCTTAAAGTAATTTTGGATTTACATGCAGCAACCGGAGCGCAGAATTGCGACTGGCATGCTGATTCAGACGGCAAAGCGCTTTTTTGGCAAAAGGAGTCTTATAGGCAAAGAACGCTTGCCCTATGGGAGATTCTGGCAGATACGTTTAAGGATTATAAGGCTTTGATCGGTTATGATGTATTAAACGAACCGGTTTTAGATAAAACAAAAGTAAAAATATTAGCTAAGTTTTATAAGGATACAGTTAAAAAGATCAGATCAATAGATAAAAAACACCTGATATTTCTAGAAGGGTTTGATTGGGGCCAAAGGATAGATTTTTTAAAAGACATAATTGAAAAAGATGTTTGGGTCAGTATTCATACATATTTACCGCTTAACTATACTTTTAACTTTACGCCGTTTTTGAAGTTTCCCGGAACTATCGAAGGCAGGCGCTGGGATAAAAATGCAATTTATAAGTATCTATTACCTTACTATAAGTTTGCCCGGGAGAACAAGACCAATATCTATGTAGGCGAATTTGGCATTAATTGGAGGATGAATAACTACGGAGAGCTAGATTATTTAAACTCAATGCTAAAGACCTTTGAAGAGTTTAAGTTTTCTTATACCTACTGGACATACAAATGCGTTGCCAGGCATGCTTTTCCTGATGGAATTTATCAGCTTGTTGCTAATGATAAGTTTATAAAGAGAGAGGGTCCAGTATACGGTTGGGAGAATTATATTTCAAACTGGAAGAGAAATAAGAAAGATATTGTTAACCATTGGAAGACAGAGAGTTATACTCCCAATAAACAGCTTATTAATTTATTGAAAAGATTTTTTAAAATGTAAACCTATTTAGTATTTTGTTCGTCTAATAGTATAGACAACAAAAAAAGGAGGTGTCTGATGAAAGCAGCAAGAATAGCGTTGGTAGCAGTTTTAATTTTGTCTTTTGCAAGTATCAGTTTTGCCTATAAAGGCGGCGGAGGCGCTGTTGTAGAAGGGTATGGCTTTGGTGGCATCGAAGAAGACAGTGAATATGATTATGAATCGACAAAGGTAAATAGGCATGGAAGAAAAGGATTTCATGAAGAGATGATGAAGTTGAAGAAAGAAGACCCGGAAAAATTTGAGGAAGTGATAAAAGGGAAGAGGGCCAAAGGAAAAGAACATCTAGAAGAGCTCAAACGAACCGATCCTAAAAGATACCGTGAAGTTATGCGTAATATGGCTAAGAGACGCAAGCAGTCCTTGATGAAGCTGAAGAAAGAGGACCCGGAAAAATTCCAGGAAGTAATCGCAAAGCGTAAAGCAAGATTAGAAGGAAGATTGGAAAAGCTCAAGAAAGAAGACCCGGCGAAATATAAGAAAATCACCGATTATAAGAAGAAAAAAGAAGAGCTTAAGAAAATAAGACAAGACTTATTGAAAAGTTATAAAGACGACGGTATTAAAGATTATTTTGAAGAAACGCAAGAATAATTAATGAATTTTTATGAAGGATAGTCAGTTGAATTCGTTGGTAGCCGAAGTATTAGATAATCAAAGGGCGAGTTTTGATAAGTTGGTGGATTTATTGAAGGAAAGAGGAATTAGGGTTGCCTATCATATTGTAGGCAACCTTGAGGACGCAAAAGATGTATTGCAAGAGGCCTTTATTAAGCTGTATGTAAACATCAGTAAATTTAAGGCAAGATCGAGTTTTTCAACTTGGTTTCATAGAATTGTCGTTAATTGTGCGTATGATTTTTTAAAAAAAAAGAAAGCAAAGAAAAGGATAACGCCTTTAAGTCTGACTGACAATAAAGATTCTCAGATAGATGTTAGTGATGAAAACCTCAGGCCGGACATGCGTTTGAGGCAAGATTCAGATTTAGTTTTAGAAAGATTTATTGATATGTTATCTGTAAAACAGAAACAGGCTATTATATTGCGTTATAAGAATGGATTTTCAATGAAGGAAACAGCCCAGATTATCGGCTGTAAGGTTTCTACAACAAAAGTCCATTTATTCAGGGCAATCAAGAGGTTACGCAAGATGTTTTATGAGCAAGAGAAACAAACAGGAGGGAGAAATGCTTAAATGTTTGTTTTTAAGGTCTAAAATAAAAAAATACGCACTGGATATCTTAAGCGAAAAGCAAAAAGCAATTGTTATCCGTCATGTCGAGCGATGCCCCGGGTGTAGACAAGAACTGCAGAAGTTTAAAGTATTAGTCGCGTCTTTAAAAAGTAACGAGGCTTTAAAAATTGATGATAATTTCTGGCATAAATTTAAAGTAGGTTTAGATGATAAGCTTAATAATGTTTTAGTCGGGCCAACCAAAGGTATTAGTAAAAGGAAAATGTCTTTTAAGCCTATTTTGGCCTATGCGGTTGTGGCGATATTACTTTTTATCAGCGTACCTATTGTAAGTTTTAGTTTGAAAAAGTGGCAAAATATTTCAGATATTAAGTTTTCTGATGAGTTTTACGCGTTAGAGGAGTTTACCAATAGCAGGGTATTCAATGGCAATTCTTTTTCTTATATTGACGAAATTGATCTGATTTTAGAACTTTCCTAAGGTATATTCTTTTCTTCCCTCAACCTTCAAAAAATATTGCTAGCCTTAAGTGCTTATGATATCATTAGTAGAGATTAAGGCTGTATAATAAAGTCTAAATACATGAATTCATTTACTCATTATCTTACATTTAATACCAAGTCCAGGCAGGAGTTTATAAATATTACTCCTTGTGTAGAGGAGTTGCTTATAAAAAGTGCAATAAAAGAAGGTTTATGTTTAGTCAA
Source organism: Candidatus Gygaella obscura (assembly GCA_030765485.1). GTDB lineage: Bacteria > Omnitrophota > Gorgyraeia > Gygaellales > Gygaellaceae > Gygaella > Gygaella obscura. The sequence continues at coordinate 23,123 of JAVCCR010000032.1, forward strand.
TGCTATGCATATTACTTCCAGTGTTTTTATAAACGATGACGAAGCGGGTCTTCATAGTGATTTTTTCGTCTTTTTGGAACGTTTGGCTCCTTATGGTAAGGATAAATATAAACATAATCTGAGCATGGAGGATAATGGGGATAGCCATATAAAAAGAACGATAATGGGCAGGGAAGTTGTAGTAGCAATTACTAAAGGTAGGCTTGATTTTGGTCCATGGGAACAGATATTTTATGGAGAGTTTGATGGTAGAAGAAAAAAAAGAGTTTTAGTTAAGATTATAGGTGAGTGATAAAAATATGAAGATAAAAGATACAGAGATAACAATAGTAAATTCAGATATAACTACTTTAAAACTTGACGCTATAGTTAACGCAGCCAATAATAAACTTTTGATGGGTGGCGGTGTTGCCGGAGCAATAAAAAGAGCTGGCGGAATAGAGGTAGAAAAAGAAGCTGTGTCTAAAGGTCCTATTGAGATTGGTGATTCGATTTATACGTCTGGCGGCAGGCTTGCTGCAAAATACGTTATTCATGCAGCTACTATGGGGATGGATTTTAAAACAGACGAAATAAAGATTAGGGATTCTTTTGCTAGTGCCCTTAGATTAGCAGAACAGCTGAAGATTTCTTCTGTGGCTTTTCCTGCTTTAGGTTGTGGGGTAGGGGGTTTTTCATATAAGGTGGCGGCAAAAATCATGGCCCAAGAGTTGTTAAGTTATATCCGAGAGAATAAAACCAGTTTAAAAGAAGTGATATTTTGTTTGAATACAGATGAGGCTTTTAAGATTTTTGATAAATTGATTAATGGCTATCTCGGTTATATATTGCATAAGATAGAAGAAGGTCCGTTTATAACAGTAGATATTATAATCGATAACGGTGAAGGGATAGTTTTGATTAAACGCTCTAATCCGCCTTTTGGCTGGGCTATTCCAGGAGGTTTTTTAGATTACAATGAGAGTCTTGAAGATTGTGCAGCCAGAGAAGCCAAGGAAGAAACTGGTCTTGATGTTATAAATCTTAAACAGTTGCATACATATTCAGCCCCGGGTAGAGATCCGCGTTTTCATACAGTTACTACTGTTTTTACCGCTCAGGCAAAAGGAAGCCCGAAAGCAGATTCAGACGCCTGCGATGCTAAGGTTTTTAAGCAAAATCAGATTAAAGAATTGGATTTAGCTTTTGATCATAACAAGGTGCTGAAAGACTATTTTGATTTTAAAAGAGGAGAATTATGATAGTAAGTCTTTTGTCAGATTTCGGCCTGGAAGATAATTTTGTTGGTTCAATAAAAGCGACCATGCTCAATGTTAATCCCAATATTCAAATAGTAGATATTACCCATAATGTGAAACCACACGATATATTTTCTGCTGCATTTTTGTTGGAAGGCACATATAAGTATTTTCCCAAAAATACTCTTCATGTTGTTGTGGTTGATCCGGGAGTAGGCGCAGAAAGAAAAATTATTGTCGTTAAAATCAAAGATTATATGTTTTTGGCTCCTGATAACGGGGTTTTAGCACTTGCTTTGAAGAATAAGACCGTGCAGAAGATTATTGAGGTAACAAATAAGAAGTTCTTTTTAAGTGAAGTTTCCAATACATTCCATGGTCGAGATATATTTGCTCCTGTTGCCGCTCACATCACAAACGGCGTGCCTTTGAATAAATTAGGCGAGGAGATTCATTTCTTAAGGGAGATTTCTTTACCGGATGTAAGCCTGAATAATGATTCTTTGAGCGGTTTTGTTATCCATATCGATAGGTTCGGTAATCTGATTACAAATATCAAGGAAGATATATTGAAAGATTTATCCAAAAACACTAAAATAAAAATAAAAGATTATACCATTAAAGGTTTGTGTTTTACCTATTCAGACGTGGAAAAAAATTCTCCCCTTTGTCTTATAAATAGTTTTGGTTATCTTGAAATATCAGTCAATTGTTCAAGTGCAAAAGATTTTTTTCATGTTGAAAACTGGCAGTCTGTTAAAGTTGTAAAATGAAAAAGAAGCTAGACGCCAATAAGTTGCAGCATTTTCTTTCTAAGTCAGCCGGTAAAACCATCTACGATAATAAAATGCTGGATGATGGGGATAAGATATTGGTGGGCGTTTCCGGCGGAAAAGATAGTCTGTCGCTACTTAAAATCTTAGATTACAGAAGAAGATTTGTTCCTATCAAATATGAATTGGTAGTTCTGCATGTGGATATGCATCTTACTAAAACGCAGCTTAAGAGCCTAACGAGTTTTTTTAAGATAAATAATTTTAATTATAAAATAGTAAAACTGAAAATAAAGAAAAGCAGAAAAAAGAATTGTTTTTGGTGCGCATGGAATAGAAGAAAAGTCATTTTTGAACAAGCGGCAAAGCTTGGCTGCAATAAAATTGCCCTAGGGCATCATTTAGGTGATATTACAGAGACAATATTGATGAATCTTTTTTTTAACGGAGAGATTTCCAGCATGTTGCCAAAGCAGGATCTTTTTAAGGGAAAACTTACAGTGATTAGGCCGTTTGCTGAGATAGCTGAAGATAGGATAAAGCAGTTTGCCGATTATTCGGGATTAAGGTATTCGTCATGCAACTGTTCTTATGCCGATAATAATAAAAGAGAGCTTATGCAGAAATTAATAAAGCAGGTAGCGAAAACCTGCCCTGAAGTCAGGACCAATATTTTAAGGAGTTTAAACAGGATTAAGAAAGATTACCTTCCTTAAGGAGAAAGTAGAAAACGATGAATGTATGGATGGCGTTTATATTTTTTGCTGTAGTTTTTGCCGTGGCGATTATGGTGATTTTTAAGTTAATTAATTCAGTTACCCAGCGGATGAATTTTCTTTTGCAATCTATACAGAATACAACCAATTCTTTAAATCAGAATCTTGCCAATTCAACAACAATATTTGGCGATGTAAAGGAAAAGTTAGGAAGACTGGAAGAGACAAATAAGAAGATCTATGATGTGGGAAAAGATATATCCAGCCTGCAGGAGCTTTTGCGTGCTCCTAAGTTCCGCGGTAAATTCGGAGAGCAGTTTTTAGAAAACTTGCTTTCTCAGGTTGTGCCAAAAGGTTATTATCAGATGCAGTATAAGTTTAAGACTAATGAGACAGTTGATGCAATTATCAGGTTAGGGGAAAAGATTGTTCCTATAGACGCTAAATTTACTTTAGAGAATTTTCAGAAAAAAATTGAGGCGACAACTGAAGATGAAGCAAATGTTTTTAAAAAGAAATTTATTCTGGATGTGAAAAACCGAGTTGATGAGATTAGCTCTAAGTATATTCTGCCTGATGAGGATACCTATGATTTTGCGCTTATGTATATACCCGCGGAAAATGTTTATTATGAGGTTATCATTACGGATAATTTGTTGAAGTCTTGCCTGGATAAAAAAGTAGTTCCTGTTTCCGGAAATACGCTGTATGCGTATCTTCAGGTGATCTGTTTAGGTCTAAAGGGTTTAAAGGTAGAAGAGAATGCAAAAAAAATCTTGAAAGACCTGGGTTCTCTTTCAATAGGAATAAACAAGTTTAAAAATGATTTTTCTCTTTTGGGCAATCATCTTTTGAACGCGGGTAAAAAATATGATGATTCAAGAGTAAAGTTGGATAAATTCTGTGAAAAGATTGATTCCGTTCAAAACGAAAAAAAATAATCAAGCATGAAAGGGATTTTGTTAAATCCAGGGCTGGCTGCTGTATTTATTTTTGGTACGACAATGATTGCTTTTTTGGGGATGTATTCTATATTCGATAGCTATAAACTTGCCCGAGGATAAATTAATTAATCATGATTATTAAGGTAAAGGTAGTCTCAAGAGCAAAAAAAGACCGTGTGTTAAAAACGGATTTTGGCTTGAAGGTATACTTAAAGGCTCCAGCAGTAGACGGGAAGGCAAATCGTTCGTTAATAAAGTTATTGGCTGCTTTTTTAAGTGTAAAATCTGCAAATATTAAAATCAAGATAGGCCTGCGTTCAAAAGATAAATTAATTGCCGTAGATGAACAATCTATTTGTAAAAAATAAGCATTCGTTGGTATTCGCATCACTTTTAAAAGAGAATGTGATTGCGGGTACAAGTCATTCTATGTTGGATTTTAATATTGATCTTGATGGCGAGATTTTAGAACGTTCTTTTGATAAGCTTTTTTCTGAAATTGCTATTGTCCCTAAGAGAATAATAAGCCTGTCGCAAAGCCACTCGGATAAGATTTTTGTATTTCAAAAGGAATGTTTAGTTAAACAGAAGCCTTGCGCTGATGCAGTTATAACTGACGAGAAAGATATTGCAATTGCAATCAGGGTTGCGGATTGTCCGTCAGTATTTATTTACGATAAATCAAAAAGGGTATCTGCTCTTGTGCATAGCGGATGGAAAGGTACGCGGCAATTGATTGTGGTTAAAACAATACAGAAATTGAAAAAATTATTTCATAGTCGTGAAAGGGATATTATTGCGGCTATCGGACCGTGTATCAGAAAATGTTGTTATGAGGTTGGAAGTGAGTTTGAGGATATATTTAATAATATTGAAAAAAGACAGGACAAGTATTTTTTAGACCTTGCCTGTGAGATAAAAAATCAACTTTATTCTGCAGGGATTGAAAAAAATAATATCTTTGATAGTTCAATTTGCTCTGCATGTTCTCGCTACGGGTTTTATTCTTACAGAAAGCAAAAAACAGTCAGTAGAAATCTGTCTTTTATGATTATGAAATAAAAAAGGAGGTATGCATGGCTAGGATTTTGGTTATTTATTATTCGAAAGGTGGTAATACCAAAACAATGGCTCAGGCAATTGCTCAGGGCATAGAACAAGAAAAGGTAGAAGTAGTGATTAAAGATGTAAAAGATGTAAAGACAAAAGAGCTTCTTGAATTTCAGGGTATAGTTATTGGCTCGCCTACATATTACGGAACCTTGGCAGCACAGGTAAAAAGACTTCTTGATGAAAGCGTTTCGTTTCATGGTAAATTGGATGGAAAAGTTGGCGCGGCCTTTGCTTCATCTGCTAATGTCGGAGGAGGCAATGAAACAACCGTATTAAGCATATTGCAGGCGATGCTTATACATGGTATGATTGTGCAAGGTGATTATAGCGGCGATCATTATGGAGCAGTCGGCATCAGTAATCCTGATGAACGCTCTCTAAAGCAATGCCGCAGACAAGGCAAAAGAATAGCTGGTTTAGTCAAACAACTTTTTTCTAAATGATTGAGTTCATAAGCTTTTTTAAACAACAAATCGGTGCTTTTTTTATGGCGTTTAATGCAGGGGTTTTAACGAGTTTTACTCCTTGTATCTATCCGTTATTACCGATAACCTTGGCGGTTATAGGGGCTAAGGCAACCCAATCTAAACGTAAGGGATTCTTATTAAGTCTGGTATACGTATTGGGTATGTCTTTGACCTATTCTATACTTGGTCTTTTAGCTGCTTTAACAGGAAAGATTTTTGGTTTTGTTATAAATCCAGCTTTGGCTAATTTTATCGTAGGCAATGTTTGTTTTCTGTCGAGTCTTTGGATATTAGGTGTATTTGATTTGCCTGCACCGAAGATTTTCAAAAGCCCTAAGTTAAAGGAAAAAAATTATTTCTGGATTTTAATCATTGGTGCATTATCAGGGTTGGTGGTTTCACCATGTGTGAGTCCAGTATTGATCAGTATTTTAAGTATTGTTGCCGGACGTGAAAATATCGTTTGGGGTATGAGTTTATTGTTTGTTTATGGTTACGGACTTGGTTTTACGCTGATTTTAGCTGGAACATTTGCGGGATTTTTTACAAGCCTTCCCAGATCAGGCAGATGGTTAAAGGTGGTCAAGTATATTTACGGGTTTATTTTAATCGCCATAGCGCAATATTTCTTTATTCAATGCGGAAAATTCTTAATCTAAAAAATATTTTATTGGTTTTGTTTCTTATTTTTATAAGTATTAATGTTTGCTTTGCGCAGAAGGCGCCTGATTTTTTATTAAAGGATACTAAAGATAAACTTTATAGTCTTTCTGATTATAAAAATGAGAAAATCATAATTTTTTTCTGGAGTGTTCGATGTTATTATTGTATTAAAGAAATGCAGCGTATAAAGAAAAATTATTCTCAGTTAAAACAAAATGGATGGAAAATAGTTTCCATAAATGTAGCCGATTCCAAGGCTGCGGTGGAGAATTATTTGCGCCGTTATGAACTAGATTTTAACGTTTTGCTTGACAGTGATTTAAAGGTAAGTATGGAGTACGGGATTTACGGCGTACCGACATTTTACTTTTTGAATAAAAAGCATGAACTGATTTTTGTGGATAATGTTATTCCTGATAATTTAAGTGAATATGAACGTTAATTTATCTTTTTTGCTGGATTTTTACGAGCTTACTATGGCGCAGGTTTATTTTAAACATAAGCCTAATACCCAAGCTACGTTTGATCTTTTTATTCGCAGTTTGCCCTTAAACAGGTCTTATTGTTTGGTTGCCGGACTGGAAGATTGTCTTGATTTTCTGATTAATATTAAATTTGAAGCTGAGCAGATAGAATTTTTAAGAGGCATAAAAGTCTTTAGCGAAGATTTCTTGGATTATTTGGCTAATTTTAAGTTTAAGGGTGATGTTTGGGCATTACCAGAAGGTAGTGTTTGTTTTGCAAATGAACCGATAATAAGAATTACTGCATCCTTAATTCATGCGCAGATAGTGGAAAGTTTTTTACTTAACACGATAAATATCCATTCGAGTATTACTACTAAAGCTTCGCGGGTTGTTATATCTGCTAAGGGAAAGGCCGTGTATGATTTTTCATTAAGGAGAGCCCAAGGCATAGACGCAAGTATTAAAGCTGCGCGTTCATCTTTTATTGCTGGCTGTGCAGGCACATCAAATTGTATGGCTGGTATATTATACAATATACCTTTAACCGGTACTATGGCACATTCTTTTGTCATGGCTTTTGATAACGAGTTAGATAGTTTCCATAGTTACGCCGAATCTTTTCCTGATTCAACAATACTTCTGGTGGATACCTATGATTATAAAAAAGGCATTGAAAATGCAATAAAGATTGCCAAGGAGCTTGAACAAAAAAATAAGCGTCTTAAAGCAATTCGTCTTGACAGCGGAGATCTATGTGCGGTTTCAAAAATTGCGAGAAAAACCTTAGATAAAAATGATCTTAAATATGTAAGGATTTTAGCAAGTGGGAATCTCGATGAATATGCTATTACAAGACTCATTAAAAAAGGAGCTTTGATTGATAGTTTTGGCGTAGGCACTAAAATGGGCACTTCATCCGATGCACCATATCTGGATGTTGTATATAAATTATGCGAGGTTTGCGATAATGAAAATGATTTTTTGCCCAAGATGAAGCTTAGTGCGGCAAAAATTACTTTGCCCGGCAGAAAACAGATATTCCGTTTTAAGAATAGAAAAGGAATTTTTAAAAAAGATATTATTGCTTTAGAGGCTGAATCAATAAAAAAAGCAGAACCGTTGTTGGTAAATGTTATAAAAGATGGTAAACTCATGTATAATAAACCTTCGATTCATGATATTGTTTTATTTGCAAAGAATAATATTTCTAGTCTTTCCGATAAGCTAAAACGCATAGATAAAAAAGCCAATTTTATCGTAAAACCTTCGAGGGCTCTAAGAAAACTAAAAAATAAACTCATAAAGCAAAATAGCAGATGAACAACTTAAAAAATCAATTCAATTTTATGACCACAGGAATAGGAAGTGTGTCCTTTAATAATCCTAAACCGGCTTTAGAATATATTTTTGATTATGTTGATATTCCTTTCTGGCCGCAGCTTACTAATTTATCAAAATTTGAATCAATGGGATTACAGTTTAGCGAGAATATTCCTTGCTTAAAGCAAGAAAACAAAGATTTGGTTTATGAGGCAAGTTCTTGCGAAAAGAATCTAGAGCGTTGTTATGAGCATATAATTGCAGAAGATACAGGCTTTTTTAAAATCTCAACAGAATATGCGCAAGGCCTATATGCATTTTTAGATTTTTTAAAAAAGAAAAACACAAGCAGAGGTTATATAAAAGGGCATACGACAGGTCCGTTTAGTTTTGCTGCTGCAGTAAAAAAAGAAAAAGGCTTGCTTTTGGCTGATAGCGTTATGATGGAGGTTATTACTAAGGCCTTAGCAATGAAGGCCCTGTGGCAGGTGAGGGAGCTTAAGAAATTCAGTGAGCAAGTAATGTTTTTTATCGATGAGCCATATCTGAGTTGTTTTGGTTCAGGATTTACTTCTATAAATAAGGAGATTGTTCAGCTATATTTAAGCCAGTTTATTGATTTGCTGCGTAAAGAGCAAGTTTTAATAGGTATACATTGTTGCGGCAATACTGATTGGGGCTTGTTGATGGGTTTAGATATCGATATTATTAATTTTGACGCATTCAATTTTGCTGATAAGTTCCTGTTGTATTCTCAGGATATCAAAGAATTTCTTCAAAAAGGCGGTATTTTGGCTTGGGGTATTGTGCCGACCAATGGTTATAAAGATGACATTACCAGTAATGAGCTAAAAAATAGCATTAATTCCTATATGGAGACATTAGAAAAAAAAGGAATTGATCATAGTTTAGTTGCAAGTAATTCTTTAATAACGCCTTCTTGCGGGTTGGGATCCATTGAAAAAGATATAAATCAGAGCATATTCAAGCTTTTAAAGAGTACGGCAGATTTGTTAAAAAAAGAGCTAAGTTAAGCAAATTGTTAGATGTGTTTTTCTCTTGACTTGCATAAGGCTATATGATAAGCTAACTTTAAATTTCTTTATAGGTTAAAGAAAATCAAGGAGGTTATATAATGAGGAGACTTTCATACGTAAGTGTTTTGTTTATAGTAGCTTTTGTTTTTGTTCTAAACGGTTGTACTATTATATTTCAAAAGGGAAGACGCTCTGATTTAGAAGAGATAGAGCAGCTTTCTACTCGTTTAAACGATTTAGAACAGGCAAGGCTTATTTTAACAGAAAGATTAAAGCAGGAAATATCAGATAAAAATGTTAGATTAGATATGTTTGAGAAAGGTCTGGTAATTTCTTTTGTGGCTGATGTTCTTTTTGATTCCGGAAAAGCAAAGATCAAAAGAGGTTTTCATGATACGCTTGGTAAGGTAGCTAGAGTATTAAAGGAAAATGTTCCTGATTTGGAGGTTGGTGTAGAGGGGCATACCGACAATGTTGCTATAAAATTTTCTCGCTGGAAGGATAATTGGGAATTATCTACTCAAAGAGCGTTGAGTGTATTAAGATATCTATGCAACAATAAAACAATTGATCCAGCAAGGCTTAGGGCTATTGGTTACGGCGAACAAAAGCCTATAGCTACTAATGATAGCAAAAGCGGTCGTAAGCTTAATCGAAGGGTAGAAATAGTAATTTTACCTGAGGAACAGAGAATTTCTAAAGAAACGATCAGGTCTGAATCAAATACCTTGCCGCAAAACTGGGAAGAATTAAAGTAACTATTTATAATTTCTTGCATGGAAGAAGAAACGAAACTGCGCTTATTCGCTATTTCTGTTATACTTAATTTAATCTTTGTGTTTTCTACCATTGGTTTGTTGGTAAGTTTAAGTAAAACCCGTATAAGCAAAGAAGATGAGATAAGATTGCGGATTGAATCGGAAGAGCAATATTCTACCATTGCCAAGAAAAAAAACGATCTAGAGCTAGCCAATAAGCATCTTAAGAATGAGGTTAATAAAAAGGAGCGCGAATTAAGTATGCTTGAGGAAGCGCTTGCGATAAATAAAAATAGTAAAATTAAAGCTAAAGCAACTAATGATGTATTAAAGAGCCAAGGCTTGGATAATAACAGTCCAAAAACAAGGGATTAAGAGAAGATAGTTGATTTATATTGATGAGGGATATTTTATCCCTCATTTTTTTGGAAATCGCAATGAAAAAAAAGAAGATATCTAAGAAAAAAACAATGATTGTATCCCGAGCGATAAAGGGCAAGAAGGAAAAAGCAGCTAGGCTAAAAAAGCAACCCATAAGTAAAAAGACTTCAGTAAAAAGAATAAAAAAAACCAGAAAGAAAAAAATAGTTAAATCTGCAGATAGAGAAAAGAGGATAAAATTTAAACCAAAACAGGTATATTCTGGTAAAGAAAAAGAAATAATTCATTGTTTTTCTAAGATTCCATCCGAGGAGTTTGTTAAAAGTAATCTGCCTCGGCTTTACGGTAAGGATATGTTGAAATTATTAGTAAGGGATCCTCGGTGGATCTATGTTTATTGGGAAGTAACAACTGCGACTTTTGATAAGATTAAGGATAGGCTGAAACAAAGATTAGACAAAGCCAGGATTATATTAAGAGCTTACGATGTTACAGGGGTCGATTTTAATGGCAAAGACGCCAACAGCTCGTTTGATGTTGAAATAAATTACGAAGAACTTAATTGGTATATAAATACTAATAGTCCGGGTTCAGAATTTTGCGTTGAGTTGGGGTTTTTATTAGAAAACGGTGAATTCATAAGAATATTACGTTCCAATACAGTGAGCATGCCAGTGGATGGACCGTCTTCATTAAGAGATGAAGAATGGATGTTCCCCGATGATTTATTCGATGTTTTATATAAAATGAGTTTTGGTTTTCATGGAAGTTCACCTGTGGGAGATTTATGGTCTGAGAGATTGCGTTTGGATATCTCATCAGGTTTTTCTCCGCAAAAAAAAGCTTAAAACAATTTAAGCCGAAATAGAAAAGAAAATGACTAAAGGCTATCTTTGTTTGGTTTTGCATGCGCATCTTCCGTTTGTGCGTCATCCTGAGTTCGACGACTTTTTAGAGGAATTATGGTTTTATGAGGCGATAACCGAAACTTATATACCGCTTATAAAGGTTTTTGAAGGGCTTTTAAGAGATGGTGTGGATTTTCGTCTTACCATGTCTTTAACGCCTACTCTTACAGCGATGTTTCAGGATCCTGTTTTGCAGGGTAGATATTTTAGGCATATTGAAAAACTTATACAGTTGGCGGAAAAAGAAGTGGGGCGTAATTCTAATTCTTTTGAATTTTCCTCTCTTTCTCGGATGTATCTAAAACATTTTTGCGATTGTCGGAATATTTTTGAGAAATACAGCCGTAATTTAGTTACTGCCTTTAAGAATTTTCAGGATGCTGGTAAACTTGAGATAATAACTTGTGCAGCTACACATAGTTATTTTCCTTTAATGCAAACTAATACTGCATCCAAAAGGGCGCAGATTAAAGTTGGTGTGCAAAGTTATAAGAATTGTTTCAGCAGGAAGCCTTTGGGTATTTGGCTTCCTGAGTGTGGCTATAATCCACAGGATGATATTATATTGAAGGAAGAAGGGATAAAATACTTCTTCAGTGATTCTCATGGGATATTACATGCTACGCCCAGGCCGAAATACGGAGTTTTTGCTCCGGTTTATTGTTCTAATTCCGGCGTTGCCTGTTTTGCAAGGGATTTGGAAACTGCCAAGCAGGTGTGGAGTTCAAAAGACGGATATCCAGGAGATTATTATTACAGAGAGTTTTATAAAGATATAGGTTTTGATCTTGATTTTGATTATATCAAGCCATATATACATCCCGATGGCATAAGGATAAATACCGGAATTAAATATTATCGTATAACAGGCGTTGATAATAAACAGCCTTATGTGCCTGAGTTGGCAAGAGAAAAGGCTGTTGAGCATGCGGGTAATTTCATGTTTAACAGGCAAAGGCAGGTTGAATATTTATTTGATGTAATGAAGAAAAAACCAATAATTATTTCTTCTTATGATGCTGAGCTTTTTGGCCATTGGTGGTATGAAGGTCCGCAGTGGATTGATTTTTTGATAAGAAAAATTCATTTTGATCAGGATATGATAAAAATGATTACCCCTTTCGAATATTTGAAGAAGAATCCTATAAACCAGGCAGTTAATGTTTCTATGTCTAGCTGGGGATGGAAAGGTTATAACGAGATGTGGCTTCAAGGAGCAAATGATTGGACATATAGGCATCTTGATCAGGCAGCGGAGAAGATGAGCGAGCTTGTAAAGACAAACCCTCACGCAGAGGGTGTTAGGAAAAGATTATTGAACCAGGCATTAAGAGAATTATTGCTTGCTCAGAGTTCGGATTGGTCTTTTATAATGGGTACGGGTACTCATGTAAATTATGCTATAAGCCGTATAAAAGAACATGTTATTAATTTTAATTGTTTGTACCAGGATATTGTTTCCAATCAAGTTGATGAGAAAAGATTGAATTCTTTAGAGTTAAGAAACAATATTTTTCCTGATATAAATTATACAGCGCATTCTTGAGTTTAAAATGACAGACTTAAAAATACCTAAGCACGTTGCGATTATTATGGATGGTAATGGACGTTGGGCGAAAAAAAGAAACCTGCCGCGTTTCTTTGGACATAAAGCAGGGATGGATAATGTAGAAGGTATTGTAAGATACGCAAAGGATATTGGTGTTAAGGCTCTTACTGTATTTGCATTTTCAACTGAGAATTGGTCAAGGCCGAAAAAAGAAGTTGATGTGCTTATGCGCGCTTTCGAGGGTTATATTAATAAAAAAATTACTGATCTTAAAAAAAGAAAGATTTATTTTAGAGTTATCGGTGAGAGACAACCGGTTCCCGAATTTTTATGGAGTGTTATAAAAAAAGCAGATCGACAGACAAAGGATAATAGTAATTTTACGCTTACGGTCGCTTTTAATTACGGTGCACGCGAAGAGATAATAGATTGTACAAAGCGTATTGCGCATGATTGTTTGAAAAAAAAGCTATCTTTGTGCAGTATAAATAAAGATTTATTCTCAGGATACCTCTATACGCAAGGTTTACCGGAGCTGGATTTATTAATTAGAACAAGCGGGGAGTTGCGTTTGAGTAATTTTCTGCTTTGGCAGGCTTCCTATGCTGAATTATATTTTACCGATAAGTTCTGGCCTGATTTTAAGGTAAGGGATTTTGAAGAAGCGATTAAAGAATTCTCAAAAAGAGACCGTAGATACGGAAATATTTAATAAGACTATGCTGATTAAAAGAATATTTAGTTCCATTGTAATTATTGGATTTGTAGTATTTTCTTTATTCCATAATTTTTTGTTTAATATGCTGACTATATCCTTGATTGGTTTAGGTTTGTATGAATTTTTTGTAATGGTAGAGAAAAAAGGTATCAAGATCTATAAATATTTTGGTATATTTATCGGTTTGATGATTCCGGTTTCTATTGCTTTTAAGTTTGAATTGACTAAAGGGTGGGAATTTTTACTTATTGTGATTACTTTAATTTCTTTGATTATGCTGCAGTTCAAGCGCAAGGATTCAACCGGTGCCCTTGTGGGGATTTCCGTTACCATGTTCGGCGTATTATATGTAGCTTGGTTTTTTAGTTTTATTATAAAAATTCATTATTTGGATAACGGATTGAATTTTGTGGGCGCACTTATTATTATGACTAAAAGTGTCGATATTGGTGCTTATCTTATAGGCATGCGTTGGGGTAAGCATCCTTTAATTGCCAGGATAAGTCCTAAAAAATCTATAGAAGGCGCTTTTGGTGGTATGGTATTCAGTATATTTGCAAGTATTGCTGTAAGTAATCTTATGGGTATTACTTATTTGCATGCTGTTATATTGGGTTTATCCATTGGTCTTGTTGGACAGCTTGGCGATCTATCAGAGTCTTTGTTAAAGCGGGATTGTCAAATCAAAGATTCTTCTAAGATCATACCCGGCATCGGCGGAGTTTTGGATTTAATCGACAGCTTATTATTTTCTACTCCGGTATTTTATTTTTATATTCAACAGTTTCTAAATTAACAGCAATAGTTATATGGGCGTGAAAAAAATAGCGGTTTTAGGTTCGACGGGTTCTATCGGTCAGAAGACATTAGAGATTATTAATCAGTTTCCCGATAGGTTTCAGTTGCAGGCTATTGCTTGTTGGTCGAATACAAAAGAGTTAGAAAAACAGGTTAAAAAATACAAACCTAAAATTGTTGCTGTTGGTGATAGCGTTGCAGCCAAGAAGTTAAAAATAAAAAGAAAAATCTTAATAGGCCAAAGAGGGATTGATAGTATTTGCGCTCAAAACGGGATTGATATAGTAGTTGTTGCCATTAACGCTACAAGCGCTTTATCCAGTATATTAATTGCTTTAAAATCAGGCAAGGATGTTGCCTTGGCAAATAAAGAGGCTTTGGTAATGGCAGGTTCAGTGATTATGAAGACTGCCAAAAGGTATAAAGCCAAGGTTTTACCTATCGACAGCGAACAGTCTGCAATATGGCAGTGTTTGGAAGGAAATGACAAAGATTTATTGCAGCGGGTTTATCTTACTGCCTCTGGTGGTTCTCTTTATAAGGTTTCTGCCAGTCGTTTTAGCCGTCTTACAAAAAAAGAGATTCTTACTCATCCACGCTGGAAGATGGGGGCAAAGATTACGGTTGATTCGGCAACGTTGATGAATAAGGCCCTGGAGATTATTGAGGCAATGTGGCTTTTTGATCTTGATTTTAAACAAATAAGCGTATTGATTCATCCAGAGGCAATAATACATTCTATGGTAGAATTTATAGATGGTTCTGTTATTGCCCAGTTAGGTATTACTGATATGCGGCTTCCTATTCAGTATGCGCTCAGTTACCCCCAGCGGTTAAATAGTTTAAAAAGAATTGATTTTCCTAAGTTGGGGGTTTTGCATTTTGATAAACCGGATTTAGGTAAATTCAGGTGTTTAAGATTAGGTATAAAGGCAGCCAAAACAGGAGGTAGTCTTCCTTGTGTTTTGAATGCAGCAAACGAGGTGGTAGTGAACGCTTTTTTAAAGGATAAGATACCTTTTCTGGCAATCCCTGAGATTATAGAGCGAGTTATGATAAAACACAAAGTTATTAATAATCCAGACCTAGACAGTTTGTATGATATAGACAACTGGACAAGGGTAAAGACACAGGAGTTGTTATGTCGTTTTTGATTTTTCTTGTTATTTTAAGCGTAATGATATTTATCCATGAAGCTGGACATTTTATTGTTGCCAGGCGTTTGGGGATGAAGGTTGAGAATTTTTCCCTTGGTTTTGGCAAGAAGATTTTTTCTTTTAAAAAACACGGTACAGAGTATTCTTTAGGATTGGTTCCTTTCGGAGGCTATGTTAAGATTGCTGGTTTTTCCGATGCAGAGAAAACAGGTACTAAAGGGGATTTTCTTGCGCATTCTGTAGGAGCGCGCGCAAAGGTAATTTTTGCCGGTCCACTTGTTAATTATATATTTGCATTTTTTTGTTTTTGGTTGATTTTTATAATTGGTTTTCCTCGCATTACCTCAAAAGTAGGTTCTTTGGTAGATGGGTTTCCCGCTCAAACTGCAGGTGTAGAATCGGGTGATAGGATAGTTGATATTGATGGGGTGGAAGTAGGTTACTGGGATGAGTTGCAGGAAATTATTTATAATACGAATAAGGATATATTGCCTGTTGAGCTTAAAAGAAATGATGAAATTATCAATTTAGATATCCCCGTAAGAAGCGAAGAAGTAAAAGATATTTTTGGTAATAGCGTGAAACTTAATGTAATCGGTATAAAAGCAAGTAATGATTTTATTATTGCAAAATACAATGTATTCCAGGCATTTCTAAACGGGTTTACGCATTTAATAGATTTGACTAGGCTTACATATTCAAGTCTTTGGTGGATGATTACGGGAAAAATATCTTTTAGGGAGTCAGTAACAGGACCAGTGGGTATTTATGACATGACCAGGCAAGTTGTTCAAATAGGTTTTACAGCTGTTTTAAATTTAGTAGGTGTTTTAAGCATGAGTTTGGCTATTTTTAATCTTTTGCCCTTTCCGATTTTAGACGGGGGGCATATATTCTTTTTATTAATCGAGAAAATACGTAAAAAAAGATTGAGTCAGAAAGTAGAAGAGTTTATCAGTAATTTAGGTTTAAGTTTTATTATATTGATGGCTGTTTATGTAGTTTACAATGATTTGGTGCGCTTTGGCTATATTGATAAGATAGTACAATTTTTTAGAGGTTTGTTTAAATGAGAAGAAAAACATGCGTTATAAAGGTTGGTAACATAAATATAGGTGGAAAAAATCCTATTGCAATTCAGGGCATGATAAAAACGCCTACTAAGAAGAAAGCCGCAGCATTAAAAGAAATTAAGTCTTTGTTTAGTTTGGGTGCAGATATTGTAAGGCTTGCAGTAAAAGATGCGGAAGACGCCCAGGCAATAAAGTTTATTAAAAAGAGTATTAAATCTGCCTTGGTTGCGGATATTCATTTTGATTATAGATTAGCTTTAGCTTGTATTAAAAACGGAATAGATAAAATTAGGCTTAATCCAGGCAATATCTTTCAAGAGGCTCAGGTTAGACAAATAGTTGAGCTTGCAAAAAAAACAAAAGTGCCTATACGAATAGGTGTTAATTCTGGTTCCTTAAGAGAAAGTAAAACTATTAAGGAAAAGGCAGCTTTTATGGTTAAAAGCGCAGCACAATACATAAAGCTTCTAGAGAAAAATAATTTTAAAGATATAGTTGTTTCTTTAAAGGCAGAAGATGTCAATACAACAATAGAAGCTTATAGAAAATTATCCGATTTATGCGATTATCCAATGCATTTGGGGGTAACAGCTACGGGTAGTATGGTTTCTGCAGTTGTCAAATCCAGTATAGGTATTGGTGTATTGTTAAAACAAGGGATTGGCGATACGATAAGGGTTTCGCTAACTAGTTCTTCTTGTGATGAGATTGATGTAGCAAAAAAGATTCTTAGCAGTTTAGATATTCGGCATTTCGGGCCCGAGGTTATCAGTTGCCCTACCTGTGGTCGATGCAGTGTTAATCTTAAAAGCATTGTAGAAGATTTAGAGGCCAGTTTAGCTAGAAAAAAAGGTCGATTTTTAAAACCAGGCATGAAGATTGCGGTTATGGGCTGTGAGGTTAATGGTCCGGGAGAGGCGCGTTCTGCCGATTTGGGGGTTGCTTTTGGCAATAATAATGCTATATTATTTAAAGAGAGTAAACTTATTAAAAGGGTAAAAAAAGATAATGTTTTACGAATATTAACCAAGGAATTGGAGAAATATTATGAAACTTGACTTGGATAGTTTGAGTAATTTAGTGAAGCATCAGTTTATTTCTGAATACAGCAGTATGTTTAAACAGGGTTCGGATAGAACCAGGGTAAGAATAAAATCATGTATTAAGGAGATTATTAATAAGATCTGTGCAAATAATGAAATGGATTTTTCTAAAGAGGAAAAGGATAAGCTGATAGAAGAACTTACAGTGGATTTTCTTGCTTTTGGCCGTTTGACCCCGCTTATAGAAGATGATTCCGTAAGTGAAATTATGGTTAATGGTCCTAGTAAGATTTTTGTTGAAAGAAACGGAAAAACAGAATTGACGGATATAAAGTTTGATACAGAAGCTCAGCTTATGCACTTGGTACAGAATATGCTTGCGCCTACTCGCAGAAGAGTAGATGAGTCCAGTCCTTATACAGATTTGATGCTTTCGGATAATTCCCGGGTGAATATTGTGCTTGAACCGGTGTCCTTGCAGGGTCCGTTAATTACAATCAGAAAATTTATGAAAGGGATTCAAAAAGTAGAAGACCTTATTGGTTTTGGTTCTTTGGATGAGCATATGGGAAAGTTTTTGATTGCTGCAATTAAGGCTAAGTTGAATATGGTTTTTTCCGGTGCGACCGGAGCAGGAAAGACAACTACTTTAAACGTATTGTCTCATTATATATCATCAAGTGAAAGAATAATTACTATCGAAGATGCTGCAGAGCTTAATCTTTCGCAGGATCATGTAGTTAGGCTTGAAGCAAAACTGCCTAATATTGAAGGTAAGGGTGAGATTACTATAAGAGATTTATTTAGAAATTCTCTGCGTATGCGTCCCAATAGAATTATCTTAGGTGAGGTAAGAGGTGTAGAGGCATTGGATTTATTGCAGGCGATTTCCTCCGGCCATAGCGGATCGCTTACGGTTATTCATGCCAGCAGTCCTTTTGATGTATTGGCCCGGCTTGAAACAATGATACTTATGGCTGGGGTAGGGATAAGTCCTGCTGTAGTAAGGCGCCAGCTTGCAAATTGTATTGATGTGGTTATTCAGCATGAACAGCTTTCTGATGGTTCTAGAAAACTGACACATATATCTTGTGTTAAAGGCATGAATGACGGTGAGATTGATTTAGTAGATTTATTTAAGTTTGAACAATCTGAAATATCGCAAGACGGTCAGGTGGCAGGCAGTTTCCATTGTTCCGGAGAAAGGCCGGTTAGACTTCAGGAGAAGTTTAAAAAGTATAATCTTGATATTAAAAATTGTATTCCTGAAAAATATTAAACTACAGAATTATGTATTATTCTAAAAGCTTTATAAATACACTAAGGGATTCGCCACAGGAAGCGGATATTCCTAGCCATAGACTGATGATCCGCGCAAACATTGTTAGTATGCTTATGGCTGGAGTTTATAGTTATTTACCATTAGGGGTAAGAATTCTTGAAAATATTAAAAAGATCATCAGGGAGGAAATGAATCTTATTGGCGCAGAAGAGGTTCTTTTGCCAGCTTTACAGCCAATGGATCTGTGGAATAAAACTGAGCGTTATAAGTTGATGAAGGAGATTATGATTACTTTTAAGGACAGGCGGTCGAAGGATATTTGTCTTGGGCCGACGCACGAAGAGGTTGTCACTAATTTGGTAGGTAAGTTTGTCCAGTCATATAAACAGCTTCCTTTTTGTCTTTATCAGATTCAGACTAAGTTCCGCGATGAATTGCGTCCCAGATTTGGCCTGGTAAGATCATGTGAATTTATTATGAAAGATGCTTATAGTTTTGATAAAGACGAACAGTCTTTGGATAAAAGTTACCAGCTTCAGTATGAGGCGTATTGTAAGATATTTAAGCGCTGTGGTCTTGATTTTGCAGCTGTTACTGCAGATTCCGGAGTAATGGGCGGAAGCGTTTCTCATGAATTTTTGGCTATAACTTCATCAGGAGAAGATAAATTATTGATTTGTCCTAAATGTAGTTATAAGAAAAACTTTTCTCTAGAGAACCAAAAGTGTCCGGAGTGTAAGGCATTGATGGAAACAAGATCTGCTTTAGAGATTGGTCATATCTTTAAGCTGGGGACTAAATATTCCGATGTTTTTTCAGTTAAGTTTTTAGATAAAGATGGAGTGCAGAAACCGGTTGTTATGGGTTGTTATGGTATAGGTGTTAGTAGGATAATTGCAGCTGTCATAGAACAGAATCATGACGATAAAGGTATCATTTGGCCGAAAGAGATTAGTCCTTTTTGTGTAGCTATATTGGCATTGATGCCGGAAGATAAAAATGTCATGAGCGTTGCACAAGAGCTGCATTCTGTTTTTGAAAAAGAAAACATCAGTTGTTTGTTGGATGACAGAAATGAGAAAGCGGGAATAAAATTTAACGATGCTGATCTTTTAGGGTTTCCTTTAAGGGTAACTCTAGGAAAACAATTCCTAGAAAATTCTTTGATTGAAATCAAAAAGCGTAATTCTCAAGAGGTGATAAAGGTGAAAAAAAGTGAGTTAGTAAAAAAAATAAAGGAATTGTTAAAATGAGGAGCGATTTAGAATCTGTTTTTGAATCAGTTTTAACCGAATATTTAAATCAGAGCGGTTTGGTTTTGGTAGATACCCATATTAATAAAACTAGGCAGTCTTTTAATATAAGAGTGTTGCTGGATAAACCTGATGGTGGCATTACTCTAGGAGAGTGTAGCCAGGCAAATAAGGAGATTAGAAAAAGCTTAGAGGAAAAAGATTTTTTAGCTAGCAATTTTCTATTGGAGGTTTGTTCTCCGGGGATTGGTAGGCTGCTTTTAAAGGAATCTGATTTTAGAAGGGTAAAAGGAAAAAACTTAAAGGTAATATTAAAAGATGAATTTGACAAAGTAAAAGAATTAGAAGCGAATCTATTGGACGTTTTTGATGGTTCGCTTATTTTAAAACAGGATAACGGTGAAATTAATATTAAATTGGAAAGCATAATTAAAGCAAAGCAGGTAATAAAATGAGCACAGAACTATTGTCAGTATTAGAACATATTGAAAGAGAAAAAGGTATCAGTAAGGAAAAACTTATCGAAGCTGTAGAGCAGGCATTGGTAAGTGCGGTTAAGAAAATGGTTGATGTAGATCTAGGAGTTGAGGTAAAAGTTACGTTAGATAAAGAAACCGGTAAAATTAAAGCTTATGTTGGTAAAAAAGAGTTTAAGTCAATTGAACTTGGCAGGATTGCAGCTCAAACCGCAAAGCAAGTTATAATTCAGCGTATAAGAGAAGCTGAAAAAGAACTTATATTTAGTGAATTTCAGGGTAAAGTCGGACAGATTGCGAGCGGTACTGTATATCGGTTTGAAAGAGATAATATTATTGTTGATCTTTTAGGTAAGACGGAGGCGTTTTTGCCTAAGAGAGAACAGTGTTTCAACGAAAGCTTCAAGCAAGGAGAGCGCATTAGCGGATATATACTGGATGTAAAACAACAGACAAGGGGACCATTGATAATTCTTTCCCGTTCACATCCAAATTTTATAAGGAAACTTTTTGAATTGGAGGTTCCTGAGATCTATGAAGGCATTGTTGAGATAAAAGCAATTTCGCGTCAGGCTGGTGAAAGAACGAAGATTGCCGTTTGGTCTAAGGATGAAAAGATTGATTCTTTAGGTTCATGTGTAGGAATGCGCGGGACAAGGGTAAAGAATATTGTTAATGAATTGCATGGAGAGAAAATCGACATAGTTCGTTATAAAGACGATATTAAAGAATACATTATTGAGTCTTTGTCTCCTGCTAAGATTTCAGAAATCAAGCTGGATAAGGAAAATAAAAAAGCAGAGATTATAGTTGCTGATGATCAGCTTTCTTTGGCAATAGGAAAACATGGACAGAATGTAAGACTTGCTTCCAAACTTGTTAGTTGGGAACTTGATATTAGAACCAGAGAAACTGCTGGAATGGATAAAAAGGAGATTACTCGTTCTAAAGAAAAGGATTTAGGTAAACTTGAGGGAATTGGTGAGAAATTACAGAATGTTCTTACGGAAGGCGGATTTGATTCAGTAGAAAAGATTGCAAATTCTGATTTAAAAGATATTATTTCTTTAAAAGGTATCGGTAAAGCAAAAGGTGAAAAGATAATAAAGAGTGCGAAGAAGTTAATGAAAGGTTAGTGTATTGAAAAAACCAACAAAAAAGGTAATTAAGAAGAAAGAGACTAAGACTTCTAAGGTTGCTAAAAAAACTACAGTTAAAAAACCTGTTAAAAAAAGCTCTGCCGTAAAGAAAAAGCTAACCAAGGCTATAAAAGTAAAGCCGAAGATTAAGCATAAAGTTTCTATTCATAAAGAAAAAAAATCAGCAGTAAAAGCTTCTTTAGTTAAAAAAGAAGAGCATAAAGTTATTGCTGATAAACAAATTGAGACTATACATGTAAAGAAAAAACATATCAAAAAGTTAGAATCTGTACAATCAGAAGTTGCTGGTGAAAAGACTATTGATAAGATTAGTAAGACTGCTGGGCGTTTATTGGAAATGGATCTTCCTGTTAATATAAAAGATCTTTCTGTAAAGTTGCAGGAAAAACCCAGCGTGCTTATTAAAAGCCTTTTGAATAAAAGAATATTTATTAATCTCAATCAGTATTTAGGTGATGGAATGCTTGAGGTTTTAAAAGAAGAGTTTAATTTCGATATAAAACCGACTATTACTCATGAGGATAGGCTTTTAGACGTACATGAAAAATCGGATGAGAAAGAGAATTTAAGTCCGCGGCCTCCGGTTGTTACTTTTATGGGGCATGTAGATCACGGCAAGACCTCTCTTTTAGATAGGATAAGAGAAAGCAATATTACGGAAAAAGAGCACGGTGGGATAACACAGCATATCGGAGCTTATGAGGTGAATGTAACCAATAAAAAGAAACATAATTCTATTTCTCAGATAACTTTTTTGGATACTCCAGGCCATGAGGCTTTTACGGAATTAAGAGCACGGGGAGCAAGGGCAACTGATATAGTAGTTTTAGTTATTGCAGCAGATGATGGAGTGATGCCTCAGACGGTAGAAGCTATTGATCATTCAAAATTGGCAAATGTTTCTATTATAGTTGCAGTAAATAAAATTGATAAACCGGGCGCTGATGTTGATAAGATAAAAAAACAATTGAATGAGCTTGATCTTATTCCCGAAGACTGGGGAGGTAAGACTATTTTTGTTAATGTTTCGGCTAAAACAGGAGAAGGCATCAATGATTTGCTGGAAATGATTCTTTTGGAATCGGAAATGCTAGAGCTTCAGGCAAATTACGATAAGCTTGCTAGTGGCGTGGTATTGGAGGCAAAGGTAACTAAAGACAGAGGTAATGCTGTGACTGTTTTAGTGCAAAATGGCACCGTACATCTTAATGATTTTATTTTGGCAGAAAGTCATTATGGCAAAATTCGCGCTATGTTTGATGAATTTAGGTGTTCAAAAGAAGAAGCAGGACCATCTGTTCCTATTGAAATTTTAGGTTTTACCAGTTTACCTCATGCAGGGGAGAAATTTTTCTGTAGTTTAGAGGAGAAATTGATTAAAGAGTTAAGTGGCAAGCGTAAATTAGAAAATAAAGCAAAAAAGTTAGTGGCGCAGAAAAGGATTAGTCTGGAGGAACTTTCTGAGCAGATCAAATCAGGTAAAAAGGTAAAGGAACTGAGAATTATTATAAAAGCAGATGTACAGGGCTCTCTGGATGCGATCGCTAAAACATTATCTGGTCTTACTCACGAAGAGATAAGAATTGATGTTTTGCACAAGGGTGTTGGTGCAGTCAATACATCTGATGTGTTAATGGCTACAGTTTCCGGTGCCTTGATTGTTAGTTTTAACATAGGTATAGATGAATTAGCTAAAGAAAAAGCAGTTAAAGAAAATATTGAAGTACGCAGTTACAATATTATTTATGAGCTATCCAATGAACTCAAGCAGGCGTTAGAAGGAATGCTTGAGCCGAAATATAAAAAGATCTTTGTCGGCAGGGCATTAGTTAAACAGGTTTTTATTACGTCTAAGTCTGGGGCAGTTGCAGGCTGTTTGGTGCAAAAGGGAAAAATAATGCGTAAGACCAAGGCGAGCATTGTAAGAAACGGCAATATAGTTTATGAGACTGAACTTATATCTCTTAAGCGTTTTAAGGATGATGTCAAGGAGGTAACAGAAGGCATTGAATGCGGAATATCTTTAAACGAAAAAGATTTAAAAGCAGGTGATACAATAGAGATTTATCAATCTCAGCAGATAAAAAGAAAGCTTTGATGAAATGAAGAAAAGAATTTTAAGCGGGATGAGGCCTACAGGACAGTTGCATATCGGTCATCTGGTAGGGGCGCTTGATAATTGGATTAAGCTGCAGGATCAGTTTGATTGTTTTTTTATGGTTGCAGATTGGCATGCCTTAATGAGTGAGTATGAAAATCCCAGAGAGATCAAGAAAAATATTTTAGAAAATGTTTGTGATTGGATAAGTTGCGGTATTGATCCTGAAAAGGCAGTTATTTTTGTTCAGTCTCATGTAGGTGAACATCTTGATCTAGCAATGATTTTTTCCTGTATCACTCCTTTGGGATGGCTAGAGAGATGTCCTACGTATAAGGAACAAATAAAGGAGCTTAAAGGAAAAGATGTTAATAATTATGCTTTTTTGGGTTATCCGGTTTTGCAGGCTGCAGATATCTTGCTTTATAAGGCAGAGGTTGTTCCTGTAGGCAAGGATCAGCTCCCCCATTTAGAGTTGACGCGTGAAATCGCCAGAAGATTTAATAGTCTATATAAAAAAGAACTTTTTCCTGAACCAAAGGCTTTGCTTACTGAATCCGCTAGGCTTATGGGGCTCGATGGAAGAAAGATGAGTAAAAGCTACAACAATACCATAAATTTATCTGATAAGGAAATTGAGGTTGAAAAGAAAGTTATGCAGATGATAACAGATCCGAAACGTATTAAGCTTTTCGATAGAGGTAATCCAGATGTGTGCAATGTCTATAGCTACTATAATATTTTTTGCCCTGAGAAAAAAGAAGAAGTAAGAAATTACTGTATTGAGGCAAAAGTCGGTTGCACTAAATGTAAAAAACAACTAGCTGGTTGTATAAGTGAAAGGCTGGCTCCTATACAGCAGGAAAGAAAAAAGATTCTTAAGGATAAAGGCTATCTTGGGAAGATTTTGCATTTAGGTGCAGAAAAAGCAAAGGATTTTGCTTGTTTGACTGTTGGACAGGCAAAAGAATTAGTGCATTTTTATGTATAAGATAAAATTAGATATATTTGAAGGTCCTCTCGATTTATTGTTATATCTTGTTAAGAAAGAACATGTCAATATCTGCGACATTCCAATCGTTAAGATTACTGAACAGTATCTGAAATATTTGGAATTGATGAAATTACTGGATTTAAATATTGCCGGAGAGTTTTTGGTAATGGCCGCAACCCTTATCAATATAAAATCAAAGATGCTTCTGCCGCAGGAAAAAAGCGAGGAAGAGCCAGAAGAAGAGGATTCGCGTTCAGAGCTTGTTCAGCGGCTTCTTGAGTACCAGAAGTTTAAAGAAGTAGCAAGTGAATTGCGTGATAAAGAAGAAAGCCGTCAAAAGGTTTTTGTCAGGCCGCGAGATAAACAGCTGCAGGACCAGCCTCCTGAGATATATTTTGAGGCAAGTGTATTTGATTTAATATCTGCTTTTTCTAAGGCTTTAAAACAGGTTCCTAAGGAAGTCTTTTATCAGGTTATAAAGGATGAGTTTACCGTCGAAGAAAAGATCCATCAGCTCCTACATATGCTTGTTAAAAAACCTCAAATAGCCCTGTTTGATGTATTTAATAGCGCAAAGAGTAAATTGGAAATGGTTGCGTTTTTTTTGGCAGTTTTAGAGCTTATTCGTTTGAAAGAAATAGTAGTTATGCAAGAAGAGAGTTTTGATAATATTGTTTTATTTTTAAACAGGGATAACGTTGCGCCAATTGCAAAAGATGAAAGAGAAGCTACTCAGCAACAATAATATTATTAAGCATAATGAGTCCGAAGAAGATATAGTTTTTAATCTATCCCTTCGGCCGAGCAACCTTACTGAGTTTGTGGGGCAGAAAGAGGTTGTTACTAATTTAAAAGTCGCCCTTCAGGCTGCCAAAGAAAGAAAAGAGCCTATTGATCATGTATTATTTTCTGGTCCTCCGGGTTTGGGAAAAACTTCGCTTGCACATATTATTGCCCATGAGATGAATGCTAAGATTACCGCTACTTCCGGACCGGCAATTACCCGGGCGGGAGATTTAATTGGTGTTTTGACTAATTTGGAAAAAGGAGATATTCTTTTTATTGATGAAATCCATAGGCTTAGTAAAACAGTTGAAGAGTTTCTTTATCCTGCTATGGAGAATTTTCAGATTGATTTTGTTATCGATAAAGGTCCGTATGCTAAGACAATAAAGTTTAATCTTAAGCCTTTTACCTTGGTTGCAGCGACAACCCGTTCAGGGCTTTTGGCAGCGCCTTTACGCAGCAGATTCGGGATATTTTACAATTTGAATTTCTACAATTTTGATGAACTTGCTTTAATCGTTAGGCATTCAGCGAAAAGTCTTTCTGTAAAAATTGACAAGGAGGCATCTTTAGAGATAGCCAGACGTTCAAGAGGAACACCACGTATTGCAAATAGGCTTCTGCGTAGAATCAGAGATTACTCCCAGGTTAAAAAAATCAATTTGATAGATCAAAAAACAGTCTGTAGCTCATTAGACGAACTGAGAATCGATAATGCCGGATTAGATGAGTTGGATAGAAAAGTGCTAAAAATAATAATCGATGTATATGACGGTGGGCCCGTAGGTATTGAATCGGTTGCGGCAAGTCTTAATGAAGAAGTAGATACAATAGCAGATACAGTCGAGCCTTATCTTTTACAGGCAGGGTTTTTAAAACGTACTCCCCGCGGCAGATCAATTACAAAATCTACCTATGCACATTTTGGCATCAAAAAAGACAAACAAGAAGAGTTGTTCTAAGTATACTTTTATTAGTGAAATTTATTTATGAAATTGCTGCTTCATACCTGTTGTGCCCCATGTTTGATTTATCCTCTGGAAAGACTAAAGGATAAATTTTCTGCAACCTGTTTTTTTTATAATCCAAATATCCATGGGTTTATAGAATACAAAAATAGATTGAATACGGTTAAAGATTTTGCTTTAAGAAAATCTTTAGAATTGATATCGCCGGATTACCTGCCGGAAGAGTTTTTTGATCAGCTTGAAGATAAGGCTTCACCGGCCAGATGTAGGGTTTGTTGGCAGTTGCGTCTTGAGAGAACCGCGTTGTTTGCCAAAGATAACGGGTTTGATTATTTTACTACTACTCTTTTGGTAAGCCCTTATCAGGATCAGTTTGCGATAAAGGAAATCGCACAGGTAATTTCTGATAATATTAAAGTAAAGTTTTTCTACGAAGATTTCCGTTCTGGGTTTAGAAAAAGCCAGGATTATGCTAGAAGTAACAATATGTATATGCAGAAATACTGCGGCTGTATTTTTTCCGAGATGGATAGATATAAGAAAAGAAAAAAGAAGAATGATTAATACGGCAAAAATTTTTATTGTTTTCGGGTTGATTTTATTTTTTATCGGACTGGTAGTATTATTTTTAAGTAGATTTATAAATGTAGGCAGGCTTCCAGGAGATATTTTTATAAAAAAGGGTAATTTCAGTTTCTATTTTCCTCTTACAACTTCTATAATTGTAGGTATTGTTCTATCGATAATTTCTTGGTTATGGATAAGAAAATAAAATTTATTCGAATTGCCGGGTTCAGCGCTTTAATGGTTTTATTTGGCTTATTTTTCTTTGTTAATGCTGGTTTTGCTCAGTCTCAAACTATACGCGTCAGGATAGCTGATGATGCGGAAAGTTTTTTCCTGACAGTAAGAAAATCATACAAGCTATATGATATTAAAGATAATACCCTTATAAAAGAAAGCAGTATTTTTTTAAAAGAAAAGATTACTCCTGAAGGGATTGGTGCGATAAAAATAGGTTCATGTATTCTTAATTTGAATCAACTAAGAGTAGATTGCTGCGGCGAGAGGCAGTTTTTCTTAAACAAGAGAAGATACAAGGGAGATTTAAGTATAATTTTAAAAGACAATGGTAAGTTCACCCTTATTAACACCGTGGATTTGGAGGATTATTTAAAAAGTGTGGTTCCCTCGGAAATTCCCTGGTATTGGCCTTATGAGGTGCTAAAGGCGCAGGCTGTTATTGCCAGGACTTTTGCTGTTGATAAAAGAAAAAAAAATAGTAAGAATATGTTTGATGTAACAGGTGATATTTACTCTCAGGTTTACGGCGGGGATACCTCCCGTAGATTTCGTGCAAGCAGGGCAGTTGAAAAGACAAAAGGCATGGTTTTAAAATGTGAAGGTAAGATATTCCCTGCTTTTTTTCATGCTACGTGTGGAGGGCATACTGAGGATGTTGAAAATTTATGGGGGCCGGCTGTCGCTAGCCTTCGGGGTGTTAAATGTGATTATTGCAGAGATTCTTTGCATTTCAAATGGTTTAAAAAGTTAAACGCTGCAGAAATCTTAAAAGGTTTACAGAAAAAAGAAATTGATATCTCTGATATTAAGGATTTAAGGGTTCTCAATCGCAACAGTACGGATAGGGTAGTTGAGATATTAATTGTTACCACTGGCGGGGAGAAAATAATCAAAGGTAACGATTTTAGAAATGCCGTAGGCAGTAAAATTATTAGAAGTCTTAACTTTAGTATAATAAAAGAAGGAAAAGATTTTGTTTTTGATGGTTTTGGCTGGGGTCATGGCGTAGGTTTTTGTCAGTGGGGTGGATATTTTATGGCTCGCGCCGGAAAAAGTTTTAGACAGATACTTCAATACTACTATCCTAAAAGCACTATAGGATATCTTAAATGAAATTATCCGATTTTGATTATAATCTATCAAGTGAATTAGTCGCACAGTTTCCTTTAGAAAAACGCGAAGATGCAAAATTGCTTGTAATTGATAGAAAAAGAAAAAAGATAATACATAAAAACTTTAATCAGTTAGGAGAGTTTTTAAGAAAAGATGATTTATTGGTTTTAAATGACAGTAAGGTAGTTAATTGTCGTCTTTTAGGGAAGCGCGCTACTGGCGGAAAGGCCGAAGTTTTTATTTTAAA
Organism: Candidatus Gygaella obscura; assembly: GCA_030765485.1. Taxonomy (GTDB): domain Bacteria; phylum Omnitrophota; class Gorgyraeia; order Gygaellales; family Gygaellaceae; genus Gygaella; species Gygaella obscura. The sequence continues at coordinate 51,427 of JAVCCR010000032.1, forward strand.
ACATATTAAAAACTTTACATATGAGTGCCTTTTGAGGCCAGCGCGTTTAAGAATAGGAGAGAGGATATTTTTCGATAAGGGTATTTCAGCGATTATAAAAGATAGGCGGAAAGTTTCTTTTTCTCAAGTAGCTAGAAAAAAGTTATACTCAATAGGTAAAGTTCCCTTGCCTCCGTATATAAAAAGAGCCCCTTTACCATCCGATAGCCTGTATTATCAGACCGTCTATGCGAAAAAAGATGGTTCTGTTGCCTCTCCTACTGCAGGATTGCATTTTAGCAAAATAATGATTAAAGATCTTAAATCGCAAGGTATAAAATTTAGTCATGTTACGCTTCATGTCGGGTACGGTACATTTTCACAGGTGAAGACAGATAATATAAGAAGTCATAAGATGCATTCCGAGTGCTATAGTATTAATAGTTCCACTTTTCAAAGAATAGAAGATTCCCTGTTAAATAAAAAACGTGTAATTGCCGTTGGTACTACAGGCTGCCGGGTATTAGAAAGTTGTTCCAGGGGAAAACTTAAAGGTGAAACCGATATTTTTATTTATCCGGGTTATAGATTTAAAAGAGTTAGCGCTTTGATTACTAATTTCCATCTGCCGCGAACAACTTTATTTATGCTTGTTTGTGCATTTGGGGGGACCGAGCTTATAAAAAAGGCGTATAGGCAGGCAATAAAAAGAAAATACCGTTTTTATAGCTATGGCGATGCAATGATTATAATTTAATATTATGTTTAAATTATTACAAAAAGATAAATTAACCGAATCGCGCCTGGGAAAAATTGTTTTAGACAGGGGTACGATTAATACACCTTGTTTTATGCCTGTAGGTACTTTAGCAACGGTAAAGGCTTTATCTAATGAAGATCTAGAAGGCATGGATGCCCAAATTATACTGGGTAATGTATACCATCTTCTGTTAAGGCCGGGTTTAGAGGTTATAAAATCTGCCGGAAACCTGCATCAATTTATGTCTTGGAATAAACCTATTCTTACTGATTCCGGTGGCTACCAGGTTTTTAGTCTATCGTTGCTACGAAAGGTTAAAGACAGAGGCGTTGAATTTCAGTCTCATATAGATGGAAATAAATTCCTGCTTACTCCAGAAGACGTTATTGATATTCAAAATGTTTTAGATTCGGATATTCTTATGCCTCTGGATGAATGCGTGAGTTATCCAAGCAAAAAGACTAAATCCGAAGAGGCAGTAAAAAGAACTATTCTTTGGGCAAAAAGGTCAAAAGACGTATTTTTGAAGAAAAAAAAGGATAAAATGCTTTTTGGAATAGTTCAGGGTGCGACCTATCCCGAACTGAGGCAACATTGTGCAGAAAGTTTAATTGAAATTGGTTTTGACGGATATTCAATTGGTGGTTTAAGTGTTGGCGAGCCTTCGCAGATATTGTATAATATGGTTGAGGAAACAGTAAAGCATCTGCCTGAAAATAAGCCGCGTTATCTTATGGGTGTGGGGTTACCGGAAGATCTTATTGAATGTGTGGATAGAGGTGTAGATATGTTTGATTGTGTCATCCCTACAAGATACGGCAGGAATGGAACAGCTTTTACTTCCGAGGGAAAATTAACAATAAGAAATAATCCCTATAGGCTGGATTTTGCACCTTTAGATAAGGAATGCGATTGTTTTGTTTGTAGAAGATATACCCGTTCATACATAAGGCATCTGTTTAATACTAATGAGATTTTAGGTTTGAGGCTTACGAGTTTTCATAATGTTTATTTTTATCTTAAACTTATGCAGAAAATAAGAGAAAGTATAAAGAACGGTTCTTTTGCCGAGTTTAAGAAAAGCTTTTTATCCAAGTATAAGGCTAGGGTGAAAAAATGCGCATAGATATAGTTACGATTTTTCCCAGCATGTTTAAGGCTGTATTAGATGAATCTATTATCAAAAGGGCTCAGAAGAAAAAAAAGGTTAAGATATTTGTGCATAATCTTAGAGATTATACGTTTGATAAGCACAAAAAAGTAGATGACCGCCCTTTTGGCGGTGGTCCGGGTATGGTTATGAATGTTGAGCCTTTTTTTGAAGTAGTAAAATTCATTAAGAAAAAAACAAGGTTTAGGAAAGCCTCAACCAGGATTGTATTATTAACTCCTAAAGGCAATAAACTTACGCAGAAAGTTGCTAATAAATATTCTCGTTTTAAGCACTTGATTATGTTATGCGGTCATTACGAGGGAATAGATAATCGGGTAAGCGAGTATATTGCGGATGATGAGATCTCTATAGGAGATTATGTTTTAACCGGAGGAGAGCTTCCGGCGATGATATTTTTGGATACACTAGTTAGGTTAATACCTGGCGTATTAGGTGAGAAAAAATCCTTGATTTTTGAGAGTTTTCAAGGTAACCTATTAGAGTATCCGCAGTATACACGCCCAGCAAATTACAGAGGTATGAAGGTGCCTTCCGTTTTGCTGTCAGGAAAACACAATGAGATAGAAAAATGGCGTAAAAAAAAGTCTTTAGAGGTTACTAAGAAAAAGAGACCGGATTTATTAAAGAAAAAATAGTTTGCAAGGAGAGTTAGAAATGGATAAGATTAAAAAAATAGAAGATAGTTTTTTAAAGAAAGACATGCCTGAATTTGGTATTGGAGATGAGGTTAAAGTATTTGTTAAGATTCCTGAAGGTGATAAAACAAGGCTTCATCCTTTTGAAGGCACTGTAATCGCCAGAAAAGGCTCGGGGATAAACGAGATTTTTACGGTAAGAAAGATTTCTTTTGGTGAAGGTATTGAAAGAGTATTTCCCATACATTCACCGAGCGTAGATTCTATAAAAGTGCTTCATAAGGCCATAAAAGTGCGTCGTGCCAAATTATACTATCTAAGATACAAAAAAGGAAAAAAGGCAAAGATAAAGCAACATTAATGGCCATGCTTTATTATGAAAAGAAAGCCAAGGCAGAAGGCTTTCGTGTTGTTGCCGGAATAGATGAAGCAGGTAGAGGTCCCTTGGCTGGTCCTGTGGTAGCCGCTGCTGCAGTATTAAAAAGTTTCCAATTCAAAACAAGAATAGACGATTCAAAAAAACTTTCCCCGTTACAGCGAGAAAAGGCCTTTCGTGAGATTTGTGAAAATTGTTTTGTCGGTGTAGGTATAATAAATGAAGTTTTAATTGATAAGCTTAATATTCATAAAGCCACCTCTCTGGCTTCGGAATTAGCTGTTATGAACCTATGCCTTAATCCGGATTTTCTGCTTTTAGATGGTGCTATTCATCCCAAAACAGATATTCCTAAAAGAACAATTATCGCAGGAGATACTAAAAGTATATCCATTGCTTGTGCATCTATCGTGGCCAAGGTTACCCGAGATAGAATTATGCATATCTATGATTATATCTATCCCAGATATGGGTTCCGTAAACATAAAGGATATGCAACCAGTTTTCATGTTGGTATGTTAAAAAAGCTTGATCAGTGTCCGATTCATAGAAAGAGTTTTTCTTATTAATAAAAAATTATATTCGATAATTGAAAATATTAAGATATTGGTTTTTCATGCGTAGTGTTAGTTAATAGATTTAAAAGTAATACAGATAAGCAAAAATAGCTTTATTGTGATGGAAAAGAAAAAAATTAGTTTGTTTAATTCCTTTAAATTTGATAAACTACCCGTGTATATATTTAGAATTAATCTGTGGTTATCGCTTGGTTTTCCATTTAAGGAAAATCCGGGTATTTGATTTTATGTGTGAAAGAGTTAAGACTTAAAAGCAAGGCAGGATTAGTATGTATTTACAAAAGAGTCTGAAAAAATATATCGAAGATTTGTCTTCTCGTAAATCCACTCCTGGCGGAGGTTCTGCAGCAGCCCTTACTGCCTGTTTGGGTGTTGGCTGTATCGCTATGGCAGCACATTACAGCATCGGTAATAATGAAAATAAGAAAAATCATCCAGAAATAAAAGTCATTGTAAAGAAACTTGAAAAGATAAAAAAAAGATTAGAGAAATTGGTTGATCTGGATATTTTAGTTTATAAAAAATATTCTCAATCCCGCAATAAGCCGCAAGGAATAAGGCGGGTTCTTTTAGAGAAAGCTGCAGCAGTGCCCAAAGAGGTGTGTCAATTGTGTTACGAGGCATTACTTTTGGCTCCGGTTTTAACAAGGAAAGGGAATTTCAATCTTATTTCTGATGTTGAAGTCGGAGTTGAATTGTTAGAGGCTGCTTTTAAATCCGGTCTTATAAATGTAAGAATAAATAATGAAATTGCTTGAAGGTAGAAAAATAGTTGATGGGATTAAATGCAGTTTAAAACAGGAGATTAAAGGTTTAAACCGAAAACCTGTTTTGGCTTGTGTTCAGCTGGGAGACAATTCTTCGGTTTCAAGTTATATAAAATCACAGCAGAAATGCGCTAAGGATTTAGGAATTGAATATTGTTTGAAGTCCTTAGCGGCTCAAACCAGCCAGGAGGATTTGATTGATACGATTACTGAACTTAATAACGACAGTAATATTAACGGTATAATTATCCAGCTTCCTTTGCCCGAACATATTGATGTAAGGACTGTATATATGGCGGTTTCTCCTGGTAAAGACGCAGAATCTATGCATCCGGAAAACCTAGGAAAGCTTTTCTTTTCTAGTACTAAAGTTTCTCCTTGCACGGCTAGTGCAGTTGTAGAATTATTAAAATCAATCGATATCAAACTTTATGGTAAAGAGGTTGTTATCGTCGGGCACAGTCCCATATTAGGTAAGCCTTTATCTATTATGCTTTTGAATGAGTATGCCACAATCACAGTTTGTCATATTGCTACATTTGAAGCCGAGAAGTTGATATCTCATATAAAGCAGGCAGATATATTAATTGTAGCTGTGGGTAAAGCGAATTTCATAAAAGCGGATTGGGTAAAAGAAGGTGCGGTAGTTATTGATGTGGGTATTAATAAGCTTGGCGATAAGATAATCGGAGATGTTGATTTTGATAATGTTTCTAAGAAAGCAAGCTTTATTACGCCTGTTCCCGGAGGGGTAGGGCCTTTAACCACGGCAATATTAATGCGCAATCTAGTTACACTAGCAGGCAAGAAATGATAGTTACAAAGCAAAAGAGCTTACAAGATATATTAGCGGCATTAAAGAATAAAACCAATATTTTCATTATTGGTTGTGGGGAATGTGCAACGGCTTGCAAGACAGGCGGAGAAGAGGAAGTTAAAGCCTTAGCCAGCGAGTTATCTAAACATAAGAAGAATATTATTGGTTCTGTTATTCCTAAAGCTCCCTGTGTTGTTAGTCAGGTAAAAAGGGATTTATCTAAATTCCGTGTCGAGCTGGAAAAAACAGATTGTGTTTTAGTTATGGCCTGCGGTCTGGGTGTGCAGGCAGTCATAAAAAGTAAACGTTTTAACGGTAAAGTAGTTAGTTGCTGCGATACTTTATTTGCCGGATCAATGACTTCAGTAGGAGAATTTTTTGAATCCTGTTCTTCTTGTGGAGAGTGTGTTTTAAATATTACTGGTGGTCTTTGTCCTGTTACCAGGTGTCCGAAGTCATTATTGAACGGTCCCTGCGGCGGGGCAAAAAACGGGAAATGCGAAGTAGATAGAAACAACGATTGTGTTTGGATTTTGATCTACGAACGACTTAAAGAACTGGGTGAGTTGGATAATATTAAAAATTTTATCGAAGCAAAAAACCAGCGTAAGAATTTACGCCCTGGAAGTAGGTCTTTAAAAAAAGATAATTAAATATGAGTAAATTAGAAACAGCTTTTAAGAATAAAAAATTTGCGGTTACCAGCGAGATTGGACCGCCCAAGGGGATTTTGTTTGAACAGATTTTAATGGATAACATTTCTTTAAGGGGGCGTGTGGATGCAATTAATGTTACTGATCTTCAGAGTTCGGTTATGCGTTTAGGCTCTTTGGCATTTTCTAAAATTCTTTTAGACAACGCAATAGAACCGGTTTTTCAGCTTACCTGTAGAGATAGAAATAGACTTGCTCTACAGTCAGATCTTTTAAGCGCTGCAGTCTTGGGTATTGAAAATGTATTATTGTTAACAGGCGATCATCCTATTCTAGGTGATCATCCTCAGGCAAAGGCTGTTTATGATTTAGACAGTGTTCAGCTTTTAGATTGTGCAAGAAAACTTACCAACGGAGTTGATCTTTGTGGTAATAAGCTTAAAGGTTCTCCTAAGTTGTTTTTAGGGGCTGTTGTTAATCCGGGGGTGGAAACTCTTGATCTAGAGTTGTTGAAGATGGAAAAGAAGATTAAAGCAGGTGCACAGTTTTTCCAGACTCAGGCAGTTTATGATATGGATTCTTTCGATAGGTTTATGAAAAAAGCCAAGACCTTTAATGTCCCGATAATGGCGGGGATAGTGCTTTTAAAATCTGTTAATATGGCTAAATATCTAAATGATAATGTTGCTGGTATAAATGTCCCCGAAGCACTAATTAAACGTATGGAGAAGTCAACGGATAAGGTCAAGACTTCAATAGATATAGCTACAGAGCTTATAAATAATCTAAAAAGTAATTGCCAGGGTGTTCATATCATGCCCATTGGTTGGGATAAGTATGTAGTGTCGCTTTTGGATCAAGCCGGTTTATAATTATGAAAATTTTAATTATTGGTAGTTCTGCTGCGGGTATTGAAGCTGCAGCGATGATCAGTTCTTCAGATAGGACGCATGAAGTTACTATAGTCAGCGAAGAGGCTGTTTTGCCTTATTATAGATTTAAACTTGCCGAGTTTATTTTTATTAAAGAAGCGGGAAATGGATTCTATTTTAAAGATAAAGAATTTTTCGAAAAGAACAATCTAAAACTTTTGTTAAATAAGAAAGCCATAGGCCTGGACACAAGAAAAAGAAGGGTAAGGCTAGACGATAATACTTATATTGATTTTGACAGGCTTTTGGTTGCTACGGGAGCTAATTGTGTATTGCCGCAGATAAAAGGAACAAATAAAAAGAATGTTTATGGACTTAGGAGTTATTCTGATGCCGAAGAAATAAAAAAGAATCTACCGATTGCCAGTACTGTATTTTTAACAGGTAACGAAATGTACCTGCGGGATATGGCTTTAAAGTTGAGCCTGCAGAAAAAAGAAGTATTTTTAGTTACTACAAATAATAATCTGGTAGCAGATATTGAAGAAAACGAGAATTTGAGGTTTATGCTTGAGGATGAAATATTGGAGATAATCGGAGAGTCACAGATACAGGCGGTTAAGCTTAAAAGCAATAAGGTTATGGCATGTTCATTATTAGTTTATAATGGTAATTTTAAATCTAATATAAATTTTTTGAAAGGTTCGCCAGTAGAATTATCCGATGGAGTAATTGTAGATGAGAATATGCGCACCAATTTGGATTTTATTTTTGCTGCCGGCGATGTAGTTGTAATTGACGAGACGAGAAAACGCACCTGGGATAATGCAATCGAGCAGGGCAGAAAGGCCGGTTTGTCAATATTATTATAGCTTTCTTCTTTTTCTACCGCGTAAAATCAGCTTAACAGACAATTCCTTTATTACCTATAATGACAGATTTAAAATCAAGTTTACAAAAATTATCATTACTTTTAAAAGAAGACGTAGGTATATTGTTTAATAGCGATATATCAGAAAAATACGATGAAAATTTTTCATTTAAGGATATGGAAAATGCCTTTCCTTTGATCTGTGCTTTTTTTGGTAAGCGTATTTCTAGTTTTAGACAGCTGCGGAGTGCGTTAAATAAAATATCTCTTTTGCAAGATAAGGTAACAAACAGCGATAAAAAAATAAAAGAATCCGAGTACATCAGAAGACTTGGTTTGGTTATTTTATTTTATGAAGAGATAAAGATTTATTTCGATGCTTTATCAAAAAGAAGGAATTTGGAAAGCATTTTGTTTAGCGATACACATATCAGAAAACTCGGTATAGCTTTATTGGATAAGAGCATAAGTGGATTTATTGTCTTTGTTGGAAGTGTAAATAAAAGTTCTAGCAGGGATGTTTTCTTAACGGATGCAGCCAAAAGGAAGTTAATAGTTTTTGATGACGCGTATAAAACAGTTCAGTGCCTTATTAGGTTAAGTTTTATGTTTGGTTGTCAGAATAAAAAAGATTGGAAGTCTGTGTGTGATTACTGCAGGTCTAGTCTGCCTGCTGTAACTGTTTTATTAGATAATTTTAAAGAAATTGATTTAGCACAGGCCTGTGGAGCCTTAAATCTATCTGTTCCTATTATTACCAATAAAAGGTCATTAAAGGTTAGGTATAGTAAGATTAAAAACGGTTACGATGCATTTATTAATATTAAAGAATCTGCTGTAATTATAGATAAGGTTGTAGAGGCAAGGAATATTAAATTTGTTCCGGATTTGAGCCGTTTTCCAGTTGGTTTCGGTACAAAGTTTGAAGGGCAGATTATAAAAGATAAAGATTCTTTTATTGATTTTTCTCTTGGGTCTGCATGTGAGTTATTAGTAAATAGAAACCCTTCGCAGATCCGAGATGGCCAGATAGAAATTATTGGTAGCGATTTGGATAGTTTAAAAGCTGATGGATACAATAAAAGGCTTTTTATTTTAGTAGAGATGGTTACTAAAAGTGCCTCTAATGAATTTAATGCGGTTTTAGAACGTCAAATCCATAGATTTATTAATTATATCGATGGTGTAACACATAGTGGACAAAGTGATTTTTTGAATATTTCAGTTAGTAGGAGTTCGTTTAGGAAGGGTTTAAGATTAAATGATATTGCTTTTTTTATTTATGCGATGATGCATAGGGAATATTCTAAAATTATAAATAAGATTCAAATAAAAATTATTACTGATAGAAAGCGTTTTGAAAAAGAATTAAGAAAATCCCGGGATATACACAGGACGCGTTTGGTAAAAGTTATCAATGAAACAGATGAATCCGTTAAAGAGTTTTATTCCTGTTCTATATGCCGCAGTTTTGCCTTAAATCATATATGTATTATTAGCCCTGAACATCCTGGTCTTTGCGGTTCTTATTCATTTCTTGATGCCAAGATTGCTTTTGAAATCGAGCCTTCAGGAGCAAATTATCCAATAAAAAAAGGAAAAGTTATTGATCGCAGGCTTGGACAGTGGCAAGGAGTGAATAGATACATTAAAAAAGTTACCAAAAATGCAGTTAAAAAAGTTAATCTTTATTCATTGATAGAATATCCGCATACCTGTTCTTTATGCTTTGAGTGTATTGTTGTAATCTTGCCGGAATTAAACGGTGTTATGGTTGTGAGTAGAGATTATACTGGTAAAAATCCTCTTGGACTTGATTTTTCAAAATTGGCTCATCTATTGGGTTTTGGTGTTCAGTCTCCAGGAATGCTAGGTTCTAGCAGGGTTTTTCTATTAAGCAAAAAGTTTATGCCTCAAGAGGGGGGGGTAAAAAGAATTATTTGGATGCCCAGCAGTTTAAAGTATTTTTTGACAAAGTATAATAAAGCAAGTCAAAAAAAGAGTAATTTAAAGAAAATATTCAGTAAGATTGCCGATGAGCATGATTGTACTTGCTTGGAGGATTTAGCAGAGTTTTTAAAGAAAAGAAAACACTCCTGTTTGAATATGAGCAGGATTATTTAAAAAGCTTTTTTTGCTTGACTTGTATATATTATATGAGGTATATTATAACTAAATTATGCGTAAGTATTTGAAACTTCTTTTTTTAGGTATTTTTTTGCTACTGGTTATTTGCGATGCCAGAAGTGTTTGTTTTGCTGATCATAAAGATGATGCTTTAGATTTACGCAATAAAGGTCTTTTGGCCCAACGATTAGGAAATATCGATAAAGCTCTTAATTTTTATCTTCAGGCGCGCAAAAAATGGTCTTCCTGGCCGGTTATATATAATGATATTGGTGTTATTTATGAATTTCAATTAAGGATAAACGAAGCAGAGGCTGTCTATCTAAAAGCAATACAGTTTGATCCTTATTATGCTTCCAGTTATACTAATTTAGCCTTTCTTTATGAAAAGAAACAGGATTTTAAAAATGCTATTTTTTACTGGAAGAAAAGAATTCAGCTGGGCGATGTTGATGATCCTTGGGCAAAAACTGCCCGCGAAAGAATTGCTATTTTAAGAAATAAGATTGGGTTGCAAGAGGGTGATAGTACAGACGAATTGATTAAACAGGTAAATAAAGATATTTCTCGTTATGATAATCATATTTTTCCTTTTTCGGAGATTATTGATCTTGAATCTATAGATGATCTTTCTATGGAAGAAAAAATTACTAAAATTAGAAATGCCAAGGCAAGAGCCAAGTGGCTTCGCGATAACGATTATTCTGTTATGGAGAAAGATCAACTTGAGATGATTGATGAGTTAGAGTATTCCGTAGAGTTGGAGCGTGTGGAACAGGAAAAAGATCAACTTCTAGATCTTGATAGTGAAGGTTCGCTAGAGTTATTGAGAGAATTGTCAAAAGATGATGATCCAGAAGTGAGAAAAAGTGCTGACGATGCCCTTTGGTATAATAGCCAAGGTTTTGGCATGTTGGCTAAAGAAGAAGCAGAGCGTATTAATCAGATGCGCAGTTTACCTTCAAGTAAATCACAGATAGATTATTAGCACTAACTCCTAAATTTTAAAGATTAATGGCTTATTCCTTCCATTAGTTTTATATGAAAAACCCTAAAGAGTTAATATTAATAGACGCTAATTCATTTTGTTACCGTGCTTTTTATGCCATAAAGCAGCTTCAGACGAGCTATGGGCAGTCGACCAATGCTGTTTACGGTTTTGTTGTTATGATAAATAAGATTGTTGAGATGTTTAAGCCTGAATACCTTGGGGTTTGTTTTGATGTTTCCAGAAAGACCTTTCGTTCTGAAAAATTCCGTGATTATAAGCTTAACAGGCCGGCTATGCCGGATGAGCTTGTTTCTCAGATAGATTTCATCAAGGAGCTGGTAAGAAGTTATAATTTCGCCCTGTTACAACGCCAGGGGTATGAAGCAGATGATATTATTGCTACAGCCTGCAGGACTTTTAAAAATAATGGATTTAAAAGTATCGTTATTAGTTCGGATAAAGATATGTTGCAGTTAGTGGATGATAAAACGTTTATTTATAATCCTCAGAAAGATAAAGGGCTTATGTTTGATAAAAGGGTTGTTTTAGAGCGGGTTGGCTTACATCCTGAGCAGATAGTTGATTTTATTAGTTTGACCGGTGATAATGCCGATAATATTCCGGGGGTTAAAGGTATAGGAGAAAAAACTGCTGTTTTATTGCTTAAGGAGTTTAAAACAGTGGATGGCGTTTTGAAGAATCTAGAAGAAATAAAAAAACCGAAATTAAGGGATTCACTTAGACAGGCAAAGAAGCAACTGACTTTAAACCGCGAGCTTATAACTTTGGATTCTAATGTAGACGTAGATGTTTCTTTGGATAATCTAAAGGTTAAAGAACCCGATTACAAAAGACTTTCTCAGCTATATAGAAAACTTGAATTTAAGAGTTTATTAAAACAACTTCCTGATTCTTGTGATAGAGAAGTTTTAGAGTTAAAAAATGATCAGGAATCATTTATCGGGGATTCGGAAGGAAAAAAGGCTATCTCTTTTTTTATTGAAGAAGATTGTTTTTATTTATCTTTCGGTACAGGATGTGTTTGGAAGTTCGATTCGTTGTTTTTACAGTTAAAAGAAATATTAGAGGATAATAGTATTTTAAAAATTACGCATGATCTTAAAAAAGCTTATAGTGCTTTATCCAGATGCTCAGTAGAGTTAAAAGGAGAGCTTTTTGATATACTTTTGGCCGGATATCTTTTGGATAGCGGGAAGAGCGAATATTCGGTGAAAGACGTGCTTTTTGATTTTCTTGAGAAGCAGGTTAATCATAATTTTGAAGCTGTGAATTATTTTATTTCTTTAAAGGAGATTTTGTTAAAAAAACTTAAGGATAATCAGCTTGATAAATTGTTTTTTGAAGTTGAATTACCTTTTTCTAAAGTGTTATCCAGTATGGAAAGAGAAGGTTTTTCTATTGATGTTAGGTTTTTAAAAGATCTATCTGAAAAATTCGAAATTAAACTAAAAAATATTACAGAAAAGATTTTTAAGATTAGCGAAGAAGAGTTTAATATCAATTCTCCTAAACAGCTTCGGGTTATTTTATTTGATAAATTTAAACTTCCTGTTGTGAAGAAGACTAAAACCGGACCATCCACCGACGAGGAAGTTTTAAAAGTATTATCTTCAAAGCACGAGCTTCCTGTGTTGTTATTGGAGTATCGTCAGATTAACAAATTGAAGTCTACTTATGTTGATGTATTGCCGGAATTAGTGGATAAGAAGAATAAAATTCACTGTAATTTTAAGCAGTTTGGAACAGGTACAGGAAGATTGTCTTGTGAGAATCCGAACCTGCAGAATATTCCTGTAAGGACCGCCGCGGGAAAAGAAATCAGACGTGCTTTTATTTGTTCCCGTAAAGATAATGTGCTTATTTCAAGCGATTATTCTCAGATAGAGCTGAGGATATTAGCGCATCTATCCAAAGATAAGAATCTGGTTAAGGCATTTAAAAAGGGTGAGGATATTCATAGATTTACTGCCGGACTAGTTTTTGATGTTGAGGAAAAAGATGTGGATAATCAAATGCGCAATGTCGCTAAAAGAGTAAATTTCGGTATTATTTACGGAATGAGTGCTTTTGGTCTGGCTAAGGATCTATCGATTACTAATCAAGAAGCGCAAAATTTTATCGATACGTATTTCTTAAGGTATCCTAAAGTAAAAGAATATATCCAAGGTCAGATCAAATTTGCCGAAAATAACGGATATGTGGAAACTGTTCTCGGCAGGAAAAGATTTCTGCCATTTATTAAAAGCAAAGTTAACGCTCAAAAGCAGTTTGCTTACCGCCAGGCAATAAATACGCCTGTTCAGGGTTCGGCAGCGGAGCTTATGAAGTTGGCGATGATTAATATCCATGAATTGTTTATGAAAAATAGACTTTCTGCGAAAATAATACTTCAGGTTCATGATGAGTTGATTTTTGAAGTGAATAAGAATAGTTTAGAGGAATCAATATCGGTTATACGTAGCAATATGGAACAGATTTATAAGATAGATGTGCCGATTAAAACTAATTTTAAACAGGGTTCTAATTGGTTTGATATGGTTGCTGTGAATTAATTCTAAATAGGAAAATATATGAATATACTTTTTTGTTCTAGTGAAGTCGTACCTTTTGCTAAAACAGGTGGTTTGGCTGATGTTGCCGGAGCATTGCCTTTGGCATTAAAAATGCTTAACCACGATATACGCATTGTTATGCCAAAATACGGCTTTATTGATGAAAAGAAATTTTCTTTAAAAAAATTGAATAATAATTTATATACGGCTAAAATAGCGGATAAAGTTACAGTTTATTTCATCGACCATAAGAGCTTCTTTAAGCGGGACGGTTTATACGGGGATAAGAATGGAGATTATCCGGACAATCTGGATAGATTTTCTTATTTTTCTCAACAGGTAATCGCTCTAATAAAGGAAGTTGATTTTATTCCCGATGTTGTGCATTGTAATGATTGGCAGACTGCGTTGATACCGGTTTATTTAAAGACCGCATGCAAAAACGATTCTGTTTATGCAAAGATAAAGACAGTATTCACAGTCCATAATCTTGCTTATCAGGGGCTTTTTGATAAAGAAAATTTTTCTAAGTTGGGTTTAGATTGGAAATTATTCAATATGGATTATCTGGAATATTACGATAAAATTAATTTTTTAAAGGGTGGTTTGGTATTTTGCGATATTATTACTACTGTAAGCGAAGCCTATGCAAAGGAAATTCAGACTAAGGAATTCGGCTGTGGTCTGGAAGGATTATTGACGAAACGCAGTAAAGATCTTTTTGGCATTATCAATGGTCTTGATTATAATTTGTGGGATCCAGAAAAAGATAAGATGATTTATAAGAAATATTCTGCTAAAGCCTATAAAGCCAAACATGAAAATAAAAGGCAATTGCAGGCAGAATGCGGTTTAGCAGTAAAAGAAGATGCGCTTTTATGCGGTATGGTTTCTAGGCTGGCTGAGCAAAAAGGAGTTGATGTATTGAGTGCTTCTTTGCAAGAATTAATAAAGCTTAATCTACAGGTTGTTATTTTAGGTACGGGTGATTTGAAATACCATGATTTGTTGGCAAGGCTAGCAAAAAAATATAAAGATAAAATAAGCGTATTTTTAAAATTTGATAACGTGATAGCTCATAAGATATATGCCGGCAGTGATTTATTTTTAATGCCTTCGCGCTATGAGCCGTGTGGTTTGGGTCAGATGATAAGTTTAAAATACGGTACAGTTCCCTTGGTGTATAAAACCGGTGGTCTTGCTGATACGGTAATTGATTGTCAAAAAGACAAAACTAAAGGCAATGGATTTGTTTTTGAAAAATTTGATAAAAAAGAGTTTATTTCAACTGTAAAAAGAGCACTTGCGGTTTTTGAAGAAAATAAATTCAATTCTCTTATTGGCAAAGCTTTTAAATATAATTTTTCGTGGAAGTCTTCGGCAAGTAAATACATAGATTTATTCAATCGTTTGGTAAAAGGAAGGGTTTAAGCGGTTATGGTTTTTGGAGTTACAGGAGGTTTTGCTTGCGGTAAAAGTACGGTTAGCAAGATGTTTCGTGATTTGGGTGCAAAATTAATTGATGCGGATAAAATTGCTCACGTTCTTTTAGATTCGCCCAAGTTAAAAAGAAGTTTAGTTTCTTATTTTGGGAAAGATATATTAACCAGGCAAAAGAAGATTAGTAGGAAAAAACTTGCGAATATTGTTTTTTCAAAACCAAACAGCCTGAGATTTCTTAATAGTGTTGTTCATCCGGAGGTAATCAAAAAATTAAAATCCCGGATTGCTTCTTTCAGAAACAGAATATTGGTTTTGGATATTCCTTTGTTGTACGAGTCACGCTTAGAAAATTTGGTTGATTATATTGTGGTGGTTAAGTGTTTAAAATTAATTTGTTTAAAGAGGGCACAAGAGAATAATTTTTCTAAATCGCAGGCTTTGAAAATAATCCAGGCACAATTGCCTTTAAGATATAAAGTTGAGCAAGCTGATTATGTAATTGATAATAGCTATTCGTTAAAAAAGACCAATATGGAGGTTAAAAAGACATGGCGGGATATGTTGCGAAAACAGAACAAGAAGTAAAAATGGATATCAGTAATCTTAAGGATATGAAAGTAACCGATCTTAATAAAATCGCTAGAGATCTTCGTGTCAATGGGGTTAGCGGATTGAAGAAACAGGATTTGATTTTTAAAATACTTCAGGCCCAGGCGGAAAAAGCCGGACTTATGTTCGGAGAAGGCACTTTAGAGATTTTACCAGAAGGCTTTGGGTTTTTAAGGTCGGCGAATTACAATTATTTGCCTTCACCTGATGATATTTATATTTCACCATCCCAGATAAGGAAATTTGATTTAAGGACTGGCGATACAGTCAGTGGTCAGATTAGGCCTCCTAAGGAAGGCGAGAAGTATTTCGCACTTTTAAAGGTAGAGGCGGTGAATTTTGAGAATCCTGAGAATTCAAAAGAAAAGGTTCTTTTTGATAATCTTACGCCCCTTTACCCGCAGGAGAAATTTATTCTTGAGACCAAGCCAGAAGAGGTGTCCATGCGGGTAATGAGCCTGTTGGCTCCTTTAGGCAAGGGCCAGCGTGCATTAATCGTGGCTCCGCCTTATAGCGGTAAAACCGTGCTTTTACAGAAAATCGGTAATGCCATAACAAACAACCACCCTGATGCGACATTAATGGTGCTTTTGATTGATGAGCGTCCAGAAGAGGTTACGGATATGCAGCGTAATGTTAAAGGAGAAGTAATTAGCTCTACTTTCGATGAGGCTCCGGAGCGTCATGTTCAGGTAGCGGAAATCGTGTTAGAGAAGGCTAAAAGGCTTATTGAACATAAACGGGATGTTATAATTTTACTTGATAGTATTACCCGTTTAGCACGTGCCTATAACTCAGTAATGCCTCATAGCGGTAAGATTCTTTCAGGTGGTATTGATTCAAATGCCTTGCAGAAGCCAAAGAGGTTTTTTGGCGCAGCCCGTGCATTAGAAGAAGGAGGAAGTCTTACTATAATTGCTACCGCTTTAGTTGATACTGGAAGTCGTATGGATGATGTAATTTTTGAGGAGTTTAAAGGAACTGGCAATATGGAGCTTCAGCTTGATAGAAATCTATTCCAGCGCAGAATATATCCGGCTATTGATATTAAGCGTTCTAACACGAGACACGAGGAATTGCTTCTTAAGGAAGATGAACTTACAAAAATATGGATTATGCGCAAAGTATTGAATGATTTGAATTCTGTAGAGGCAATGGAGCTTTTGATTCAAAAATTAAAAAAGACTAAGAATAATAAGGATTTTTTAAATAGTATGAACCAGTAGATAAGGGAAAAAGAATATGAATAAAATAGCGTTTGTTTTGTTAAGTTTTATTTTATGTTCTGTGTTTGCTTTTGCTCAAGAGGTTGAGGAAATCCGTATTGTTACTTATTATCCTTCTCCTTACGGAAGTTATACAGAGTTACGCAGTAACAGGATGGCCATTGGAGATAATTATAGCGATGCTGGCACTTACCAATGGGGGACTAATATTAACACTAATGCTGATTTAATTGTTCAGCAAAATGTTGGAATTGGAACATCTAACCCCGATGCCCCGCTATCTTTTGCAAATTCATTAGGTGATAAAATCCAACTTTATGATAATGGTAGTTTTACTACGTATGGTTTTGGTGTACAAAGTAATAACCTGCAATTATTGACTACCGATCATACTACGGATATTACTTTTAATTATGGTTTTAGTGCTTCTGCTACGGAATTGATGAGGATAAAGGGTAATGGCAATGTCGGTATCGGAATCACGAATCCAACTGAAAAGTTATACGTAAACGGGAATGCCATAATTGGCAGTAGTAATGTCGATGCTACTCTTAATGGGGAGGGAGTGTTTCAGTCAAGCAGTAATTTAGCTGGGGCTGGGTTTATAGCTACTCCTTGGGTGTATGCACGAGCAATAGAAGGAGATCAAAGAGGATCTGGCTCTACTCTTATTACAATTGGTGGTAAAAATGGCTTTACCAGTGATGATGAAATTGGTTTAGTAACAAACGGAAAACTAAAAATGCTTATGGATTCAAATGGGTTAGTGACTTTTTTTGGTTTGCATTCTACTTCTCCAGGGAATCTCGTATTTAATCAGGATAGTCAGGGTGATTTTGAGACTGATATTAATTTTGATTCTAGCGGGCGTATTGCTGGAGAGAGTGATATTTTTCGTGTTGCAAGCAAAGGAACTCACGATTTACGTTTAGCAACGAATTCAGTAGATGATAAAGTTACTATTAGAAATTCAGGTATGGTTGGTATCTTGGATACGACCCCCAGTTATACTTTAGATGTTAACGGTACTTTTAGGGCGTTTGGTATTACTGATTCATCAGATATAAGATGGAAGAAAAATATAACTAATCTCGAGACTCCTTTAGATAAACTTGCTAAGCTTAGGGGAGTAAGGTATCAGTGGAATCAAGAAGCCTATCCCGATAAGAATTTTGCTCCAGGTATGCAGATTGGTATTATTGCCCAAGAGCTCGAAGAGCAATATCCTGAGTTGGTGGACATAGATAGTGATGGCTATAAATCAATTCAATATGGAAAATTAACTGCTGTATTATTAGAGGGGATCAAAGAGTTAAAACAAGAAAATGATATTTTAAAACAAAGAATCGCATCTTTGGAAGAAAATTTTTAGAAGAAAAGTTTGAAGCGATTATTTTTTACAAATATAACTAGATGAAAGGAAGGAGAAAAAAATGAAAAAGGAAATCCACCCAAAGTATAAAGATTGTACTATAGTCTGTGCATGCGGAGAGGTGATTCATACGCGTTCTACAAAAGACAATATCCGTGTGGATATATGTTCTAAGTGTCATCCGTTTTTTACCGGAAAGCAGAAATTTATTGATTCTGCCGGACGCGTTGAAAAATTCAATAAAAAATATAAGAAAAACAAGTAATGTTTGATAAGTTTCAGATAATCGAGAGAAGATACGAAGAGCTTGAGCATCTTTTGGCCTCGCATGAGCTGATGAAGAATCAGGAAAAATATCAGGCCTTGGCTAAAGAGCTTGCTTCTATTTCAAAGATTGTTGTTAAATACAGAAACTATAAAAAATCCACTCAAGAAGAAAAGGATTTAAAAAAAGTTTTGACTGAAAAACATGAGAATGATTTTATTCAGCTTGCCGAAGAAGAACTTAAAAACATACAGGATAAAAGTGCTAGGTTAAAGTCTGAACTCGAAGATTATCTTAAAAAAGAAAATGATGTTCCGGATAGGGAATTAGTTTTTGAGATACGTGCTGGAACAGGCGGCCAAGAAGCAAGCCTTTTTGCCGGGAATTTGTTTCGTATGTATACTAAATACGCGCAGTCAAAATCTTGGAGTGTAGAATATCTTTCAGCTCATCCTACGGAATTAGGCGGATTTAAAGAGGTAATTTTTGCAATCAATGGTAGAGGCGCTTATAAAAGATTAAGGTTTGAGTCCGGCGTACATCGCGTGCAGCGCGTTCCGGAAACTGAGGCCTCAGGAAGGATTCATACATCAACTGCAACCGTAGCAGTTATGGTTGAGCCAAAGGAGGTAGAGTTAAAGATAGAACCGAAAGATTTACGTATAGACGTATATAGGTCTTCCGGCCATGGGGGTCAGAGCGTTAATACTACAGATTCGGCAGTACGTATTACGCATATTCCTACAAAAATGGTTGTTACCTGTCAGGACGAGCGTTCACAGATCAAGAATAAAGGCAAGGCAATGAAGGTGTTAAGGGCAAGATTAATGGATCGTAAGGTTCAGCAAGAACAAAAAAAGGCTACAGAGCTGAGGAAGTCTCAGATCGGTACAGGAGACAGAAGCGAGAAGATCCGTACGTATAATTTTCCCGAGCGGCGCGTTACCGATCATAGGATTGGTTTTACTATTCATCAGCTAGAGAAGATAATCGAAGGAGATCTAGAGCCAGTGATTAAAGCTTTATTAGAAGAAGATAGTAAAAAATGAAAGAAAAAGATTTAATTTTAAGTGAAATTCTAAATTGTACGCCGATTGATCTATATACTAAAGAATTTGATTTAAGTTTTGATCAACAACAGAGGCTGGATACTATTTTGGAAAAAAGATCCCAAGGGGTGCCTCTGCAGCATCTTTTAGGCAGAATTGATTTTTATGGTTTGCCTTTTATGGTTAAAGAAGGTGTTTTTATCCCTAGATTTGAAACAGAGATTTTAGTAGAAAAGGTAATTGCCTTAATTGATGGTTGGGATAATGCAAAACCGTTAAATATTCTAGATGTCTGTTCAGGGACTGGTAATATATCCATTGCTTTGGCGCGCAATACAAAGAATACGCATATTACGGCAATAGATATTAATACAAAGGCAATTAGACTGTCTCAGGAAAATGCATCTTTGAATAACGTTCAGGATAAGACTGTTTTTTTAAGCAAAGATATATTTAAGCTTCAATGTTTTAATAAGAGTTTTGATGTTATTGTAAGTAATCCTCCGTATTTAAAGGATAAGGATCTATCTATTCTTTCTCCGGAGGTATTGCATGATCCGAAAGAAAGTATTTTTGCCGGCGATGGCTTTAGGTTTTTTCGACAGATATTATCTATTGCTAGTAGTTTTTTAAAGAATGAAGCGTGGATTGTTTTTGAAATTGGTCATGATCAGGCTGAAGAATTAAAAGAAATCACTTTTTTAAACAAGGCTTTTACGCTTGAGGAAATAATTAAAGATTATAACGGATTTGATAGAGTAGCGGTAATCAGATACAGGAAGAAAAATGGATAAACTTATTATTGAAGGTGGAGTATCTTTAAATGGAGAAGTTGTTGTAAGCGGGGCAAAGAACTCAAGTCTTCCTATAATGGCAGCAGCTCTTTTAACCAGTGAGCGTTGCATTATCAGAAACGTCCCAGATTTACGGGATGTGCATACGATGATAAAGATTCTAAGGTCTTTAGGTGCAGAGGCGGAATTTAGAAATAATAGTGTTATCATCGAAGCTAAGAATATTGATAATTTGAAAGCCGGCTATAAGATGGTTTCTACTATGAGGGCCTCTTTTTGTGTTTTAGGCCCACTATTGGGAAGGTTTAAAAAAGCCGAAGTATCTTTCCCCGGAGGTTGCGTGATTGGTCTAAGGCCGGTTAATTTGCACATCAAAGGCTTATTGGCTTTAGGCGTTGATATAAAAACCAGATCAGGATATGTTATAGCTTCTGCGGGTAAGAAATTTAAAGGTGCAACTGTGTATTTAGGCGGAGAATTTGGTTCGACAGTTTTAGGAACGATAAATATTATGATGGCGGCTGTACTTTGTAAAGGTAAAACAGTTATTGAATTTGCAGCCTGCGAACCTGAGGTGGTTGATACAGGTAATTTTTTAAAGGCAATGGGAGCAGAAATAAGTGGATTAGGTACCCCTGTTATTGAAATTAAAGGCGTGAGTTCTTTAAGGGGTGTTGAATATGAAGTTATTTCTGATAGAATAGAAGCAGGCACATTTATGCTCGCTTCGGCGATTACCAATGGTAATGTTACTATAAAAGGTATTGATTTATCTTGCCATGGAGCATTAATTGATCGTTTAAGGGCAGCCCGAATTAAGATTAGGGAAGTCGGCGTAAAAAAAATAAATGTAAAAGGTTCTGTTTACAGAAAACCGGTTAATTTGACCACGCAGGCTTATCCAGGTTTTCCTACGGATATGCAGGCACAGTTTATGAGTTTGATGAGTGTAACCAGTGGTGTAAGCGTAATCACGGAGAAAATTTATCCGGATAGATTTATGCATATTGCCGAGCTTAATCGTATGGGTGCAAGAATAAGAAAGGAAGGTTCTTGTGCGATTATCGAAGGTGTGCGTTATTTGAGCGCAGCAGAAGTTATGGCTTCCGATTTAAGGGCTTCGGCAGCTTTAGTTTTAGCTGGTTTAGTGGCAAAAGGTAAAACTAAGATAAACCGGATTTATCATTTGGATAGAGGATACGAATCGTTAGACGCCAAGTTGAGTTCTTTGGGTGCGCGTATAACTAGAAAGAAATAATGATTTTAGTTATAGATAATTATGATTCTTTTACGTATAATTTGGTTCAGTATATTGAAGAGTTTAATTTTTCTGTAAAGGTCTATCGTAATGATAAGATAAGTTTAAGAAGAATTTCCGGATTAAATCCTAAGAAAATTATTATTTCACCTGGGCCGGGAAGGCCGGAAAAGGCTGGAATAACCTGCAGTTGCATAAAAGAGTTTTCAGAAAAAATCCCTATACTGGGAGTTTGTCTAGGACATCAAGCCATAGCCTATGCGTTTGGTGCAAAGATAATCCAGGCTAAACGGTTGATGCACGGTAAAACCTCTTTAATTTATCATAATAAAAAGACAATCTTTAAAAATATCGTTAATCCATTTGTGGCAACCCGATATCATTCGCTGATTGTAGAAAAAAAATCTCTATCCAAGTGTTTTGAAATTATTGCAAAGACCAAGGTAGGTGAAATAATGGCGATTAAACATACAGAATTTCCTTTATGGGGAGTGCAGTTTCATCCTGAATCTATTTTGACAAAATGTGGTAAAAGTTTGTTGAAGAATTTTTTGTTTAGCGACAGGTAATAACTTAATCTTATGATAGATAAAACTATAAATAAAATTATTTCGAAAATTGATTTAAATAAGTCAGAGGCAAAGAGTTTGTTCAATACGATTATGAAAGGAAGACTTTCGGATATTGAACTGGCAGCTGTGTTAATCGCTCTTAAACTTAAGGGAGAGTCTTCTTCTGAAATTGCCGGAGCGGCGTTGGCAATGAGAGAGAATATGTTTAAGGTAAAAAGGCCAAAAAAAAGCATGGTTTTAGATACCTGCGGCACAGGAGGATCGGGTAAGAACACATTTAATATTTCAACAGTAGTTGCTTTTGTAGTGAGCGGCGCGGGTGTTAATGTTGCTAAGCATGGTAATAGGGGAGTGTCTAGTAATTTCGGTAGCGCAGACGCAATAGAATCTTTAGGGATAAATATTAATATAACTCCTACACAGGCAGGATATATTTTAAAAAAAGCAGGAATTGTGTTTTTATTTGCCCCTATATTCCATCCGGCAATGAAGCATGCTGTTAATGTTAGAAGGAATTTAAAAACAAGGACAATTTTTAATCTTTTAGGGCCATTATGCAATCCTGCTTTAGCCGATGTTCAACTTATTGGAGTGTATGCACCAGAACTGACAGAATTGATTTGCCATACTCTTAAACAGTTGAAGGTAAAAAGAGCATTTGTTGTTCATGGTATGGATGGGCTTGATGAGGTAACTATATCTAATAGAACTAAGGTAAGTGAATTAAACAATAAAAGAATAAAAACGTTTTATTTAAGTCCTAAAGATTTCGGGTTGAAAAAACAGAATCTAAAATCTCTTATTGTTGAAAATAAGTTTCAGAACAAAAAAGCCATTATTGATTGTCTCAATGGTAAGCCAGGCGCAAAGTTAGACGTGGTTTTGATGAATGCAGCCTTATCTTTAGTTTTATCCGGAGTAGCCAAAGGTTTTAAAGAGGCAGTTAAATTAGCTTACGAGTCAATAAAAGGTAAAAAAGCACTAAAGAAACTAGAGCTTTTAAGAAAATATTCAAATAATCTATAATGAAAAAAGAAGCGTTTTTAAAAAAGATAATTCAACAGAAGAAAATCCGCATAGATGAAAAGAAAAACTTACTTTCTTTAGAACAGCTTAAAGAAAAGTTAAATCAGGCACCAGCTGTTCGAGATTTTAAAAAAGCAATTTCTAAATCTTCAGAAGTAAGTTTAATCGCTGAGATTAAAAAGGCTTCTCCTTCTAAGGGGCTTATTCGAAGTGATTTTGATGTTTTAGAGATAATAAAGGCCTATGAGACCAGTGGAGTCCAGGCGGTGTCTGTTCTCACGGAAGAAGATTTTTTTCAAGGCAGTATGGAAAATATACGCTTGGTAAGAGAGAATAGTCAGTTGGCAATCTTAAGAAAGGATTTTATTTTAGACTCGTATCAGGTTTTTGAATCGCGTGTTTTTGGCGCGGATTGTATTCTTTTAATAGTATCCTTATTGAAAAAAGATTTGTTGGTTGAGTTAATTGATTTGGCAAATAGCCTTGGCATGAATTGTTTGGTAGAGGTGCATAACGAGATAGAGCTTAAACGCGTTTTGTCTTTAAAAAAGGATTTTATTCTTGGGATCAATAACCGCGATCTCCAGACTTTTGAGGTAGATATAAAAACGAGCGAGAAAATGCTTCCTTTTATTCCAAAAGGAAATACAATAGTTGTGGAAAGCGGTATAAGAAACTATCAGGATGTTTTATTCTTGAAATTCTTACGCGTTAATGCAGTTTTAATCGGTGAAACATTTATGAGGTCTGATAATATTGTTTCAAAAGTAAAAGAGGTAATGAATTGGTAAAGATAAAAATATGCGGTATAACTAATTTTGAAGACGCGTTAAAAGCAGTTGATTTGGGGGTGGATATAATTGGGTTTAATTTTTTTAAAAGAAGCCCGCGTTATATTTTGCCTAAAGATGCAGCTAAGATAATTAAGAAATTACCATGTTTTATATATAGCGTAGGGGTTTTTGTCAATGATGACCCCAAATATATAAATAAAACTATTGATATTACGGGAATCCAGGCGTTGCAGTTCCATGGCAATGAAACATCAGAGTTTTGTGATCAGTTCGATTATCCTTTAATAAAGGCATTTCGCGTAAGGAATAAGGCAAGTTTTAAGGAAATCCCCAAATATAACGTTGATGCATATCTGTTGGATACATATGAAGCAAGAAAATTCGGTGGAACTGGAAAAACCTTTAATTGGAAGCTTGTGAAGAGTTTGAAAAAAACAAGCCTTCCTATTTTTATTTCTGGCGGTCTTAATCCAAAAAATGTTGTTCAGGCTATAAAAGTGACAAACCCTTATGCTGTGGATGTGAATTCTGGAATCGAGAAGTTCCCTGGTAAAAAAGACCCTAAACTGATGAAAGAATTTGTCTACAAGGCAAGAGGGACGAATCAGTTATCATAAAACAAAGGAAAAACAATGATATTTCTTTTGGTATTATTAATGGCATTGATAGTAGGTTTATCGTTTTTTATTATCACGAATATCAATTCTTCAGAGCATGATCAGAAGCTGGCAATAAAAAAACTTCAGGATGATGTAAAAAGAAAATCTCATGAGCTTGAAGATACCCAAATACATCTTAAGGAGTTTATTGAAAAACATCAGCAAAAGGAGAATGATAGGGATGCTGTAAATGAGCAGTTAAAAGAACTTCATAAGCTGCGTGATCTCTTAAAACAAAAAGAAAGTGAAATAGCAAAACTTACAAAAACCAACCAAGGATTAAATAATGATTTATCTGTTGTAAAACAAGATATGGATAAATTAAATACAGAATTAATAAGTATAAATGAGGTATATAATGGTCTTAAAGAACAATACGCGGAATTAGAAAAAGATATGGAATCTTCTTCCAAGGAAGATTTTGTAGAGTCAGAAGTAAAGCCCGAGTTTGAGCAGCCGCCAAAGCAGGAAACAAAAAAAGAGTCTTTAAAGACTTCAGCAAAAGAGGAAAAAGATATTACGGTTGATAATCCAAAGGTTGAAACACCTGATGAGAAGCAATCTTCGGAAAATACACCAGGTAAGGATAATTTAGATACGTTTTCAGAAGGTGATACTATTATTGCAGAAAAAGATAAGTCTTTACCAGAGTCATCTAAAAAAGAAGATGATTCTGCTGGTCAAGAAGGAAAAGACAAGTCAGATATTAATAAGAATGATTTACCAAAGGAATAATGAGCGCTAAGAATAAAAGAAAAGGGTATTTTGATGAATTCGGAGGTAGTTTTGTTCCGGAGACGCTGGTTGCTTGTTTAGAAGAGCTTGACAATGAATACAGTAAGGCAATCAAAAGTTCCTTGTTTAAAAAGGAGCTTTATTATTATTTAAGTGATTTTGCCGGAAGGCCTACGCCTTTATATTTTGCTTTTAATTTAAGCAGGATTTTAAAATTGAAAATATACCTAAAAAGAGAAGATCTTTTACATACTGGAGCACACAAAATAAATAATACTTTAGGCCAGGTACTTTTAGCCAGGCGCATGGGTAAAAAAAGAATAATTGCTGAGACAGGCGCTGGTCAGCACGGAGTGGCTACGGCTACGGTTGCGGCTTTATTTGGATTTAAATGCGATGTATATATGGGGCTAGAAGATATCAAAAGGCAAAGACTTAATGTTTTTAGAATGAAGTTAATGGGTGCGAATGTTATACCTGTGGAAAATGGCTCGCAGACTTTAAAAGATGCAATGACCGAGGCTTTGCGTGATTGGGTAACAAATGTAAGAGATACTCATTATATAATCGGCAGTGTTGCCGGGCCGCATCCTTATCCAGTGATGGTAAGGGATTTTCAGAAGATAATCGGAGAAGAAACAAAAAAAGAGATTTTGAAAAAAGAAAAGAGACTTCCAGATTATCTTCTTGCCTGTGTGGGGGGCGGAAGTAATGCAATGGGATTGTTTTATCCTTTTTTTAATTATAAAAAAGTAAAGTTTATCGGTGTTGAAGCAGCCGGACTTGGGCTTGGTTCGTCTCATCACTCGGCTACTCTGGTTGCCGGTAGGATTGGGGTTTTGCATGGTTCAAAATCTAATGTGCTGCAGGATAAGTACGGCCAGATAAAAATTGCACATTCCATAGCAGCTGGACTTGATTATCCAGGGGTTGGTCCGGAACATTCTTTTTATAAAAAAATAAAAAGGGCAGAGTATGTCGCCGTGAGCGACAAAGAGGCAATGGAAGGTTTTAAATTCTTAAGTGAAAAAGAAGGTATTATTCCTGCTCTTGAAACGGCACATGCCGTAGCCTATCTAAAGAAATTGTCCAAGAGGGCTAAGAAGAATTCTCTTGTTGTTCTTTGTCTTTCTGGAAGAGGCGATAAGGACATGGATATAGTGTATAAACGAATTTAAGCAATGAACAGAATTGAGAATCAATTTTCCGACTTGAAAAGAAAAAAAAAGAAAGCATTTATTGCTTTCTTGACCGCAGGCCTTCCTTCACTTGAAAAAACCTATAGACTTATTATAGAATTCGAAAAAAGAGGGGTTGATATTATTGAAATTGGTGTTCCTTTTTCTGATCCTTTAGCAGACGGTCCGATAATTCAAGAGGCTTCAAGCTTTGCTTTGAAAAATAAAATTAACCTAGAGAAAATACTTTCTTTGGTTAAAAAGGTTAGAACCAAAAGTCAGATCCCGATGCTATTAATGACTTATTATAATCCCGTATTTTGTTTTCCTCAGGAGCGCTTTATTGAAGAGGCTAAACTAGCGGGAGTAGACGGTTTGATTATTCCTGATCTTCCTCCGGAAGAGGCCGTTGTTATTTCCAGAAAAGCTAATAATTTTGATGTTGATATTGTTTTTTTTGCTGCTCCGACAAGTTCTACCTCTCATTTAAAACTGGTTTCCAGGGCTTCTAAAGGGTTTATTTACTACATAAGTGTTACCGGAGTAACAGGTGTAAGGAATAAACTTCCTTTAGATTTGTCGAAGAATATTAAACGAGTAAAGCGCTTGAGTAAGAAACCGGTTTGCATCGGTTTCGGTATTTCTTCTTCAAAACAGGTGAGTGATGTTTCTCGTTTTTGTGACGGAGTTATCGTTGGCAGTGCAATAGTCAGTAAGATCAGAGATAATATTAATAGCCATAATATGGTCAAAAAAGTCGGTAAGTTTGTCGAAAGCCTTACCTGTGTATTGAAATAACCTAGATATGCATCAGCAATTAATTACTTTGGAAAACGGGTTGCGTGTAATTTCTTTGAAGGAAACCGATAAAAGATCAGTTTCTTTAGGGATCTGGTTTAACGTCGGGTCGCGCTATGAAGAAAAAAAAGAAAAGGGGATTGCTCATTTTATCGAACATATGATGTTTAAGGGGTCTCAGCGTTTTGATAAGGACCAGATAAAGCGTTCCATAGAAGGTGTAGGAGGTACTTTAAATGCTTTTACAAGCGAAGAATTTACCTGTTATTTGGCAAAGATACCTTATCAGCATATAGATTTGACTTTAGATGTGCTTTGCGATATGTGTCTTCATCCCGTATTCGATGCACAAGAGTTGGAAAAAGAAAGATCAGTAATTTTAGAAGAGATGAAGATGTATAAAGATCATCCGGCGATTTATGTCAATGAGTTGTTAGATCGATTGATGTGGCCGGATTGTTCTTTGGGGGATCCGGTTATCGGCTATGAAGAAAATCTTTTGGCTATGAAAAGAAGCGATCTTGTTAGCTTCAGAGATAATTTTTACGTGCCTAATAATACCGTTATTTCTGTTTGTGGATATTTTGACAGTGATAAGTTGAACAAAAAAATCTCTGCTTTGTTTAGCGGATATAAAAAGAAAGAAGTGAGGGCATTTAAAAAGGTAAGTAAAAGCAGCGTTTCTCCGCAGGTGAAGATTTTTAAAAAGGACACCGAACAGACCCATTTATCTCTTGGTTTCTATGCTTCTAAAAGAAAAAGCCCGGATAGGTACGCGTTGGCTGTATTAAACGTTATTATGGGGGCAAATATGTCCAGTAGGTTATTTGATGTAATAAGAGAAAAAGAAGGTCTTGCCTATTCTATTTCCAGCTCTTTGAGAAAATTCCATGATGCCGGTTTATTTTTGGTGCGTTCAGGCATTAAGAATGAGAATTTGATAAAATATATTAAGTTATTGCTACAGGAATTAAATAGGGTAAAACAAGAGCTAGTTTCTGTGAATGAATTTAAAAGGGCCAAAGATTTTCTTATCGGTCAGCTGGAATTATCTTTGGAGGATACCTTGGAAAATATGTTTTTTGCAGGTGAGTCTATTATAGCGCTTGGAAAACTTGATTCATTGGACGCAATAGTTAAGAAAATTGAAGAGGTAACTCCTGAGCAGGTGAAAGATTTAGCTAATAAGATTTTTAGAAAGGAAGCTATGAATATGGCGATAATCGGACCTCATGAAAATAAAATATCAGAACTAATTTTAAAGGAGTTAACTCTATAATTATGGAAGGGTTATTTAATCTACCTGTTGTTTTTTTTACTTTAGTTATTCTAGTTATACTCTCAATGTTTTTTGCCCTTTCGGAAACAGCTTTTGTTGCTTTGAATAAGTTGCGGCTAAGGCAGCTTCTGAAAAAAAAGGTAAAAGGAGCTCAAAGCGCTCAGAGGGTTTTTTCGAAAATGGATCAGCTAATCTCTTTGATTCTTATTGGTAACAATTTTGTTAATATTGCGATTTCTGCTTTAGTGACGAGTGTTTTTATATTTAAGTTTGGACCTAAATGGGGTGTATTAATTGCTACATTCTGTGTAGGTATTTTTATAGTTATATTCTGCGAGATAATACCAAAACTGTTTGCTATTCAGTATTCTAAGCGTACGGCGCTTGTTTTAGCTCCATTTTTGGAATATTTAATAAAGCTTTTTTCTCCCTTGGTTAGCGTTTTTGCATCTTTTAGCAATTTCGTTTTAAGGATTTTCGGCGGGAAGCCCCAAAAAAGAATTCCACTATTATCAGAAGAAGAACTTAGAATAATGATCGAACTTGGTAGAGAAGAGGGAGTTGTTACGGAACAAGAGCTTAAGATTCTTCATAAGACTTTTGATTTCAGCGATCTTAAGGCAAAGGATATTCTTATTTCCAAAGATGAAATCGTAGCAGTTAACATTAAAGATAGCGCTTCGGAACTGATGCGTATTTTGGTAGAAGAAGGACATTCCAGGATTCCCGCATATGAAGGTACAATTGATAATGTTAAGGGTATAATTTATGCCAGAGACCTGCTTTATCTTTTAAGCCATAAGGATTTATTTTTAGTTTCTGATATAGTACATCCGGCTTATTTTATAGAAGGGGATAAGAAGATAAGCGAGCTTTTAAAGGAATTCCAGCAAAAAAAGTTACAGATTGCAATTGTAACTGATAGCGTAGGTCGAACCCTAGGGTTGGTTACTTTAGAAGATTTATTGGAAGAGATAGTTGGGGAGATAGAAGAAGACACTTTTAATATTCCAGTGAGATAGTTTTGATATTAGTCTAGACAGAGCTATTGTTGACATTGATTTTAAATTATGGTAGTATCTTCTTAGATTATCAAGAGAAAGGAGCAGTTTGTTATGGAACAAGGATATTGCGTAAAATGTAAAGCTAAAAGAGATATGAAAGACACACAAAATGTCACTCTAAAAAACGGCCGTTCAGCACTTAAGGGAAAATGTACTACCTGCGACACAAGCATGTTTAAGATTTTAGGAAAAAAGTAAAATTTTAAGTTGATAACTTCTAGAAAAAAAGCATATTTAGCAGCTAAGATAGCACAAGATAAGAAAGTTAAAGACCTTACGATTTTGGATATGCGTAAGGTCTGTAATTTTTGCAATTATTTCGTAGTTCTTACCGTTAGATCTAATCCTCAGTCACAGGCTGTTAAGGATGCTGTTAGTGAAGGATTCACCCAGCAGGGGATAGCGTATAGAATTAATGGAAATAACAGCGATTGGGTTTTGATTGATTCTTATGATGTTGTTGTGCATATTTTTGATGAGAATGCCAGGGATTTTTATAGTTTGGAACGCCTCTGGCAGAACGCAAGTCAGTTAAAATTACCCTCCTCAGTTAAAAATGGTCCAAAAAAAGTTAGAAGAAAACCTCGTTAAAGTAATTACAAAAGTTCTGCAGGATTTTTCCCTCAATGAGCCTTCAATTTTAAAAGAGATATCCCTAGATATTCCTGATGCGGCTTTTGGTGATCTGTCTTCTAACATCGCATTTAAGCTTACCAAAAGTCTTAAAAAAGCCCCTATTGAAATAGCCAGAGATTTTGTTGTAAGGCTTACATCTTTTGTAGAAAAAGATGTATTTTTATCCACATATATAGAAAAAATCAGTGTTGCCGCCGCTGGTTTTATAAATTTTTCTTTAAAAAAAGAATTTTATACTGATTTATTGAAAGAAATACTTAGAACTAAACGTAATTTCTCGAAGCTTAATCTTGGTAAAAACAGGAAAGTCCAGATAGAGTTTGTAAGCGCTAATCCTACAGGGCCGCTTTCTATTGCCCATGCAAGACAGGCAGCGATTGGCGATGCCCTTTGTAACCTGTTGAGGTTTTTTGGATACAAGGTAATTAAAGAGTATTATATTAATGATGAAGGTAACCAGATTAATATTCTGGCGCAGTCTACCCAGGCAAGACTTAAGGAGTTATTGCAAGAGCCGGTTGAATTTAAAGAAGAGTTTTATCAGGGAGATTATATTTATGATATCGCAAGGACGTTGTTAAAGGATGACCCTGGGAAAAAAGATGATTTAAAGTTTTTAGCTGATTATTCCGTTAAATATCTTCTTGATGTTATAAAAAAGGATTTGAGAGATTTTGGAGTTACTTTTGATGTTTGGTTTTCTCAGCGTAAACTTATCCTTAAAAACGTACTTAAATTGATAGAGCGTCTTAGAGAAAAAGGGTATATTTATGATTTAGATGCAGCGGTTTGGTTTAAATCTACTTCTTTTGGCGATGATAAAGATAGAGTAGTTGTAAAAAACGATAACACTCTTACTTATCTTGCTTGGGATATACTCTATCACGAAAATAAATTCAAGAGGGGTTTTAAAGAGGTCATAGATATTTGGGGTCCGGACCATCATGGATATAAGGCTAGAATGTATTCGGTTGTTCAGGCTTTGGGTTTAACCAAAGAGCAGCTGTCTATATTGATAATTCAGTTAGCAACTATCTATAGGGATGGAAAGCCTGTTTCGATGTCGACAAGAAGAGGCACTTATATTTCTTTAAGAGAAGTTTTAGATGAGGTTGGTAAAGATGCCGCCAGGTTCTTTTTTATGATGCGTAGGATTTCAAGTCATTTGGATTTTGATCTTGAATTGGCGAAACGTCACAGCCCGGAAAACCCAGTATATTATGTTCAGTATGCCTATGCCCGTATTGCCAATATAATAAAAAATGCCTCGACCTATAAAATAGGCGCTGATCTGGATCTATTGAAGGAGCCGGAGGAATTATCTCTTATGCGTATACTGCTTAAATATTCTTATGTTTTAAAACAGTGCGTCAATATTAAAGACCCGTGCAATATAACAGGCTATCTGCAGGAATTGGCCGCAGCATTCCATAAATTTTATGATAAACATAAGGTTTTAGTTGATGAGCCGCATTTACGAAACGCAAGATTAACCCTTATAGCTTGTGTTCAGATTATTTTAAGCAATTCTTTTTCCTTTCTAGGGATTAGTTCTCCTGAAAAGATGTAGTTATGAGAAGATTATGGAATATATATAAGCCTTCCCGAGTTCTAGAAAATAAGCTTTCTAAAGATTTATCGATTAGCCCAATACTTGCTAGAATTCTTGTAAAAAGAGGCATGATTGATTCCCGCCAAGCTAAGGAGTTTTTAACTCCTGATATCAATAAGCTTTATAGTCCTTTTACTCTTCCGGATATGGAAAAGGCAGTTGAGCGTATCAAAAAAGCCATAGGAGCTTCTGAGAATATGCTTATTTTCTCAGATTATGATGTTGATGGCATAACTTCCTGCGCTGTGCTTAAAAGGGCTCTTCTAACGATGTCTGCACGAATATTTCATTATTTTCCGCATCGTATAAAAGAGGGTTATGGTTTAAATAAAAATATAGTTAAGTTTTGTCTTGCGCGTAATATAACTTTATTGATTGCTTTAGATTGCGGCACTTCAGATAGAAAAATTATAAATATATTGTCAGAAAAGGGGATTGATGTAATTGTCGTGGATCATCATTTGCCCGTAGAGGAAAGTATCGCTCATCCATTTTGCTTGATTAATCCGAAGATAAGTACGTCAATATATAAATTTAAGGATCTTGCTGCGGTGGGTTTAAGTTTTAAGCTTGCTCAAGCCTTGACTGGAAAACAATTATGGGATGATTTAGATCTTGTGTGTTTAGGCACGGTTGCCGATGTTGTTCCGCTTTTAGGCGAAAACCGCATTATTGTAAAAGAAGGCTTGTCTAGATTGCAGTGTACTCAGAAGTTAGGTCTTCAGGCGTTAATAAAAGTAAGCAGTATTAAGACCGACAGTATAGCTCCTTTTCATATTGGTTTTATTTTAGCTCCCCGTTTAAATGCTGCAGGCAGAATCGATTCCGCAGAGATAGCTTTTATGTTATTAATGAGTCAAAGTTATGATGAAGCTGTAAGATATGCAACTTTGCTTAATCAGCATAATCGCAAACGTCAGAATATTGAGTCAGATGTGTATAAGCAGGCTGTTGAGAGTATAGAGCGGAATTTTGATTTTGATAAAGATAGAGTTATTGTTTTACATCAAAAAGGCTGGCATTTGGGCGTAACAGGAATCGTGGCGTCAAAGATAGCCGATAGATATTATCGTCCGACTATTATAATTTCATTTGAAAATGGTTTGGGAAGAGGCTCGGCGCGCTCAATTGATAGTTTTCATATTTTAGATAGCTTAAAGAAGTGCTCTAAATTGCTTAAGGATTTTGGCGGGCATAGGCGTGCTGCCGGGTTGAGCATAGAGGAGAGTAAGATTAATTTATTTAATCAAGAAATAAACAGTTTTGCAAGGAAGGTTATAACAGAATTTGATTTGTGTCGTAATATTGAAATAGACTCACATCTTGATTTTGATTCTATTGATGAAAATCTTTTAAAAGAATTAAAGTGGTTGGCTCCATTTGGTGAAGGTAACCCAGAACCAAAATTTTGCACAAGGTCATTATGTTTAAAGGCTAGCCCGAGAGTGCTTGCAAAAGAAACGCTTAAATTATGGTTAACTGACAATATAAAGGTTTTGCCTGCCATAGGTTTTGGTATGTCTTCTTTTTTATCAACCGTTAAAAATGCCAAACAGATAGATCTTATCTATGGTATTTCTAAGGATACCTGGCAAGGACAAGATAGTATTATCTTGAAGATTAAGGATTTGAGGTCTTCTTTGGTTTGACGTATTTTTTGACTTTCCCCGCTTTTATACATTTAGTACAGACATTGACTGCTTTGATAGTTTTTTTGTCAATGATGCGTACCTTTTGTAAATTAGGCGAGAAATATCTTTTATTTACACGGGAGATTTTGCTACCGGTACCGCCTTTTTTCTTGTAGAGACCTTTACGGGAATTTGTTTTTCCCGCTACTTTTTTCTTTCCGCAATAAAAACATTGTTTAGCCATAGGTAAAAGTATATATAAAAAGATTTTTTTGTCAAGTTTTTTCACTAATTATAAATACATTGATTTAATAAGCAAGGCTTTGTATAATGAGCCTATTATGCCAGTAAAACTAAAGTTTTGCGGAGGGGTAAGAACCGTTACAGGGTCAAACCATCTTCTGATTACGGATAAATCGCGCATATTGATCGATTCTGGGATATTCTATGGTCATCGTGAAGAGTTCTATTCTGTTAATTCTTCATTTTCCTATAAGGTACACAAGCTTGATGCAGTCATAATATCTCATGCCCATATAGATCATTGTGGCAATGTGCCAAGCTTGATAAAAAGAGGCTTGCGCTGCAGGATTTTTTCTACTTCAGCCACGCGGTCTTTATGCCGTCTTATGCTTGCTGATAGTGGTAAAATCCAGGAAGAGGATATCCATTATTTAAATAAGGTTAATAGAAAATTAGGTCTTCCTTTAAGACAGGCGCTCTATACAAAAAAAGAAGGTGGAAGGTCAGTTAAAAAATTCCGTGGAATTGCCTATGGTCAAAGATTCAAAATTGCCAAAGACGTAGTACTTACTTTTGTAAATGCAGGACACATTTTAGGTTCAGCAGTAGTTGTTCTTGATATAGTCCAGAAAAACAAAAAACTAAGGTTAGGATATGCAGTGGATTTAGGTAGAAGCGGTTTGCCTATTCTGGATGGTCCAGTAGCTCCTGATGGTTTGGATTATTTGGTCATGGAGACTACCTATGGAGGAAGATTCCATCCATCTAGTATTGATGCAAAAAAACAGTTTAAAGAAATTATTAATCGTACCATTGCTAGAAACGGCAAAGTGATTATACCTTCTTTTGCTTTAGAACGGGCCCAGGAAGTAATTTATTTATTAAATGAACTTTTAAAAGAAAAGGCGATTCCCTCTGTGCCGGTATATGTCGATAGCCCTTTGGCTATAGATATTACCGAGGTCTTCAAGGACAATCTTGCTTTTTTAGATGAGAAGACACGCACTTTAATTAGGACTAAACAAAGCCCTTTTGAGTTTTTGAATCTTAAATACACCAGAAGTCGCAGGGAATCTAAAGTGTTAAACGAAGATAAAAGGCCGATGATTATCATTGCTGGTTCGGGTATGTGCGAAGCAGGAAGAATCTTGCATCATTTGAAAAACAATATAGAGGATTCTCGCAATACTGTTTTAATCGTAGGATATACCGCAAGAGATACTCTGGGAGATAGAATAAGAAGGAAAGAAAAATTTGTTAAGATATTTGGTATCGAACA
Source organism: Candidatus Gygaella obscura (assembly GCA_030765485.1). GTDB lineage: Bacteria > Omnitrophota > Gorgyraeia > Gygaellales > Gygaellaceae > Gygaella > Gygaella obscura. Next base: position 86,122 of record JAVCCR010000032.1, read on the forward strand.
CCAATTGAATGCTGAAGTAGAAGTTGTAGCAGGTTTTTCCGTGCATGCTGATAGTAACGGCCTGCTTGATTATGTAAAAAACTATCCCAAGTTAAAACAGGTTTTTCTTGTCCATGGCGATGAAGATCAAAGCCAGGCTTTTTATAAAAGATTGATAGATGAAAAAATTCCCACATATATGCCTGTTAAAGATGAAGAGTTAATTCTCGATTGAAATGAATCCGTCGGCTATTATTAAAAATTTATCCCAAGATAACGACTTTTGTTTTTTTGATTCAGTTAAAATAGATAGGTTTAATCGCTATAGTTATCTTTTTACTGATCCGGTAGATATAATCACTACAAATAGTTTATCTCAGGTAAAGAGGCTTTTAAGACAGATAGAAAAAGCAAAAAAAAGATATTATCTTGGCGGGTTTTTAAGTTACGAATTGGCTGATTTTGTTGAACCGACGATAGGCTTTAAACAGGAGTATGATTTTCCTTTATTGTGGTTCGGTATCTATAAAAAGCCGATAGTCTTTAAAACAAATAAATCTGCAAGATCAGAGAATAGACAGTCTTCTTATTTTATTCAAAATCACAGGGTTAACATAACAGACAGAGAGTATTTTGAGAAGATTAAAAAAATTAAGAATTATATAAGAAAGGGCCAAACTTATCAGATTAATTTTACCTATAAAGATAAATTTAATTTTTTCGGTTCACCAATTGATTTTTATTTTGATTTAAGATCCAGGCAGCCAACCGGATTCAGCGCATATATTCATTTTAAAGATTCGTGTATTCTTTCTTTATCTCCGGAGTTATTTTTTCGTAAACGGGGTAGTTATATTTATACCCGGCCGATGAAGGGTACGATTAAAAAAGGAAAAAACATTATAGATAATAGAAACAATATGAAAGCTTTAAGGGCAAGCGCCAAGGATAGAAGCGAGAATATTATGATTGTTGATCTTATCCGTAACGACTTGGCAAGAATATCTATTGAAAGTTCTGTTCAAGCATTTGATTTATTTCGAATTGAGAAGTATAAGTCTCTTTTGCAGATGACTTCATCAGTAAAAGCAAAAGTCGATAAAGATATTTGTTTTTTCGATTTGATTAAAAATGTTTTTCCTTCTGGTTCCGTCACGGGGGCGCCGAAGATAAGTTCGATGAAACTTATTAAAGCACTTGAAAAAGAGCCGCGCAGGATCTATACGGGTTCTGTTGGTTTTATAACGCCTGATAACGATAGTTGTTTTAATGTTTCTATCCGGACAGTTTTGATAGATAAGAAAAAGCATGCTGCCGAAATGGGTATTGGAAGCGGTATAGTTTATGATTCTATAAGCAAAAAAGAACTAAAAGAATGCAGGCTCAAGGCAGATTTCTTAACCCATTTGGCCCAGAATGAGTTTAAATTGATTGAGACTATTCTTTTCTCGCAGAAAGAAAAATATTTTCTGCTTGATTATCATTTTAAGAGATTATCTGAATCCGCAAGTTTTTTTGATTATTCTTTTAAGGCTTCTATGATTAAGGATAAGCTAAATTCTTACGCAAAAAGATTAAAGTTAAATAGCTGTCCTTATAAGGTTAGACTTCTTTTATCAAAGCAAGGCAAGATACAATTGACTCATTCTAGACTAAATACCAATAGAGAATCATTATATGTTAAAATCAGCCCTGAAAGAATAGATCCAAGCAATATATTTCTTTATCATAAAACTACCAATAGGTCTATATACGATAGAGGTTTAAGGAAATCAAGAGCATCCGGTTTGTTTGATTTTATTTATTTAAACCAGAAAAATGAAATCTGTGAAAGCTCTATCGGAAACGTTGTTATAAAAAAAGGCTCTTTTTTCTTCACTCCTCCAATAAGCTGCGGATTGCTTCCCGGTGTTTATCGGGATTTTTTGATCAGTAAAAGCTTATTAAAAAATAGAATAAAGGAAAAGATTTTGTTTATGGAAGATTTGGTTAATTGCGATAAAATTTTTATTATTAATTCTGTAATAAAAATGTTCGAAGTAAAACTATTGACAAAATAAAAAATAATTGTATAATTAAAATTCGGTTTTCCCTCAAGGTATAAAACAAACTAAAAGAATGAAAGAAATAAGAATACACGCTCGCGCCGGTCAAGGCGCAATAACAACGGCAGTAATATTAGGACAAGCTTTTTTTCAGGAAGGAAAGCATGTCTATGCTTTTCCTCATTTTGGAGCAGCGAGAATGGGTGCTCCTATGAATGCTTTTGTGCGCGTTGATGATGATCCTGTAAGGTTGAGGAGTCAGATTTATTATCCTGATTATCTTTTAGTAATAGATGATACTCTTTTAAGGGGTTTTAATTGTTTCGCTGGCTTTAAGGACAGGGGAATTGCAGTAATTAATAGCAATCAAAGTTCGCATAATACGGGTCTTACAAAAATGCAAAAGGCTTATTGTCTTCCCGGAAATGAAATTGCCTTAAAAACAATAGGTAAACCTTTAGGTAATACTGCTATTTTAGGTGCTTTTGTGGCTGCTACGGATGAGTTGAAGCTAGATTCTTTATTGGCAAGTATAGAAAAACGTTTTCCTGAGAAAATCCGTAAAGTAAATATTGAGGCTGCAAAGCAGGGTTATGAATTTGTAAAAAATATAAGGAATAAATAATATGTTTGGTCCTTTGACAGCAAAACCAGGTTCAAGTCAAAATAACAAGACAGGTTCTTGGAGGATTAAAGCAAGGCCTAAATTCTTAAAAAAAGAATGCATTGGTTGCAAGCTTTGTAGTTTAGTTTGTCCGGAAGGCTGCATCACAGGAACTGATAAGGATTCAATCAAGTGTGATCTTGATTATTGTAAAGGCTGCGGTTTATGTGTAAAGATTTGTCCTAAAAAAGATATTGTAATGGAAGAGGAAAAATGAGACAGTTTCTTGAAGGTTCACAGGCCATTGCTAAGATTGTTTCTCTTTGTCGTCCGGGTGTAATATCAGCATATCCGATAACTCCTCAAACACATATTGTTGAAGGTTTGGCTAAATATGTTGCAGACGGTAAATTAAAAAGTGAGTTTGTCAATGTAGAAAGCGAACATTCCGCAGCCTCAGTAGTTTTAGGAGGTTCTGCCGGAGGGGCAAGAGTATTTACCGCAACCAGCTCTCAAGGGCTTTTTCTGATGGCGGAAGTAGTGTTTAATATTGCCGGTATGAGGCTACCGGTAGTTATGCTTGTGGCTAATCGTGCAATATCTGCTCCGATAAATATCTGGAATGACCATCAGGACAGTGTTTCTTTAAGAGACTCTGGATGGATTCAGATGTATGCGGAAAATATACAAGAGGCAGTTGATGCTACGCTTTTTGCTTATAAAATCGCCGAAAATAAAGATATAATGCTTCCGGTTATGGTATGTATGGATGGGTTTATACTTACACATGGTTTAGAGCCTGTTGATATGCCGCAGGAACAGGATGTTAAGAAATTCTTGCCTGATTATAAGGCAATATTAAAACTGGATGTTGATAATCCTATAAGTATGGGGTTATTGGCTGATCCGGATTATTATTTAGAAACAAGATATGCTATTCAAAAGACCCATGATGACATATTAGAACTTATTCCTAAACTTTCTGAGGAGTTTGAAGGAGTATTTGGTAGGAAAGGTATTGGTTTAGTGGAAGAATACTATACTAAAGATGCAGATAAGGTTATTGTGGCTATGGGTTCAGTGACTGGAACAATAAAAGAGGCAGTTGATATTATGCGTGCCAAGAAGAAAAAAGTAGGGTTACTGAAAATAAATACCTACAGACCATTTCCATACAAGGAAGTTTATAGAGTACTTTCAAAAGCAAAGTCAGTTGCCGTATTGGATAAGGCAGTTTCCCTGGGTGCTTACGGGCCTTTATATGCGGATATAGCCAGTGCTTTTACCGGAAAGTCGAAATTACCCAAGATAAGCGGTTTTATTGCAGGTTTAGGTGGAAGAGATATTATGCTTGATACGATTTATGGTATTTTTAAAAAACTTAACGGTACAGTAAAACCGTGTGAATATGTAGATATTAAACAGGAATTATTAAGAGATCATTTATGAGTAAAGATACGTTTAATTCAGAAAAACCTTATCTTTTAAAACCAGGACATACTGCATGCGCCGGGTGCGGGCAGTCTTTAGCTGCACGTCTTGTAATTGATGCAGCAGGTAAAAATACTATAGTAGTTAACAATACAGGATGTTTAGAGGTGTTTAGCACTAAATGTCCTGAGTCAAGCTGGGGTGTTCCTTGGGTGCATTCGCTTTTTGAGAATGCTGCTGCTGTGGCTTCAGGAGTTGAAGCGTCTTTAAAATACTTCGGGAAAAAAGATAAAATTAATGTTATTGCCCAGGCAGGAGATGGAGGAACCGCGGATATTGGTTTGCAGGCTTTATCGGGAATGCTTGAACGGGGACATGACATATTATATGTTTGTTACGATAACGAAGCCTATATGAATACAGGTATTCAGCGTAGCGGTCTTACGCCGTTTAACTCTAATACAACAACAACTCCGCCAGGAAGTGAATCTAAGGGTAATTGGAGGCCTAAAAAGCCGATTCATGAGATTTGCAATGCACATGGTATTGCTTATGTTGCAACTTCTACTATAGCCTATCCTCAGGATATACAGCAAAAGGTGAAGAAGGCACTTTCTATTAAGGGTCCAAAATACATGCAGATACATGTGCCTTGTCCTTTGGGCTGGCGTTTTGACCCGTCTTTGTCTTTAGAAGTGGCTAAACTTGCTGTAGAAACCGGGCTTTATCCGATTATAGAATATGAAAATATGAAGCTTTCCAGGGTGAGAAAAATTACTCCTAAACCAGTAGCGGAATACTTAAAAACCCAGGGAAGATTTAAACATCTTTTAAATGATGAAGAGGCATTGTTGCAGATTCAGAAAATTGCCGATACAAATATAGAAGTATACGGTCTTAAAGTCTAGTAAAAAGGAGAAGGTATTATGAAAGTAACAGTTGATGAGTCTTTATGCGTTGGCTGCGGTCTGTGTGAATCTAATTGTTCAGAGGTTTTTAAGATGGATAATGGTATTGCCAAGGTAGTAAAGGAAGACGGAACAGGTTGTGATGTAAAATCCATGGCTGAGCAGTGCCCAGTAACAGCAATAAAGGTAGAAGAATAATAATAAAATCACTCTTGTGAAAGAGGCAAGATTTTATAAAGTATTAGCAGGGGATAAGGTTCAATGTGAACTTTGTCCCCATTTTTGTTTATTGGAGTCTGGCGCAACCGGTAGCTGTAGGGTAAGAAAAAATATTAACGGCAAGCTTTTTACGCTTAATTACGCCAAAATAAGTTCTTTTGCTTTAGACCCAATAGAGAAAAAACCACTTTACCATTTTCATCCCAAAGAATATATTTTATCTGTTGGTTCAGCTGGCTGTAATTTTGAGTGTGCTTTTTGTCAAAATTGGACAATATCTCAAGAAACGTCTAATTTAAAAGAAACAACAAGTGAATTTTTAATCCAGCAGGCTAAGTCGAATAAGTCTTTTGGTATTGCCTATACCTATAACGAACCTTTTATCTGGTATGAATTTGTTTTTGATACAGCTAGGCTTGCTAAAAAAGAGGGGTTGAAAAACGTTTTGGTTACAAATGGATTCGTAAACCAAAAGCCGTTAGAAGAGATGTTGCAGTTTATTGATGCGATGAACATAGATTTAAAATCTATGGACGAAGGTTTTTATCAAGATATTTGTAAAGGAAGCTTGAATCCTGTATTGGATACTATAAAAAAATCTGCTCAAGTTTGCCATGTGGAACTGACCAATCTTGTAATACCAGGGCTTAACGATAAAGAGGATTATTTTTGTAAGTTGAGAGATTGGGTTTTTGATAATCTCGGAGCTGATATAGTAGTGCATTTAAGTAGATATTTTCCTTGTTATAAGATGGATATTGGCCCTACCTCTTTAGAGACTCTTAAAATTGCACAGGGTATAATTCAAAAGAAATTAAAATATGTATATTTGGGTAATGTTTAGTTTGTAAGCGCAGAAATATTACTTTGTAGATTTGCCTTTTTTCTGAGTTGGCTGAGTAGTTTTAGGTTGGAGTTGTTCTCTTCTTTTGTTAATTCCGTTTGTAGGAAATTTTTCTTATCTTTGTTAAATTTTTCCATATCTAGAGGGTCTAGTTTATTTATTCTAAAAAGATAGAATTTATTTTCTATTCTTAAAGGAGGACTTATTTCATTTTCTTTCAACACAAAAGCGATATTAGCCAGCTCTTTGCTGTATCCGAGCTTAGGAAATATCTTTGTTTGCCTGGTAAAAGTTGAAGTTGTAAAGGGTTTCTTTTTTAAAGATTTTGCCAGCTGTTTAAAGTTCTTTTTTGATTCTTGTTTTTGTTTTTTTATCATTTGATCGTAAAAAAGATTTATTTCATTTAATGCGAGTTTTGTTTTTTGTTCATTAGTTATTTTATCAATAATTATTCCTTTTGCTTTGTTAAAATCAATAGTATAGCCATCTTTTTTTTCTAAGACCTTGAGCATAAAGTAGCCATTACTGATTTCCATAGGACTGCTGATTTTGCCTACGGGTAAAAACGTTGAGATTGCTATAATCTGGCTTTCGGGATCTTTGTCTGAAAGTAGTTTATTGTCGGCAATTCTTTCTCCCGTAGTTTTAAAGTCGAGAGAGTTAGTTTTTGCAAATTGTTCTAGTTGGGTATACTCATCTATATTTATTACAAGAGCATCTATTTTTGATTTGATGTTTTCTTTTTCTGATTTCGTAATTTTCTTTTTATAAAAGGTTCCTAGATATGCGGTGTCAATCATAACTTTGTTCTGAAAATCCTTAATATTTTTTTCATAGTAAGCTTTGATTTCATTCGAGGAGGGTTTTTCTATTTTAAAATCATCGCAGTCCACATATATATAATTTAATGAAATTTTTTCGTGTTCTTTTTTGTAACGCGCGATAAGCTCATTTTCAGTAATTGAAATATTAGAATTATTTTTAGCGTAAAGTTTCTCGATTGTAAGGGCATCTCTGATTTCTTCTTCGAATTGACGTTTCGATATATTAAAAGTAATTTCAAGTATCTGTTGATAAAGGTATTTATCAAAATAACCGTCTTTTTTAAAAAAGGGCATAGAGGCTATGGTTTTAATCACTTTTTTATCGTTAATTTTTATTCTTATTTTTTTTGCTTCCTGAAGCAGTATTAATCTATCCCAGGCCAGCTTATTTATGGTAAACGGGTTGGGTTTTTGAGGAATGCCTTTTAGTATAAAGATATGCTCGACAGCTAGTTTGCTTTTTAAGAATTTTTTTACAGAGATTTTTTTACCAAACATCTCTCCGGCGTATTCGTTGGAACGATCTTGCAAGGCAAAGTTTGCACCCCAGAGTATGAAAGAGGGCACAATTAGAATGGTTAATACCCAGATTATCCTTTTAATGTGTTTTTTGTTTAATTTGCCAAACATATTATATATTTATACACTCATTTAATATATTTGCAATAATTTTCTTTACAAAATATCCTTTACTCTGTATAATGAGCCAAAACGTAATAAGAAAATGAAGACAAACAAAAATATTCTAAAGCTTGGTTTGCCTAAAGGCAGCCTTCAGGAATCCACTTTTAAGATGTTGCGTAAAGCCGGATTTAATATTTCTGTATCTTCTCGTTCATATTTTCCCAGTATTGACGATGATGAGATAGAATGTGTGCTGTTGCGTGCTCAAGAGATGTCTCGTTATGTTGAGCAGGGGGCTTTAGATTGTGGGATAACCGGTAACGACTGGATTCTTGAAAACGGTTCAAAAGTTGAAATGATTGCCGATCTGATTTATGCTAAACAAAGCCTATTGCCTGTAAGATGGGTAATTGCGGTTCCAGAAAGTTCCTCTATTCGTAGTATCAGAGATCTAAAGGGTAAGCTTATTGCTACAGAATTAGTTAATGTTACAAAGAAGTTTTTAAAGAAAAAGAATGTAAAAGCGGAAGTAGAATTCAGCTGGGGAGCTACGGAAGTAAAAGTGGCATCTAACCTTGTAGATGCGATAGTTGAGCTTACTGAGACCGGTAGGAGTCTGCGGGCTAACAAATTAAGGATTTTGGATACGATATGCACTTCTACAACGAAGCTTATTGCTAATAAGATTTCTTATAGCAATAATTGGAAAAGGCAAAAAATCAATAATCTGAAATTATTATTAAACGGGGCTATTTCTGCTGAAGGAAAAGTTGGTATGAAGATGAATGTCAGCGAGAAGAATTTGAATAAATTGCTTAAGGTTGTTTCCGCCCTGAAAAATCCTACAATATCGAAATTGAGCAAGCCCGGATGGGTGGCTTTAGAGGTTGTTATTGATGAGAGCGTGGTTCGAAAGATTATTCCTTGCCTTAAAGCAAACGGGGCAGAAGGAATTATTGAATATTCACTCAACAAGCTTATTTATTAGTTTATAGCAGGAGGAATTATCTATGCCTTGCGGAAAAAAAAGAAAAAGAAGAAAAATCCGCACCCATAAGAGAAAAAAATCAAGAAGACGTCTTCGTCACGTCAAAAAGAGAGACTGGAATTAATTTCTCCTAACTTTGACCATTGATGTCCTTTTCTTTTAATACAAGAATAAAATTACAGGGTGTTTTTTATAGTTGTGTTTTTGTTTTGGTTAATTTTTCTTATAATAAAAATTGAGCAATTGACAAGGTTTTTGATTATTGGTAGAAATTATTGAAGGTTGATTTTTGCAGAATGATATAACAGAGAGATTGGATAAAATAGAAACGAAACTCGATGAAAACAAAAATTAATTATTCAAGCCAGGATTTAGAGCAATTAAAATGTATATCTACTAAGATTAGGTGTAATATCGTAAAGATGATTGCAAATGCAAAAAGCGGTCATCCCGGAGGGAGCTTATCTTCTACGGAATTGCTCACTGTTTTATTTTTTAAAGTGATGAAATATGATGTTAAACGTCTTGATTGGGGAGAAAGGGATAGGTTTCATCTTTCCAAAGGGCATTGTTGTCCTCTTTGGTATGCGGTTTTAGCAGAGGCGGGTTATTTTTCAGCAGAGGAATTAAAAACCTTAAGGAAGTTAGGTACGTTTTTACAGGGTCATCCAGACCGGCGAACCCCAGGAGTTGATGTTGCCAGCGGTTCTTTAGGGCAGGGTCTATCTGTGGCTTTGGGTATGTCTTTGGCAGCAAAAATGGATAATTTAGACTATAGGGTGTATTGTTTGATGGGAGATGGAGAGATGCAGGAAGGCAATATCTGGGAAGCAGCAATGGCAGCTGCGCACTATAAATGTGATAATATATGCGCATTGCTGGATTATAATGGTTTTCAAATAGATGGTCGTGTGGTTGATGTGATGAATCTTGAGCCGATAGTTGATAAATGGCGTGCTTTTGGTTGGCATACTATTTCTATAGATGGCCACGACATGAAACAAATACTTGATGCCTACAATGAGGCAATTACCGTGAAGTTAAAACCTACAATTATTATTGCCCGTACCATTAAAGGCAAGGGCGTTAGCTGTATGGAGAACGTGTGTGATTTTCATGGCCGAGCTCCTAACGTAGAAGAAACTAAGCAGGCTCTCGAAGATCTAGGGGAAAATTAATTATGGAACAAATGTATCAAAGAGATGTGTATGGTAAGACTTTGGTTGAATTGGGTAAAAAACACAAAGACCTGGTAGTCTTAGATGCTGATCTTTCCGGATCTACTAGAACCTCTTTTTTTGCCAAGGAATTTAAGGATAGATTTTTTAATTTTGGAGTAGCTGAACAGAACATGATGGCTACCTCTGCAGGGTTAGCAAGTTGCGGCAAGAAAGTATTTGTTTCTACTTTTGCTATGTTTGCAACTGGAAGAGCATGGGATCAGGTCAGAAATAGCGTTTGTTATAATAAATTTAATGTTAAAATCGTTGCTACTCATGCTGGTCTTACTGTTGGTCCTGATGGTGCAAGCCACCAGGCTTTGGAAGATATGGCTTTAATGAGCGTTATTCCAGGAATGAGAGTTATTATTCCTTGTGATGGTCCTCAGACAAGAGAGGCTATTATCGTTGCCTATGAAAACGAAGGTCCTTTTTATGTGCGTTTGAGCCGTTCAAAATTTCCTTCGGTTGAGAATCTGCCTAGTTTTAAACTGGGCAAGGCGCAGAGGTTAAGAGAGGGTAAAGATATAGCAATATTTGCCTGCGGGATAATGGTGAATACAGCTATTAAGGCTGCCCGGGTTTTAGAAGATTTAAATATTGATGCGCGTGTAGTAAATGTCCATACTTTAAAGCCAATTGATACAGAAGAGATTATTGCTGCGGCTAAAGAAACTAAGGCGATATTAGTTTGTGAGGAACATAATATAATCGGTGGCCTTTTTAGCGCTATAAGCCAGGTTGTTTGTGAAAACTATCCTGCGAAGGTTCATTCTCTATCTGTTCGAAATCGTTTTGGTCAGTCCGGAGAACCTGATGAGTTACTTCAGAAGTATCATTTGGCTTCAAATGATATAGTAGAGTTAACAGAAAAAATTCTTAAGGCCTAGTTTTATCCATCATGAAGCATCTTTTTATTAAAAGTCCTGCAAAAATCAATTTATACCTCGATGTCCTCTCTAAAAGAAAAGACGGCTATCATAATCTGCTTACTTTTTTCGAAAGAATTTCTCTTTTTGATAAAATCTATTTAAAAATAACAGATAAAGAAAAGGGGATTAAGCTATGTTGTAACAAAAAAGGCATTCCCTGCGGAAGTGATAATTTAGCATATAAGGCAGCTGTTCTTATAAGAGAGGATTTTGATATTACTTCAGGATTAAGAATAGATCTAGTTAAGAATATTCCTTCTGGGGCTGGCCTTGGAGGGGCCTCAAGCAATGCGGCAATGACTCTTTTGGGCCTCAATAGGCTTTATAACCTTAAACTATCTAGGAAAAAACTATTTGTCTATGCTAGGAAAATTGGCTCTGACGTGAATTTTTTCCTGCTTGAGAAGAGTTTTGCTTTGGCAAAGGATAAAGGGGATGTTTTTTTGCCGATAAGAGGCCTTAAAACTGATAAAATATGGCATTTACTGCTTATTCCTAAGAAAAAAATTCTTACAAAAAACATATACAAAACGCTTAATCTTAAAAAGAATAAAAGTTTGACAAGATCTTTAAAGAATGTTAGACTAATGACTTACGCGTTAGAAAAAAAGGATAACTCTCTTCTCTCGAGAGCTATTTACAATAAGCTTGAAGAGGTTACTTTAAAAAAGCTTGTTGAGATCGGGAGAATAAAATATAAGCTCAAAGCGCTGGGCGTTGATTGCAGTTTAATGTCAGGCAGTGGGCCTGCTGTGTTTGGGATTGTTCATACGAGAAAGGAGGCGCTAAGGCTTAAGAGAGAGTTTATACAGATAAAGGATTTAGATAGTTTTGTAGTGAGCACTTTTTAATTATTTAATAAGGAGGCTTGGACTTATGGAGATTACTGAAGTCAGGATTTTTCCTAGAGAAAGTGTTGATAAAAAACTTAGAGCTTATGCCGCTGTTACTTTTGATAATTCTTTTGTAGTTAGAAACATTAAAGTAATTCAAGGTAATAATGGATTATTTATTGCAATGCCGTCGAGAAAAATAAAGCAGCCTTGTCCAAAATGCAATTTTAAAAATGAAACAAGAAGCAAATTTTGCAATCAGTGCGGTGCTAGCTTGCCAGTAAAAGAGAAGCCTTTAACACCGGGAGCTGATATGTTAAGCCAGATACAAGCTGAACATAAAGATATTGCCCATCCTATTACCCAAAGTTTTAGGGAGTACTTGCAAAAGCGTATTCTTGAGGCTTACGAACAGGAAAAAAGCAAGACCACTGTTTGACAAATTTAAAACTTTGCCCGGTAGTGTAATTGGTAACACACGAGAATTTGGGTCTCGCTTTTCTGGTTCGAGTCCAGACCGGGCAGAATCTGAAGGTAAACGATTATGAAAAATGTAACTACAGTTATTTTGGCAGCAGGTAAGGGAGTGCGCATGAAGTCGCAATTACCCAAGGTATTACATACTTTATGCGGTAAACCGTTATTGCAATATAGCATTGATTTATCGCTTAAGTTGGGGATAAAGCCAATATTGGTTTTAGGTTCGCAAAAAGATTCCTTTAAGGATTACGCTTCAAGTTTTAAGACAGTGTTTCAGATAAAACCAAAAGGCACGGCAGATGCAGTTAAGTTATTAAAGAAATTTTCGCATGTTATTTCATCTAATCTAGTTGTTTTATATGGGGATATTTCTTTGCTCAGGCCGGATACGATAAAGAATTTAATTAATAGCCATGTAAAAAGCGAAGCAGCTGCCACTGTTTTAACAACATATATGGATAATCCTACTGGATATGGCAGGGTAGTTAGAGATAATTTAAGCAATATCCTAAAAATTGCCGAGGAAAAAGATGCTACTTTGGCAGAAAAAGATATAAAAGAGATCAATACTGGAATAGTCTGTTTTAAGAAAAAAGTTTTGTTTTCTTATATCAATAAAATAAAGTCTAATAATAGTAAAAAAGAGTTTTATTTAACGGATATATTTTCCATATTCAGAGAGCAACGTATTAAAATTAACTCTATTCTGCTGGAAGATTGCACTGAAAGTTTAGGCATTAATACACAGAAAGATCTGGTAACGGCTTCAAAGATTATGCGCAGTCGTATTGTTGACGATCTTTTTGAAAAAGGGGTAAGAATAATTGCTCCGGAGACCCTGTTTATAGAAACAGATGTAGAGATCGGTACGGATACAGTGATTTATCCTTATGTGGTTATTGATCGCAACGTCCAAATCGGTGCAAATTGTAGTATCGGACCATTTTGTCATATTAGGCAGGGGTCTGTGATCAAAGACAATAATACAATCGGTAACTTTACCGAAATCGTACGTTCTAAAATTGGTAAAGATGGGTTTATGAAACACTTTTCTTACGTTGGAGATAGTATTCTTGGTGATAATGTTAATGTTGGTGCAGGGGTTATCACAGCAAACTTTGATGGTAGGGAAAAGTCTATCACAAAAGTAAAAGATAAGGCTTTTTTAGGCAGTGGTACGGTTTTAGTTGCGCCGGTTACGGTGGGTAAAGGCGCGGTTTCAGGAGCTGGTAGTGTGATTACGAAGAATAAAAATATTCCTGATAATTCGGTTTGTATGGGTATTCCGGCAGTTGTAAAGAACATCGATAAAAAGAAACAAAAAATTAACAAATCAAATAAAAAGAAGAAAAAGAAATGAAAGAAAAAGTATGCGTATTTAGCGGTAATGCCAATAAAGACCTCGCGTTAGGCATATGTAAAAAAATGGATCTTAAACTTAAGGAAGCTTTGGTTACTCGTTTTAGCGAAGGTGAAGTGCGCGTTCAGATTAAAGACAATGTTCGCGGTAAAGACGTATTTGTAATTCAGCCAACATGTCCTCCGGTAAACGATAATATGATGGAGCTTTTGATTATGATCGATGCCTTAAGGCGCGCCTCAAGTGGTAGGATAACAGCAGTTGTGCCTTATTTTGGTTATGCTAGACAGGACAGAAAAGATCAACCCAGGGTTCCTATAACTGCAAAGCTAATTGCCAACCTTTTGACTAATGCCGGTGTAAATAGAATTCTTACTATGGATCTTCATGCAGGTCAAATTCAGGGATTTTTTGATATCCCCTTGGATCACTTATATGCGATTGGAATTTTTGCGGATTATTTTTCAAAGCTAAATTCTAAGAATCTTTGTGTGGTTTCTCCCGATGTAGGAGGAATAAAGATGGCCAGAAGCTATGCCAAGAGGTTGAATGCCGGTTTAGCTATAGTAGATAAGCGTCGTATTAGTCCGGAGCAGACAGAGGTAATGAATATTTTAGGTGAAATCAAGGATCGCGATGTTGTTTTAGTTGATGACATACTTGCAACCGGGACCTCGGTTATAGAGGCTGTTAATTTCTTAAAGAAAATCGGTGCGGGAAATATATACGTTGCTATAACACATGGGATACTTTCAGGTAATGCGATTGATAAAATTAAATCCTCACAAATAAAAGAACTTGTAATTACTGATACTATTCCTCTGCCTAAGGATAAACAGATTCCTAAGATAAAAGTATTATCGGTTGCCGGATTATTGGCAGAAGCAATTAAGAGAATTCACAAAGAAGAATCAATAAGTTGTCTTTTTGATTAATAACAAGGAGTTTAAGATGGAAGAGTTAGTTTTAGAGGTTTCTACAAGAGAAGAGGTTGGTAAATCAGCTGTAACAAGAATAAGGAATGAAAATTTTATTCCTGCAGTATTATACGGAAAAAATAGAGAATCTGTAAGTATTAAAGTTTCTACCAAAAATCTTCATAAACTTGTAAATGAAGGAAGATTGGAAAATGCGCTTATAAGGTTAGTATTTAAAGATAAGGGTGAAAAGTCAAAACCAATACATACCTTGGTTAAGGAGCTTCAGTTTGAGCCGGTAAAGGATACGATTCTACACATTGACTTTAATGAGATTTCTATGACGGAAAATATCAAGGTTAAAGTTCCTGTAAAGCCTAAGGGAGAACCCGAAGGTGTTAAAAAAGACGGTGGGTCTTTAGAGCATTTATTGTGGGAGTTGGATGTGGAGTGTTTACCTACAAGTGTACCGAATAAATTCGAGATAGATGTTAGTGCTTTAAAAATAGGTGATGGTATTCATATTCGCGATATCGTTGTTCCAGAGGGTGTAAAGATTTTACATGAGGAAGATAGTCTTGTTTTTAGCGTAACAGCACCTACTAAAGAAGAGTTGTCACAGGAAACAGAAGCCGCTGAAGGTTCAGAATCCGCAGAGCCGGAAGTAATCAAGAAGAAGAAAGAGTCAGCCGAAGGTGAAGCAGGCGCTGAAGCAAATAAGCCGGAAAAGAAAGAAGCAAAATAATAGTAAATTATCGTTCATATCAATAAAAGATGAAGTTAATAGTTGGTTTAGGCAACCCAGGGGTTAAATACAGAAATTCGAGACACAATTTAGGTTTTTTGATAGCTGACAGTTTGACATCAAGATATAAGTTAAAATATAAGATTCTCAATGCCTGTTCGTCAAGAATTGCAAAGCATAAGAATTTTGTTATAGGTAAACCGCAGACTTATATGAATTTATCCGGATCTGCGGTTAAATGCTTAGTAAAGAAGTTTAGGTTAGAAACAAAAGATATACTTGTGGTTTTTGATGATATAAATCTGGAGTTGGGACGATTTAAGATTACTTACGGTGGTTCTTATTATGGTCACAATGGTCTTAAGTCAGTAATAGAGTCTTTACACACTAAAGATGTGGCGAGATTGCGATTAGGGATAGGTACATTTTCTTCTGAAGATTTGACAGATTTTGTATTAGGTAATCTTACCCGAAAAGAAAAAAATTCAATTGATTCACAGCTTGAAACTATAATCGATTGCTGTCAGGATTGGGTTGAAGAAGGAATAGATTTTACAATGAATAAATATAACAAAAGGAAGAAAGAATGAAAAATTTTTACGAAGCAATTTATATTTTAAAACCTAATCTTAGTAAAGAACAGCTCGACGCTCAAATAAACCATCTTAAAGAGCTTGTAACTAATGAAAAAGGAGAGATTAAGGAGGCTTCTTTTTGGCAGGAGAAAAGAAAACTTGCTTATCCGATAAAAAAGTTCCAGGAGGGGGTTTATTACTTGATTCAGTTTGACGCCGATCCAAGTCTTATCGCTAAGCTGAGAAAATCATATAGATTGAACGAGAATATCTTAAGGTATCTGATTATTAAAAAAGAAAATTCAGCAAAAAAAATAGATTCAATAAAGGAGTAATGATATGGCAAATTTAAATAAAGTTCTTCTTATTGGCAATCTAACCCGTGACCCGGAATTGCGTTACACTCCTAATGGTACGGCTGTTGTTAATTTAGGTTTAGCCGTTAACAGAAGATATAAGGATAAAGCAGGAGAACAAAAAGACGACACCTGTTTTTTGACAGTTGTAGTGTGGAATAAGCAGGCGGAAGCATGTAATCAATATCTGCAAAAAGGAAGAAGTATTTTTGTAGAAGGAACATTGCAGCAGCGTTCCTGGCAGGACGCTCAAGGGCAAAAAAGAACAGCTATGGATATTAGGGCTGACAGAGTGCAGTTTTTGGGTGCGCAATCTACAGTCAATACCCAATCTCAACCTTCGAAAGAGCCTGTTTTTGAAGATACAAATTTAGAAAATAGCGGTCAAGATGTAGCATCTTGGTTAGAGGAGGATAAAAATAATGATTAGGAAAAAAGATAGAAAAAAACGACGTATTTCTACAGTGCCATACAGAAAAAGATATTGCAGATTCTGTAAGGAAAGGGATAAGGAAATTGATTATAAAGATATTAGATTAGTTGAGCGTTTTGTCGGCGACCGTTTAAAAATCGTTCCCAGGCGCGCCAGTGGTCTTTGTGCTAAGCATCAAAGAAGAGTATCTGAAGCTATTAAAAGAGCAAGATTTTTGGCAATAATCGATTACGTAAAAAGATAAAATGATTAAAGTTATATTAACGAAAAAAATTAATGGTTTAGGTCAAGCTGGTGAAACTGTAAAAGTAAAAGAAGGTTATTTAAGGAATTACCTTTTACCCAATAATTTGGCAATGGAGGCAACCCCTGGTAATCTTAAGCGTTCTGAAGAACTAAAGCAGAAAATAGTGATTTCAAAAGAGAATGAAAAAAACCAGGCAATAAAGCTTGGCGATAGATTTAAGAATATTTCTCTTACTTTAAAAAAAGAAGCTACGGATCAGGATGTTTTGTATGGAAGTGTTTCGAAAGAAGATATCCAGACTTCTTTTAAAGATGAGGGCTTGGATATACAATTGGAAACTCTTCATATAGATGAGCCTATAAAAAAACTAGGAATTTATCACATAAGTGTTGTTTTACATCCGGAAGTAAAATTTAAAGTAAAGATCTGGGTTGTCAGAAAATAGTTTATGTCAGAAGATATTTATTTGAATAAAGTTCCTCCGCAGAATACCGAAGCTGAAATGGCTGTCTTGGGATCTATGTTGATTGATAAAGAAGCTATTCCTGCTGCTTTGGAGCTGCTTTCTACAGAATTCTTTTATGATAATTCCCACCGTAAAGTATTTGAAGCAATAGTTGATTTATTTAATGAAAACCGTGCCGTAGATATTCTTACTCTTAGCTCTAGGTTGACTGAAAAAAATGAGTTGGAGAAAATTGGTGGTGTTAGTTACCTTACTAAATTGGTAAATTCAGTACCTACTTCAGCCAATGTTCAATATTACGCCAGGATTGTTAAACAAAAAGGCATTTTAAGATCTTTGATCAATAACGCCACATCAATAGTTGCTAAGGCGTATGATAGTAATGGAAATGTAGATGAAGTATTAGACTATGCGGAACGTTTGATTTTTGAGATTAGCGATAAAAAGATTGAAGGAGGGTTTGTTCCTGTTAGGGACATAATAAAGGATAGCATTGAACAAATCGATAAACTTTATCAAAGAAAGGCGCATGTTACAGGATTACCCAGTGGTTTCAATGATTTTGATACCAAGACTGCTGGTTTGCAGTCTTCTGATCTTGTAATTATTGCTGGTAGGCCTTCTATGGGTAAAAGTGCTTTTGCTGTCAGCGTAATAGAACACATAAGTGTAGTAGAAAAGATTCCTACAGCTTTCTTCAGTTTGGAAATGTCTAAGGAGCAGCTTGTGCAACGACTTCTTTGTAGCCATGCCAGGGTTGATGCCCATAAGGTGAGAACTGGGTTTTTAGCCGGTTCTGACTGGCCAAGGCTTACAGCTGCTGCCGGTAAGCTTTCGGAGTCATCTATATTTATTGACGATACACCGGCCATAAGTGTGTTGGAATTGCGCGCAAAAGCAAGGAGGTTAAAGCTTCATCATAATATTAAGCTTGTTGTTGTAGATTATCTTCAGCTTATGAGGGGAAATGATAAAGAGAGCCGACAGCAGGAGATTTCAGAGATTTCACGTTCTCTAAAGGCCTTAGCAAGAGAATTAAATATTACTGTAATTGCTATAAGCCAGCTTTCCCGTGCTGTAGAGTCCCGCATAGGACATAAACCTCAGTTGTCGGATTTAAGAGAATCCGGCGCCATTGAACAGGATGCAGATGTGGTTGTACTTCTTTTTAGGGAAGAATATTATAATCCCAAGGAAGAGAATAAGGGAATAGCTGAAGTAAATATCGCCAAACAGAGAAACGGTCCTGTCGGGACAGTAAAATTAGCATTTTTGAAAGAGTATATGCGTTTTGAAAACTTAGCACCTAGCTTTATGGAGGAATAATCTATGAATAAAGTCTTTAAGAATCTATTTGTTTTTTGTATTGTGGCTGGTTTATTGTTTGTTAGTATCAATTTATCTTTTGCTTCGGATAAAATAATCAAGAAGATTGACGTACAAGGCAATAAAAGCATTTCTACGAGTATGATAGTTTCCAAGATAAAGTCACGCGTGGGCTCGGTTTATTTTGAGAATATTGTCGATGATGATGTGAAAAGACTTTATAAAGAAGGTTATTTTGACGATATAAAAATAGATGTTGAAGATTATGAAGATGGATTACGTCTGGTGATTAATGTTAAAGAACGTTTGATTTTAGAGCGTATAGATTTTAAAGGGAATCGTTATATCAGGAATTCCCGAATTAGAAAGGATTTAAAATCGAAAGAAGGTCAATACGTTAATTATAGTGATATTATGGAAGATATAGATATGGTTAAATCGCTTTATGAGAAGAAGGGTTTTTCTCTTGTAGATATAAGTTACACTGAAGATATAAATAAAGATGCGGGGAAAGTAATCGTAACTGTTAATATTCAGGAGAAAAGAAGACATAAGATAAGAAGTTTAAATTTTTCCGGTAATGATAGTTTTTCCAGTAAAAGATTAATGAAGCTTATCAAGACCAGAAAGGCCGCCTTCTTTAGCTCCGGAGTTTTTAAAGAAGATGTATTTTTACAGGATCAAGAAAGGTTAAGGGCTTTTTATATGAACGAAGGGTTTAGCGATGTGAGCGTTGATTCTGAGATTGAATACGGTGCGCTCGATTCGATATATCTGACTTTTCAAATAAAAGAAGGCCCGAGATACAATGTTAAAAAAGTAGATTTTAGCGGAAATAAAGTTTTTACTGAGAGAGAGCTTCGTTTGACGTTGGAAAATTGTTTAGAGGGTGCTGTTTATAACGAAGACGGTTTACGCAAGGATCAGGCATTGATAAAAGAACTTTATTTTGATGATGGCTATATCGCCGTTAAGGTTGATTACGATGTATTTGCAGACCTAGAGACAAATGGTGTCAATATTACTTATAATATAGTTGAAAACGAGATTTCTTATGTAAATCTGGTTAAGGTTAGAGGAAACGTAAAGACAAAAGATATCGTTATAAGACGTGAAATGCGTTTAAAGCCTGGTGATAAATTCGATGGTGAAAAACTTAGGCGTAGTAAAGAGCGTCTTAAAAACCTGGGATTTTTTGATGAGCAGGAAGGGGTTAATTACGATATAGAAGATACTAATGTTGCGAATAAGAAAAATCTTGTTGTCGAATTAAAAGAAGCAAAGACCGGTGAATTTAGTTTTGGTGGAGGATATAGTACGGTGGATAAGATGGTAGGGTTTGTTCAGATTGAGCAGAAGAATTTTGATTGGAGGAACTGGCCTTATTTTACAGGAGACGGTCAGGATCTGCGTTTAAGGGCTGAGTTGGGCTCAATTAGTGATGAGTATATGCTAAGTTTTACAGAGCCTTGGATTTTTGATTATCCAGTTTCTTTCGGTTTCGATTTATATCGCAGTGCACACGATAGGGATACTGATGTTGGATACTCTTTTGATGAGACCAGAACCGGAGGTGATTTACGTTTGGGAAAAGCATTAGGAGAATATTTAAGCGCAAGCGCTGTGTATCGTTTGGATAATATCGAGATTACCAATATCGATGATGCTGTAGTAAGCGATATAAAAAAAGAAGAAGGCGAAAATGATATCAGTAGTATGAAATTTGGCTTAGGTTATGATACGAGAGATAATGTATTTAGTCCCACAAAGGGTAATATTTTTGGTATAACCCTTGAATGTGCCGGAGGCCCTTTTGGCGGGGATAAAGATTTTACTAAGGTGATTACCCGCTATAGCCACTTTTTTCCTTTTATGCGAAAATCAACTTTTGAGACTAGATTCTATGCAGGTGTTGCCAATGAGTTTGACAGCGCCGATGATGTGCCTATATATGAAAGGTTTTATGCTGGAGGTGCAAATACAATCAGAGGTTATGAGGAAAGAAAAGTTGGTCCTATTGATTCGGTAACAGAAGATCCGATTGGTGGTAAAGCAATATTTATCGCTAATTTTGAATATCTTTATCCTGTGGTAGATCAGATTAAGCTAGCAACTTTTTATGATGTGGGAAATGTTTGGAAAAAGTCTAACGATATTTTTAATGGCGGTGATTTAAAATCAAGTGTAGGTTTAGGGTTGCGAATCAAGACCCCTATTGGACCAGTTAAGTTAGATTACGGTATTCCGCTTAAAACTGGACCTGGAGAAGAAGGTAAAGGCGGAAGGTTTCATTTTAGCGCAGGACAAACATTCTAAATTAATCAAGGAGGGTATTTTGCAAAGAATAAGACCAATAGCAATTTTGTTTATTTTAACTTTTTTAGTTTCCAATGTTTTGTATGCTGCAGAAGGTTTGGTTTACATGGATCTTAAGAAGGTCTTAGCCAGTTACGCAAAAACCAAGAAGTATGATTCTGCTCTTGAAAAAGAACAAAAGGAATATAAGTCTTCCATGGAAAAGAAAGTAGCCGAGTTAAAAAAGATGCAGAGTGCATTATCGGTTTTAAACGAGAACGAGAAAGCAAAAAAGCAGGAAGTTATCGAGCAGAAACTAAGAGATCTGAGGAATTTTGAAGAAATCAAACAAAGTGAGATAAGTAAGGAATATAATTTAAAGATGAAAGATATTTTTGATGATATTGATGTGGTAATAAAATTGGTTGCAGAGAAGAAAGGTTATTCTTTGGTTTTAGATGAGCGTTTTTTGCTTTATGCAGACGATAATCATGAGATAACTGATGAAATAATAAAGGAATTGAATAAGTAATAAGTTTATGCAAAAAAAACTCAGTGAGATTGCTTTATTTATTAATGGTAGGCTTTTCGGAGACGGCGGTATTATCGTAAATGGAGTTAATGGAATAGAACGGGCAGGAAAAGATGAAATAACATTTCTTGCAAATTCCAAGTACACGGGTTTTTTGAATAATACTAAAGCTGCCTGTGTAATTACATCTTGTGAGCTTCCCAGGGGATTAAAAACCGCTTATATCTTGGTCAAGGATGCTTCTATTGCTTTTAGCAAGGTTATTGCGTTATTTAAACCTGAAGTTAAGCAGTGTTTTTTTGGTATAAGCGATAAGGCTCAGATTGCAAAAAGCGCTAAAATTGGTAAGAATGTTTCTATTGGTAGTTTTACAACTATAGAAGATGGTGTTTCTATTGGTGATGATTGTATAATTTATTCTAATTGTTCTATAGGTAAAAATACAAGTATTGGCAGTGGTAGTTTATTTTATTCTAATGTTACAATAAGAGAAGATATAATTATTGGCAAAAGGGTTATTATACAAAGTGCAGCAGTTATCGGTTCTGACGGTTTTGGTTTTGTAAATATAGGTGGTAAACATGAGAAGGTTCCTCAGACAGGTATTGTGGTTATTGAGGATGATGTAGAAGTAGGTGCAGGAACCACTATTGACCGCGCGCGTTTTGATAAGACTTTAATTAGCGAGGGAACAAAGATCGATAACTTAGTTCAGATAGCCCACAATGTTGTTATTGGCAAAAATTGTATAATAGTTGCTCAGGTGGGGATTTCAGGAAGTACTAATATAGGCGATAATACTATTATTGCTGGGCAAGCCGGGGTTGCTGGTCATCTGAATATTGGTAAAAATGTTTTAATTTATGGTAAAGCAGGGGTAACTAAGGACGTAAAGGATAATCAGCAGGTTTCCGGTTATCCTGCAAAAGATCATTCTTTGTCGAGGAAAATGCATGTTTATATTAATAAATTGCCAAGACTCAATGAAGAATTGAAACAAATAAAAGAGTCTTTAGCAGAGGTTAAGAAATTAAGCGAGGAGAATAAGAAGTGAATAATAAACAGTGCACCATAGCTAAACCTATTTCTTTTGAAGGTAAGGGTTTGCATACTGGTAAAAAGATTAAGGTGACGATTAAACCTGCGCCGGCTGATTCAGGCATAAATTTTACTAGGTTAGATTTGAATAATAGGCTTACGATTAAGACTATTGTTGAAAGCGTGTTGGATCTTCCCCGTAGTCCTCGCCGTACTTCTATTGGCATTGATTGTGCTCATGTGCATACCATAGAACATTTTATGGCTGCGTTGTTTTGCAGGGGAATTGATAATCTTTTTGTTGAACTTGATAATGAAGAGTTGCCTGGTTTTGACGGAAGCGGTAAAGGATTTATAGATATATTATCTAAAGCAGAATTAAAAGAACAGGATTCTAATAAAAATTATTTTTTGGTAAAAGAGCCTGTTTTTATTGATGATAAGGATTCGTTTATTGCAATTTTCCCCAGCAACGAATTAAGGATAAGCTACACCTTAAGTTACAACCATTCTTTTTTAAATTGTCAATATATGGATCTAGTGGTAACTCCAGAGTCTGTGGCAAGAGAGATAATCTCTGCTAGGACATTTTGTCTTGAAGAAGAGGCGGAGCTTCTTAAGCGCAGCGGCTTGGGTAAAGGTGCAGATTATAGCAATACTTTGGTTGTTGGTGAAAAAGGCGTGCTGAAGAATAAATTGCGTTTTGAGGATGAGTTTGTAAGGCATAAGATCTTAGATCTCATCGGTGATTTAAGTCTTTTCGGTATGGGGCTAAAGGCGCATATTGTGGCATTAAAAAGCGGCCATAATCTTAATATAAAACTTTTAAGAAAATTACGAAATCAGCAGGTAAAATATCAAACCAGCGCAGTGGGTTCTGTTAGTGGATTTACTGTTGAGCAGGGAGATGTTTTAAGCGTTGAGCAAATACAGAAAATACTGCCGCATAGAAATCCGTTTTTATTCCTGGATAAGGTTATTGAGATTGTTCCGGGAAAACGTGCAGTTGGTATAAAAAATGTAACCATGAACGACTATTTTTTTAAAGGACATTTTCCGCAGCGTCCGGTTATGCCGGGAGTAATTATTGTTGAGGCTATGGCACAGCTGGGAGGGGTGTTGATGCTTTCTGAAGCAGGGAATAAAGGTAAATTAGCTTTTTTTATGGCAATAAGTAATGCCAAATTCCGCAAGCCTGTTGTTCCCGGTGATCAGCTGGTTATGGAGGTAGAAGCAGGTAAAATTAAATCCCGCACAGGGCAGGTTTTTACAAAGGCATATGTTGATAATAAACTTGTTGCCGAAGCAGATCTTATGTTCGCATTAGTTGAATAATTAATATGATCGATAAAACCGCTATAGTATCAAAAAAAGCAAAATTGGGTTCTTTTGTTACTGTGGGCGCATTCAGTATTATTGGAGATGGCGTTGAAATAGGCTCTAATGTTCAGATTGGAAATCATTGTAATATAATTGGTAATACTTCTATAGGGGATAGTTGTAAAATTCTTACCGGTGCTGTTGTGGGTAGTATCCCTCAGGATTTAAAATATAAAGGCGAAAAAAGTTTTTTAAATATAGGCAATAAGAATATAATCCGCGAATACGTAACTATTAATCCTGGTACAAGCGAAGGTTCTTCTACGAGAATCGGAAACGATAATTTATTTATGGCATATTCACATGTTGCGCATGATTGTAAAGTTGGTAATAATTGTACTATTGCTAATAGCGGTACATTGGCCGGACATGTAGTTATTGAGGATTGCGTAGTTATAGGTGGTTTGGCCGCAATACATCAATTTTGTCGGATCGGAAAGTTTTCTATTATTGGCGGTTGTTCTAAAGTAGTGCAGGATGTTATTCCATTTTCAATGTGTGATGGTAATCCAGCAAGGATCTGCGGTATTAATTTAGTGGGATTAAGAAGATCAGGTTTTAATAGAGAAGAGATAATTGATATAAAAAAGTCAATTAAGCTTCTATTTTTTTCCGGACACGTAAAAGCGAAAGCGCTAGTGCAGATAAAAGATTCTGTTGATTTATCAGAGAATATAGGTCATTTGATAGATTTTGTACAATCTTCTCAGAGAGGCTTATGTCGGTCCAAAAAAGAGTAAGAATCGGTTTAATCGCCGGTAATGGTCGTTTCCCCATACTATTTGCTGAATCAGCAAAAAATCACAATGTCGATATTATCTGTGTTGCCGTCAAGCAAGAAACATCATCTTCAATAAAAAAAATCGTGGATAGAATATTCTGGTTGAATATTGCTGAGTATTTAAAACTTGTCGATATTTTCAAATCTGAAGGTATTACAAGAGTTGTTATGGCAGGGCAAATCAATCCTCTCAAGCTTTTTAGCAAAACAGCCACTGAAAATAGTCAGTTATCAAGTTTTCTTTCCTCTTTAAAGGATAAAAGAGCTGATACCGTATTCGGTGCAATAGCAGATTTGCTGCAGAATAATAATATCAATCTGCAAGACTCTCGTATGTTTCTTGAAGATTATATTCCGAAAAAAGGAGTATTGACTAGTAGACAGCCAACGAATTCGGAAAAAAATGATATTGAATTTGGTTTTAATATTGCCAAGACAATAGGTTCGGTAGATATAGGACAGACAGTAGTGATTAAGAATAAGGTTGTTGTTGCCGTTGAGGCAATAGAGGGGTCTGATCGGACTATAATGCGTGCTGGTCGTATTGCCGGGAGAGGATGCATTATCGTAAAGACAAATAAGCCTAATCAGGATATGCGTTTTGATATTCCTTTGGTCGGTTTAAAAACTATTAAGAATCTGATTCGTATAAAGGCGACTTGCTTAGCAGTTGAAGCTGAGAAAACTATTATATTGGATAAAGATTCATGTGTTAAGATGGCAGATAAAAATTCAATCGCTATAATCGCTTTATAACTGGTGTTTAAATATTCTATTAAATATGATTGTTAACTACAGCCTGATTAAACAGGCTTTTTTTATAGAATGTTGAAAACAATAAAAATAGTTTTTGAAGATAGGTATATGGCTGTTTTTTATAAGCCAGCTGATTTAATCGTAAACGCAAATAATAAAGAGCGTTCTTTGACTGATATTATAAATAAAGAGCTTGAACGAAGTTCTTGTGAAAAGTATTATCCTTGCCATAGGCTCGATAAACAGACCTCGGGGTTGATACTCTATGCTAAGGGAAAAGAAATACGTGATCAATTGATGAATCTATTTAGAAAACGACAAATAAAGAAAAGTTACGTCGCTTTCTTACATGGCAGCTTAAAAAAAAGCAGGATAAGTATAAACGATAAAATTGATGGTAAAGAGAGCATTTCGATAGTAAAAGTGAAATTTCAAAAGAAAAAGTTTGCTATAGTTGAACTTATTCCTTTGACTGGCAGAAAGAATCAGCTGAGGATACATTGTAAGAAGATATACCATCCTATAGTAGGAGAGCGTAAATTTATTTTTGCTAAGGATTATGATCTTAGGTTTAAAAGGCTGGCGCTTCATGCTTATAAATTAGCTTTTAAGCATCCAGTAAATAAGAAAATGATTAGTTTAGAGATCGGTTTACCTAACGAGATGAAAGAATTTATAAAAAGTAATTAATCTAGAGAGAGGTTATGAACTTAAAATTTATTTTATTGGGTTTAGCGCAGGGAGTGAGTGAATTTCTTCCAATAAGCAGCTCCGGTCATCTGGTTTTGATTCAGAATATTTTTAATCTTAAAGAAATGCTTTTTTTTGATATTATTGTTCATTTTGCAAGTCTAATTGCGATTCTGTTGGTTTTTAGAAAAAGGTTTCTATCTTTAACTGTAAGAAAAATTCTATTTTTGTTTATTGCCAGCATACCAACGATGCTGCTTTATTTGGTCTTAAAGCAATATATCGGTTCATTATTTAATGATTTAGACTTTATTTGGTTATTTTTTCTTTTAACTGGTTGTATTATTTATTCTACTAAGTTTTCTCGTCCCAAAAAAGACATAAATTTAATTTCTGCTATTTTAATAGGAATAGCGCAGGCACTGGCTTTATTCCCCGGTGTTTCACGTTCAGGAGCAACAATTTCAGTAGGCCTTTTACACAGGCTTCAAAGAAAAGAGGCTGTTGAATTCTCGTTTATGTTGGGTGCGATTGCAATTTTAGGGGCAACTCTTTTGGAGTATAAGGAAATAGTTGCCATTGATAACGTTTTGGTATTTCCTACTGTTTTAGGATTCTTCGCAAGTTTAATCGCCAGCATCATTGCCTTAAAGATCGTAGTGAAATTTGTTGAGAATTCACAGTTTTATCGATTCGGATATTATTGTTGGTTTATGGCAGGGGTAAGTTTAAGCGTAAAGTTTTTCTTTTAATTATGAATGATATTTTAAGTAGTTTATCTAAAGAGAAATGGAAGAGAATTGGTACAAATAGGCGCTCCGGTATGCTTATTCCGCTTTTTTGCGTTTATTCTAAAGATAGCTTAGGAATAGGTGACTTTTCAGATCTTAGGTTGGTTGTGGATTTTGTCTGTCTTTGTAGGAATTCAATAGTTCAGCTTTTACCGATGAACGAATTGGGTATGGATTTTTGTCCTTATGATTCATTAAGTTCTTTTGCCCTGGAACCGGCTTATGTTAGCTTTAGGGAATTATTTGTGGGTAAGAATATCGATCTGAAACTATATATTGATAAGCTTAAGAAACAATTGCCTGATAGAACCACTCATTTAGATTATAAAGTTAAGGATTTAAAATTAAAGTTTTTAAAGTTGATATTTGAAGAGCAGAAGAATGTTTCTTCTGCTGAATTCGAGCAGTTTAAAGAAGATAATTCTTATTGGGTTGAAGATTTTTGTTTGTTTAAGGTATTGAAGGATTTTCATAAAGGGCTTGCTTGGCATAAATGGCAGCAACCGTTTAAGGATAGAGAACACTCTGCCTTAGAAAAATTTAAAATTGAAAACAAAATTGGTTTGGAATTTCAGGTATGGGTACAATGGCAGCTCTATCGTCAGTTTAAGAGCTCAAAAGAATATGCCAATAAAAGAGGTGTTTATATAAAAGGAGATTTGCCTATATTGGTTTCACGCGATAGTGCAGAAGTATGGGCAAAAAGAGATTTTTTTAAATTACATTTATCAGCTGGTGCGCCTGTGGATATGTATTGTGCTAAGGGACAGCGTTGGGGTATGCCTACTTATAATTGGGAAAATATCGCAAGAGATGGATATGGTTTTATAAAGGAAAGACTTGCTTATGCCGAAAACTTCTACGATATGGTAAGGCTTGATCATGTTGTGGGTTTATTTAGAATATGGAGCATTCCTTTTGAGGAACCTTTAGAAAATCAAGGAATGAATGGTTTTTTCGACCCAGAGGATGAATTTATTTGGCTAAAGCATGGCAAAGATATTCTTTCTGCTATGCTTGCTTCAACAGATATGCTTATTTGTGCAGAGGATTTAGGCACAGTACCGGAAGGATGTGCGGATATATTAAAAGAACTAGGTATTCCAGGCAACGATATACAGCGTTGGATGAAGAATTGGTTTGATTCGCATGATTTCATAAGTCCTTCTGATTACAGGGAGATTTCAGTTGCCATGCTTTCTACGCATGATACAACCAATTGGTTTGGCTGGTGGGAATTTGAAGCCGGAACTATAGACGAAAGTATTTTTGAGAGATTTTGTTTAGAGAAAAATATAAACTTTTCTAATATTAAAGAGAAATTGTTTTCGCGAGATTTGTCTAGTTACGGAAGGCTTCGTTGGCTTGATTCTGTGGATTCGGTAAAGAAATTATCTGAATATTTATCACAACCCGTAAAGTATTTGTATCAAATTATGAATATGTACCTGGATACTTTTAAGGAAAAGGATAAATTATTGACGCAGTTTAAGCTGCAGATTCCTTATCAGGAAAAATGTTCTCAAAGTATTATTTTTGGAGCCTATAAAAAGAATATGGAGGCGAGATGTATTTTTTGCATCCAATCAATTATTGATATATTATATATGATAGGTATATTAAAAGATGATTCATATAATAACAGGTTTAATATCCCCGGAACTATCAATTCGAAAAATTGGTCTTTATTGTTGCCGGTTTCAATCGAAGAATTACTTGAATCGAATTTGATAGGTAAGGTAAAAGAAGTTACTCTCTCATCAGGTAGAGCAGTCTAAAAGAAAGGTTTAATATGAAAAATACACTGAGAAAACATTTTCTAACCGGTTTGTTGGCTGTAGTGCCGGTTTTTTTGACTATCTATGTTTTAGTTATAATATTTCAGTTTATCGATAATCTAACAGGTAGGTTTATAAATAGCTATATTAGAAGTCAGCTTGGGTTTTATATTCCTGGCCTTGGTTTTATAATTTTCTTTATTTTTATATTTTTGGTTGGTTTTGTAGCCAATATATTAATTGGTAGAAGAATGTTTCTTTTTTTTGAGAAATGGTTTAAGAGTCTGCCATTTGTAAACAAGATATATCCTGCTTTTAAACAGATAGTATCTTTTTTGTTACAGCAGCAAGAATCTAAGTTTAAAAAGGTTGTTTTAGTTGAGTACCCCAGAAAAGGAATTTGGTCGATTGGTTTTCTTACAAATGACAATACACAGACTTTTCTAAATGAAGTCGGAAAAGATCTGGTTTCCATTTTTATTCCTAGTTCTCCGGGGCCATTAACAGGGTATGTTTTATTTTTTCCGAGAGAAGAATTAAAATTTTTAGATATTAGTGTTACCGATGCTTTGAAAGTAATTTTTTCCGGAGGCATTATTAGAAAGTAATGCAAATTTTGAGATTAATTAAATCCAGGTGTTCAGCACAAAAGTTTAAAAATAGATTTATGTTGGTTGGGGCAGATATCGAAGCGAAAAAAAAGATTTTTTTAGATATCTGGGTTTATTAAACGATTTAGAACTAGCTGTTTTTTATTGTTCATGGATATCCGGAAGCAAAGAACGCTAAAGGGGAAAGGCTAGTTATTAGAGGGTTAATAATAGGCTAAAAAAAAGAAATATACTTGACAAAAACTAGTTAGTTTATATAATAAAAGTGGAAGATAAAATATGAATATAAAATTGGTTTCAGATAAAGTAAAGTTAGGCATAAATAAGAAGTATCTGCCTTTTGGATTTCAGCTGTTATTGGATCTTTATGGTTGTAAACCCGGCGCTTGTGATGATTTAGATTTATGTTATAAATATTTGGATGAGATAGTGCCGTATTTAGGTATGGAAAAACAGGCTCCACCTAGTATCTTCAGAAGTGACGAAACGCGGTTTCCGGATAAGGCAGGACTTTCCGGATGGGTTCCTCTTATTGAGAGCTCCATTGTAATACACACTTTAACTCCCAAGAATTTTATTTCTGTTGATGTCTATTGTTGTAAATGTTTTGACGCTAATAAGGCAAAGCGTTTTACAAGTAAGTTTTTCCAGCCTAAGAGAATAGACGAGCAGTATTTGGAAAGAGGTCTTGATTATTATAAGTAATTGATTGTTCGTTTCGGTTTATTATGCCCAATCTTAATAGTTGGGATTTTTTTTTATCTTTAGCGGATGGAAATATTAATTTTGATATGCTGAGGCAGTCTTTTTAAGGCAGTTTTTTTTATAATTATTGTATTTTCTTTTTTTATAAAACTGACTTTTGGTTTTATAATTATGTTTGATATTTCATTTTTGAATTTCTTGCCAGATTTATCCAGATAGTTCAATTCAACTGATTTATTAAGAAACTTGAAGTTTACTCCAATCGATTTATTCATAAATATTTTTTTGCAAAGTTTAGGTTGTATTAAGAGATTGGAAAAATCTCCCTTAATGCCAAAAATTTCAGTTAATAAAACAAATATAAACCAACTGGCAGAACCTGTAAGGTAACTGTAGAGACCTCTATTTTCTAAATTGAAGTATTCAGGCAGGTTGGGAAACGTTTTACTTGTTTCGTAGTCTGTGCTTAAAGTATAGAGTCCATTAAGTATGTCCCAAGCTTTATCGTTTAAAGAATTTTTTAATAAGGCATAAGCAAACATTACGTTCATATGGCTGAAAATAGAACCATTTTCTTTATCGCCGTAAGAGAAGGAAAAAGCTCTTCCCAGGTTTATTTGAGGCTCAAGGAAATCCGTATTGAGCCTATAGGTTTTAGTTTTCTTATGCCCAAGATATTTATCCACAGTATGCAGGACTTTCAGTGTTTCTTTTTTATCGGTTAATCCGTTCATCAGTGGAAAAACCTGGGATTGTAGCATTATGTTTATTTTTGACCCGTTTTTCCCCTCGACACGCTTGGATCTATTATCGTAGTATCCGTTAAAGAAGTGCGTGTTGCTGTCTATTTTTAAAAACTCATTATTTTTAATATGTTTTTTTATCCAAATAGATTTTTTCTTAAGATCGCTTATAATCTTTTCAATGGGAATATCTACTTTTGTTCCGGAAACCTTTTCTTTGGTTGACCAAAAATATTTATCTAATAAGCTTATTTTATAATGCACCCTATTATAGTTTATTGGATTGGATAAAGTATCAAAAAGAGGCAGAATTTCCTTTGTCAGCTTTATACTCTTGATATGTTTAGATTCATTCAAGTATTTAAGAAGTTCTGAGATTTGTTTAAGATTTTCGGCGTAAAAACTTGAGAAGGCAACGCTTTCTCCTTTCTCAGAAGCCATATCTAATCCATCATTCCAGTCCGCGTCTTCAAGCCTAATATTATTGTGCTTTCCCACATTGAAGAATTGGACTAAATGCTGCAGCATAATATGCTCCAGAAGACTTGCTTTATGGACACGGTTATTTTTATCAAGAAGTTTTTTCTTAAAATTTGGGTTAGGATTTATTAGTTTTGCCCTTTTTAATATTCCGTCGTTAAAATAAGGAATTTGAGAAAAAAGTATTTTTGTATCATCGGTGTAGTTTAGATAAAGCTGAATTGTGAAAAAGGGCCATATACCATGATCCATCCATACTCTAGGTATAGAATTACGGTCGCTGATAAATGTTTTGTTGTTTTCTGCAACTATGGTTGCATTGGTTCCGTCAATCCTCACTCCGCATAGGCTGTTTATGATGAAGCTACGCAGATTGTTTTTATTGCAGGAATTATTTATTATTAAATTAAGATAATCCTGCCAGATATCTCGCCAGCCTCTGTTACCTTTACCATAATCGAAGTGGGGCAGGAAGGAACAGCCGAATGTTTTTCTTAAAATCGGTTGAACATTTACCCATTTCAGCCAGTTGTTTAGTCTAGGTTCTCCTAAATCAAATTCTATATTGGAGATTTTTTTCCAGTATAGTTTATTTTTCTCTTGGGCAGAGTTAATTTTCTTTAACGTATTATATTTTTTTGTTATTCTATTTAAAGAGTAATCTTTGTCGTTTATGCCTAATAGGATAATGTAAGTCTGGCTTTGTAAGGGGGATAGTGTTTTTGTTTTGAATCTTAATGCACCGATAGCATCTTTACCTTGGATGTTATTTATTTCAGGTTTAGAATTATTGATTATCGCTTCAGGAGCTTCTAAGTCTGAAGTTTTGCCGATAAAACTTTCTAAATCTGGCAATATCTGAGTTGGTTTATTACCGTTTGAATCAAAGCCAAAGCAGAAGTAAACAGTTTTATTAAGTCTATGACTTTTTTCATCAAACACCATAGTTGGTTTTAGCACTATGCCGGAGTTAGTTGGATATATACGGTTTAAGAGGCTGGTGACGTGTCTGTGGTCATGTATATTCTCAGCGCTTCTGCCATAAAGAGGGATTGCACTAGTTGCAGTTATTTTTACTTTTTTCCTGGAGATATTTTTTAGTTTAATTGTCATTATTTCCAGCGTTTCGTTATCAGCTGGAACAAAATTAGTAATTTCAGACTCAAGGCCAATTTTTTTGTTCGTAACTTTTACTTTATGCCATAATAGTCCAGCTTCCAGAGTTTTCTTATCATATTTTTTTTCAGGTAGACTGGATACGCCGCTGGCAGACCAAGCCTTTTTCGTGTTATGTACATATACCCAGAAATTACGGCTCATTTTGCTATTTTTTATATCTGTGGTTGAAACAGGAGAGGTGAGAAACTTATCGTTTGAAAGCTTGATATCTCCTTTTAGCTGTGCAGTTATAGAGCTTTTTAAGCCTTTTTGGTTCGCAAGAGGAAAATATGCCTCCTGGAAGTTAGATAGGTCTTTACAAGCAAAAGTTCCATCGTTGTTGGTGAATATGCATAACTTGTTATTCATCGGGTATTTAGTATAAATCAATTATGCTCTATTGGCAAGATTTAATTTAGCTTGTTTTTGGAAATTATTTTGTGTTATGCGATTTAAGAAGTATAATAGCTATTTGAAGGAGGTAGTTTGTTATGATTGATATGATGGTAATATTGTTGATATCTTTTTATATAATTATGGGTATCAAGAAGGGTTTCTTACGGCTTTTTGTAGAATTGATTGCTTTGCTTACAGCATTTACAATATGTTTTATTTTTTACCAGTCTTTTCACAATCCGCTTAAGACATTTTTTCTGTTAATAGCTTTAACTATAGTTCTACCGTTTATTGCCAAAGGTCTATTTTTTGGTTTTAAAAACAAGAAAAAGCAACAGCATTTATTCTTGAGCAGGTTTTTTGGTTGTGTTTTAGGTTTAGCCTGGGGAATAGTTGCGGTTTTTTTAACTTTTACGGTAATTGATCTTATTCCTAGAAGTTTGCCCTACGCAGAAGAGATTCATTTTATGGTTGAAGATTCTAAGGCCTACGAAGTTTATCTTCAAAATTACCTCTTTAAGGAAGATCCTTTAGTTAAAAAGATTAAATATGCAGCGCAGTTAATGTCAGATAAGGATTTGACTGCCAGGCTTAAGGATGCCAAAGAGTTACAGCCGGTTTTTAACCATAAGAAAATTCAGGCAATTGCTAGAGATAAAGAATTGATAGAGGCGATAAAGAAAAAAGATTTGCTGAAGATAATCGCTGATCCTAAAATCATAGATTTTATGCAGGATGGATACCTGATGGAGCGTTTTATGGAAGTAGATTTAGAAAGTATCATTAATGAACAATAGGACAAACGGTAGTTTAAAGAATTATAACTCGCAGCAGAAGCAGGCCATTACATATAGAGATGGGCCTTGTTTGATTATTGCTGGGGCCGGTACCGGCAAAACAACCGTTATTACTGAAAGGATTGCTTGGCTTATTTCAGAAGGTCTGGCCAGAACTGATGAGATATTAGCACTTACTTTTACTGACAAAGCAGCTTTGCAGATGCTTGAGCGCGTTGATGTTTTAGTTCCTTACGGGTATGTAGATATATGGATTCATACATTTCATGCTTTTGGTGATAGAATTCTTAGGGATAATGCTTTAACAGCAGGGCTTAGTTCTGATTTTAAAGTAATGACGAAAGCTGAAAGTGCAGTTTTTTTCAAAGAACATCTGTCTGAGTTTGATTTAAATTATTTTAAACCTTTAGCGGATCCTACACGTTTTATCGATGCTTTGATTTCTCTTTTTTCCAGAGCGAAAGATGAAGATATCTCAACACAGGATTATTGTAATTTTGTTAATGATTTATCTGTAAAGGTTAGATCTTCGCCTTCAGATGAAGCTTTAAAAGAAGAATTGATTCTGCATTTAGAGCTGGCTGCTTCATATTCCAAGTACCAGGAACTTATTAAAAATAACGGCGTTATTGATTTCGGAAACCAGTTTTATTTAGCGCTTAAACTTTTAAGAGAGCATCCAAGGGTTTTAAAAAAATATCAGGATCAGTTTAAGTATATTTTAGTAGATGAGTTTCAGGATACTAATTTTGCCCAGTTTCAGATAGTAAAACTTCTCACCGGTACCAGGAAGAATGTTACTGTTGTTGCTGATGATGATCAGTGTATTTATCGCTGGAGGGGCGCAGCTTACAGCAATGTTTTGAATTTTATGCAGGTTTTTCCTAATGCAGAGCAAATCAGCCTAATCCAGAATTACCGTTCAAACCAGGATATTTTAAATAGCGCCTATAGACTTATTCAGTTCAACAACCCCGAGCGTTTTGAGGTAAAAAGCGGTATAGATAAGAAATTAGTTGCTTTAAGTAAGAAGGGTGGTGCACCTGAATACAGGCATTTTTATTCCGTTAATGAAGAGGCTGATTGGATTGCTGATTTGATTAAGGAAAAAGTTAAGTCAAAAGCGTTTAAATACGGCGATTTTGCAATTCTTGTTAGATCTAATTCAGACGCCCAGCCGTTTTTGCAGGCTTTGAATATGCTAGGCATTCCCTGGCAGTTCAGCGGCTCTCAAGGCTTGTATTCTAGAAAAGAGATAAAACTATGTCTGCATTTTCTAAGGGTAGTAGCAAATCCTTTTCAGTCTCTGAGCCTTTATTATTTGGCCAGTAGTCATGTATATAGTCTTATGCCTACTGATTTAAGTCGATGTATGCATTATTCAAAAAGGAGTAATAGGGCTCTTTACGAAGTATTTAATAAACTTGATTCAATAACTGAGCTTAGCGATTTATCTCCAGAATTTTTAGATAAAACCTCAAAACTTATTGATGATTTGAATAAATTCATAGATTTATCCCGCGATGAGTCCGTAGGTAGGGTTTTGTATTCTTTTTTAACTGATAGCGGATGGCTGAAGCTTCTTACTAATGATATTGGTTCGGAAAAGGAAGAGAATATTCAGAATATCGCTAAGTTTTTTAATATTGTGCGTAATTTTGAGATGGTGGCAAAAGATTCACGCGTATTGAATTTTGTTAGCTATATAGATTTATTGATAGATGCCGGAGACGATCCGCAGACAGCACAGAGCGATATTAATGATGATTTGGTTAATATTTTGACTATCCATAAGGCAAAAGGGCTGGAGTTTAGAGTGGTTTTTTTGGTAAGTTTAGTTGTTGGTAAATTTCCTGTTAGGCACAGGAAAGAAACTATTGAACTGCCGGTTGAACTGATAAAAGAGGTATTGCCCCAAGGAGATTTTCATACTCAGGAAGAAAGAAGGTTATTTTATGTTGCTTTGACGCGTGCAAAAGAGAATCTATTTTTGACCTCTGCCGATGATTACGGTGGTAAACAATCGAGACGCTTAAGTCAATTCGTGATTGAAGCTTTAGGTCATGTAGATATTTCAGAAAACAGAAAAACAAAAAGTTCGATTGAAGCTATAAACCGTTTTGCTCATTTTGATAAAAGCAGGTTAAAAGGTGTTAAGGAAATCGATAAGGATAGCCTGCTTAGCTTAAGTTTTTATCAGATAGACGATTATCTTACCTGTCCTTTGAAATATAAGTATATTCATATTTTAAGAGTTCCTATCATGGAACATCATACTGTCATATACGGCAGGGCAATGCATAATGCAGTAACGAAATATTTTCAAAATAAGATTTCTGGCTTAAAAATGACCCGAGAAGAGCTTATAGATGTTTTTGCGCAGAGTTTTAATCCCAAAGGTTTTTTAGATAAGAAACATCAAACTCAGCGTTTTGAAGTCGGTAAAAATGCTTTAGGCAATTTTTTTGAGAATGAGCAAAGTGATAATAGAATTCCACTTTTTATAGAAAAAGATTTTTCTTTTATTTTTGGAAATAATAAAATCTTAGGCCGTTTCGATAGAGTCGATAAACAACAAGAAGATATTGTAATAATGGATTATAAGACATCGGAGTTGAAAAAACAGGAGGAAGCAGATAAGCGGACAAAAAAAAGCATGCAGCTTGTTTTATATTTTATGGCTTATGAAAATATATTTGGTATCATGCCGGCACAAGTTCAGCTTTATTTTTTAGAATCCGGCCTTATTGGAACACATGTTGTTAGACAAAAAGATTGCGAAAAGCTAAAGGAAAAAATAGATCAGGTTTCTTTCGGAATAAGAAAGGCCTTTTTTAATGCTCAACCAAGTTATATGGCCTGTAATTACTGTGCATATAATTCTATCTGTGGTTATGCATTAAAGAAATAGTCGTCCTAAGGGGAAGAAAGGTGCATTATGCAAGGCCTTGCACACTGGTTGTTACGTTTAGCTCTGGCTAGTGTTTTTTTCATGGAATTGTTAAATTCCCCAGAATAGAAGCTATTGCAACTATGTTTAAGTGGCCTTCAATTGCTGTTTTAATTCTGGCGATAGCAGAAATTTTAGTAGCTGTATTTATAATTTCAGGATGTTTTTTTAAGGGTTGGATTACTCGGGTTGGGAGTTTGGTTATAATTATTATAATGTCCGGAGTCATTTTCTTGATACACAGAGGTTAGTGGTCATTTATACCTACGGCTAACCATCTATCAGGAGGAATGGAATTTCAGGCTATCTTGTTGTTGGTTTCTTTATATTTTTTAGTTAAGGGTAATAATGTCTGAAGAAAATTAATCATAAAATATAGTCCTTTGCAATTTATATATATTGTAAAGGGTTTTTCTTTGAAGTAAAATACTTATAACAATATTAATCTATATGGAATTAGACTTTAAATCAGGACAAAAAATCGGTAGTGATTATTTGCTTCTTGAGCGACTTGGAGAAGGTGGTATGTCTGTTGTTTTTAAAGCAAAAGATATCCCCGGAGATAGAGAAGTCGCTATTAAATTCCTTAAACCTTCCCGAATATCCTCATATCTAGAAGAAAGAATAAGATTTAAGAAAGAAATCGAGGCTATAGGTAAGTTTTCTCATCCTAATATAGCTAAGTTGTTTTCCGTAGGTGAATATGAGAATAACCCTTATATTGTTATGGAATTAGTTAATGGGGAGAGTTTGCATGACTTATTAAGCCGAGGAGAAGTTTTTGGTATAGAAAAAAGTGTTTTTGTAATAAAACAGATATGCCAGGCTTTAAATTATGTTCATTCCAAGGGTTTATTGCATAGAGATATGAAACCGGGCAATATAATCTTGGATAAAGATAACGGAAATGTAAAATTGGTTGATTTTGGCTTGGCTCTAGTTATGGAATTAGGTCAGATAAAAGATAGTGCTGAAATAATAGGTACATTTGGCTATATGTCCCCTGAATTAACCGGAATCATAAATAAGCCCATTTATGAAAGCAGTGATCTTTATTCTTTAGGGATAGTATTTTACCGTCTTTTGGCAGAGGAGCTTCCTTTTAAGGGGGATTCGGTAAGTGAAATTATACATCAGCAGGTTGCTTTGGTTCCCAAGAGCCCCATACAAATAAACCACAATATCCCTAATATTTTAGAGAAGATTATTATGAAACTTCTTGAGAAGGAACCTGATTTGAGGTATCAGAGTGCTATTGGGTTACTTCATGATTTGGAGCTTTTTTCAAAAGGTGATAGGGATTTTGCTATTGGCGCGAAGGACCAGAAGTTAAAACTTACATATCGGGTAAGACTTATAGGTAGAGACAGGGAATTTAATCGGATTCTTAAGCTTTTTAACAAAGCAATGAATTTTTCCGGCAAGGTTTGTCTTATTGGCGGTGAGGCAGGTATCGGTAAGACAAGACTTGTAGAGGAGATGCGTGAGGTTATTTATGAGCATGATGTTCAGTTTTTGGTTGGTAGATGTATCATGCAGGAAAATAAGTTTCCTTACCAGCCATTTAGGGATATAGTCGATGAATATATAGTTTCTGTAAAAAGACAAGGTGATTCGGCAGTAGATAGAGAAAAGAAAAGAATAATTGATTTATTTGCCGACTTGAGAGCTTTGTTGGTAAAACTTAACGCCAATATAAAGCAGATTATCGGCGAAGTTCCCGAGGTGGTTCATCTTGATTCGGATAAGGAAAACAAACGTTTTACCATGGTTTGTGCCAGGTTTATTTGTAGTCTTGTTGAAAAAGATAAGTCATTTGCTATATTTATAGATGATCTTCAGTGGGCAGATGAAGGCAGTTTAAATATATTGGAAGAGATCTTAAACATTATTTCCGATTACAATCTTTTTTTAATCGGTACATATCGTGATAACGAAGTAGCCGATAATCATAGTCTCAGTAAAATAAAAAGAAAGGCAAAAAATTTTAGTTTGCCGTTAGAAGATATCAAGCTAGATTTATTTAATTATGAGAGAATGAATAGATTTGTAGCTAAAATCCTGGGAGAATCTGAAGATAAAGCCAAAATGTTGACGCGTTATATCATGGAGAAATCTCGGGGTAATCCTTTTTTCAGTTTGACGATTATCAGAGAATTGGTTGAAAGAAAAGCTCTTGTCTGGATGCAGGGTTTTTGGGAAGAAGATTGGGGTCAGATAAATCAACTTCCTGTTTCAGTTGATATTGTTGATATTATTCTTTTAAGAGCAAAGGAATTGTCTGAAGGAGAAAATAATCTCTTAAGCGTAGCAGCCTTAGTCGGTAAGCGTTTTTATCTGGATATGCTTTATAATCTTATAAAGGAAGATAAAGAAAAAATTATCGTTTTTATTGATGATGCGATTAATAAGCAGTTTTTGGAAAAGGGCTTAAATCCTGGAGAAGTAGCTTTTGTTCATGATGAGGTAAGAGAGGCTTTTTATAGCAAGCTCAATGAGATCCAAAGGAAAAAATATCATTTAGCAATAGCTGAGGTAATAGAGAAGAAATTTAATAGTAAAGAGCAAGAGGTATTATTTGAATTAGCGCACCATTATATTGAAGCTGGAGTAAATGAAAAGATTTTAGAATATGGTTTGCCCGCTGCTGAAAAAGCAAAAGAAAGTTATGCTAACAAAGAGGCAATTAGGTATTATCAGGTTGTTTTGGATGTATTAAGTAAAAATTATAAAAAA
This sequence comes from Candidatus Gygaella obscura, assembly GCA_030765485.1. Classification (GTDB taxonomy): domain Bacteria; phylum Omnitrophota; class Gorgyraeia; order Gygaellales; family Gygaellaceae; genus Gygaella; species Gygaella obscura. The sequence goes on from JAVCCR010000032.1 coordinate 125,095, forward strand.
TCAGATTCAAGATGGCTAAGGGCCAATGAAGGTTTAGCGGATGTTAATCTTACTACGGGCAATAATGACCAGGCAATAAAAATATGCAAAGAAATTATAGATTTAGAAAAAACAAATTTGGATAAGGCTAGGTTATATAGAAAGATCCAGACTGCATATTTAAAAAAGGGAGAATGGGTTAATTGTGAAAAGGCCATGTTTGAAGGTTTAAGGCTTTTAGGCGAGCATTTACCAAGATCTAATTCTGCAATAAGTATTTCTTTGTTTCATGAACTTTTAGTTCATGTTTTTTATTGCATCTTTCCTAGATGTTTTATATCCTTTTCAAGACAGAAAGAAAAAACGAAGTACAAAGAAATAATGAATTTTTATAGAATTCAGGCCTGGGTTTATATATTGAGTGATATAAGAAAGTTTACACGTACTGTTCTAAGAGCGGTAAATATTGGAAATTTTAAAGTTGGTAAATCAAAAGAATTAAGTTTTGCCGTAATGGCTTGCGCTTCTTTAAGTATGGCGGCTTCTTTATTTAAGCTTTCAAGTAAATATCATGAAATCGAGCTTAAAATCAGAAAGGACCTGGATGACCAATGGGGCGTTGCCCAGTCTTACCAGTATTTGGGTTATTGTATGCAGTGGCAGGCTAGGTTTTCAGAGAGTATAAGAGCTTTTCAGGAATCACGCGAAAAGTTTGAAAGAATGGGAGATGTTTGGGAATTGGATATGGTTAGGCAGGGGCTTGGGCATAACTATTATTTTCAGGCGCAGTATGAACAGGCAAATCAAGTTTTCTCCAGCTTTATTGAAACGGCAAAAAGATTAGATGATAAATATGCGATATCTGATGGTAATGGTTGGCTTTGTTTAATTTATACTGAATGGGGTAAGTTTGAAAAGGCAGATGAATTAGGTAAGATTGCACTTTTAATAAGTGAAAAGGAAAAGATTTGGTTCATTACTTGTTTTGCGCTTGCTAATTTGGGTAATTTAGAGATGGAAAAGGGCAACTATGATAGCGCTGTAAAATATTTGGAAAGATCAAAGAAGCTATTTGAGAAAAATACCTTTTTGAAAAATTACACTATTTATTTATATCCTTGTCTTGCCGATGCGTATATTGAAAAATATAAAGCTGATAGTTTGAATATGTTTGAAGACGATAGGAAGCACTTTTTGAAAAAGATTAAAACTGCTTGTTTATTTGCCTTGAAGCAGACAAAAGCTTGGTCTTGTCACTATGCATGGTCGTTGCGCGTTACGGCCAAATATTACGCTTTTACTGGAAATACGCATAAGGCAGAAAGCTTTTTTGGAAGAAGTATAGAACATGCAAGAAGAATCGGCAGAAATTACGAAGTTGCCAAGGCTTTTTATGAGAATGGAAGGTTTTTGGATTCTATTAATGAAAAAGATTTGGCTAAAGAAAAATATAAAAGCGCTTATGATATATTTCATGATATTTCTGCTTTTGCTTATATGCAGAAGTGTGCAGGTCTTTTAGGATATGAAATCGAGGTACAAAAAAAACAAACGTCCAGAGATCGCTTAAAGCTTGCTAGAGAGATGACCACGGTAATAGATACCAGCCGTTATATAAGTTCTATACTTGATTTAGATGAACTTTTAGAGAAAATAATGGATAAGGCAATACAGCTTGTGGGTGCTGAGAGGGGGGTTATTTTATTGTATCGTGAGGAAACTGAAGATACTCCGCAGCTTGAAGTAAGAGTAGCCCGCAATATCTCACGCAATGAAGTTGAAACAGATATGTTTAATACCAGTAGAGGTATAATTGAAAGAGTCATTAGGGAAAAACAGTCTATCGTTATTGATGATGCAAGCAAGGAAGATGGCCTAAGGCAAGAGTTTAGCGTTATTAAGTATGGCCTTCGTTCTATAGTTTGCCTTCCGATTATAGCTAGAGAAGATTTATTAGGTGTGATTTATTTGGAAAATAGACTTGTAAGTGGAATTGCAAATAGGGAGGATTTAAAAGTTTTGGAGCTGATAGTTAGGCAAGCTGGGATTTCAATAGAAAATGCCATACTTTATAAGCGGGCTATAACAGATAGCCTTACTTCGCTTTACAATAGGAATTTCTTTGATAATTATTTGGTTAAAAGTGTTAATCAGGCTAATAGATATAACAGTTTTTTATCTATTTTGATGATAGATATTGATGATTTTAAAAGAATTAACGACAGTTACGGTCACAGAGCTGGAGATTTGGTATTGAAATCTGTTTCCGTTATTTTTGGTAAGCGTATAAGAAAAAGCGATCTTGTAGCTCGTTATGGAGGAGAAGAATTTGTGGTGATTCTTCCGGCAACGAGCATAGAAGGAGCAAAGCGTGCAGCCGAAACAATAAGAAGTTTAGTGGAAGAAAGTAGTTTTTTGTTTGATGCGCAGACTGAGAAAAAAGAGCAGGTGGATCTTAAGGTAACGATTAGCATAGGAGTGGCTCAGTTGATTTTCGGCGAAGACAGACTTCAGTTGTTAGAGAAAGCGGATCAGGCTATGTATAAGGCTAAATCGTTAGGTAAGAATAGGGTAGAGATTTGGCAAAGTTAGTAAGTTTAAGTTTTTCTCTTCTGTAGTAAATTTAATTAACTAAAACTTGACTTGGTTTGATAATAATAGTATACTGTTTTCGCAATTAAGGAGGAGAGAACTAGTGATTTCAAAAGACAAAAAACAACAGCTGATAAACGATTTTAAAACACATACTAAAGATACTGGTTCTGCAGAGGTGCAGATTGCTATTCTGACCGAACGAATCAATTCTTTGAGTGGGCATTTTAAAGAGCATAAAAAAGACCACCATTCACGCCGTGGGCTCTTGACAATGGTTGGCAAGCGCCGACGTTTACTTGATTATCTTAAGAGAATCGATCTTAAGAAATATCAAGATCTCATCCAAAAACTAAATCTTAGAAAGTAGTTTCAAAATGGACCCTTTAAAATTCCAATTACAATTTGGTCATGAAGATTTGATTATTGAAACCGGGAAGATTGCCAAGCAGGCTAATGGCGCTGTTACAGTAACTTGTGGAGGTACGATTGTTTTGGTTACTGCTTGTATGTCCAAACAGCCTAAAGAAAATTTAAATTTCTTTCCTCTGACGGTTGAGTATCAGGAAAAAACCTATGCCGCAGGTCGAATCCCCGGAGGTTTTTTTAAGCGCGAAGGAAGGCCAACCGAGGGCGAGATTCTTACTGCTCGTTTGATTGATCGTCCCATAAGACCGTTATTTCCTAAAGGTTTCAGAAATGAAGTTCAGATTATGTCTTTAGTGCTTTCCAGCGATGGAAAGAATGATCCTGATGTTCTGGCAATTGTTGGTGCTTCAACTGCTTTAAGTATTTCCGAGATTCCTTTTAAAGGTCCCTTGGGAGCTTGCAGGGTATGTTTATTGGATGATAAATTTATACTTAACCCTACTTATGAAGAAAGAGAAAAAAGCGAGCTTGATTTAGTGGTTGCCGGATGTGGCAATGGTCCTATAATGCTTGAATCGTGCAGTAAAGAAATTTCAGAGGAAAAGTATTTTGAGGCTATAAAATTCGGTTATGAAAAACTTCATGAACTTATTAAGTTGCAGCTGGATATAGTTGATAAATGCGGAAAAAATAAAATAGAACCGCAGTTAAAGACTATTGATGAAGGGTTATTGAATAAGATAAAGGAACTTTCTCTTAAGCGCTTAAAGGACATTATGCAGCTTCCTGATAAAGAGCAAAGAGAAGAGGCATTGGATGTTTTAGATAAAGAGATAGGAGAAAAGCTTATTTCTGAAGAGATTACCTCTCAGATGATTAAAGATAGTCTTGTTGAGCTTGAAAAACAAGAGGTAAGAAGTTATATTTTAAAAGATCAGAAAAGAATTGATGGTAGGAGTAAAAAGGATATAAGACCGATAAGCGGAGAAGTTGGTCTTTTGCCCCGTACGCACGGTTCAGGTTTGTTTACCAGGGGTCAGACGCAGAGTCTTTCTGTTACTACCTTAGGAACCGGTGAAGATGAGCAGATGATTGAGGCTTTAGAGGGTGAAAGCTATAGGTCTTTTATGTTGCATTATAATTTTCCTCCTTTTAGTGTTGGCGAGACTAGACCCGTAAGAGGTCCGGGAAGGCGTGAAATCGGTCATGGCGCTTTAGCAGGAAAGGCTTTAAAGGCGGTTTTACCTTCTAAAGAACAGTTTCCTTATACTGTACGTGTAGTTTCTGAAATTCTTGAATCTAACGGTTCTTCCAGTATGGCTACAGTATGTGCGGCAACGTTGGCTTTGATGGATGCAGGCGTTCCGATAAAAGAACCTGTAGCAGGAATTGCTATAGGTTTGGTCAAAGAAGGCGACAACCATGTTTTATTAAATGATTTAAATGGGCTTGAAGATCATTTTGGAGATATGGATTTTAAGGTTGCGGGGACTAAAGATGGTATTACTACATTGCAGATGGATTTAAAAATTGACGGTTTAGAAATAGATATGTTTAAAGAGGTTTTACAGCTTGCCAGGGAATCAAGGTTTTTGATTTTGGAAAAAATTAAAGCTATAATTCCGCAGTCACGTAAGGAACTGTCTGTTTTTGCTCCGAGAATTGTTAATTTAAAGGTTAATCCAGATAAAATTGGAGAAGTAATTGGTCCAGGCGGCAAGACTATAAAAAAGATTATTGCTCAAACTGGCGTTACGATTGATATTGAAGATGATGGCAATGTTTTAGTTGCATCTAGTGAAGAGTCAGCCATGAAAGAGGCAATTTCGATAATAGAGTCTCTTACTAAGGAAGTTCAGCCTGGTGAAGTATATGATGCTGTAGTAAAAAAAGTTACCAATTTTGGTGCTTTCTGTGAGATACTTCCTGGTAAAGAAGGTTTGGTGCATGTGTCGGAATTGGCGGATCGCTATGTTAAAGATGTTGCTAGCGAAGTAAAAGTTGGTGACAAATTCAAAGTTAAGGTTATTGAGATAGATGATTTAGGCAGAATCAATCTTAGTAAGAAGCAAGCAGAACAATAATGAAGAAGAAGTACCTTGATGAGATCAAGGCAGTAATTATTTTCTCCTTAGGTTTGTTTTTGTTATTTAGCCTCGTTTCTTACAACCCTCTTGATTTATCGTTTAATACATCAAATCCAAATAAACCCGCAAATAATCTCTGTGGTCTAGTAGGCGCCTGGATAGGTTATGTTTTATTTTTTCTTCTTGGTTGGATTGGTTTTATCGTTCCGATAATAGTTTTTATCTGGGCAGTAAAAAAGTTTAGAAGTAATGAGACAAATCTTTACGGCCTGCGTGTCTTAGGACTCATTGGGGTGTTCCTGACATTTAGTGCTATTCTTAGTATTACCGGTCCGGCAGCAGATGTTCTGCGTTTTAAGCGTGGTGGGTTTCTAGGAGTTATTGTAGGAGATTTTTTGCTTAAATATTTTAAAATAACAGGTAGCTATGTAGTGCTTGTTACTTTAGGGGTGTTATTTTTTGTTTTGTTTGCTGAATTTATGGTTTCCAATCTGTTAAGTAAGATTTTGAAATTGATTAAAAAGATTTTCACTAGTTTAAAAATATCTGATTTTTTAAACATGATAAAGATTAAGAAAGATTCTATTTCTAAACAGCAAAAGACTGTTGTAAAAAAGCCTGCCTTAGAAGAAAAATCTTTAAAACAAGATAAGAAAGAGGGTATTTTCAGAAGAGATATCCAGCCGCAAATAAAGGTAAAGACTGATTTTGGGGAAAAGAAAGAACCGATTCGCGAGGCAGTTAGATCTATAATGATTGGTGATTATAAACTTCCTTCCATAGATTTACTTGAAGATGCGCCAAGCTTGAGTTCGCGTCAAATAAAAGAAGATTTGACTACGAGTGCAAAGGTATTGGAAGAGACATTAGAGGATTTTGGTATTGTTGCTAAAGTAACCAATATTGAAAAAGGTCCTGTAATAACGCGTTATGAGCTTGAACCTGCTCCTGGGGTAAAGGTGCAGAAAATCACCAGTTTATCTGATGATATTTCTTTAGCGATGAAGGCGCAGTCTGTAAGAATTGTTGCTCCTATTCCCGGGAAAGGAAGAGTGGGAGTGGAGGTGCCGAATAGTAAATCCTCATTTGTTTATTTAAAGGATGTTTTAAACAGTAAGATTTTCTTTGGTTCTTCTTCAAAGCTTGCGCTTGCATTAGGTAAAGATATAACCGGTGAACCAGTTGTGACTGCTTTAGATGATATGCCTCATTTGTTGATTGCTGGGACTACTGGTTCAGGTAAGACAGTTTGCGTAAATTCTTTAATTATGTCGCTACTATATAAGTTAAGTCCTAACGAGTTAAAGTTTATTATGATTGATCCTAAAATGGTAGAATTGGCTTGTTATAACGGTTTGGCTCATCTTTTATGTCCTGTGATAACAGATACGAAAAAAGTTTCCGTAGCTTTGAATTGGCTGGTTTCGGAAATGGAGAATCGTTACAATCTATTAGCTAATGCCGGAGCGCGCAATATCGATGCCTATAATAAAAAAGGCGAAAACATGCCTTATATTGTAGTTGTTATCGATGAGTTGGCAGATCTTATGATGGCAGCTGCTAATCAGATAGAAACTGCTATAACGCGTTTGGCTCAACTTTCCAGGGCAGTAGGTATACATTTGATTCTAGCTACACAGAGGCCTTCGGTTGATGTTATCACCGGAGTCATCAAGGCTAATTTTCCAGCAAGGGTATCTTTTAAGGTTGCTTCAAAGGTTGATTCGCGTACAGTTTTAGATGCTAATGGTGCGGATAAATTGCTCGGTAGAGGCGATATGCTATTTTTAAAACCCGGAGATGCAAAATTGATTCGGGCACAGGCAAGTTATGTTCAAGATAAAGAAATAGAACGCGTTACAGATTTTATCCGTGGACAGGTTAAGCCTGCTTATCAGGAGGATATATTTAATGGTACTGCAGCTAAATCTTCTTTAAACAATGTTGAAAAAGACGATATTTTCGACGAGGCTGTAAGAACCGTAATGGAAAGCAACCAGGCCTCGGTTTCTATTTTACAAAGACGTCTGCGTTTAGGATATACCAGGGCAGCTAGACTTATAGATAGCATGGAGGCTGAAGGTTTAGTAGGCGCCTATGAAGGCAGTAAGCCGCGAAAGATCTTAGTAGACAGAGAAGAATGGCTTGCTAAATATAAACAGAACATATAAAGGTTAAGAAAATGGCAGCAGGCAAACTTTTAAAAAACCTCAGAGAAGAAAAAGGTATTGATTTAGAGCAGATTCATAAAAAAACAAAACTGCATTATAATATAATTAATGCTTTAGAAGAAGATAGGCTCCAGAATATAAATTCTACATACGTAAAAGGTTTTATCAAGATATATTGCCGAGCATTAGAGGTTGATGATAAAGAATACATAAAGGCTTATCAACAGAGTCTTTCTCGAGCTTCCCAGAGAGAAAAAGACAAAGAAAAAGTGGTTTTAGATCAAAAACCAGTTGATAAGGTGAGGTTTTGTTTTAAAAAACCCTTTCGGCTTAAAAGGTTTATAACAAAGCTTTCTATTATTGTTGGTCTTTTTCTTAGTCTTTGGATGGTTTTTTCATTTATTTCATTTTTAGGTCGTAAGATATTTTCTCGAGTTAAAAATAAACCAACTGCCGAGATAGCTGTTAGCAAAAAGAGTGTTTCTCTGCTGGTAAAAAAAACTAAAAGTAACAATTTAAGTAAGAGCGTCTATTCAAAATATCCTGTGAATATAACCTTAGATGCCAAGGGTAAAATTTGGGTTTCTGTTAAAGTTGACGGTAAAACAGTAAAGCACGGAGCATTAACTAAAGGTGCTTCAGAAACCTGGCGTGCCAAAAAAGAAATACTTTTAACGGTTAATAACGCCGGCTATGTGGATTTAGAATTTAACGGTCAAAGGTTTTCTCCTTTGGGTAAGAAGGGCCAGGCCTATAAAAATGTTAAGATTACTACATCTGGTATCTCCATTCCCAATAAATAATTTTTAATGTCCAAGCGGTTTAATTTAATAAGTCTAGGCTGTCCAAGAAATCTTGTCGATTCTGAACTCGTTATTTCCCGGCTAGTTAAAAAAGGCTTTATTTTTTCAAACCTTGAATCTTCCCGAATAGTTTTAGTAAATACCTGTGCTTTTATTGATCAGGCAAAAAAAGAATCAATTGAAGCAATCCTTGATTTAGTAGAGCTTAAAAAAAATAAAAAAATAGATAAATTAATTGTTTTTGGTTGTCTTGTACAAAGATATAAACAAGAATTAGTTCATTCATTAAAGGGCGTAGACGCCTTTTTAGGCACATTATCTATTGATGATGGACATGTCTTAAGGGGTTGTTTTCTTATGCCTTTCCACTATAGGTATGTAAAGATATGCGAGGGCTGTAATAATAATTGCAGTTATTGTGCAATCCCCGGAATCAAAGGAAGTTTAAAAAGCCGCAGCATAAATTCTATTCTTAGAGAGGTTAATTTTTTAGACAGAAAAGACCTTAAAGAATTAATTCTTGTAGGGCAAGATACGACTTCTTACGGCAAGGATTTAAAAAAAGGAGTTAGTCTTAGTAAATTGTTGTCGGAACTGACCAGTAAATTGAAAAATATCTCATGGATAAGGCTTCTATATCTTCATCCCGAGCATATAAATGATAATTTGATTGCTCAGATTGCGGATAATCCTAGAATTTGCAAATATATTGATTTGCCTATACAGCATATTAATGATAAAATATTGCAAAAGATGAATAGGCGTAAATCCAGGCATGAAATTGAGAAGTTGATTGTAAAGTTACGTAAGAAAATAAAGAATGTAGTTATTAGGACTTCTTTAATCGTGGGTTTTCCTACAGAAACCGAACGGGAATTTAACGAGCTTTTTGAATTTGTCGGCAGTATGAAGTTTGAAAGATTAGGCGTGTTTACCTATTCTCAAGAAGAAGGTACGTCTGCATACAGTATGAAGAATCAAGTTGAATCTGGTATTAAAAAAGATCGTTTTAGAAGAATTATGCAGCTGCAGCAGTCAATTTCTAAGGAAAATAATAAGAAGTTGATAAATAAAAAAATTAAGGTTTTAATCGACGAGATAGAAGATTCTTTATTTATAGGAAGAACTCAGTATGATGCCCCTGATATAGACGGAAATGTTTTTATAAAAACCGATAAGAAGCTTTGTGTTGGTGATTTTATTGATTGTAAAATAATTGATTCTTATGAATACGATTTATTAGGAGCCTGTTAGATGAATTTAGCTAATAAGATTACAGTTTTAAGGATAGTTTTAACTTTTGTATTCATGTTTTTTTTGTTTCTTGAAGGGTTTATCTTTAAGGTAGTTGCCTTTGTAGTTTTTTCGCTTGCTGCGGCAAGCGATCTTATTGATGGTTGGATTGCAAAGACAAGGAATCAGATTACTGATTTCGGCAAGATTATGGATCCTATAGCCGATAAGATACTTACTCTTGCGGCTTTCTTAAGTTTTGTAGAATTGCAGCTTGTACCTGCATGGATGGTTGTGGTAATCATTTTTCGGGAGTTGATAATTACTAGTCTTAGGCTTTTTGCTTTGAGCAAGGGGAAGGTTTTAGCTGCTGTGAGAGCAGGCAAACATAAGACTGTCTCCCAGGTGGTAAGCATTTTTTTGATTCTCGGTTTCATTATTTTAAAGGAAATTTTTAAAAATATGTGTTTCTGGAATGAATTGGGAGAAAACCTTTATTTTATTTCTATATATGTCGTAATGTTGGTGACAGTTGTATTGACTTTGATATCGGGTATTTCTTATCTTTGGAAAAACAGAAAGTTAATAATTAAACTATAATGAAAGTCTTGGTAAAGCTTATCACCACTTTTTTTTATATCGGTTACATCCCTTATGTCTCCGGTACAATGGGTAGTCTTGCGGGCATAGCTATATATTTTCTTGTTTATAAAAACATCATTTTATATTGGGTTGTTTTAGTCATTTTTCTTTTAGCAGGGTTTATTTTTAGCGGTATGGCTGAGAAGATATTTGGGAAGAAAGACCCTCGTTTTGTAGTTATTGACGAGGTCTGCGGAATGTTAATATGTCTTTGCGGTCTTAAGTTTGAATTAAAGCCTATAGTAGCCAGCTTTTTATTTTTTAGGCTTTTTGATGTGTTAAAACCTCCTCCAGCGAATAAATTTGAGAGTATGAGAGGCAGCTTAGGAATTATGCTTGATGATTTAATCGCCAGTTTCTACACAATAATCTGCGTTCAGATTGTTTTAAGATTGACTTCATAGAGTTTTTCATATATTGATCCTTGGGTGGTGAGTGTACTTTTTATTAGTGCAATTTTGTCTACATTCATTGTACAGTTTATTTTTGTTAACTTAAAAAATAATTCTTTATTTATATCTTTTGATTTATTTTTTAACCTGGCGATAGTAATATGGGTTTTAAAGGGTCGGTTATCTTTTGTATCAATAGTTTTATTGATTTTTGAACTAATTTCGCCAGCCATCGATGAAAGATGCTTTTCATTTTCGATACCCAGCCAAACAATTCTAGCAGAATTATAATTTGGAAAACATCCTATTTTAGAAATATTTAGTTTAAACCAACTAAATTCTTTTGCGGTTGAGGAGAGGATTGATTTTATTTTTAAATATTGTTTTTCATTTATATCCCCTAAGAATTTTAAGGTGATATGTATATTTTTAGGTTTGATTAATTTTAAGCTATTACAGGATTTCTTTAGTTCTTTCTGAATTTCTTTAATTACAGCAATTGTTTTTTTATCCAGTTCAATAGCGATAAAACTTCTCATTTTTTAGATTTTATCAATAGATATAACAATTGAATGGTTTTTAAGCAGCTTTTTTTTCTTATTATTGTTCTTGTGCCTTTAAAGCTAAATTTTTTGCAGGTCAATTTGTTTTTATAGCTGATAGCAATAAAAACAGTGCCGATATCTTTTCCTGGTGTTGCGCCTGCAGGGCCGGCAATACCTGTTATTGCTACAGCTATATCAGTGTCAGCAATTTTTTTTGTATTTTTAGCCATAGCTAAGGCGACCTGTTCTGATACTGCGCCGTATTTTTTGATTAATAGCTTAGCGACTTTTAATAATTTTGTTTTTGATTGATTGCTGTAGGTTATAATCCCTGATTTGAAATAGCCTGAGCTTCCCGGCAGGGATGTAAGCATTGAAGAAAGCATACCTCCTGTACAAGATTCTGATACCGAAATGGATTCCTTTTTATTTATTAATAGGTTATGGACTTTTAATATAGCAGTTTTCATTTTTACAATGCTTAATTCAACATAAGTATAAGCTTTTTGTATACTATTGACAAGGTATAATTTTGTGGTATACTTTCTCTAGATTTAATCTTCAGGGCAAGGTGAAATTCCTGACCGGCGGTTAAAGCCCGCAAGTCTTTTAAAAAGACAGATCTGGTAGATTCCAGAGCCGATAGTAAAGTCTAGATGGAAGAAGATTAATGCTTTATGCCCGAAGGTTGTCTTCGGGATTTTTTTTAATTAAAAAAACAATGTTTAATTCGATACCAGAAATAATAAACGATATTAAAAACGGCCGAATGGTTATTGTTGTAGATGACGAGACCAGAGAAAACGAGGGCGATCTTGTTATGGCCGCTTCTTTTGCTGATGCGGAAAATATTAATTTTATGGCTAAATACGGACGGGGCCTTATCTGTATTTCAATGGAGGAATCTAGATTGAAGCAACTTGACATTGGCCCTATGGCTGATGTTAATGAAAAAAGGAAAGATAAGTTTTCTACTGCCTGGATGGTTTCTGTGGATGCGGCTTCGGGTATTACTACTGGTATTTCTGCATACGATAGAGCGCATACTATCAAGGTTCTTATTGATTCGGTTTCTAACCCAGAAGATTTGATAAGGCCAGGTCATTTATTTCCTCTCTGTGCCAAAAAAGGCGGGGTATTGGTAAGGGCTGGCCATACTGAGGCTGCGCTTGATTTGGCAAAGCTAGCTGGTATTTTTCCTTCAGGTGTAATATGTGAGATAATGAATGAAGATGGCTCTATGAGCAGAACTAAAGATTTAAAGGTTTTTGCTCAAAAGCACGGTCTTAAGATCTGTAGTATAGCTGAGATTATTAAACACAGAAGAGAAAAGGAAATCTTTATAAAACGAGCTTCCGAAACAACATTACCTACTTCTTTTGGAGATTTTAAACTGGTTGGTTATGAATCTTTGATAGATTCTCAGTATCATCTTGCTTTAGTTATGGGGGATTTATCCAAAGTTGATTTAGAGAATCAAGCTATTTTGGTACGAGTTCATTCTGAATGTTTGACTGGGGATGTGTTTGGTTCGAAAAGATGCGATTGCGGAGAACAACTGCAGAATTCTTTACGTATGATTAACGAAGAAGGTTGCGGTGTGGTTTTATATATGCGTCAGGAAGGACGCGGTATAGGATTAGCCAATAAATTAATGGCTTATCATTTGCAGGATAAAGGTTTTGATACTGTTCAGGCCAATGAGGCATTGGGTTTTCCTGCGGATTTAAGGGATTACGGAATAGGTGCACAGATTTTGGTTAATTTAGGCATAAAAAGAATCAGGCTTTTAACAAATAATCCCCGTAAAATCATCGGTTTAGAAGGTTATGGCTTAAAGGTGGAACAGAGAATTCCCATAAAGGGAACAATGCATTCTTCCAATGAATTTTATTTAAAGACTAAAAAGGAAAAGTTAGGGCATCTTTTTTAAAAAAGGAGGGTATATGAAAAAAGTTTTACAAGGTGATTTGATAGTTAAGGGTAAAAAAGTTGGTATAGTTGTTTCACGGTTTAATGATTTTTTTACCCAGAAACTGCTTGATGGTTGTATAGATACTCTTATCAGGCATGGTATATCAGAAAGTGATATTGAAGTTATTTGGGTGCCGGGTGCATTCGAGATACCTCAGGTTGCTTCTTTGATTGCAAAGGCTAAAAAAGTAGACGCAGTTATTTGTTTAGGTGTTATAATAAGAGGTGCTACGCCTCATTTTGATTATATTGCCGGTGAAGCCGCTAAAGGTATATCAAAAGTATCTTTATCTTCTCAAATACCCGTTACTTTCGGTGTAGTTACCGCTGATAATTTAGAACAGGCTATAGAACGCTGCGGTACAAAAGAAGGCAATAAGGGTAAAGATGCAGCCCTTAATGCAATAGAGATGATTAATTTGTTAAAGAAAATTAAATAACTATTTAAACAGTAATTTTCGATGAGGAAACGAACCCTTTCTAGAGAAACTGCTTTGAAGATTCTTTATCAGCTGGATGTAGTCTATAAACAAGAGCAGGATATCCATATGATTATAGATAATTTTTTCAGCGAGCAAGATATCAGAGATGAAAAGATAAAGGATTTTGCTTTTAAATTGGTAAAGGGCGTTAAGGACAATTTTGATTTGATTGATAAAAAAATAAGCGAGTATGCTACTAATTGGGAACTTGACAGGATGGCTGTGGTTGACAAAAATATCTTAAGAATTGGTTGTTTAGAATTGATTTTTTTAAGCGATATTCCTATTAAAGTTGCTATAAATGAAGCTGTTGAGATGGCAAAAAAGTATTCTGGCGTAGAATCGGGAAAGTTTGTTAACGGGATTCTCGACAGGATAAAATCAGAGCGCCTAAAACCAAAAACCACTCCCGTTTAACTTCTTTTACTTGTTTTATGAAATACGCAGACCTGCATCTGCATACATATTTTTCAGATGGTACATATAGCGTTGAAGAACTAATCAAACAGGCTGTCGAACAAGACCTTTCTTGTATTGCCATAACCGATCATGATACTATCGATGGGTATATTTATCTTAAGAATAATTTATCTAAATTTCCTTTGGAGGTAATTTGCGGTATTGAGCTTACTTGTGATATGAATGGTAAAGAGGTTCATATCCTAGGTTATTTTCTTGATTATAAAAATCGCGCCCTATTGGATACTTGTGATTCTATAAAAAAAGACCGCAAAAAACGAATCCAGGATATGGTTCTTAAATTAAAAGATTTAGGTATTGGTCTTGATTCTAAAGATGTGTTTGATTTGGCGAAAAAAGGGGTTGTGGGAAGATTGCATCTTGCCAGAGTTATGGTGGAGAAGGGTTATTGCAGTTCGATAAAAGAAGCTTTTTTAAAATATATCGGGGATGAATCTCCGGCATACATAAACAGGTTTTTATTGACGCCTGAAAAGGCTGTTAAGCTGATTATACAGGCAAAGGGAATTCCTGTGCTGGCGCATCCGTATATGCTGCAAAAAAATGGTTCCATAGATGCACTTATTGATGCCGGTATTAAGGGTATAGAGGTTTATTATCCTGAACATAGAAAAAAACAGATAAAAGAATTTTTGGGTATTGCTAAGAGAAATAATTTATTGGTTACTGGCGGTTCAGATTGTCACGGTAATGCAAAATCATCAAAATTAATTGGTCGGATAAGATTACCTTATTCTTTTGTGGAAGAGCTGAAAAAGAATAAAAGCAAAAATGAAGAATAAAGATAAAGCATATATGTCTTTGGCATTATCATTTTCTTTGCGCGCCAAGGGAAAAACCTTTCCTAACCCTCTTGTTGGAGCAGTATTGGTAAAAAATAACCGTATAATTTCTCAGGGGTATCATAAAAAAGCCGGTAGCGACCATGCAGAAATAGTTGCTTTAAAAAAGGCTGGTAAAAGAGCCAAGGGAGCAACTCTTTATATTACTCTTGAGCCATGTACGCATCACGGTAGGACGCCTCCTTGCGTAAAAGAAATTATTAAATTCGGCATAAAAAGAGTGGTTGTTGGGATGTTGGATCCGAATCCTATAAATACTTTGAGAGGAAAAGCAATTCTTAAAAGCCATGGTATAAAAGTTAAAACGGGTGTTCTTGAAAAGGAAGTTAAGAAGGTCAATAGGTGGTTTATTAAGTATATTACTAAAGGTATACCTTATGTTACGGTTAAGGTTGGCCAAAGTCTTGATGGTAGGATTGCTACTAGTCGTTTCCAGTCAAAATGGATAACTTCTGATAAGGCAAGAAGTTTCTCACATAGACAAAGGCGTTATTTTGATTCGGTAATGTTAGGAATAAATACTGTTATAAAAGACGATCCTCGTTTAAAAGAATTTAAAACTAAGATAATAATTGATTCCAATCTCAGGATTCCTTTAAACTCTAAGTTATTTGACGGATCCTCTAGGGTTATTATTGCCTGTATTAATTCCAGGATGAAAGAATTAGAAGGTATGGTTGGTAAGATAGACCATCTGAAACAAAAAAATGTAACGATTATTAAACTAAAGCAAAAAAAAGGGAAAGTTGACTTAAAGCAGTTGATGAGAAAACTGGCAGATCTGGAGATTTCCAATATTTTGGTTGAGGGTGGAGGAGAATTAATTGGTTCTCTTTTTGATAATAAACTTGTGGATAGGATTATGTTTTTTGTTGCTCCTAAGATTATTGGAGGGAAGACAGCTGTTAGTTCAGTGGAAGGACAAGGCAATGATCTTCTTTATCATTCCGCAAAGATTAATAATTTAACTGTAAAACAAATATCCTGTGATTATTTATTCGATGGGGAGGTAGAGTACTGATGTTTACCGGAATCATTGAAGAAATTGGCTGTATAAAAGAAAAAAAAGAGTCCTGTGGGTTCTTAAGTCTTTTGATCAATACGGATTCTATCTATAAAAAACTTAATCTTGGTGATAGCGTGAGTGTTAACGGCGTATGCTTGACCGTTAAGGCAATAACGGGAAATTGCTTGAGTTTTGATGTTATGGAAGAGACGTTAAAGAAAACTAATCTCGGCATGCTTAGTATTAAGGATTTTGTAAATCTTGAGACTGCTTTAAAGGCACAGGATATGCTTAGTGGACATTTTGTTACGGGTCATATTGATACTACTGTTAAGATAGCAGGGATTGCTAGTGATAGGACTTCTATAGAATTGATTTTAGAAGATGAATTTAGGAGTTTTGTTGTGGAAAAAGGATCTGTTGCTCTAGATGGAATTAGTCTGACTATAGGTTCTGTTACTAAAAATGGTTTTATTGTTTATCTTATTCCTTTTAGCCTGGGGCATACCAATTTAAAATATATGAAGAAGAATTCCTTTCTCAATCTTGAATGTGATATTTTGGCTAAATACGTTCAAAATGCCTTCCAAAACAAGAGTAAATCTACCATAAGCGGGTCTTTTCTTAAGGAGCACGGTTTTATCTAAGAAGTTGCGAAAGCCGTAAATTTGTGTTAAACTAACTTTTTAGATGGCAAGGGTTTATATCGGAACAAGCGGTTGGAATTACCCGCATTGGAAAGGTATTTTTTATACCAAAGATTTAAAAGAAAGCGATTGGCTAAAGTACTATTCGCAGTTTTTCAACTGCGTAGAAATAAATGTTACTTTCTATCGTTTAGTAAAAGAAAAAACATTTAAGACTTGGTATGCTGATACCCCAGAAAAATTTGGTTTTACAGTTAAAGGTTCAAGATATATCACGCATATTAAAAGATTAAAAGGTGTTGAAAAGCCGCTTGAGGTTTTTTTAAAAAGTATTGTTCCTTTAAAGGAGAAATTAATTGCTTTACTTTGGCAGTTTCCGCCAAATTACAAAGCAAATATTTTAGAGTTAGAGATTTTTTTAAAGATGTTAAAACTAACGGGAATAAGACAGGTTTTTGAGTTTAGGAATGATAATTGTTTTAATAAAGATATTTTTGCATTGCTGAAAAAGTTTAGAGCTTGTCTTTGTTTGGCCGATTCAAGCCGTTACAGATTAGAAAACCAAGATTTAACAGATTTTTATTATTTAAGGTTGCATGGAAGAGGTTCTTTGTACAAAACAAATTATAGCATACAGGCGCTTCGAGAATATGTCAGGCTTATTAAAAAAAGCAAAAAAGATAGTTTTGTGTTTTTTAATAATGATTTTAACGGTTTTGCCGTTAAGAATGCTCTAAGGTTTAAGAAATTATTAAAATAGTTTTTCGGGGAGTGGCTCAGTTTGGCTAGAGCGCAACGTTCGGGACGTTGAGGTCGTGGGTTCAAGTCCCGCCTCCCCGACAAGTAAACAGATATGAAAAAACATGTAAAAGTAATTTATTCAGGTCGTGTTCAAGGTGTTGGTTTTAGGTATAATATAGATAATATTGCTAAGGTTATGAACGTTTATGGATGGATTAAAAATTTAGAGGATGGCCGGGTGATACTTGTTGCTGAGGATAAGAAAGCTGTGTTGGAGAAGTTTTTAGACCAGATTAATAATTTTTTTTCCGACTATATAAAGAAAACAAACGTAGAATGGTCTGATGCAATAGAAGATTTTAATATTTTTGAAGTTAAATTCTAGCGCGTTATTCAATCTTTTGTTCATTTAATTGTAGATAAGCAGATTTTAAAAAAGTAAGATAAGTTTTAGAATCAACAAATAATGATATTTAAGATAAGTCTACCTGTTTTTTTGGCAACCGTTTTCTAAATCGTCAATAAAGATGGTAAAAGATTACAAAAAAGCAATAGAGAAGCTTAAAAAAATTATCAGGCATCATGATTATCTTTATTATGTTTTATCTAGTCCAGAGATATCTGATAAGGAATACGACGATTTAATAAAAAAACTAAAATATTTAGAAAAAAGATCCCCTCAATATAGAACTGAAGATTCTCCTTCCGCCAGAGTAGGTAGTGATATTGTTAAAGGTTTTAGGACGGTTAGACATAAAACGAAGATGCTTTCTTTGGAAAATGCCTATTCATTTGAAGAATTATACGATTGGGATAAGAGAATAAAAAAAATTCTAGAAAAGGATGAAAATCTAGAATATGTGACTGAACTTAAGATTGACGGTGTCAGCGCTAATTTAACTTACAAAAAGTCTTCTTTGGTAATAGCTTCTACCCGTGGAAATGGTGATATGGGAGAGGATGTTACCGTTAATATAAAAACAATTCGTTCTATACCTCTTGTTTTGTTAGGAAATAATTATCCTGATTTGATTGAGATAAGAGGAGAGGTTTATATGAACAGGGTTGGTTTCAATGCACTGAATAGACAACGTAAATCCGAAGGTATTGATTTGTTTGCAAATCTCAGGAATGCGGCCAGCGGGTCATTGAAACTTTTAGATACGAAAGTTACCGCAGATAGAAAACTTAAATTCTTTGCGCATTCTCTTGGCGAAATCAATGGTTTAGGTATTTTCTCCCAAAAAGAATTTATGAATAATTTAAAGAGCTGGGGCGTGCCTGTTAATCCTCATGTTAAATTGTGCAAGACGCTTCAGGAGGTCGTAAAATATTGTGAATATTGGCAGGGTCATAAGGATGGTTTGGATTATGATATTGACGGAGTTGTGGTTAAAATAAACAGTCTAAGACAACAAAAGATTTTAGGGGCTACTTTAAAAAGTCCACGCTGGGCAATTGCCTATAAGTTTCCGGCGCAACAGGCAACTACAGATATTCTTGATATAACTTTTGGTGTTGGTAGGACTGGTATAATTACACCAGTGGCAAAACTTAAACCCGTAGAGTGCGCAGGAGTAGTTATAAAACACGCAACTTTGCATAATTTTGATGAAATAAAAAGACTTAATATAAAAATAGGCGATAAGGTTTTAATAGAGAGAGCCGGTGATGTTATCCCCAAGATAATCAAGGTTGTTAAGTCTAAAAAAGGGAAAAGCATTCTGCCTCCTAAGAAATGTCCTACGTGTTCTGGAAAAGTTGTAAAAGAAAAAGATGAAGATGTTGCTTGGCGCTGCATTAATCCTGTGTGCTCCCAGCAGATTGAGGCGAAATTGCTGCACTTTACTTCAAAACAGGCCATGGATATTGAAGGCATGGGGGATGCAGTTATTGCGCAGTTGGTAAAACTAGGATTAGTGAAGGATTTTGCAGATATATATGAATTAAAAAATAAAGATTTAGAAAAATTAGATTTATTTAAAGATAAAAAAATTAATAATCTGCTTTTGGCGATTGAAAAAAGTAAAAAAAGATCTCTATCTCATTTTGTCTATGGCTTAGGCATAAGGCATGTGGGGGAAAAGGCTGCTTTTGTATTATCCAGCCACTTTGTCACATTAGAGAAGATCATGAAGGCAAAAAAAAGTGATTTACAGTCAATCCATGAGATAGGTTCAGTTATGGCCGAATCGATCATAGATTATTTTTCTCAAGTTAAAGCTACTCGTATTATAAGCCAGCTAAAATTATTAGATTTGCAATTCTTAAAAGAAGATTCAGTTATTAATCAAGGACCTTTGAAGGCTAAAATAGTTGTTTTTACCGGCGAATTAAAGAATTTTACGCGGCCAGAAGCACAAAATCTTGTGAGAAGACACGGAGGGAATTTTTCTTCTTCTGTGAGCAGTAAAACTGATTTTGTTATTGTTGGGGAAAATCCCGGTTCGAAATTAGATAAGGCAAAACGTTTGGGTGTTGTTATTATTTATGAAAGTGAATTTAAGGAGATGTTGAAATGATCAGAACTTTATTTTATATCTGTTTAGTTGGTTGTTTTTTATGCGTAAATTTGGGTTGCGAGGCTTTTGCTAAAAAATTTGTAAGAAAACCTAAAAAGAATGAGCAGTCGATTGAGATAGTACTAGAGCCTCGGGAATATCCAGAAAGTCCTTTGCCGAATGAGGATTTGTATCGTCAGAGGTTTACATTCTGGAAATACTGGCAGGATGAATTGATAAATTCTCTTTATCTAGGAGGTAACAGAAAAAAACAAATAGAAGCAGTGAATTATTCTATTGAGTTTTTAAACTCACTGAAGAAATTATTGTCTCAAGAGCCAAGTGAAAGGATAGATTTAGAGTTGGCTCAATTGGAAAAGGTGAAAACGTGCCTGGGGAAAGCATTTATTTCTAATGATGATCTAAGAAGAATTAAACGACAGCTGGAAAAGCAGAAGTTTAGAATTGACAGAAATTTTGTTTTTTCCAATATTGAAAGAGACCTTTTAAGCCAATGATACTGGAAAAACTTGTATTAGGAAGCTACTTTGTTAATTGCTATATTCTAGGTAACGAACATTCAAAAGAAGCGGTTATAATTGATCCAGGAGCTGAATTCAAAAAAATCGACAGCGTTATTAAAAAAAAGCAATTGCTACCTACGGCAATTATCAATACCCATGGCCACTTGGATCATATCCAGGAAGACGATTCTTTTAAAGTTCCGGTGTATATTCATTCTCAGGATAGAGATTGTTTTACAGATCCTAAGAAAAATCTGTCTGCTTTTTTCGGAGCACCTTTTATTGTTAATTCCAAAGCACAATTATTGGAAGATGGACAGGTGATTACTTTGGCTGGTTTTAAGTTTGAGGTGATTCATACTCCAGGGCATACTAGAGGAGGTATTTGTTTAAAGGTCGATGGTTTGCTTTTTTCCGGAGATACGCTTTTTGCAGGCAGTGTAGGCAGAACGGATTTTCCGGGAGCAGATGCTAAAATTCTGATTGAATCTATTAAAAGTAAGCTTCTTGTTATAAAAGATGATTTAAAGGTTTTCCCCGGACATGGCCAGGATACGTCTTTGGAGCTAGAAAGGCAGACTAATTGTTTTTTGAATTGATCATAAAATGAAAGATCTAATCGAAAACTTTTTGAATTATTTATCCGTTGAACGCAATCTTGCAAAGAATACGATAAGTTCTTACAGGAGAGATCTTAATAGTTACAGTGATTTTTTATCTACTAAGAAAATTGTCAATATTTCCAGTACAACAAGACAGACTTTATCTGATTTTCTTTTTTGGAGAAAAGATAGAGGAATTTCCAGTAGCTCTATTGCCAGGCAATTAGCAGCAATAAAGAGTTTTTACCGTTTTTTAGTAAGGGAGCGTCTTATTAGACATGATCCGACAGCCTTGCTTGATTCTCCGAAACTATGGAAGAGAATTCCTGATGTTCTTTCTTTCCCTGAAGTCGAGGCTTTATTGGCCGGTCCTGACATGAAAGATAAATTCGGTGTTCGGGATAAGGCGATATTGGAGCTTATCTATGCAACGGGGATGAGGGTAAGTGAAGCTGTAAATTTAAAACTGCAGAGTGTTAATTTAGAAGTTGGTTTTGTGCGTTGTTTCGGTAAAGGAGGGAAAGAAAGAATAGTTCCCATTGGGAAAAAAGCCGTCTCAGCGGTAAATAGGTACATCATTGGGTTGCGTAAGGATATGAATAAACTATCAGAGTCTAATAGTTTGTTTCTTAACCGATTTGGAAAACCGCTTTCCCGGGTATGGGTTTGGAAAATGGTTAAGTTCTATGGAAAGAAAGCAAGAATAAAAAAGATTATAAAACCGCATATTTTAAGACATTCTTTTGCTACACATCTTTTAGAAGGAGGGGCTGATCTACGTTCGGTTCAGGAGATGCTGGGTCATGCAAGTATATCTACGACTCAAATATACACACATATTAATAAGGATAGGCTTAAATCGATCCATAAGAAGTTTCATCCTAGAGGCTAATTATGAAAAAAACATTTAAAAGGTTACCGAAAAACATCCTTGCATTGGTAAAAAAAATAGCTCGTCTTGCCGATGAAGATGGTTATCGGATTTTCTTGGTTGGAGGATTTGTTAGGGATTTGATTTTGGGGATTGATAATCTTGATTTGGATATAGTTGTTGATGGTAATGGGCTTTGTTTTGCAAGAAAACTTTATAATAAACTAGGTATGGATATTGTAGTGCATAAAAGATTCGGTACGGCAACAATAGTTACCAGAGAAAGAATAAAGCTTGATATCGCTACTGCTCGATGCGAAAGTTATGCTGCTCCGGGAGTTTTGCCAGAGGTTACCTTTAGCTCAATACACGAAGATTTAAAAAGGAGGGATTTTACGATCAATGCTATGGCTATCGGAATAAATAAGCATAATTTCGGTGTCGTGATTGATTATTTTGGTGGGCTCCAAGATTTAAAAAAGAAAAAGATTAAAGTATTACATGATGTTAGTTTTATTGATGATCCTACAAGGATTTTACGGGCGATAAGGTTTAAAGTGAGGTTTGGTTTTAAGTTTGACAAGAAAACATCTTTTTTATTGAAAGAGGCTATTAAAAGAAAAATGCTTTTTAAGGTGCAAAAGCATCGCCTTCGCGATGAGCTCATTTTATTATTGAAAGAAAGAATGCCGCCTTTATATATTAAAGAACTTAATCGGCTTTGTGGCCTTAAGTTTTTGTATAATGATATCAGTCTCTTTAATGGTTTGAATAAAACTCTAAAGAATATAAAAAAAGAGAGTCATTGGTTTATAAACAGTCAGTCTAGCAAAAGGAAGCTTGAGGAGTGGTTGGTTTATTTAATTGGTATTCTTGATTGTTTGAAGTTGGCTGGTTTAAAAAAGTTTTGTTTTGATTATGCATTGCGCAAAAAAGACACAAAGCGGATTTTATCATACAAGGAATTTATGTTGAAGAAAAAACTTAAGCTTGATAAGACTCTTAGACCTGTATATCTGTATAAGATAATGGCGCCACTTAGCTACGAAGCAATAATTGCAATTCTTGCAAAAGTAAACAAGCGTCAGGCTCGAATGAATATAATTAGTTTTTTGGAGGAATTCCACACTATAAGGCCTCATATAAATGGTGATATTATTAAGGAGCTGGGGATAAAGGAAGGGCCGATAATCAAAAAAATTCTTAGCCAAGTTCATAATGCGCGTATTAATAAATCAATAAGTACTTTTGAAGAAGAGTTAAGTTTGGTCAGAAAAATACTTAAAATGAATTAATTTAAGATTATTTAAGCTGGGGATTTACACATTTATGGTTTATTTTGATTGTTAAAAAAGGTACGACTGTTAAGCAGCTGGGAAGATAGTTGTTTTTTAGATAAAGATTGTTTATTCAATTTGATAAGTGATGATACGCAGCTTATCTAACGAAAAAGGTGAAATGAGAAAAGATAAAGTAAAATCAGAATTAAAAAAGGAAATCAGTAGTATTATTCATAACGAGGTAAAAGATCCTCGTTTGGGGTTTATTACAGTTATAGATACGGAACTCAGCGATGATTTAAAGTATCTAAAAGTTTTTTACAGTGTCTTGGGAGCAAAAAATGATGAAGAGTTGGCTCAGGATATTATGGAAAGGGTTGAAGGTTTTATAAAAAAACTTATTGCTAAGAGATTAAAATTAAGATTTGTTCCTGAAATTAAATTTATAATCGATAGGTCTATAGCAAAAGCTCAGCATATAGAGGATATTTTAGAGAATATTAAACACAAGGAAGAAGATGAATAAGATAATCAAAGAATTAAAAAAACACAATAATTACCTGGTGGTTTCTCATATTAACTCAGAAGGAGATGCGATTGGTTCTTCTTTAGCTATGGCAATTTTATTAAGACAATTGGGGAAAAAAGTAATTGTGATAAACGCAGATAACGTGCCTGGCCAATATAAGTTCCTTCCTTATATAAAATCGATAAAAAAGCCCAAAAAAACATTTTCTTTTGATGCTGTGGTTACGGTTGATTGTTCAAATCTTGGTAGAATTGGTTCCTGTATTAATTACATACCAAAAGAGAAAATTCTTATTAATATTGACCATCATATTGGTAATACTAGATTTGCCAAGTTTAATTGGGTTGAGCCAAATGCCTCTAGTTGCAGCGAGATGATTTTTAAGCTTTTTAAGAAAATGAGACTTGCCATAGATCGAAAGGTGGCGCTTTTACTTTATACGGGAATAATGACTGATACAGGTTCTTTTAAGTATGCGAATACTACAAGTATTACTCATAGAATAGCTGCCGAGCTTCTGAAAAATAATTTGGATGTACATAAGATATATAAAAATGTTTATCAAAACATATCTTCTGATAATGCAAGAAAGATTATTAATGTTTTAAATACTCTTCGTTTTGATAAGAATAAGAAAATTGTTTATTTCTTACAGCGGAAGAAAGATGCTTCAAGTGACAGTTTTGCGGATTTAAGTGAATATATACTTGATTTTGCAAGGAGTTTAAAAGAGGTTGAGATAGTTTTATTGTTTAAAGAATCAGGCGAACGTAATAAAATTAGGGTTAATCTTCGTTCTAAGGGAAAATATGATGTAAATCGTCTTGCAAAGATTTTCTCCGGAGGGGGGCATAAAACCGCAAGTGGTTGTACTATTAAAGGAAGTATCCTTGAAGCAAAAAAGAAACTACTTATAGCAGCAAGAAGATTTATTTAATTAAAACTGACATACTGGATATGAAGGTTATAAATGGTTTTAATAGATTAAAGGGAAAAATTTCCGCAAGCGTGGTTACTTTCGGGATATTTGATGGACTACATAAGGGACATGCTTTAATTTTAAAAAAAGCTGTTTGTCGGGCACGGCGATTAAAAATTAAAAGTGTCTGTATTACTTTTTGGCCAAGTCCAAAAAAGAGTCTGCTTTTATATTCTTTAGAGCACAGGCTTAATCTTCTTGAGCAATTCGGTTTGGATATCTGTATTGTAGTAAATCTGAGTAAACATTTTTCGCAATTAAGTATTGATGATTTTGTCAAAAACATTTTGTTGAAGCGTCTTAATGTAAGAGAGGTTGTAATCGGTGATAATTTCAGGTTTGGAAAAAAACGCAGCAAGAAAGTTGAAGACCTTATTTTATATGCAGAGGATTACGGATTTAAGGTATTGGCTATTAAATTAGCAAAATATAAACATAAAAATATCAGCAGCACAAGAATAAGGGACTATATTTTAAAAGGTGAGTTATATCAGGTTAAGAAGATGCTTGGGCGAAAGGTCTCTATTTTAGGAACTGTAGTACATGGAAGACATATTGCCACAGCTCATCTTGATTTGGCTACGGCCAATATCAATCCGCATCATGAGGTTTTACCTCCTGATGGTGTTTATCAGGTTAGTGTTAATATTGAAAAAAAACGCCTTCCAGGTATCTGCTATATCGGTATAAGACCCACATTAAATCTAAAAAGAAGAGTTGTTGAAGTACATATATTAAATTTTAAGAAGAATCTTTATGGTAAAGAGCTGTATATTGCTTTTGGAAAGAAAATACGCAACGACCGTAAGTTTAAAAACTTATTAGAGCTTAAAAGACAGATCAAAGCTGATTTGTCAAAGATTTCTTAATTATCCCATCAAAACACACACAATACATAGTCAATTCTCGGACTTTTAACACAACCTATAGTATTTATTAAACTTATTGAAAATTTTGCCTTGACAAAGGCAATTATATTGTCTATACTTTCTATACAGTGTCATAAAGTGGGACAAAGTGGAAGGATAATATGTTTTACGGTGAATATGCGCATTCCATAGACCGCAAAGGAAGACTTGTCTTACCTGCGAAATTCAGAGAGACAGCAAAAGAGAATCTTATTGAGAAGTTTTTTGTGACTCGCGGGTTAGATCAATGTCTTTTTATGTTTTCTGAAGAGGAATGGCGTTCTCAGGAGCAAAAGTTTAAAGTACTTTCTTTTACAAAACAAGAAGCACGTAGGTTTAATCGTATGTTCTTTTCAGGAGCAGTAGATGTTAGTTTTGATCAGCAGGGAAGAATTTTGATTCCTCAATACTTGAAAGACTTTGCAAAAATAAAAAGGGATGTAACTGTTGTGGGAATTTCCAATAGGATAGAGATTTGGTCAAAGGATTCATGGAATGAGTTTTATAGCGAAGTACAGCCGGAATTTGAAAAGATTTCTGAGAGCCTTTTTAATATTCAATGATAATGAATGAACAGTTGCATATTCCAGCTATGGAAAATGAGGTTATGGAATTGCTTAATTTAAAGCCAGGCATGGTTGTTGTTGATTGTACGGTAGGTATGGGCGCTCATGCCGAGAAGATATTATCAAAAATATCTCCTTTAGGCAGATTGGTATGTATAGATAAAGATGAACATTCACTTGCTTTGGCAAAAACAAGGCTTGCCCATTTTAAAGATTGCACCAGTTTTTTGCATGCAGATTTCAGATATTTGGATAAGGCTTTGAATAGTCTTGATATAACTGGTATAGATGCGGTTTTTTTTGATTTAGGCATTTCAAGTTTTCAGCTTGGGGAAAGCGATAGGGGTTTTAGTTTTATTAAGGAGGGACCTTTAGATATGCGTATGGATAAAGATGCATATATCTCTGCGTATGATTTGGTTAATAATCTTAGTATTAAGGAGCTTTCGGGGATATTGCGAAATTTTGGAGAAGAACGTTGGCATCAAAGGATTGCCAAGGCAATGATTAAAGAAAGAATAAATAAGCCTATCTCTACAACACACCAGTTGGTAAATGTAATTATGCGTTCAGTACCGCATCATGCCCGATATGGGAGAATTCATCCGGCAACACGTACCTTCCAGGCTTTACGTATTGCAGTAAATCGAGAATTGGAGGCATTGCAGGATGGATTAGAAAAGGGGATTTCTCTTTTGAAGGTAGGGGCAAGGATTTGTGTAATTGCTTTTCATTCTTTAGAAGATAGGATCGTGAAAAGGAAATTTCTTTCAGCAGCACATAATAGTGAAATTAAAATAATAACTTCAAAGCCGTTGACGGCCTCGAAAGATGAAATTCAGCAGAATCCGCGTTCGCGCAGTGCCAAGTTGCGTTGTGCAGAAAGGATAAAATGATTTTAAAAAGATATGCAACCTGTTTATTTTTCTTTACTGTTGTTTGTCTTTTATATGTTGGTCTGCAGACACATATTATTAAAACTGGTTATGCGATTCAGTCAAAGTCTAATATCTATAAACAGTTATCAGATGAAAACGATTCGCTTAGTTATAAAATCAGTTGTCTGTCTTCATTCGGTTCGGTTAATAATAAAGTTGTTTTAAATGATTCCGAATTTGAATTGCCAAAATCTCATCAGTATTCCAAGCTGGTGATTAATGAAAAGATAAAGATAGCAAAAGCAGATTTAACAAAAAGAAATATTTTTAGTCTTTTCGGTTTCCAAAAGGAAGCCGAGGCCAGACCTGTTAAATAAGCAGATTTAATGATATCGGTGTTTTATTTCTTGATGTTGATTAATTCAATTAAAGATTATAGTGCATAATAAAACACATTTTTCAAGAACAGGATTAGTTTTAAAATTAGTGGTTTTGTTATTTTTTCTTCTTGCCTTAAAAGTTGTTTATATTCAGTTTTTTCGATCGGCCTACCTTAAAAATCTAAGCACACGACAGCATACATTATATTTGGAGTTAGAACCAAAAAGAGGCATTATATACGATAGGAATTTAACCCCTCTAGCTGTAAATATCCATTATGATTCACTCTATGCGGCTCCGCAGGAAATAAAAGATATTGATTCTGCAGCATGCCGGTTATCTGAAGTTTTAGATATTGATACCAAAATTTTGTATAGAAAGCTAGATTCCAAGAAATTTTTTGTTTGGTTAAAACGCAAATTACCTTCGGAAAAAGCAGCGGCAATTAAAAGATTAGATATAAAAGGATTAGGTTTTATAAAAGAAAGCCGGCGTAGTTACCCTAATTTATCTATGGCAAGCAATTTATTTGGTTTTGCTGGTGTGGATAACGTTGGTCTTGAGGGGTTAGAGCTGTATTATGATCAGTATTTAAAGGGTCAATCAGGATGGCGCCAGGTTCTAAGGGATGGAAGACAGAATCTTGTTTTGAATGAAAATATAGTTAATCCTATTGATGGCTATAATCTGGTTTTAAATCTCGATGAGGCTATTCAGTTTGTTGTCGAACAGCAGTTAGATGAGGTAGTTTCTAAATATAAACCAAAGGCAGCAAGCGTGTTGGTTATGGATCCTTATACGGGTAGAATTTTGGCCTGGGCAGTAAGGCCAAATTATAATCTTAATAATCCTGGTAGTTTTGATTTTGATCAACGTAGGAATAGACCAATAACAGACATTCTTGAACCCG
Source organism: Candidatus Gygaella obscura (assembly GCA_030765485.1). GTDB lineage: Bacteria > Omnitrophota > Gorgyraeia > Gygaellales > Gygaellaceae > Gygaella > Gygaella obscura. The sequence goes on from JAVCCR010000032.1 coordinate 153,009, forward strand.
GTTCTGTTTTTAAGATTGTAACTGCATCTGCGGCCTTAGAAGAAGGTTTATTTGAAGAAGACAATAAAATTTTCTGTGAGAATGGCGAATATAGAATGGCCTCTCATAATTTTCATGATCATAAGCCTCATGGATGGTTGACTTTTGAGGATGTGGTGGTTAAGTCAAGCAATATTGGAGTTAGTAAAATCGCTCAGAAACTGGGAGAACAAAAGCTGTATAAGTATATAAAGGCTTTTGGGTTTGGGAATAAAACCGGAATTGACCTGTATGGTGAATTACCAGGCTTGACGAAAGAACCGCGTTTTTGGTCTAAGTTTTCCATTTTTTCTATCCCTATGGGACAAGAAATAGGCGTTACTGTCTTACAACTTTGCAGGTCGATTTCAGTTATTGCTAATGGAGGATATTTGGTCAAGCCGTTTTTGGTTTCTCGTATTCAGGATAACAAATTAGAGGCAATAAAGGTATTTAAGCCTGAATTTATTACTAGGGTGATAAGTGAAGATACGGCAAAAAGGATGAGAAAGATTTTACAAAAGGTAGTTGATACCGGTACTGGGATAATGGCTCGATTAAAAGATTATTCTGTAGGCGGCAAGACCGGCACTGCTCAGAAAATCGGAGAAGACGGAAAATATTCACATAAAAAGTTTGTTGCTTCTTTTGTAGGTTTTGCTCCTGTAGAAAATCCAAAGCTGGCTATTGCTGTAGTGGTTGATGAACCCAGTCCTTACTATTACGGCGGAGTAGTATCCGCACCTGTTTTTAAAAAGATTGCCGATTATTCGTTAAGGTATTTAGAAAGTAAAGAGAAAGAAAGATTACTGGTTTCTAATGCGGTTAGATAAATTAATTAAAGGCATTAAAGCTGAATTTGTTAATCAAGATAACTGTTTTAATATTGGTTCGATAGAGATTAAAGGCATTACTTTTGATTCGAGAAAAGTAAGAAAGAATTTCATTTTTGTTGCAATCAAAGGAAATTCTGAAGACGGCAGTAGATTTATCGCAGAGGCAATCGCCAAAGGAGCTCGGGCGATAGTAGCAGAATCAAATGTAAAAACAGAATATCTTAAAAAAATTATTTTTTTAAAAGTTGTGAATTCCAGACGGGCTTTGTTGATTTTAGCGGATAATTATTTTAATCATCCTTGTAAAAGGATAAAGCTTATTGGTGTTACCGGAACAAACGGTAAGACAACAGTAACCTATCTTATACAGTCGATACTACAAGCAACCGGCAGAAGATGCGGCGTTATCGGCACCTTGGGGGCTAGGTTTGATGGTAAAAGCGTTTCGCTTGAGAATACCACGCCTTCACCTTTGGAAATTTATTCCTTGATAGACAGGATGGTTAGTTCGGGGTATAGGTATTGTGTTTTAGAAGTTAGCTCACATGCCCTTATACAACAGAGAATAAACCCGAATGATTTTTATGCTGCAATTTTTACAAATTTAACCTGGGATCATCTCGATTATCATAAAAGTATGAAAAGGTATTTTCTTGCAAAGAGGACTTTGTTTACGGGATTAAGAAAAAATAATTTATCAATTATAAATTCAGACGATAGTTATTCCCTTAGGCTGAAAAGATTTTCTAGTAAAAGATTATCTACTTACGGATTAGATAAAAAAAGTGATTTTTACGCCAGCAATATTCAGCAAAGCAGAAAAGGATTATCTTTTGATATCCATTATAATAGTCAAGAGTTTAATTTAACTACCAATCTTTTAGGTGTTTTTAATGTGTATAATATCCTTGCAGGCGTTGTTTTTTGTATAAATGAAAAAATCCCCATAAAAAAAATACAACTGGCATTAAAGAAAATAAATATTGCCGGACGTATGGAGAGTGTCAATGTAGGAAATAATTCTTTTGGAGTTTTTATTGATTTTGCACATACGCCCGAGGCGCTTAAGAATGCAATTTTATCTCTAAGGCAGATAACAAAGGGTAATCTTATAGTGGTATTTGGATGTGGAGGCAATAGAGATAAGATCAAACGTCCAAAAATGGGAGAATTGTCAACAAAACTGGCTGATTTTGTAATTATAACTAGTGATAATCCGCGTTTTGAGAAGCCGGAAAAAATAATAGTTAACATTGTAAAAGGTTCCAAAAAAAAGAATTATAAAATCATTTGTGAAAGAAAGAAAGCGATTAAATACGCTTTATCGATAGCGAGAAAAGAAGATAATATTTTAATTGCTGGCAAAGGGCATGAAAATTACCAGATTATAAAGGCAGTCAGAAAACCATTTAGCGATAAGGAACAGATTAAAAAATGTTTGAAATCCAAGAAATATTAGAAGTATGTAAGGGGAAATTATTCTGCGGTGAATTTAGCGGTAAGGTAAAAGGCATCTCTATCGATAGCCGTACGATTAAAAAGGGGGATTTGTTTATTGCCATAAAAGGAGCAACCTATGATGGGCATGATTTTATAAATCAAGCAGTGAAAAAGGGTGCTTGTGTTATATTAGTCAGTAAGAAAGTTAAAACTAAAAGAAAAAATATTGTTTTGATTTCGGTTAAAGATACGGTTTCATCGTTAGCTGATTTGGCCCGATACTGGCGAGAGAAATTGAACCCAGTAGTCATAGCAGTTACCGGCACAAACGGTAAGACAACCACTAAGGACTTGATTTATGCTGTGTTAAAACAGCAGATACCGTCAATAAAAAGCGAGCTGACGCAGAATAATCATATCGGTGTTCCTCTAAATCTGCTTAAGATAAAAGCAAAGCATAGAGTAGCTGTCGTGGAGTTAGGCACGAATCATCCCAAGGAAATTGCGTATCTTTCCAGCATAACAAAGCCGGATATCGCAATAGTAACCAATATCGGTCCTGCGCATTTAGAGAATTTTCATACGCTAAAGGAAGTTTTAAAAGAAAAGTTTTCTCTCTTTAGACATGCAAAAGAGAATTCGATTTGCATAGTCAATAGTGATGATTTATTAATTAGCAAAACTTTGGGCACAAAGCCATTTTTTGGTAAAAGTATTATTTTTACATTCAGCAAAAACAGAAAAAGTGATTTTAAAGTAAGTCATATTCAGCGCAAGAATAATGGTCTATCTTTTAAGGTAGGTAAAAATAAGCTGTTTCTTGATACTCCCGCAGAGCATAATATTTATAATGCACTGATTGCTATTGCCTGTGGTAGAATATTAGGAATTGATTATAATAAGATAAGAAAAGCTTTAAAGGGATTTATTTTTCCCAGAGGGCGTTTTAATATCTTAAAAGCTGGTAAAGTAAGATTGATAGATGATACATATAATGCCAATCCAGTATCTGTAGAAAATGCTTTGGATGTTTTTTCTAATATGAGCTGTCAAGGAAAAAGGGTTTTTGTTTTTGCGGATATGCTGGAGTTGGGCAGTAAGGAACAATTTTTTCATTCTTTAATTGGGAAAAAAATTGCACAGCTTCCCATAGATATTTTGGTATGTATTGGTAAAAGAGCGAAGATTTCTGCTTTGGCTGCTTTAAATGAGGGGATTGATAAAAGTAGAGTATTTATTTGCAATAACCATAAAAAGGCAATAAAAGTAATTAATAGATTGATTTGTCCTCGAGATCTTATTTTATTAAAAGGATCCAGGAAGATGCGGCTTGAACAGTTAGTTAAATATATTAAAAAACCATAAATTAAATGTTTTATTACCTATATTATTTCTTTTATGATGTTTGGTCTCCTTTGAGGATATTTAAGTACATTACTTTGCGTGCTGCCGCAGCGGCAGTAACCTCTTTTTTATTAGTTGTGTTATGTGGACCATGGCTGATAAAAAAGTTGAAATCTTTTCGTGTGGGAGAAAATATCCGCAAAGAAGAATGTCCTGATCTTTATAAGATTCATGCCCATAAGCAAGGAACTCCGACAATGGGAGGAGTATTGATTGTTTTTAGTATACTTTTTTCTTTGATTGTTTGGGCTGATATAGCTAATAAGTATATTTTAATATCGGTTTTTGTGGCAGTATGGCTGGCTGCTCTTGGGTTTGTAGACGACTATATAAAGCTTAGGTATGGTCGTAGTTCATGTATGAACAAAAGGACAAAATTATTGTTTCAGGTGATAGCAGGTTTGGTATTGGGAATATTTGTTTATTTTGATGGCGGTTTAAGTACAAAATTATACATACCTTTTTTAAAGAACGTTTCTATAAATCTTGGTCTTTTATATATTTTATTTGTGATTATTGTTTTAAGTGGTTCGTCCAATGCGGTAAATTTGACTGATGGTCTTGATGGTTTAGCTGTTGGTAGTCTTGTCTTTGTTGCTGTTACCTACAGCGTATTATGTTATGTAAGCGGGAATGCTAGGTTTAGTTCATATTTATTTATTCCATTTATTCCTGATGCTGCGGAGCTTACCATATTATGTGCGGCTATAGCAGGTTCATGTCTAGGATTTTTGTGGTTTAATTGTTACCCCGCCAGCGTATTTATGGGAGATGTGGGTTCTTTATTTTTGGGCGGCTTAATGGGAACAATTGCTATACTTATCAAAAAAGAGGTGTTGCTGCTATTAGTTGGTTTTGTATTCGTGGTAGAAGCGCTTTCAGTAATATTGCAAGTTGCATCATTCAAGTTTAGAAAAAAAAGAATATTAAAAATTGCTCCTCTTCACCATCATTTTGAAAGGATGGGGTTGACTGAACCTAAGATAATAATCAGATTTTGGATAGTAGGAGCAATCCTTTCCTTCTTGACACTAGCCACGTTAAAGATAAGATGATATAATATATTATCTTTAATTTACCCAGCCTAATTGATATTTAGATGAAAGATTTATCAGGAAAAAAGATTGTTGTTGCCGGTTTTAGCTTAAGCGGTCTTGCTACTGCTAGATTTTTACAGAAAAGAAAAGCAAAGCTTTTTATAACCGATTCTACCGATACCGATCAAATACGGGAAAATCTTTGTAGACTTGAAGATAAAGATTTTAAAGTAGAGTTTGGTGTTCATTCAAAGAATTTTCTTAAGGAAAGCGAATTTATTGTTGTTAGCCCTGGCATAAGCAATGATTCTCTATTGGTTTCAATGGCTAGGGATTTAAAAATTCCTTTAATTAGTGAGATTGAACTTGCCTATAGATTTTGTCCTTGTGATATCATTGCCATAACCGGTTCTACGGGAAAAAGTACGGTTACTTCTTTGGTTGCGGATATGTTTAACCGCAGCGGTAGGAGAAGTTTTGCTTTAGGTAATATCGGTAATGTTTTTTCCGATTACGTAGATTCATTAAATAAAGATGATTTAGTTTGTCTGGAGGTTAGCTCTTTTCAGCTTGAACATATAGAAAAGTTTAGACCAAAGGTGTCTGTAGTATTGAATATATCTTCCAATCATTTGGATAGGCATAAGGATTTAGAAGAGTACCTGTCGATTAAGAAAAGAATCTATGCTAATCAAAAAAAAGAAGATTTTTTGCTGCTTAATTATCAGGATGAGCTGTTAAAAGGCTGTGAAAAGGAGGCTGTTTCTCAGATAATATTTTTTAACAGGCCTCAGGATAAGCCGCTTAATCCCAATTACAGCGTTATGTTAGAGATTGGTTCAATTTTTGGAATAGATAAAAATGTAATTTCACAGGCTTTTAAAGAGTTTAAGGTTTTAGAACATAGATTAGAATTTGTTAAACAAGTTAAGGGAATAGACTTTATTAATGATTCAAAGTCGACTACCGTAGATTCAGCAATTTGGGCTTTTGAAAACATAGATAAACCTATAGTGTTAATTGCCGGAGGCCGCGATAAGGGAGTTAATTATAAAAAGCTGCTTCCTTTGTTAAGCAAAAAGGCACGTGCCATAGTTTTGATCGGAGAGGCAAAAGATAAGATCAAGACAAGCTTTTCCGATTTATCTATTGCGATAAAATATGCTGATAATCTAAAAGATGCAGTCAGCCAAAGTGTTAATCTGGCAAAAAAGGGTGATTGTATTTTATTATCTCCGATGTGTTCAAGCTATGATATGTTTAAGAATTTTCAGGAGCGCGGTAATGTTTTTAAACAACAGGTTCTGAGTATAAAATGAGGCAGTTAAGAAAAAAGATATTTATTGTTGTTATAACTCTTGTTTGTTTGGGTGTGGTAGTTATTTATAGTGCTTCCAGTGTTTATGCTTTACAGAATATGTCTGACAGTATGTACTTTTTGAAAAGGCATATTTTTTCACTTGTTTTAGCTGTAATGTTATCTTTGTTTGTTATGAGTGTTGATTATAAGATATTTAGAAAGCTTGCTAAGCCTTTTTTGTTTGTTTCGATTGCACTTTTAGTTGTTTTGTTTATACCCGGTTTTAGTAAAGAAGTGGGAGGCGCTAAAAGATGGTTTAGGTTTTTCGGTTTTGGTTTTCAGCCTTCTTATTTTGCCCAGCTGGCATTGGTTGTTTATATCGCAGACTTTGCGTCAAGAAGAAAGGATTTGTCGAATAGTTTTTTTCTTGATTTTTTGCCTCCCGTTTTGATATTAGGTATAGTTGTGCTTTTGGTATTAGTTCAACCGGATTTAGGCACAGCCATTGCAATAGCTGTGGTTACATTCGTTATGTTGTTTGTATCCGGTGTAAGATTTAAGCATATAGTAGCTGTATTTTTGTTATCAGTTCCTTTTTTATATCTTTTGATTTTTAACGTGCCTTACCGCAGGAGAAGAATTATGAGTTTTTTAAATCCTTGGTCTGATCCGCAAGGCAGCGGTTTTCAGATAATACAATCTCAGATTGCTCTTGGTTCTGGCGGAATCTTAGGGGTGGGTTTAGGCATGAGTAAGCAAAAGTTGTTATTTTTGCCGGCAGCACATACGGATTTTATTTTTTCTATAATTGGAGAAGAATTAGGTTTGTTAGGAACATTAGGTACGATTTTACTTTTTTTTCTGTTTGCCTATTACGGGTTTAAGATTGCATATAACACAAGGGATAAGTTCGGTAGCCTTCTAGGTATTGGTCTTGTTCTATTAATTATTATCAAGGCTGTGATTAATATCGGCGTTTCCTGCGCCTTTTTTCCTACGAAAGGATTGCCGCTTCCGTTTATCAGTTATGGAGGATCGGCCTTAGTTATTGATATGATTAGTGTGGCATTGTTATTGAATATATCCAGGGCTAATTCATGAAAATACTGATTGCTTCAGGAGGGACCTACGGTCATTTATTTCCCGCGCTTAGCGTATCAGAAGTACTTTCTAAAGATGAGGCTAATAAAGTATTGGTTGTATTGGATAATTACAGGAATAGAAGTTTACCTGTTTTAAACAATGTTGAATTTGCTTATATTGATTCTATGCCGATAAAAATAGTTTTAGGTTTACAGTTTTTATATTCAATAGTAAAATTTATCCAAGGTATATTTCAATCTTTTTTTATTGTGGCTCGTTATAACCCGGATATCTGTATTGGCTTTGGCAGTTATGCTTCTTTGGGCATTGTTTTTGCAGCATACCTAAACAAGATACCCACCATTATTCATGAGCAGAATGTAAAGCCGGGAAAAGCCAATAGATTTTTAAGTTATTTTGTAAATAAAATCCTGTTAAGCTTTCCAAAAAGCCGGGATTATTTTAAAAAAGATAAAAAGATTGAACTTGTCGGTAATCCCCTAAGGCTGGATTTAAGGAAAGTTGATTTGTTAAAGGCAAAAAGCCATTTTGGCTTTAAGCAAGATGCGTTTGTTCTTTTGGTGACGGGGGGGAGTCAAGGTTCTTCAAAGATAAATAGTATTTTTATCAAATCTTTAGTATTGTTACCGAAAGAGCTTAAAGATAATCTTGCGATAATTCATATAGCCGGAGAAAAACAACGCTTGTTAGTTGAAAATAGATACAGGCAGTTTTCATTTAACGCGCGCGTGTATGGTTTCTTTGAAGATATGTCTTTTGTTTATTCAGCTTCTGATTTGGCAATTTCAAGGTCTGGTGCAATGACAGTTGCCGAATTAAGTTTTTTCGGGCTTCCGGCAATACTTATACCTTATCCGTTTGCGGGAGCACACCAGGTTCTTAATGCAAAGTGTCTTGCGGATAGTAGCAAAGTAGTTTTATTAGAAGAAGCAAACTTTTGTCCGAGTTGTTTAGCCGAGGCTATAACTGGTTTATTCTTTAATCGAGATAAAACTCAAGCAAGAAAAGCAGATGATGATATTGTCAATTCCAGCGCAGTAAAGATTGCAGTTTCATTAAATAAACTTTATAAGGAAAATCAGTCATGAAAAGAATATTGTTAATTATTTTGGTTATTTGTTTAATGGTTGTTTTTTTATCTTCTGGTTATTGTGCTTTAGGCAAATGGAAGCAGATTAAGACTTTACATTTTGTTATTTATTTCCAGGAAACTCCTCCTGGGTTTATTGATAAGGTAAAGGAACGAGCTGAGGATTATTATAGGGAAATAAATTTTAATATGGGTTTTTCTAGGTATGAATACTGGACATGGGATGAAAGATGCAAGATATATATTTATTCTAGCAAGGAAGATTATGTTGAATATACGGGTCAACCTAACTGGAGTGCAGGGTGTGCGGATTATAAAGAGCGTTCCATAAAAAGCTATCCTTTGGCATCCGGATTTATCGATACCTTGCTTCCTCATGAAATGGGTCATTTGATTTTTCGTGATTTTGTTGGGCATAGTAATACAGTTCCATTATGGTTAGATGAGGGGGTGGCTACATATCAGGAATTAGCTAGGCGCTGGGGCAGTAAAAGAACAGTTTTAAACTCGGTTAAAAACAATACGTTTATGACAGTGGAAGAGCTTACGAATATCGATACACGGAAATTAAAAAGTCGTACTCAAATAGAGCTTTTTTATGCAGAGTCCAGCAATCTCGTTTCTTTTTTGATCGAACGTTATGGAAAGGCAAAATTCAGGTATTTTTGTGAAGACCTGGGGAAAAGATATTCTTTAGAGAAAGCAATAGCTAACAATTATCCATTTAGAGATCTTAATGAGTTAAATAGTACATGGTTACGATATCTAAAATAAATAAAAACACAGGCTATATTCATTTAATCGGTATTGGTGGTATTGGGATGAGTGCCATTGCGCATCTTTTGTTATCCAGCGGATATAAAGTCAGTGGTTCGGATTTAAAGAATAGTAAGATTATATCTAGATTACGTTCGCGTGGAGCAAGGATTGTTCTTAGGCACAGTAAAGATAACATTAGAGATGATGTAATTTTAGTAGTTTTTTCTTCTGCTATCTCACTGGACAACGAAGAGCTTAAACAGGCATTAAGGAAAAATATTTCTGTGATGCAGAGAGCGAATTGTCTTTATGAGCTGATGCATAAGAAAAAAACTATTGCCATTACTGGTTCTCACGGAAAGACGACAACTACATCTTTAGTCTCGCATATATTGATTAATGCCCGGCTTGATCCATCGGTAATGGTTGGAGGAATACAGAAAAATATCAAAACCAATGCTGTTTTCGGTAAAGGAAAGTATTTTATTACAGAGGCAGATGAGAGCGACGGCACGTTTCTTTTGTATAGACCGGATTACTCTATAATTACAAATATAGACTATGAACATGTTGATTTTTTCAAAAGCTGGAAAAGGATAAAAGAGAAGTTTATTGAGTTTGCAAACAATACAAAAAGAACGGTTATATATTGTTATGATGATGTTAAATTAAGAAAATTATTAATCGGTCGGAATAAAAAAACTTTTAGCTATGGATTGAATCATCAGGCACAGCTTTATGCGGATAATATAGAGCTTAGTGGGTTAAATTCCCGGTTTGATGTTTTTTTAAAAAATAAAAACATCGGTATTATAAGTTTACCTTTATCCGGAGATCATAATATTCGTAATTGTCTAGGTGCTATTGGAATAGGTTTGCAATTAGGTATTGATTTCAGAACTATGCGCAAAAGTCTTAAGTCGATGAAGGGTGTTGAGAGAAGGCTTCAGGTAAAGCGTTGTAACGGATTTACGGTAATTGATGATTATGCCCATCATCCTACAGAGATACGTGCTACTTTAGAAGCACTTACTTCTTTTGAGTATAAGAGAATGATTGTTATTTTTCAGCCGCACAGGTTTACGAGAACTAAGTTTCTCTGGGACGATTTTAAAAACTGTTTTAGCAAAAAGGTAGACATGCTTATTATAACGGATATTTATTCAGCTGGGGAGAGTCCGATTGCAAATATTAATGCACAAAGGCTGGTTAAAGAAATTCTTTGTTTAAGAAAAAATACCTTCTATGTACAAAAAGATGATATCTGTGAAATGCTAGGAAGTATGTTTGAGCCGGGAGATATGGTGGTTACACTTGGAGCCGGAGATATCAATAAAGTTAACAATGAAATCGTTAAAATACTTAAAAAATAAGATTCGACGTAAAGAGCTTTTGTCGAAACATACCAGCTTTAGAATCGGCGGAAAGGTTGATTTTTGGTTTGAACCAGCCGATATAGAAGAGTTAAGGTATATTTTGGAATTTTCTCACAAGAAGAAACTTCCGCTTTTCGTCATGGGAGAAGGAAGCAATATCTTAGTTTGTGGTGGCAGGATTAAAGCGGTTGTAATCAGATTAAACAAACTAAATTTTATCGAAGTTGATAACAATCAAAAGACCATAACTGCCGCAGCGGGCGTAAGACTTTCGTCTTTGGTAAATAGTTCAGCCGAAAATAATTTTACAGGTTTAGAGTTTCTTTTTGGTATTCCCGGTTCCCTGGCAGGCGCCTTGGTTATGAATGCGGGTGTTTCTCGTCCTCAAAAGAAATGGATAGATTCCTGCGTTTTGGATATCTGCGTTATGGATTCTTTGGGAAGAATTAAGTTTTTAGATAGACACGAAGCCGGGTTTAGCTACCGACAGTCCAAATTGGATAAATTTATTATTCTTTTTGCAACGCTACAATTAAAGCGTTCTAGCAAAATTAAAATCAATAGACAGTTGAGCGTTTATAAGAAAATAAGGAAAAATAATACTCCTAATTATCCCAATGCGGGTTGCATATTCAAGAACCCAAGAAAGAATTTAAGTGCTGCTAAGCTCATCGATGGCTGTGGTTTAAAAAATGTATCTGTTGAAGGAGCTGTTGTCTGGAATAGGCATGCTAATTTTATTATTAATAGAAATAAGGCAACATATAGCGATATTATTAAATTGATGCATAAGATTATAAAGCGCGTAAGAAGCCGTTATAAAATTACCCTTATCCCAGAAATTAAAATATGGAAAAGTTAAATAAATTAAAGATAGCTGTATTGATGGGGGGAGTATCTTCTGAACGTGAAATCTCTCTTAAATCCGCAGATGCAGTTTGTCAGGCGCTTGGTTCTCTTGGTTTGAGTGTGGTAAGAATTGATATTGATTCCAAGGAAGAAAGTGATATTCGCACTAAAATAAAAGATGCGCGTAGTGATTTTGTATTTATTGCTTTGCACGGCGGTATGGGAGAAGACGGCTCGATTCAGGCTATAATTGAATCCTTAGGTATTGCCTATACGGGTTCAGGCGTACAGGCAAGTGCTTTGGCAATGGACAAACTTATATCCCGAAAGATCTTTAAGGATAATGGATTAGAAGTACCTGGTTATGTTTTAATAAAAGATAGACAGTATGATCCTATTGGCACAATTGAAGAATTCGGTTTTCCGATTGTAGTAAAACCTGTATCCCAGGGCTCGAGTGTGGGGTTACATATAGTTGACGAAATTAATTCTTTAAACTCTGCTATTCAGGATGCTTTTTTATTTGATAGCGAGGTATTATTAGAAAAATATATCAAAGGTAGAGAATTGACTGTTGGTATTTTAAATGAACGGGCCCTGACGATTGTGGAGATTAAGCCAAAAAGCAGGTTTTTTGATTTTAACGCAAAATATGGTTGTCAGCAAACAGATTATATCGTTCCTGCAGTGCTTACAGAAAAACTTGCTGAGAAAATTAAGCATGACGCTTTGCTTGCTCACAATAGTTTGAATTGTCGTGGGTTTAGCAGGGTTGATATGATATTGGATTATGATGGGAAACCGATAATCTTAGAGGTGAATACTATACCTGGATTAACCAGTACGAGTTTGTTGCCAAAGGCAGCAAAATCTCAAGGTATAGATTTTCCGCAGCTTTGTCTAAAAATTATTGAAACTTCGTTATATAATGATAAAAATAGACAGAAACAATCGCTTTAAGCAAATAATATTATTTCTTGTTTTTGGGTTAGTTTCAATCGGTATTATCTCGATATTGATATCCACTTGGTTTAAGCAATCAAGTTTTTTTAACGTTAAGAAGGTAACTGTTCTTAATTCAAAATACGCAAATTTTAAGTTTGATTATCTTAAAAATAGTAATATTTTCGAGCTTGATTTGAAAAGCCTTGAGCAGTTTATAGCCGATGATTATTATTTTATTGATTCAGTGAGGATTTCGCGATACCTTCCGGATCGGTTGATTATCCAGGTAGAAGAAAAAAATCCTATTGCTAGAATCCTTTTACGCGAAAAGAGAAAAAATAAGTATTATTCCGTAGATAAACACGGGATGCTTTTACCGGTTGAAATATATAAGAGTGACGAACCAGTGGTGCTACTTGGTTTTCATAGGCTTTTAAAAGCACCAAATATAGGTAAAGTTTATTATTATGATGAATTAAGTATATGTTTGGATTTTATCATACGCCTTAAGGAAGTAGTAATTCCTGATTCTTTAAGATTAAGATGCATAGATTTTAAAAATAGGAATAATATATCTATTTTATTCTGTATTAGTTCTGGAAAAGAAAAAAATGATTTGAAAAAAACGTGCATAAAAGTTGTTTTTATCCTAAAGGATATTAATGAGAAAACTGATCTTTTAGTCAATGTATTGAATTCTTTGGTTGATAAACTGAATAAAATAGATTATATTGATTTAAGATTTAATGAGCCGATTGTAAAAGAAAGTAATTAAACTGTATGAAAAGTATTTGTTCTATAGATTTAGGTTCGTATAAAATAAAGGGCTGTCTGGCTACGGTTAATAAAAGGCTGGAGATGGTAGATATTACTTTTAAAGAAATTCCTTCCCGTGGCATAAAACAGGGGATGATAAAAAACATATCCGAATTGAGCGAGTCAATAGCTTTGCTTATGGATTGCCTGCAGGAAAAAAAGAAGGCTAGGATTGACAAAGTTTATGTCGGTATAAACGGGCTTTGTCTGAATTTTTGTTCTGTTGAGGCAGTAATTCCTTTAACCGAGAGGGCAAATAAACTTGTGGATAAAAATGATTTAGAAAGAATTGAGAAATACGCAAGTAATATCCATGTGAAGTTTAATGAGGAATTATTGCATAATTTGCCGCAGTTTTACGTTTTAGATGATAATAGGCTTATTGATCCTATAGGACTTTATGGACATTGTTTGCAGATGCAAGCAATGTTTGTTTTGATGAAAACCAGCATTATGGATAGTTTGATAAAGGCTTTTTCGCAATCAGGCGTTGATGTTGATGAATTTGTCTTTTCAGATTATGCGGCATCTTTCTCCGTTTTGGATAAGGCAGATAAGGAAAAAGGTTGCGTTCTTTTAGATATCGGTAGTGAACTTACTCATGTGATTGTTTTTGAAGAGGGCAGGATCTCTGCTGTCAGGGTATTGAGTGTTGGGTCAAATTCGATTACTGAAGATATTGCAAAAGAAATCAATATAAGCTTTGATTTGGCTAATGATTTGAAAGTTAGTCATGGCAGCGTGGCAAAAGAAGTCAGTGAGAGCGATAAAGAAATACTTGTAAAAATCAGTTCTACTTATAAAAAAATCAATAAGGTCAATCTTAATCTAGTTATAGGCGCAAGCACGGATCGTCTTTTAAACGAAATAAAATCCAGCTGTGTTGATATTGTTGATTTTCCTCGGATTAATAAGGTTGTTGCTATTGGTGAAGGGGTTCTTTTAGACGGGTTTTTGGAAAAGATTGAATCACTGTTTGGAATTACTGTTGTTCTGGGTCAATCTAAAGAAAAAAGTTCACAGATTGCATCAAAATATCCTACTTTTTGTATATGTATGGGCATATTGCGTTATAGTTTAAATGATTACATAGAGAACAAAAAAAGCTTTTATGAACGTTTTTCCCCAGTTGGAATCTTTAATAAACTTAAATTGATTTACCAGGAGTATTTTTAAAACCCGTCTTTTTGCTTAACTTATTGACAGCGCAGGAGTTTTATGTTAATTTAATTCGATGATAGCTGCTAATTTACTCAACTTAAGAAGAAAAATTAAGGGCATTTGCGAAAAATGCAACCGAAACTATAACGATATCAGGCTGGTTGTGGTAACCAAGACTGTAAAGCAGGAAGCAATAAAGCAGGCTATCTCAAGTGGAATGCATGAAATAGGCGAAAATTATATCCAGGAAGCTAATAAGAAGTTTGGATATTTAAAGGATAATGCGCTTAAATGGCATTTTATTGGAAAACTACAGAAAAATAAGAGCAAATACGCTGTTAAGATCTTTGATTTGATTCATTCTGTGGATAATCTGGATTTGGCAATAGAGATTGATAAACAGAGCCGTAAGCTTAATAAGATTCAGAATATTTTAATACAGGTTAATGTTTCCGGATGCGCGAGTCAAAACGGCGTAAACATTAAGGAAGTATTTGAGTTGGTAGAAAAGGTAAGCGAATTAAAAAATATTAGACTTCAGGGTTTGATGATGCTGGCACCTTTTTTTGAAGTTGCAGAAAGAACAAGGCCTTTTTTCAGGAAGCTACGCGAAATAAAAGATGAGATTAATTCAATCCATGCAGATAGATTGAACCTGAATATTCTTTCTATGGGGATGACCTGGGATTTTCGTATTGCTTTAGAAGAGGGTTCTAATATGCTTAGAATTGGCAGGGCAATTTTTGGAGAAAGAACATGAAGAAGATAATTGGATTTATTGGTTGCGGAGTTATGGGAGAGGCAATATTGCGTGGATGCAAAAAAGATAAGGATTTTAAGTTCGTAGCTATTGATAAAGTTAAGACTACAGAAGCTTTATTCTGCCGAAACCATAAAGCTAAATCAGCAAACAGCATTAAGGATATTGTAAAATTAGCTGATGTTATTCTTATTGCTGTTAAGCCGCAGGATATAGATAATGTTTTACTGGAGATAAAAAAAGCGCTACCGGATTTAAAGAAAATGCCGCTGGTAATTTCCATTGCAGCCGGTATTACTACTAAATATATCGAACACTGCATAGGTTTTAAACTAAAAGTAGTGCGTGCCATGCCGAATATGGCGGCTATATTGGGGGAAAGCGTAACTGCTTTAAAAAAGGGACGCTTTGCTAATGTTAAAGATTTAGCAATAGCAAAAGACATATTTGAAAAAGTTGGTTTAGTTATTGAGGTAAAAAAAGATGAAGATATTGATATTGTCACAGCTTTATCCGGAAGCGGACCAGCATATTTATTTTATATAGTTGCCGCTTTTATGGCTGCTGCAGAATATATGAAGTTTGATAAGAAAAAAACAGACGAGCTCATATTTAAGACTTTGATTGGTTCTGCAGAATTATTAAAAGAGAATAAATTTAATACTAAAAAACTTGTTGCTAAAGTTGCTTCAAAAGGCGGTACTACTGAGGCAGCTTTAAAGGTGTTTAAAAAGAAAAAATTAAATAAGATTATCTCTGATGGTATATTAGCTGCTTTTAAACGAGCGACAGAGTTATCTCGATAGGAGGAACAATGATTAAGGTTGGCATAATCGGAGGAAGCGGGATATATGATATTGATGGCCTGGATAATATCAAGGAGGTGGAAGTAAATACCCCTTTTGGCAAGCCGTCGGATAAATTTATTACAGGAAATCTGGAAGGTAAGGATATTGTATTTTTACCAAGACATGGAAGGGGGCATTTGGTTTCTCCTACGAACATAAATTATCGCGCCAATATATTTGCGATGAAAAAACTTGGTGTTGAATGCATTATTTCCGTGACTGCCTGTGGAAGTTTAAAAGAAGAGCTTAAGCCAATGGATTTTGTCGTGGTGGATCAGTTTGTGGATAGGACTAATCATTCACGGGAAATGTCATTCTTTGATAATGGTATAGTGGCCCATATTATGTTTGCACATCCGGTATGTAAAAGTCTCAGTGAGCTTATTTATAAAAGCGGAAAAGATTTAGGTATTGATATGCACGAAAAAGGCACCTATATTAATATGGAAGGGCCGGCTTTTTCTACATTGGCAGAATCTAAACTCTACCGCAGTTGGGGGATGGATATAATCGGAATGACCAATATGCCTGAGGCAAAATTAGCCAGAGAAGCTGAGATTTGTTACGCTACTTTAGCTGCTGTTACCGATTATGACTGCTGGCATCCTGAGCATGATAATGTTACTACAGAAATGGTTATAAATAATCTTATTAAAAATATTGAAAATGCAAAGAAAATCCTAAAACAGGTTATTAAATCTATGCCGGAAACGAGAGTATGCGTTTGTAAAGATTCGCTTCAGAATGCGATAATTACCGATAAGAAGAAGATTCCCGAATCCGTAAAAAATGATTTATCAATTTTAATTGGAAAGTACCTATAGATAAAATGGATTATAAAAAAACATTAAATCTTCCCAAGACAAAATTTCCGATGAAGGCTAATCTGCCGATTTCTGAGCCGATGATTTTAAAACACTGGCAGGAAATAGGGATATTTTCTTTAATCAGCAGTAAAAAAAATAATAGCGAAAAATATATCCTGCATGACGGACCACCGTATGCAAACGGTAATATTCATTTAGGCCATGCCTTGAATAAGATTTTAAAAGATATGATTATTAAGTTTAAGTCTATGCAGGGATTTGATACTTATTATGTACCTGGATGGGATTGTCACGGGCTTCCTATAGAACACCAGCTGTTTAAGGAACTAGGCATTAATAAGGCAGAGATAAGTCAGATTAAATTCCGTAAAAAAGCATATCGTTTTGCTGAGAAATTTGTAAATCTGCAGCGTGAACAGTTCAAGCGTCTTGCTGTTTTTGCAGATTGGGACAATCCTTATCTTACCATGGCGCCGAGTTATGAAGAATCAATTATTACTTCATTCGGCAAGATAGCCCAAAAGGGGTATATCTACCGCGGGTTAAAACCGGTTAACTGGTGCAAGAGCTGTGAAACAGCCCTTGCCGAGGCGGAAGTTGAATATAAGGATGTAACTTCTGCGTCTATCTATGTAAAGTTCAAGCTTGAAGACTGTGATAGGTTTAAAGATAAAACCTATTTACTTATCTGGACAACAACACCTTGGACGCTTATTGCTAATGTTGCAGTTGCTGCGCATAAGGATTTAGTTTATGTGTATGTACGCTTGGGTGATGAATATTTGGTTATGGCAAAAGATTTATTAGGCAGCGTGTTAGAAAAATCAGGAAAAACAGAATATGAGGTTATTGAGGAATTTAAAGGAAATGAATTAGAAGGTTTGGGTTACGCGCATCCTTTTATAAATCGTAAAGGCAAGATTGTGACTGCTGATTATGTTTCTAAAGAAGATGGTTCTGGTTTAGTTCATATTGCCCCTGGTCATGGAGCAGATGATTATCTGGTAGGGTTAAAATATAAGCTTAATATGATTATGCCTGTTGATGAAAAGGGATGTTTTGATGATTCTGCTGGAGAATTTACCGGATTAAGCGTCAATAAGGCAAATACGGCAATAATCGAAAAGCTTAAAGACGAAGGCTATCTATTAACAAGTGAAGAAATTACGCATTCTTATCCTCATTGCTGGCGTTGTAAACAACCGATAATTTTTCGTGCCACCAAGCAGTGGTTTCTGTCTTTAGAAAAAGATTCATTGAGGCAAAGACTTATTGAGATAGTTGAAAAACAGGTTCGTTGGGTGCCTGATTCCGGTAAGGAGAGAATAAAGTCGATGCTGGAAACGCGTCCTGACTGGTGTCTTTCCCGGCAGAGATACTGGGGTGTACCGATTCCTTCATTAGTCTGCGTTAAATGTAAGAATGAGTTTTTAGACGAAAAATTTATTGAGCAGTTTGCAAAACTGGTTTCAAAAGAGGGTACTGACTGTTGGTTTCAAAAAGAATTAAAAGATTTTATGCCGAAAGATACGAAATGCCCTTGTTGCGGTGGTCAGGATTTAGTTAAGGGAACGGATATTTTAGATGTTTGGTTTGATTCAGGTGTGAGTCATCAAGCAGTTTTAAAAAAGAGAGCCGAATTAGGCTCCACGCCTTGCGCGCTTTATCTTGAGGGTTCTGATCAGCACCGGGGATGGTTTCAATCTTCTTTGATACCTTCGGTCTGTATTGATAAAATCCCTCCTTTTAAAAGCGTGTTAACCCATGGATTTGTTGTTGATGGTCATGGGAGGAAGATGTCAAAATCTTTAGGTAATGTAATTTCACCGTTTGACATCATCAAAGATTACGGTGTGGATATTTTAAGGCTTTGGGTTTGTTCGAGTGACTATAATGAAGACATCAGGATCTCTGCGGAGATTATTAAAAGGTTATCTGAGGCATACCGAAAGATTCGTAATACCACAAGGTTTATTTTAAGCAATCTTTATGATTTTGATTTTGATAAACGAAATCTGGACTACAGGCAGTTTTCAAAAATCGATAAATGGATTTTATTCAAACTTAGCTATACAATAAACAAAGTAGAAGCTCATTATGATACTTTTGAATTCCATAAGGCATTTAAGGAAATTTATAATTTTTGCAATATTGATTTGTCTATGTTTTATCTGGATATGGTAAAGGGAAGGCTTTATACCTATGCCAATGATTCTTTTAAGCGGCGCATGACTCAAACTGTAATTTTTGAAATAGTTAATTCGTTGTTGCGTTTGATTGCACCTGTTTTAAGTTTTACGGCAGAGGAAATCTGGCAGTATATTCCAAAGCCAACTCCGGAGAAAGAAATAAAAAGTATTCATCTTCTTGATTGGCCTAAGGAAATTTTAGGTAGGAAAATTTCTGAAATAGCAAGAGAGCTGAAACCGCTGGAAGAGGATTTGGATGTTATCTTAAGGCTTTTGCCTGACGTGGCTTTGGCTTTGGAAGAGAGAAGAACTGTCGGAGCAATCGGTAGTTCTTTCGATGCAAAAATAAAGTTGTTGACAAATGATGAAATTCGTTATAAATATTTAACATCTTTAAGTGACGGATTAAGCGAGATTTTTAAGGTTTCGCAGGTGGAGATAGAAAAAACGTCCGATGATAGCGATAAATTAGAAACACTAGGAAAGTCAAGCGGGTTTAAGGATATAGTTTTTGTTGTAGATAAAGCAGATGGAAAAAAATGCGTACGCTGCTGGAATTATACGCTTGATATTGGGAATGATGCAGAACATAAAGAAATTTGTGCTAATTGTATAAATGCAATAAAAAAGGCGGAAAAAAATGAAACAATTTAAAATGAATAAGGCTGATCTTAAGAAACATAAGGAAATTTTATTAAAAAGGAAAGAAGAGATTGTTGAGCAGATTGAACATATCTCACGGGATACCCTGAAACTTTCACAGAAAGATGCTTCAGGGGATATTTCTGGATATGCTTATCATATGGCAGATTTGGCAACAGATTCTTTTGACAGAGAATTTTCTTTGGGGCTAGCATCTAACGAGAGACAGTTGCTTTATGAGATAAACGATGCCTTAAGAAGAGTTGAAGATGGCTCTTTTGGTAAGTGCAGTGCTTGCGATAAACCAATTCCCAAAACACGATTAAAAGCAATTCCTTATAGTAAGCTTTGCTTGAAATGCCAAAAGCTACAAGAGAAATCATAAATAAAGCTTATTGTAAAAACACGTTTCTTGTTTTATTTTGTGTATTGATAGTCGCTTTTGATCAATATACCAAATCTCTTGCTTTAAAATATCTATCTTTATTAAGGCCTCAGGAAGTTATCCATAAAATATTTTATCTGACGTTAAGCTTTAATACCGGAGTCGCATTCGGTATGTTTAAAAACCAAACAATATTTTTTGTGGTTATTTCTTTTATTGCCGCGATAGTAATTATTATAAATATTTTACGCAGCAAGAATTTTATTGAGAATTTAGGATTTATTTTTATACTTGCTGGTGCAATCGGTAATTTGATTGATCGTTTAAGGTATGGTTTTGTCGTAGATTTTATTGATTTTGTTATTTGGCCGGTTTTCAATGTTGCCGACAGCTTCATAACTATAGGCGCTTTTATAATTATTTTTGTTACCTTTTTTACTAAACCAAAACAATACAAAAGTTAACAATGAAACGTTTCGAGTTATTTGTAGAGCCAATAGATAAAGAAAAAAGAATCGATACTTATTTAACTGACGTCTTGGTTAAGTACGGGGTATCAAGGAGTCTTATTAAGGAATTGATTAAGGAAAAGAAAGTCATTTTAAACAACAAGAAGGCTTTTAAGGTACATTATAAAGTACGGGAAAATGATCGAATATTGATTGATGTTCCGGAAAAAGGGAAGATTGATCTTCAGCCGCAAGAAATTAATTTCGATATTGTTTATGAAGATGATAATTTAATCGTAGTAAATAAGCCAATTGGTTTGGTGGTTCATCCTGCGCCAGGAAATATTGATAGGACTTTGGTAAACGCATTGTTGTTTCATACAAATAAACTCTCTAATATAAATCCTGATAGGCCGGGTATTGTGCATAGGTTGGATAAAGATACTTCTGGTCTTCTTGTTGTTGCAAAAGACAATAGTACTCATCTTGATTTATCACGTCAATTTGCCCAGAGGAAAGTGAAGAAAATGTATGTGGCGGTAGTAGAAGGAGAAGTGGAGTTTGCTGAGGGTGTAATTGATATACCTATTTCGCGCAACCCCAGGGACTTTAAAAAAATGCGTGTCTCTTTCCACGAAGATGCAAGGAAGGCAAAGACTTTTTATAAAGTTCTTTGTTCAAATAAAAATTTTACGCTTCTTGAATTAAAACCTGTTACGGGAAGAACCCATCAGTTGAGGGTGCATATGCGTTATTTGGGCTATCCGATTTTAGGGGATGCTAAATATTCGAATAAAAAAGGCTATGCTCGGCTTTTTCTTCATGCAAAGTATTTAAAGTTTATGCATCCGGTCAAAAATAAAGTTATGGAGTTTAATCTTAAGATTCCAAAGAAGTTTAAGGAGTTTTTTGACAATAAAATATCTTGAAAATTAGTTCCCCAATGCTATAATATTTATAAGGTAAGGAGGTTTTAATGAATAAATCAGGAAAAATTACAGGAATTATATTTATTTTACTTATCGTCATTTTGGTTTCTGCTGCCGGTTATTTATTTTTTCAGTGGCAACAGGAAAAGCAGCGCGGGGATGCTTTGCAGGTAAAAGTTTTATCATTAGAAACGGAAAAAAAAGCTTTAGTCAGTAAATATAGAATTACTCTTGTTAAGCTAGAGGAATTGGATGTCCAGTTAAAAGAAAAGGATTTAAAGGCGCAGGCCTTAGAAGAGAATTTGCGTAGCGCCGAAGAGTTGAGAAAAAAAGCCATAGAAGACGTAAACGCGATTCATCAGCAGATGGCAGAAGCTGAGAAAGCAAAGAAAGAACTCGAGATCCAGTTAAATCAGACCAAAGAAGAATTAGATTCCTTAAAGTCAAAAATGAACGTAATCCATGAATCTAGTAAGGTTGAAACCCAAGAGCAGATTTATTCTTCAGCGGAAGACGTGGATTTAGAAAAAATTGTAGTTTCTTCGAATGAAAGCCTTCAGGCTAAAGACGCTCGGGTTTTGGTTGTAAATAAAGAGTATGATTTTGTAGTTCTAAACCTTGGTAAGCACGATGATATTGCAATAGGAGATATAGTTCAGGTAATAAGAGGCGATGCTATTATTGGTTCTTTGGAAGTTGAGGAAGTTAGAGAAACTATGTCTGTTGCCAGATTCTCCACAGAAGGTTTAAAAGAACAGATAAAAGAAGGCGATTTACTAGCTTTATAAATTTATAGTGCCAGTCCTAATCCCAAAGTTAAAAAAACTTAGAGGAACAGTAACTTTCCCCGGCGATAAGTCTATAGCTCATCGCGCAATAATAATAAGTTCTATTGCTAAAGGTAGATGCGTGATAGAACATTTTCCTTTTAATAATGATTGTCTTACCACGCTGGAAATCTTTAAATTACTGGGTGTAAAAATAAAGGTTATAAAAAATAAAGAAAAAATTATTGTTTATGGTCGGGGAATTGGAAATTTAAAAAAGCCACAGAAAAGTTTATACTGTAAGTCTTCTGGCACCACTATTAGGCTTCTTGCCGGTATTTTGTCTGCTCAAAGATTCAATAGTAGTTTAACAGCAAGTAAGACTTTATCTAAAAGACCGATGTTGCGCATCACAAGGCCGTTAAGGTTGATGAGCGCTGATATAAAGGGAAAGTTGAGGCAAAAAGAAGAATACCCGCCATTAAAGATTAAAGGTAAAAGTCTTAAAGGGATTTATTATAAATTGCCTATAGCCAGTGCGCAGATAAAATCAGCAATTTTTCTTGCCGGTATATATGCCAGCGGGAAAACAACTGTGGAAGAGGTTTTTGCTTCTCGTGATCATACTGAACGTATGCTTAAAATTTTCAAAGCGCGCCTTACCAGAAAAAATAGAAAAATTACAATACATAAAGTCAAAGAGTTGATTGCTGTAAAGAGCTTGTTTATTCCTGGAGACATTTCTTCTGCGGCTTTTTTTATCGTTGCTAGTTGTATTTTACCGGGTTCCAGAATAAAAGTGCGCAATCTTGGTATTAATCCTACTCGTAGCGGTATAATAAAAGTATTAAAACGCATGGGTGCAGATATAGAAATAACCAGGAAAAATGACAAGGTTGAACCTGTTGCTGACTTGGATGTCTGTTATTCGCCGCTTAAGGCAACAAAAATAAAAGTTAAAGAGATACCTTTGTTGATAGATGAGGTGCCTATTTTAATGGTGGCGGCATGCTTTGCAAAAGGAACAACTATCATAGAGGGCGTTAATGAGTTACGTGTCAAGGAAACCGATCGTGTAAGGTCTATGGTGGATAATTTAATTAAGATGGCAGCAGATATAAAAATTGTGCGTAAGAATAAAAGGCAGGATTTGGTTATAAGGGGAGTAAGAAACCTTAAAAGCGCTAGCTTAAAGAGTTTTCAGGATCACAGAACTGCTATGAGTTTGATTATAGCTTCTTTGGGGTTAAGTAAGGCAGCCCGTATAGATAACTTAAGCTGTATAAATAAGTCTTTTCCTGAGTTCTTCAAGATTCTTAAAAAGCTTAAAAGTTAATAAAATTATGATTGACAACAGGTTTTGACTCTGATATATTTAACACATTAAACAATTGGAGTTAAAAATGGCAAGAGGAAGATTCCGAAATTTCAAGTTGGTAGAACGTGGTAAAGACTTCCTGAGTTATCTGTTAGGTCTTTTTTCTAATGATATGGGTATTGATTTAGGTACTGCAACTACTTTAGTCTATGCTAAGGGAGAGGGTGTTGTTTTATGTGAACCTTCTGTAGTTGCTGTAGAAAAAGGAAAAAATCATGTTTTAGCAGTTGGCCAAGAGGGTAAGCGTATGTTAGGTAGGACTCCTGGTAATATCATTGCCATAAGGCCGATGAAAGATGGAGTTATTGCTGATTTTGAGATAACTGAGGCAATGCTTCGTTATTTTATAAAAAAGGTTCATAATCGTCAGGTTTTGGTAAGACCCAGAATGGTTATTGCTATTCCCTCGGGTATTACAGAAGTGGAAAAAAGAGCGGTTAAAGATTCTGCTGAACGTGCTGGTGCACGTGAGGTATATTTGGTGGAAGAGCCTGTGGCCGCAGCAATTGGTGTGGGGCTTCCCATATCAGAGCCGACCGCAAGTATGATTATAGATATTGGTGGCGGTACAAGTGAAATTGCAGTTATTTCTTTAGGAGGCATAGTTAATTCAAAGTCTATTCGTATTGGCGGCGATGAAATGGATCAGGCTGTAAGTGAATATTTAAAAAAGACCTATAATCTGATGGTTGGTGAGCGTACCGCAGAAGAAATAAAGATAAAAATTGGTTCGGCTTTTTCTTTGGATGAAGAAAAAAGCATAGAGGTAAGAGGTCGCGATCTGATAGTGGGGCTTCCAAAAACTGTTACGATTACCTCAGAAGAAATCAGAGATGCGCTTAAAGAAACTATTAGTGCTATTATTGATGCAGTTAAGATGGTTTTGGAGAGAACTCCGCCGGAACTTTCCTCTGATTTGATAGAATTAGGTATTGTTATGGCTGGAGGAGGGTCACTTTTAAAAGGGTTGGATAGAATAATCTCTGATGAGACTGGTCTCCCTGTTCATATAGCAGATGACCCTATAACAGCGGTTGTTTTGGGTACAGGCAAGATACTTAATGAAATACGTTATTTAAAAAGAGTTACCGTCCCTTCACGTATTGAAATCTAAAAAAATGTAGTGAAATTAAAGAAGAAAAACCTCGCTGTTTTTTTTGCAATAACAATTCTAGCTTTATTTATTCTTCCTTTTTTTTCTTTTCTAAAGACTCCGACACACATTGCGCTTAAGTATCCTTTATATGTTGTGAAGTTTTTTCAACAAGAGGTAAAGGCTTTTTTTATGTTTCACGTGAACATGCAGGAAAACAAGCGGTTAAAGGTGCAGCAGAATAAACTTATTCATAGAATTATAATGCTTAGGGAGTTGGAAGCAGAAAATAACAGACTTAAAGACCTTTTGGATTTCACTCAGCGTCAAAAGGGTGAGTTTATTTATGCCAGGGTTATTACCAGGGATTCATCGAATTTAGTATCCAGTTTATTAATCGATAAAGGTACATTAAGCGGCATAAAAGATGGAATGCCGGTAGTTAATAATTTAGGACTTGTCGGTCGTGTTACCCAGGCAGGTGTTTTTACCAGTAGGGTGGTATTGATTAACGATACTAGGCTTTTTGTGCCAGCAATAATCCAGCGCAGCCGTATTCAGGGTTTAGTTTCTGGAAGGCTTGACGGTAATCTGGCAATGAATTATATAGAAAAGGATAGCGATATTGCTTTAAAAGATGTTGTTGTCACTTCCGGTCTTGTTGAATCTGAAGCTAAAAGCATATATCCCAAAGGTATTCCTATCGGAGCGATTGTTCAGATTGTTCAGGAATCAAAGGGTGGGATGCTTACCGTATACATAAAGCCTTTCATTGATATTAATTCTCTCGAAGAAGTCTTGATAATAAAATAATTATTATGAGATTTATCGAACAATTATCGAAAAGAATTAAACAGATTTTAAAAAATAACGGATTTAATTTTTCTCTTGTCAAAAGAGACAATTTATTAAAGCTTGTCACGCTTACGATTTTATTACTGGTTTTTGAAAATAGCTTCCTGGAATGGTTTAAAATTTTTGGCGTTAGGCCTAATCTTGCTTTATGCCTTATTGTTTTTTTAAGTTTTACTCAAGAGTCTGCGGTAGTTTTATTGGTTGTGCTTTTAGCTGGGATTATTAAGGATAGTTTTTCCGGATTCATATTCGGATTAAACTTGATTACTTTTTTTTCTACAATGTTTTTATGCTTTGAGATAAAAAGAAGATTATTTGTGCAGAAAATCATTATATTTATCCTGGTCGCTTTATTGGGAATATGGATATCCTTTTTTATCTTTTGCTTTTATTCTTTTATTTATGAGTTAAATTATAATTTCTTTAGAGTGTTTTTTATGACGTTTATGGAGTCTTTGTATAGTTGTGCAGTATTTTATTTAATATTAAAATATTTAAGAAAATGCGTACCAGGTCTGTTTATCTGATATTTTTAGGAATTTTTTCTTTTATCGTCTTAGGACTGTTTTATGCCCAGGTCATTAGAGGCAATCACTATTCAAGGCTTAGTTACCATAATTATATCCGTATTTTTCCCGAGGAAGGCATAAGAGGTAGAATTTTAGATAAAGATAATCGTCTGATTGCTGAGAATCAGGTTAGTTTCGATTGCTATGTTAATCTTAGGCAGACTGGGGATGAAGTAATTTCGTTTTTAAGCAGACATCTGGATCTTTCCAAACAAGAGATAAAAAGAAAGATAAAAAGAAATCTAAAATCTCAAGACTTGCCTGTTTTAATATATAAAGGTCTATCCAAAGAAAAAGCGTTTCTTATAAAAGAAAATTCTTTAAGCTATCCAGCAGTTTTAGTTAAGTTTAATCATTCGCGGTTTTATCCTTATGCAGAAGCTACAAGTCATATCAGCGGGTATTTAGGGCAAATCAGCAAAAGTTTAATTACAAAATTAAAGGATTATGGTTACAGTACGCAGGATTTTATCGGTTATGGCGGAGTGGAACAGGCAATGGATAAATTTTTAAGATCCGAATCTGGGGGTAGTCAGATTCAAGTTGATTCTCGTGGTAGACAGATTGCACTTTTAGGTTTTAAGGCTGCCAATGATGGTTTGGATGTTAGACTCACCGTGGATGTGAGAATGCAGACGATCGCATACAATGTACTAAAAAAATATAAAGGGGCGATTGTAATACTTGAGCCTGATACGGGTAAGGTTTTGGCAATGGTTAGTAGTCCTGCCTTTGATGCCAATGTGTTTATTCAGGGTAAGGATAGCCATAAAATCAGTGAGATATTAACTGATAAGAATTCTTGTTTGTTAAATCGGGCAATAAGCGCATCTTATCCGCCAGCATCGATCTTTAAGTTGGTTGTGGCTTCATCTGGTTTGGATAATAATAAGATTAGTCTTGAGGATACATTCAATTGTAATGGAGCTTTAAGGATAGGCAATAGAAGTTTTAGTTGTTCAGGGGTTCACGGTGTACAGAATTTGGAAGATGCTATTGCTAATTCCTGCAACGTGTTTTTTTATAATCTAGGTTTAAGAATTGGAGCACGGGCCATAATTGAAGCTGCACATAGGTTTAGACTTGGCAAAAAGACCGGAATAGATCTGCCATATGAGGTAAGTGGTTTTTTGCCCAGTCTTTTATCGAATAAGCTGCTTTTAAAAAAGTGGTATTCAGGAGATACTGCTAATATTTCCATAGGCCAGGGTGAGTTACTTGTTACACCTTTACAGGCAGCGCGTCTAATTTCGATTTTTGCTAATTACGGTAAATTGGTTAAACCTTATATTATCGAGAGTATTGCTGGTGTAGATAATTTTTTGCCTCAAGTTACAAAATTGGATTTTGAAAAAAATGTAATTGCTACGGTAAGATCAGCCTTACGTAGGACTGTAACCGATACAAATGGAACTGCGAAAATAATGAATATGAATAGATTGTCAGTTGCCGGTAAGACTGGTACAGCGCAGGTAGGAAACAAACGTTCCCACGGTTGGTTTGTTGGTTTTGCACCTTATGATGAGCCTAAGATTGCTTTTTGTGTATTCTTAGAAAACGCCGGTTCTAGTTATCGTTCTTGTCAGGTTGCACGAAAAATGTTGGAGTTGTTTATAAAAGAAAATTTATTATGAGAAAGAATTTTTCAATAATACTGATTCCGGTTGTTATTTGTCTTATTGGTATATTTTCCATTTATACCAATACCTATTTGAGTGATAATTTTGTTGTAGGTTCGAGTTCGTTAATAGATAAAATTAATAGTTTTTTTAATATATTAGTCGGTAAACAGATTGTTTGGCTTTTAATAAGTCTATGCGTATATTGGCTGGTTAGCTGTATTTATTACCGTAGGCTATATGATGTAGCATATTTTCTTTATGCATTTTTATTGCTTTTGCTTGTATTTGTTTTTGTGTTAGGGATAGTTAGGCTCGGCGCGCAACGGTGGTTAAAGATAGGATTTTTTAATTTCCAGCCATCGGAATTTGCTAAAATATGTATTGTGTTAGTGATGGCAAGGTATTTTGATTACAGGCGGTTAAAAAATATTAAATTATTTGATGTTGATTTTGCAAGAGGTTTTGTTTTGCCTGTTGTGATAGTAGGTATACCTTGTTTTCTAATCGCCAAGCAACCGGATCTTGGCTCGGCTATTATTGTTTTTTTGATATTAGTTTCTATTCTTTATGTAAAAGGATTTTCTTTGAAATGGTTTTTATTATTAGCGATTTTGTTTTTAATAGCTTTTCCTTTTGTCTGGAGTTTCCTTGAGGGATATCAAAAGCAACGATTGCTTGTTTTTGTAAATCCGAATATGGATCCTTTGGGCGCAGGTTATACAGTAATTCAGTCAAAGATTGCCGTTGGTTCCGGTGGTTTTTTTGGCAAGGGTTGGCTTTCGGGAACGCAGAGCCAGTTGCATTTTCTGCCTGAAGCCCACACGGATTTTATATTCGCAACCTGGGCTGAGGAGAGGGGATTTTTCGGATCAGCAATCTTGGTAACGCTTTATGCTCTATTAATAAAAAGTATTATTGATGTAGGCTTAAAGGCAAAAGATAATTTTGCAAAGTTGATCTGTGTTGGCATTGCCAGTATGTTTGGGTTCCAGATCAGCATAAATATTCTTATGACAATTGGACTTTCTCCGGTAGTAGGTCTTCCTTTACCATTTATGAGTTACGGCGGTTCATCTCTTTTGATAAGTTTTATTTCTTTGGGAATAATCTCTAATATCAAAAATAATCTTTAAAATGAATCTATCTGACGTTAGAAAACCGGCAAGATATATTGGCAGGGAATGGAATCTTACAAAAAAGAATTTGGATTCTTGTAAGATAAAGATTGCGCTTTGTTATCCGGATATGTACGAATTGGGAATGAGTAATCTTGGATTTAGAATTATCTATGGGTTATTGAATAAGCAAAAGGATACTTTTTGTGATAGGGTTTTTACCCCTACTGATGATTATCTGGAATATTTAAAAAAACAAGAACGTAAATTTGCCGCATTAGACTCTGGGCTTTTATTAAACGAATTCGATATTTTAGGTTTTTCTTTAGGTTGCGAATTAATCTTTACTAATGTATTGACAGTTCTTTCTCTTGCTGGTTTGCCTTTGCGCAGTTGTGATAGAGATGAAAGTTTTCCTTTAGTGATTGCCGGAGGGCCATGTGCAGTAAATCCTGAACCGATGAGTGAATTTATCGATCTATTCGTAATTGGCGAGGCAGAAGAGGCAATAAAAGAAATTTTAAGTTGTTTTATGAAAAATTCTCATAATAAAAAAGAATTATTAAAAAAGATGTCTTTTATAAAAGGAGTCTATGTGCCTTCACTTTATGAGGTTTTTTATGATAAAGATGCATCTTTAAATAAAATTATACCCAAACAAAAGAGTGTACCTGCAGAAATTCATAAACGCGTGGTAAAGAATTTTAATAAAAGTTATTTTCCTGTTAATTGGGTTGTTCCTTTTATTCAAATCGTACATGATAGAGTATCATTAGAAATTATGCGCGGATGTCCCAACAGTTGTCGTTTTTGCCAGGCGAGGAATATTTATTTCCCCTTTAGATTAAGAAAGCTAAATACTATAATAGATCTTGCCCGAAAAACATTTAAACACAGCGGCTATGAAGAGATTGGCCTGTGCGGATTATCTGTAAGTGATCACTATCAGATACGGAAATTGATTAAAAAGCTTGTCGGTTGTTTTAAGGAAAAAGGAGTGTCGCTTTCTTTATCAAGCATGCGCGCAGATATTCTTCTTGGCGGTTCTTTTTCTGAACTTGCCAGTATAAAAAAAACAGGTCTTACTTTTGCTTTAGAGGCTGCCAGCGAGAGATTGCAGAAAAAAATAAATAAGAATATCAATATGGATAAGTTTTTTTCTTTGGCCGGTCAAAGTATCGATAAGGGATGGCGGAAGATAAAATTATATTTTATGGTTGGTTTTCCTGATGAGACAGAGGATGATTTAAAAGGTATTATTGAGATTGTCGATAGGTTGCTTAAAATGAGATCTGAATCAGGAGGTAGATTTATTAAAATCAATTTAAGCGTTAATCCGTTTATTCCCAAACCGCATACTCCTTTTCAGTGGGTAGGAATGGAGTCAATGGAAAGTTTAAAAGCAAAAAAAATGTTTTTATTGAAAGGTTTAAATGCGCTTTCTAAGAATAGGATTAATTTTACTTTTCATAATGTTGAAACGAGTTTTTTGGAGGCGGTTCTTTCTCGGGGAGACAGAAGAGTTTCTAAAGCTATTCTCGCAGCCTGGAATAAGGGAGCAAGATTTGATGCTTGGAGCGAATTTTTTGATTTTAAGATTTGGCAGCAGGCATTTGCAGAATCTAAGATTGATCCTAATTTATTTGCAAACCGTAATATTGCTTTAAGCGAAAGACTTGCTTGGGATCATATTAAAATCTCACCTAATAAGGCCTTTCTGGTCAAAGAATTTAAAGACAGTCAAAAATACTAAAAATTCAACCCAAAAAAGTTAAAACCTATTGACAAACAAAGGATTATGAAATATAGTATTATTTAGATTAACATAATTTTAAGGAGGCATTTATATGATTAAATTATTTAAAAAAACCTCTATTTCTTCCCGGGGCTTACGCAGTAAACTGGCTGTTGCTTTTGCTTTAACTTCGACTATTCCTATACTAATCAGCGTTTATTTATTAACACAAATTACTGATATCTCTAAATTGGATTCACGTATTGGTGTGTTTCTTTTTCTGAGTCTGGTAATTGCTGTTATCGGCTATTTTGTTTTAAATACTATAGTCAGCTCGATTATTAGAACCAGCAAAAAAGCCAATGCCTATATAAACGGAAAAACCTTTGGAGGAATGAAAATTTCCACCGATGATGAGATTTCTGATTTGAATAAAGCTATTGATAAGCTTAACGACCGTATACGCGATAATATGGATAAGCTAAGTTTTTATGATAAACAAAGCAAGCTTGTAGGTATGGATTTAAACAAAAAAATCATTGCGCTTTCAAGTCTTTTACAGATTGGAAGTTTTATTTCTTCAACCAATAATATCGATGATATTTTTTCGTTGGTTGTCGGAAAGCTGGCCAATATTGAGTCTAGCTTCGAAGTTTTTTTATTTCTGCATAATAAAAGTAATGAGTATACGCTTGATTTTGCATCTAACCAGGAAAAAATTAAATCAAATGTTTTTACCTTATCAACCGATTCAAGAAAAATCGTTCAGGCTATTTCTAGCAATGAGCCTTTAAGGCTTGATGTTTCTCGTTCCGAATCAAAAACCCTGGAGCGATTGGGAGAAATATTCAATATCCGCAATATAGTTATCTTTCCTATCTTTGCCTGCGAGGAGACTAAAGGGATTCTTGTAGTAGGTAGCACTAAAGGAGATTATATTTTTGAAGCATCAGATATTGAGCTTATAAGACTATTTTCTAGACAAGTTGCTATTTCACTTGAGAAGAATCAGCTTTTTACCAAGGCAAAAAAACTGGAAGTTAAAGACGGGTTAACTGGTTTATATAATGAGCATTTTATACGCAGCCGTCTAGAGGAAGAGATAAAACGTGCATTTATTTCTCAGAGGCCGTGTTCTTTTGTTCTTTTGACTGTAGATAGGTTTCAGGATTATCAGCAGCGCAAGGGTCAGGATGGTGCGGAGAGTTCTTTAAAACATATCGCTACTTTATTAAAAGAATCTTCTCGCGAGATTGATAAACCAGGACGATTTGGATATTCTGATTTCGCGATACTGCTTCCTGAAATGAATAAAAAGGAAGCGATTGCTCTAGCGGAAGAGGTTAGACAAAAGGTGGCTTTTATTTTTAAGGAAGAGGAAGATGTAAAACTTCGTTTGACAATTTCAGCTGCCGTAAGTGAGAATCCCATAGATGGAATAAAAGCAGAAGAATTGATTATACATGCAAGGAATCTTTTGGCTAATAAAAACTCAGATAATAAGGTTTTTCGCTGATAATGTTTTCTCCATTTAGAAAGGTTGTCAATAAACAATTAGGTGAATTGCTGGTAGAGCATAAGATTATAAGTGAGGCGCAGTTGAAGAAGGCGCTAGCTTTGCAAAGCCAGCGTTGCGGTGCTTTGATTGGTGAATTAATAGTAGAGCTGGGTTATGCCAAGGAAGAAGATATTGCTAATACCTTAGCTGCCCAGTACGGTTTTCCTTATTTGCCTTTGGATAATTATTCTGTTGATGAGAATATCGTAAAACTTATACCGAAAAATGTTGCAAATCAGTATTGCTTATTAGCGATAGACAAATTGGGTAATTCTATCGTTGTAGCAACAAGTAATCCTTTGAATACTCAGGCGATTGAAGACGTCGAGTATATAACCAATTGCGATGTCCGTGTTTTTATCAGTACAGCCACGAGCATCAGGGGCAAGATTAAAGAATACTACCAATAGTAAATGGCAACATTAAAAGAAAACCTAACTAATATTCTTATTGATAATAGCCTTATTACCCGTGAGAATTTAGAAAAAGCCATTTCTACCCAGAAACAACAAGGCGGCAGTCTTAGTCAAATTCTTATAGATTCTGGAAATGTAAAAGAAAAAGATCTAGTTATTGCCTTAAGTCAAGGTTTAGGTATTCCTCCTATTAATTTAAATAAAATCAAAGTTGATAAAAAAGTAGTTAAACTGATATCTAAAGATGTTGCGCAGCGTTATTTAATCCTGCCGATTTCTCAGGTTGGGACAACGTTAACTGTGGCTATGGCTGATCCTTTGAACGTTTTTACACTGGATGATCTAAAGGTTCTTACGAATATGAAGATTAATCCTGTGATTACTACGGCTAATGATATCAAAGACGCTATCAAGATTTATTATGAACAATCCCAGCAGGTGGATGGTGTTAAAATAGATGATATCATTAAGAATATTTCTTCTCCGGATATAGAGTTAGTTAATGATTCTGGCAAAACGGAAGAAAATATTAGTTTTATGCATATGATCGATGAGGCACCTATTGTAAAAATAACCAATAGGTTTCTTACTGATGCGGTTAAGCTTAGCGCAAGCGATATTTTGTTTGAGCCTTTTGAGAAGACAACCCGTGTAAGATGCAGGGTAGACGGCGCCTTAAGAGAAATCGAGACTCTGCCTAAGTATATGCATGAGGCCATAGTATCGCGTACCAAGGTAATTTCCGGGCTTGATATTTCCGAACATAGGCTTCCTCAGGATGGCCGTTTTAAGATAAAATTCCAGAGTCGGGAAGTCGATTTTAGAATTTCAATTCTGCCTTCTGTTTTCGGAGAAAAGGTTGCTTTGCGTGTTTTAGATAAAACAACTGCAATGCTTGATGTTGAAAAGCTTAATTTTTCCGACCATAATTTAAATACCATTAAACATTGTTCTTCTTTCCCGCATGGCATGATGCTTGTCTGTGGTCCTACGGGTTCGGGCAAGACCACAACACTTTATTCAATTCTTAAATATGTGGATAGTCCTGAAAAAAATATTGTAACTGTAGAAGATCCTGTAGAATATCAGCTTAATGGAGTAAATCAGGTTACTTGTCGGATTGATATTGGTTTGACATTTGCTGCGGCCTTACGTTCAATATTAAGACAAGACCCTGATATTATTATGGTTGGTGAGATTAGAGATTTTGAGACTTTGGATATATCCATAAAATCAGCTCTTACAGGGCATATGGTTTTAAGTACACTTCATACTACTACTGCTTCTGGGTCTATAATTAGGATGTTGAATATGGGGGCAGAACCTTTTTTGATTACGTCCTGCGTAGTGGGTATTATTGCTCAAAGATTGGTGCGTAAGCTTTGTCCGAAATGTAAAGAATCATATAAGCCATCAAAGGCGGTTTTGGATACTTTAAGCATAAAAGACGATATTAATGAAAATGTTAATTTTTGTCGGCCTAAAGGTTGCCCGGAATGTTTTAATGTCGGGTACCGCGGAAGAATTGCTATTTGTGAAGTACTTGTATTAACCCATGAAGTAAAGGGTTTGATTTTAAAGCGGGCGCAGGAACATCAGATAAAAAAAATGGCTAGGTCTCAAGGGATGCGTACGTTAAGAGAAGATGGGATAGATAAGATAATTACCGGATTAACTACACCAGAGGAAGTTTTAAAGGTAACCGCTTCAGACGCAAAGGCTTAATAATATGGTTAAATCATTAAGAGATAAAATTCTTGATTTTTTACTTGAGGAAAAACGGATTACAAGAAGCGATATAGAGAGGTTTTCTAAGCTTCAGGAGCAAAGCAATCTTAAGATTGAAGCTATTTTGATTGATAATGCTATAATTTCTGCACAGGAGTATTTGTCTATGCTGGCAAAAGAAACTAATACTCCAGTAGTATGTCTTGAAAAAATAGATTGTGATCCGGAAATTTTAAATATTATTCCTGAAAGGATATGTCAGCAGTATAGTATTTTTCCTGTTGCAAAATTGGGGAATCTTTTAACTTTGGCTATGTCAGATCCAATGAATATTTTTGCTATGGATGATATAAAGTCTTTAACTTCTTTAGAAATCAATACAATTTTAGCCAGCGAAGAAGATATTAAAAAGAATATACAGTTTTGGTATGAGGAGTCAAAGAATAAGGATATATCTGAACTTATCGGAGAAGTCAATGAAGATGAAATAAATGTAGTCGGAGAAGGAAAAAAGAGAGAATTTGAGGGCCAGTTTGATTTAGACAGAGCAATGCTTGAAGCTGAAAAGTCTCCTGTTATCAAACTTGTTAATCTTATGCTTTCAGAGTCATATCAGAAAAGGGCATCGGATATTCATATTGAACCAGAAGAGGATTTTTTAAGAGTTCGTTACAGAATTGATGGAATGTTGCATGATGCTTATCAGATACCGAAAGATAAGCAGAATGCCGTAATTACACGTTTAAAAATAATGTCTAATTTGGATATTACGGAGTTCCGTATTCCTCAGGACGGTCGTTTTAAAATCCGTTTGGGTCAGAATGAAGTGGATTTCCGTGTTTCCATATTACCGATCAGTTTTGGGGAAAAGGTAGTTTTGCGTTTATTGGATAAACGTAATCTTTCGATTGGTTTGGAAAAGTTGGGGTTTTTAGCTGAGCCCATGCAGAAATTCAGAGATTGTATCAATAAACCTTATGGGATGATTCTTGTAACTGGTCCTACTGGTTCTGGTAAATCGACTACGCTTTATTCGATTATCAATCAGCTCAATACTCCTACGACGCATATAATTACTGTTGAGGACCCGGTAGAGTATCAGATCGAAGGTATAGCCCAGATTCCGGTTAAGCCGGATATTGGTCTTACGTTTTCAGCAGGTTTGAGAGCACTTTTGCGTCAGAGTCCTGATATTATATTAATTGGTGAGATTAGAGATTCTGAAACTGCAGATATTTCCGTTAAGGCATCTTTGACGGGGCAGATGGTTTTATCTACGTTACATACCAATGATGCCGCAGGGGCTATAACTCGACTTATTGATATGGGGGTAGAGCCGTTTTTGGTTTCTTCAAGTTTAATCATGACTTGTGCTCAGAGATTAAGTAGAAAGATTTGTAGTAATTGCAAGGCAGAATATAAACCTGATCCGACTGTAGTGAAAAATCTGGGAATAAAATTAGAAAAAGGTTCAGTTCTTTATCACGGAAATGGATGTTCTCATTGTAATAATACAGGTTACCGTGGTAGAATAGGGACAATTGAAGTTTTGGTTATTGACGATAAGATTAGGGAGATGATTATTGAAAGAGTTTCATCTGATGAAATCCGTGATTATGCTGTAACCCAGGGCATGGAGACATTGAGGGACAATGGCATTCGTCAGGCTCTCATAGGTTTAACTACCTTAGAAGAGGTTTTAAGGATAACCTCAGAGGAATAAAATGCAAAAAGATTTAATTATCTATATTGATGAGTTGACCGAACTTTACAATAGAAGATATCTTTCCCAGGTTTTTCCCAAGGAACTTAAAAAAGCTCAGGAAAAAAATTACAGTCTTTGGTTTTTTATGATGGATTTAGATAATTTTAAAGGCATCAATGATACCTTGGGTCATTTGGCCGGAGACGATGCTTTAAAAAGTCTCGCGGTGGTTTTGAAAAAGAATATGCGCGAGCAGGATATACTTTTTCGTTATGCAGGTGATGAATTTTCCGCAATTATCCCCGGTGGTACGCTTTCTGATGTTCTGGCGGTAGCTAAAAGAATTCTAGAAAACGTTGCCAGGTCCTCTTTTGGCAGTAATCCTATGCAGCCGGCAATGAAATTCACGGTTAGTATCGGTATTTCTTGTTTTCCTGAAGATGCAGTCGATACCCTGCGTTTGATTGATTTGGCTGACAAAGCCCTTTATGTATCGAAAAGAAAAGGTAAAAATCATATTTCCGTCGTTAGCGATGTGCCTCCAGAAGTTTTAAGTCTGTATCAGATTTTAGAAAAATTTCCTTGTCCTGTTTTTATCGATAGAGTAGAAGAATTAAACCAGCTTTTTAAAGCTACAGACGAATTTATAGCGCATAAAAAGAAAAAGAACATTTTTATATTCGGAAATTCCGGAATAGGAAAGACAAGGATTTTACATGAGTACGGAAAGAGAATTTCCAGTAAAAACATAAGCTTGATAGTTTCGCACGCAAACGAAAAAGACATTTTTACAAATTATCATATTTTTATCGATGGTATTAGCGATTATTTCAAGACGCATAGTTTTCAGATGGAACTGCTGGAAGGTTTAGATGATAAGGCTAAGTCAATTTTGGTAGGTTTTATTCCGGATTTGAAACGATTCGTAAGCGTTTCCGATACAGAACTTAAAAATCTTTCTGGTAAATCAATTAAGGATGAAGAAATAAAGATTATTTTCAAGAAATTTATTTCTAATATAT
The DNA here is from genome assembly GCA_030765485.1 of Candidatus Gygaella obscura. Taxonomy (GTDB): domain Bacteria; phylum Omnitrophota; class Gorgyraeia; order Gygaellales; family Gygaellaceae; genus Gygaella; species Gygaella obscura. The sequence goes on from JAVCCR010000032.1 coordinate 189,736, forward strand.
GCAAAAAGCATTCTTTGTGTTTTGTGGTTGATGACCTGCAGTGGACAGATAAGGCAAGTTTGGATTTATTAAAGGAATTTAATTCCATAGAAGAAAGTCTGATGGTTATTGCTGCGGTTTCTAATGATTATGTTGTGCAAAAGGATAACCTTGTTCCTTTAAGCGATTTTATAACTAAGCATAGTTTATCTTTTGAGAGGCTTGATGTTAAACCATTTGAAAAAGAACAGGCTGCTAAGATGGTTAATGCTGTTTTTAATTCTTTGGATAATTTGAACGAATTTACATCGTTGTTATTTTCTGTTACCAAGGGTTCACCTTTATTTATTGAAGAGCTTCTAAAGTATTTTATAAATCGTGGTTTTGTTTTTTATCGTAAAGGAAAATGGGGTTGGTTGGATATAAGAAAAGAAGATCTTCCTTCAAGTATAGAAGAAGTCGTTGCTCAGCGTATAAAATCTTTAAGTTCTGAATTAAAAGAGGTCATTACTCAGGCATCTGTAATCGGAGAGGGTTTTGAATTAAATCTTCTTCAGAAGTTAGGTAAAAAGAATCAGGGCTATCTTATGGATTTGATTGAAACCGCCAAGAAATCTGGTCTTATCAGGGAGGAAAAAGGAGCTGAAGGCACCAGATTTGTTTTTACTAGTGCAAAAGTAAAGGATGTTTTATATGGTTTGGCAGATAAAAATGAAATTAAAAATCTTAACCGACAGATCGGACAGATAAAAGAAGAGATTTATAAAGGTAATGAAGATCAGGTTGCCGGCGAGTTATACTATCGATTTAAAAAGGCAGAAGATGAAAAGAAAGCTACTCGTTATGCAAAGATGGTTAAAGAAGGCCGTTCTTTTGTTTATGAAAAGAGTATTCATTTTGCCAAGGGTCTTCTGGAAGAAGTACAGGTTACTGAACAGGAAATTCCTGATAAGGTAATTGATGGAGTTTCTGATATTGTACGTCTTATTTATGTTTCCCAAATTAACAGCAGTCTTTATCCAAAGGGCAGCTCCATGCGTACTCAACCTTTGGCAGATTTGATTTCAAAACTAAAGAATATCTTTGAATATGTTTTGGTGGTAAGTTTTAGTCATTTTAATGAATTTTTAGTTGTTAATAATCGGATTTACGATAATGAGAGCCTTAAGGGAACATTTAGGAATGCATTTATTGGTCTTTTAAAGCAGAACAAGATTGAAAAAATTTCTTTTTTCCCTAGTTTAAGCGTAGAGGAGTTGGAGAATTTTTTAGAATTGTTTGAATCAAGTGAAAAAGAAATATTCAAGAATAAATTTAATCAAGAAGAATTTGCTAATATAAAGGTAGAGTATTTAAGTTATGAGAACTATCTTTCCAAAAGGACCAAAGACAGAGAGCAGTTGCAGGATATTATGCTTTTGGATTATCTTTTAGGTAAAGTTCCTGGAGAAGGCATAGGGGGCAAGATGGATATTCTTGATAAAATCCAGACACATAGTCAGGATATAGCTTCTGCTCTTACCAAGATGGCGGATAAAGTTAGCAAGCAAAAAGGAGTTGATAAGGATTCGGCAAGGGCAGATATACTTTCTGATAATTTTAAGAAAATATCTCAGCATATATTTAATAAAGGAGAAGGGGCCTGGGATAAGTATAAGAAAGGGCTTGCCAATACAATACTTTCACTTGAACCTAATCTGCGCGATGAGGTTTTACATAAACAACTTGAAGAGGATAAGAAAAATGCCGCGCTTGAAAATAATCAGTCTGCTTCTGATACATCCGAAGAAGCTGTTTCTTTTGATAATACAGATGAATCGACTGGTAATTTAAAAAAAGATGCTTTGAAAGATCAGCCGCAGCAGGATATTATCAAGGCCTTAGCAGGAGAATTTCCCGAAGATGTTGTTCTGGATTTGATAAAGAAGGAATATAAAGATGGCGACAATAGCCCCGAGCAGTTTAAAGAGATAGTTCTAAAATTCTTGCCTGAAGATAATGACCAGAAAAAAACCTTGATGGATAAGATTAGTAAGCTTTTAAAAGAAGAAGGGGCTTCGGAAGAAGAGTTGAAGTTTCTTACTCAGGAAGAATTCTGGCCAAAACTTGGATTTAGTGAAAAGATTATAGATTTTATGAATATGGCTTCAGATAGATATGTATATATTTCCAACAAATACGGGTTTAATCCGGTTATGGAGTTTGCGCTTTCTTCAGAGACAGGAGAGGTTAAAAAAATACTTGAACGCTTGGTTTATTTTATTGAGTCGGATAGCTTAGAAGCAAAAAAGATAGCCAAGCAGGACCTTCTGTCCTTGATTGATCTGGTGTTTACTTATAAGAAAAGCGAATTTTTAGAATTGTTAATTAATACATTTATCGCTGAATTGCGCAAAGAGCATAATGAAGAAACTACCAGTATATTTATTAATCATATTGAAAAACTTACTTATGTTGTTTTTTCTATGGCAGCTTTTGATTTATTCTCCAAAGTAATTAATGAATTAAAAAAACTTGTTGCAGAAGATAACACTTCCGAAGATATGAAGGCAAATCTCAGTTTGGTTTTATCTCATATTTGCTCAGATGAAATAGTTCAACGATTGATTGAAAGATTATTTAATTATGTTGATAGCAATGAGGATTATTCTCAAATTATTCAGATTTTTGTTGCCATCGGTAAGCAGGCAGCGAATAGATTGATTGATGAGGCAATGTTTGAGAAAAACATAAATGTTGTAGGTTATTTCGGCGGATACCTTAGAAGAAAGGCTGTCGGTAATATTTTAAATATGATGGATAAAAATGATGTTATGGAGTTTATAAAAAATAGACTTCAAAACGAGAAGTGGTTTATTGTACGCAATACAATTGATTTAATTATGCATATAGATAATCCTGAGTATATTTTACTTCTTGGAATCGTGAAAGATAATAACGATTCGCGCGTAAGAAGAAAACTGCTTTTTGTTTTGGGTAGGTTTAAGAGCAAGCAGGCATTGGATATTTGTTATTCTCTGGCTAATGACCGTGATGATGCTATTGCTATGGGTTCGATAAAGCTGATTGCTTCTATTGGAGATAAAGATTCTCTTGATTTTTTGAACAATTTATCTGTAAAACATTCCTTGCGTGATGAGAAAAATAAAGCTATTGAAGAGCTGAAAGAAAGGTTAAAATAATAATGCCTTTTAAAAGACAGTCGATATATAAGAAGCAATTATTGGGCCAGATTTTTTTAAAAAGCGGGATTATCTCTAAGGAGCAGCTTAAGGAAGCGCTTGAAACACAGAAAAAAGAGGGTGGGTTTTTAGGAAGCGTATTGATTAAGCTTGGTTATTTGACTGAGATGGATTTGGTTACAGGTTTGTCTAGCCAGTGCAGTATACCTTATTTGCCGCCTCAAAGATATAAAATACCGAAAAGTGTTTCTGAAATCATGACTGAGGATTTTTTAAGAGAGAATAGTTTTGTTCCTATTGATAAATTTCACGATACTCTGACAGTTTGTATGGTTAATCCTTTAAATGATCGGGCAATAAGCGAGATTTCACGAGTTAGCAATATGGAAGTTCTTGCCTGTATTGCCACAAAGGAAGAAATAGAAAAAACAATTAATAGCTTATTTAAGAAAAATTCTAAAAATGGATTGTAATTGTACACATATTATTATACAATTAAAATATTACTTGTTATATTTAAAGAAAGGATTTTTAAATGCCACAATTTAAATATTACTCAAAAGACAAAAAAGGAGCTTCTGTAAATGGTATCCTTGAAGCGGAAAATAAAAACGTTGTAATTGAAGAATTAAGGCGTAGGCAGTTAACTATCATTACCTTAAAGGAAGTAAAGAAGGCCTTTAGTTTTGGTGGTAAGAAAAAGGTTTCTTCGGATGATTTGGTTATTTTCTCCCGTCAGTTAGCCACAATGGTAAATTCTGGCATACCGTTAGTTCAGTCTTTGGATATTCTAGGTGAACAACTTGATAATAAGCAATTCCGTTCGATAATTATGACTATTAGAGATGATATACAGACAGGTCTTAGCTTATCCGGTGCGTTTGCAAAACACCCCAGTGTTTTTTCTACACTTTACATAAACATGGTAAAAGCTGGGGAGACTTCTGGTATGCTTGATGAGATTTTAGATCGGCTTGCTATCTACTTGGAAAAGTCCAATTCTTTAAAAAAGAAGATAATGGCAGCTATGATTTATCCTGCTTTGGTTTTTAGTATGGCGATAATAATCACTTCCGGTCTTTTGATTTTCGTTGTCCCTCAGTTTAAATCGATTTTTAGTTCTTTTGGCGGCAAACTTCCATTACCTACGGTTATTTTAATCGCTATAAGTGATAATTTTGCAAAGATTATACCTTCTTTGATTGTGCTAATAATTATTACTGCGGTTGTATTTTCCCGGGTCATTAAAACTCCGAAAGGAAGATTCAAATTTGATCAGTTTAAGCTAAAAGTGTTTATTTTCGGTAAGATGTTTCAGATGGTGGCAGTAAGTAGGTTTTCTAGGACATTATCTACGTTAGTCAGAAGCGGCGTTTCTATTTTAACTGCCTTAGATATAGTTTCTAAAACAACGGGAAATAAAGTTATTGAACAGGCATTGGATAATGTAGGTGCTAATATAAAAGAAGGTAAATCCATTGCTTTGCCTTTGGCTGAGGCTAAGGTTTTTCCTCCTATGGTTGTAAGGATGATTTCTGTAGGTGAGCAGTCAGGAGAGTTAGAAAAGATGCTTACTAAGATCTCTGATTTTTATGATGAACAGGTGGATATTGCCGTATCTGGACTTTCCAGCGTAATAGAGCCTGTAATTATTATATTTTTAGGTCTTGTTATTGGCTCAATCGTTATTGCCATATTCTTGCCGATATTGAAGATGTCTTCTCTTGTCGGAGGAATGTAAAAGGATGAAGAAAAGTTTTTCTCTTATAGAGCTGGTGTTTGCTCTTGGGATATTGGCTCTTGTGGCAGCGACTTTTATGATGAGTTTTGCTAATTACTCTAATCTTAATGAAACTAATATAAATATTAATTTAGCTACCATAAAGGCAAAGTCTATTGCTGAAGAGCTGATTTCAATCAATGATTCTGATCAGGGGCATTTGAAGACTGCAAAAAATGCCTGTGGTACTATGAAAGTAGTGGAAAGCGGTGAATTAACCGGTGTGGGCCAATCCGGAACCGGTATATACTCAGTGTTGGTAAAATGTTTAAAAAATTCCAGTGGAACTAGTTGTTTGGATCAGACATTTGATGTAAGTGTAATAGTTTGTTGGGTGCAGTCAAACGGCAGATTGATTGGTATAAGAGACGATGATAATGAAGAATGTACGGTTTCTAATTACGGGTATAATACTAGCTTTACTACTGATAATTAAGTTATGATATTGAACAAAAAAATTAGATCTAACAAGGCTTTTAGTATATTAGAATTAGTTACATCAATGACGATTTTTTCATTTTTGACTATATTTTTGTTTTCCGGCATTATCACTGTGCGTAATATCTGGCTGAAGTCTTCAGCTAAATTAAAGCTTACGGATGAATTGACCAACGCTTTTGAGGTTATGAAAAATGATTTGTCTTATGCTGTTTCGAACAGGCTGAAGGTTTCGTCGTTATCAGCCGATTACTGCGCTGCAACTAGCGCCAGTAGCGGAGTTTTGATTTTATTCCCAGTACCTACCGTAATCAGCGGAAGTTATTTTAGTAGTTCCGGTAGTGTGCAAATAGGTTGTGATGGAGATAGCAATAAAAGAATCAGGTATAGGGTTGATGGTAAAAAGTTACTTAGAGAGATAGTCAGTGCAACTTCACCCTGCCATGCGCATGAGACGAAAGCCTTGGTTTATAATATGGATACTGATTCTCCTATTGGATTTAGTTTTGACGGTACATATAAAACTTTAACCATTACTATGAATTTAGAAGATAGCGATTTTCAGGATAATGAGGTTGTCTTAAGTTTCGAGGAGACAGTTTATCTAAGGAATTAAAAAGGAAATGATTATGAAAAATAAAAAAGGTATTGCTATTATTGTAACATATTCTATCCTTGTGCTTTTGTTGATGCTTTCTGCCGCGTTTATGTATCAGGGTATAAACGCCAATTATTTAACTAAAAAAAAGCTTACTAATAATACTGCGCGTGCAAATGCAGAAAAAGGTATTGCTTATGTTTTAAGGGAGCTTTCTTTTAATTCTGATTTGATAACGCATACGGTTAATGCTTCTACAGATGTCTTAGAGAGTGCTGATCTTACTGCGACTCTTAAATTGCCCAATACTGCTATTTTAAATGATGCCCAACTTGATATAGACGGTTGTTACTTTGGTTATGGAAGTTCTGTTAGCGATGTTCTATTTAGGGTAAAAACATATCATAAGCCAGGTTCAGAAGGTGATACAGTGGTTGTAAGTCAAGGTATAGACGCAGGTCATACTGTTTATCTGGCTTCGACTATAAGCTCTACGAGTCTTTATGATTATTTTATGTTTTTTCAAGGGAATCAGTCTTTTGGTTGGGGAAGTAATTTTGATGGGAAAGGTTTAGGAAGAATTTTTGTTAACGGCAATGCTTATTTTACTCAGGGTAAGATTACCGATGCTGCAGAATTTGCTGTTGCAAAGGATATAAAGATTCCCGCGAGTACTTATAATACGCCTGCTAGGTTAGACTCAATTGATGGAACAACAGATAATAAGGCTCCGTTACCTACTCTATATGTAGATATGGATTGTGGTAGTATTGCAAGTGATCCTGCGTTGAAACAAGTCGCGTTTGACAATATTCATTATAATGATGCTAGTGATTGGCCGCCACCTTACATGACAATGACTACGGAAGCACGAAAGGCGATTTATAACGAAATCCATGATTTTAACGGAGATGGTAATGTAAATAAACTTGATTATGTTTACATCCCGGATAAGACCGATGAAACAAAATCTTTACCTTGGAAAGCAGATGGTTATGTTTATAACGAATGGTTGCCCGCAGGTAGTTATATCAGGGACTGGAAAGATGTAGATAACCATTTTTATATACCTTCAAATTTTTATAAGCAGTTTATTTTTACTGCTGAAGGAAGTGGGACTACTGCAGATTATTCATTTAATCTTCCTAGTACAGGCAGTACACCTGCTTTTGCAACGAGTTGGGATTGGCAGATGTATAATACAAGCGAGCCATATCCTTTAACCTGGCAGGCTTATGATTATGAAACAGGCGCAGTGGTGGACGTTGCGAATAATTTTAGTGATGAAGGATACTGGAAAAATATTCTAAGGGCCTTAGAGGATACTGGTAATCTTAGTGATATTGATAAAGCCGATATTGAAAATTACGCCTGGGCTTATGGAAGTAATACAACAGTAAGCGTTAATTATTTGGATACTGCCGTACAATCTCTAGAATGGAATGGTTGGCTTGAAAGCACAACTATGGCTTTGGATTCCGGAGATACTTTAAAATTGTCTGATGTTGTTAAAACCAATGAAGGTATTATTAATCCTCCTGAGGTAGCAGAGTATTATGCTACATTAGCCCAGGATCCTACCGTGGGTATTTATATTGATCCAGATGAGATTATTGCAGGAAGTTCTGCTGATCCTAAAGTTCAGGCTTTAATTGATGAAAGTTGCATTACAATGACACAATTCTATAATAATTATAATCCTGTTGTTGATACAACTACAACAAAAGATCCCGATACAACCAATGATATTACATTTCCTGAACCGGCAGTAAAAGTTGATGTTGCCTGTGTAAAGGCTTTATCTGACTCAGGTGAATCTTTTAAGGCAAATGTGATTTATGTAAAGCCTGCGATAAAAAGTGTTGCCGGTCAATTAGTAGATAATTCTCCTTCTGGCACAAATAAAGATATACCTATAAGTAGTCTTCTTGTTAATGGTGAAAGTATTCCCGATGGGGGCATGACTTTTGTAGCACCTTATCCAGTTTATGTAAAGTCAGATTTTAATATTTCCGATCCTCAGCCAGCATCCATTATAACGAATTCTAACTACTATGTTTTATCTGATCAATATCAGGATTATGGTACAGAAAGACGTACATCACTCAATAAACCTGCGACAACCTGTACAGGTGAATTTACTGATCCCAGTTGTGATGGGCCTCAGCATCTGCCCGGTCTTAGATATTCAACTGACGGTTATTCAAATCCGCTTGAGTATCCATATGAAACTCCGGAACATACTATTTTTGCGGGAAAGAACAATCCACCTGTTGCTGCAGAAAATAAAATGGGTGATATAACACAAAGGGTATCAGTTGTTATTCCCGGAGGTCTTTATACTTCGATTGAAAACGGCTATGGTTCAACAGTTAGTATAATCGGTTCGAGAATAGAAGTAGATTCATGGACAAGTGAAAGTAGTAGGCTTGGGTATTATGATCGCAGTAGGGTAAGCCCTGGTGGTGTTAGTACATACTATGGTGCTAGCGTTGTCCGGGATTATGATGAAATGTTACTGACAAGTAAGCCCCCGGGAGATTTTAGCGGTACAGCAAGTGAGCTGATGGTTGAGGTAACAGCAGATGATTTCTTGAAGAACACGAAATTCTAATTTTTAATTAATGGCGCAGATAAATCTTTTACAGACAAGGATGGTTTTAAAGACAAAAAAAGCCAAGGCGCAAAATGGTGCAGGTAGCGCTAAGGGTTTTAATTTTGATTTTAAGATAAATTTCAGAAGAATGCCCCGCTGGTTTTTTATAATTGCTATTGGCTGGATTGCGTTTTTATTTATCGGTGAAACTGTATTGCTTTTGCGTCTGAGTGGTGAGAAGAAGAAATTAAGAATTTTAGAAACCGAAGGAACTCTTTTTTCAAAGAGCCCTAAGGAATTGAGTGCTTTAAAGAAAAGAAAAAAAAGCATGCAGGATGCTTTAGGTATTATTGAGAGTTTTTTGATTACCAAAACACCGTTTTCGCAGGCGCTAAATATTATCAGTGATGAAGTAGTTGATGGTCTTTGGCTCGAGAAGATATTTTTTAATTCTAAAAAAATTGATAAAGATAACGATCAAATAATTATAAAGATAAACGGTAAGGTTTATTCAGTAATTGCCCAAGAACAGATTGATATTCTGGGACAGTTTTCTAGTGGTTTAAAAAATAATCCTTATTTTGAGTTATTATTTAGTGGTCTAAAGGTAGGCAATCTTAAAAATGTAAATTTTCTTGGTTTTGATGTGTTGGATTTTGAGATGGAGGTAACTTTAAAATAAGGCATATGGATTTCGATATTAAACAAATTATTGATTGGGCTAAGTTGCGCAAAGTAGAACTGATTCTGCTTAGCGTGTTATTTTTGATAAGTACTGTATTGTCTTTCTTGCTATTTCAACCGCAGGCAAGAAAAATCATGCAGTCTCAAGAGAATCTTAAAGCAAGCACAAAAGATACTAGTAATCTGCGTACGGCACAGGTTGAGTTAGCTAATTTGAAAAAAGAGATTATTTCTATCGAGGAGAAATTAGTAAGCCACGAGGGAAAACTTTTTTCTCAGGAAGACTCGCAGGCATTTTTAAATTATATCAACCGGATTTCAAAGTTTTATAACGTGAGGATTCAAAAGATTAATCCACTTTCACAGGTAAAGAAGGAAGTGAAATCTCTTGATAAGATTTATTTAGCTTCTCCTTATCGGTTGAGTTTAACTTGCAGTTATCATAATCTGGGTAAATTCTTAAATAAATTGGAGCAGTCAAAAGATAGGTTTGTTAGGGTTGATAGTCTTTCCGTACAGGCTGATAGTTCTAAGACAAGAGAGCATAAAGTTGAGCTGGGGATAACTATTTTTTCCATAATGTGAGATGAAAAGAATAATTATAATATTTTTGGTTTTGATTTTAACTTCAATTTGTCTTGCAGAAGAAAATGCTTTTGAAGAAAGATTGAGTTTTAAGTATAATGATAATGATAAGCGTGATCCGTTGATCCCTTTACTTGATAAAGATGGTTTACGTCCTAAATCAGAGTTGTTTGAGAAGGCAGAGCTGCCTATAGAAATAAATTTATCAGGTATTGTTTGGAATAAAGATGTGCAATTTGCTATAATAAATGGTAAAATAGTAAAAGAAAATGAAGAAGTTGCAAGAGGGTTGATTTTAGAAAAAATAAATCTTGAAAGCGTCGTCTTGGAGTATGGAGAAAGAAGCACTACTATATATATAGGAGGCCCCAAGAAGGATGGTAAGTAGTAAAAGAATAAAATTAGTTTTAATTTTTTTATTTATTTTTAGTTTCTGCAACTTTACACTTTACGGTGAAGAGCCGTCTATGATTGAGCCTTTATCTGATGAGTATCAGATGGCCTTTGAGCAAATATCCCAAGAAAAACCACAGCAAGAGATTAAACAAGAGTCTAAAGAAGAGCCTATTGCTATTGAAGCAGGCCGGTCTTTTAACGGAGAAAATACTATAGATGAAGATTTTGTGAATCTGGCCTTTGATAATGCTGATATCCGCGATGTTATTAAGGTATTGGCTGCGAAAAGCGATATGAATATTATCGTTGGAGAAGACGTAAAGGCTAATGTTACCATGAAGCTTAAGGATGTTATCTGGGAGTCGGCCTTAGAATTAATTCTAAACACGTATAATCTTACTTATCAAAAAGAAGGCAATCTTATAAGAGTTATGACTTTAACTGAGGCAGAAGAGGTAGCGAAGAAAGTACCTATGATTACAAAGATTATTCCTCTTAATTTTGCTCAGACTGCGGAGATGTCAGCATCGATTGCAAAGATGCTTTCTGCAAGAGGTTCTGTTCAGGAAAATAGCCGTACTAATACGCTGATTATTACTGATATTCCTTCGCGCGTAAGGATGATGGAAGAGACTATTGAAAAACTTGATACGCCTACGCCGCAGGTTTTAATTAATGTGTTGATTGTCGATATTACTTTAACCGACAGTGATGATTTAGGTGTTGACTGGCAGGCAATTACTACAAATCAGCTTGCAGATCTTTCTTCTGCTAATAGATCGAAGACAGCTACATTAACACAGCCCAGCAACATGTCTTCAACCGGAGGACCGGCATTTACGCTAGCGCTTGTTAAAAAATTCGGCGAAGCTGATTTCACCGCTAATCTACAGGCATGGATTGAAAATAAAGAAGCAAAGGTTTTAGCAAATCCAAGGATTTTGACGCTTGATAACCAGGAAGCAAAGATTGAGATAATAAATCAATTTCCTTATTTGCAGACTTCCAGTTCAAGTGATGGCGGTACTACATCGGGAACTGAATATAAGAATATTGGAACAAGTCTTAGCGTTACTGCGCATATTACTAATGATGGGCATATAACTTTGAATCTAAAACCTTCTCAGGATATAAATGCTGGAAGTGATTCTACTACAGGTGCACCAATAGTTGATACACGTTCAGCGGAAACAAACGTGTTGGTAAGAGATGGCCAGACTGTTGCTTTAGGCGGTTTAAGGCGCGTTGATAGGGCTACAACTGTTAATAAAGTTCCTATTTTAGGAGATATCCCCTTTATTGGTAAAATATTCCAGAATAGACAGATTGATGATAAAGATGTTGAGTTGGTGATGTTTGTCACGCCTTATATAATTAAGGATGCTGGAATTAGCGAAGAGGAAAAAATATTTATAGAAGCAAATCTTCCTGGTCCGCAGAGGCCGTTTTCCCGGAATAGTCCTTTTCTTCTGGAAGAAAAATACGATTTAAGACCTCCTGTAAAAAAAATTAAAGGGAATTGGTAATGAGAAGAAAGCTTCCATTTGTTTTTGCACTTTTATTTTCCATTTCTTTTTTAAATTGTTCCTTTGTTAAAGCAGAGTATTCTCTTATTGGTGAAGAGGGATTGATTTGGAAGAAAAGCGTCGACGGCATAAAAGATGCAGTAAGAGATTTGCTTGCAGAGAATAAGAATTTAAAGCAGCAGATCGATTTAAGATCTCTTGAGATGCATAAGCTAAATGAAGTTCTTAAGGCTTTGCAGGATAAAAACGACACGTTGGAAAAGAAGATTGAATCAATGGATCTTAAGGTTACATTAAATAGCAAAGTCAAATCTCTTACCCGGAGAAATGAATCTTTAAAAGGGCTAAAAGGCTCGTTAGAAGTGGAGGTTAAACAGCTAAGGGCAAATAATATAAAATTAAAAAAAGATTCCGATGTTTTGGAGAAAGAGGTTAGTTCTTTAGGTAAAAGATTCGAAATCACTCAAACCCAGCTTGAGGAATTAAAGGATTCGTATATAAATTTTAAACAAAAGTCAGTTGATTATGAGAAAGAGTTAGAAGGAAAGTTGATAAATCTACAATCAGAAAATAAAAGGTCATCTGGAGCTATCCAGGATAACGAGAAATTAGCTGTTCAGCTTCGAGATTTAAAAGAAGAAAAGATTGATCTTCTAAGTCAGCTTAAGACTACAAAAGAGCAGTTTAAGAATATCGATTCATTAAGTCAGAAGATTGTTGATTTACAGAATGAAAAGCAAAGATTATCCGATAGTTTAGAAAATTCTCGAATTGAAATTGAGGAGCTGAAAAAAACTCTGGAAGAAAAAGACAATTTTATAGATTCCAATAAAAATGAACTTAAAAAGATTGAATTGCTCTCAAATGAATTATCTAAAGCCGAGAAGGAAAAGTTAGGTTTTAAAGATGAAATTGTTTCTCTTAAGATACAGTTAAATGAATCCAACAATAAATTAGAGATTTCTGAAAAAGAGATAGAGGTTTTAAGCGAATCTTTCAATAAATTCAAGCAAAAATCTATTGAAAATCAAGAAAAACTAATTGAAACACAAAAAGAAAACACCAACCTAGGAAGCAGAATCGCTCCTTTAAAAAATCAACTTGATAATTTACAGGAAAAACTCGTAATTTTAGAAAAAGAAAAAGACTTGGCTTTAAGAAAATCCGTTGTTGTAAATGATGCAGATAAGGCTAAAAAGGTTAAAAGAATTCCTGTTTATTTAAAAGAGCAGGTTGAAGATAAAAGTAGCACAATACCTAAAGTTATAAAATTAAGGGCATTTCAACAAGCAGAAAAAAAACTTAACAGCTTACAAAAGCTTGATTTAGGTATTATTGAAGTCATGCTAAGTAACGCTTATAATTACGCTAATAATAATCAGATAAGCCTAGCATCTCGGGAATATAGAAAGGTTTTAGATCTTGATTCTAAGAATAAAGATGCGCTTTTTAATCTTGGTGTTGTTTATTTAAATAATCATAATGTTAAACATGCGATTGCTAATTTTGAGAAACTTGTAGAATTAGATCCAAATGATGCGCAGGCTTTGTATAACCTTGCTTTATGTTACAGTAAGATGCATAATAAAAAGCAAACCGAATTTTATTATTTAAAATACCTGGAACTTGAAAATGACTCTTGATCAAAAAGGCTTTTTAGGAATAAAGAGTAGTTTTTTTAAGAAAAAAGAAAAAAGTTTTGTTGGAATTGATATTGGTTCATCAAATCTTAAAATTGTAAGGCTTGCCCCGAATAAAGAAACTAAGAAAATCCAGTTAACTGATTTTGCGAATATAGCTTTTGAGGAACAGGTTTCTAGTGACCAGATAAAAAAGGCATTAGAGGAGGCATTACGCCAAACCAATATTTCCAAAGATAGCGATGTGGTTTTTAATATCCCCAATAACTCTGCGATAACCCGTTATGTTGTGATGCCGAAAATGAACCATGATGATTTAAGAAAGGCTATTGGGTATGAGCTGGAGAAATATATTGCTTTTGATACAAAAGAAGCCGTTTACGACTTCCGTATTTTAGAAAACGCACAAGTAAAAGAAGGACATTTGAAGGTCCTTTTGGTTATTACTAAAAAGGAAACTGTTGATGAAAGGGTGAAGGCAATCGAGGATGTAGGGTTTATTCCTAAGGTGGTGAGTATTGATTCAGTTGTGATTTCTAATACATTTTATCTTAATCATGCTGATAAAAAGGATAAGAATATCGCTATTGTAAATCTTGGTTCAAGGCTTTGTAGTATAAGTGTTGTAAGGGGCGGTATCTCCAATTTTATGCGTGATATCGCTGTTGGCATAGAAAATATCGTAAGTCTGGTTTCGGAAAAGCTAGAGATGAATAAGGCCGATATCTTAAATTCTATATTAAAGCCGGAACTTCAGTCGAAAGAGTTTAAAGATATAATAAATTCTGTACTTTCAAATCTATTAAATGAACTTTACCTTTCTTTTGATTATTACGAAACGCAGTTTGAGACTTCTATCGATGAAATTTATATAACCGGTGGACTTTCGCAACAGCCGGGATTAATAGAATTTTTATCCAATAATCTAGGTATAACGGTAAATAAGCTTAATCCTTTACAGAACCTTGATATGTCAGTCGATTTGAGGTCGAAGCTTGATTCGAAGAAGGATATTATGGCTGTAAGCATAGGTCTTGCCTTAGAAGATTCCGATTTAAAATATTTTTAAAATTTCTTATGAAAAAAGAACTTATCGTTATTGGTGATAAAGTGTTGATTTCTGTTTATGAAGGAAGCGATAAGACAGATTTTGGACTGTATTTACCTCAAGGGATAAAAGAAAAAGAAAAAGTTGCCGCAGGTTTGATTGTTAAATCCGGTCCCGGTTATCCTGTGTGGCAGGCAAATACAATAGAGAATGAAGACTGGAAACAGCCTTATAATAAAGAAGCTACAAATTACATAGCGCTTCAAGCAAAAGAAGGTGATTATTGTATTTTCTTGCGTGATTCTGCAGTGGAAGTCCGTTATGAAAAGAAAAAATACGTTGTAGTACCGCATTCGGCAATACTTCTTTTGGTCAGAGGCGATATTGACAAAGCGATAAATCTTCTGGAAAAGTAATATGAAAAAGGTTTTTATTGCAGCTACCAAGCAGAATGACGGTAAGACTACGGTAAGCCTTGGTCTTATCTCTAATCTTAACAGACATTTTAAGAATATTGGTTTTATAAAGCCAATTGGCCAGCGTTATTTGGAAGAAGAAGGTTTTAAGGTTGATGAGGATTCAATTCTTATTGAAGAGGTTTTTGGGATAAGATGCGGTCTTAAGGATATGAATCCTATTGCTGTGGAAAGGGGTTTTACGGAAAAATATATCATAACTCCTAACGGCAAAAAGCTCACTCAGCAGATTAAAGATGCCTATAGGCATGTTTCAAAAAATAATGATTTTGTTGTTATTGAAGGCACCGGTCATGCAGGTGTGGGCTCTGTATTTGATTTGTCTAATGCTGCTGTGGCAAAACTTCTTAAGGCCAAGGTGATTATTATATCTTCTGGCGGTATAGGTAGGCCTGTAGACGAGATAATGCTTAATAAGGCGCTTTTTGATAAGTTAGGGGTAAAGGTTTTAGGCGTTATTATAAATAAAGTACTACCGGAGAAATCTGCAAAGATAGAAAAACTTTTGAAAAAACGGCTCACGCAACTAAAAGTAGAAGTTTTAGGCGTTTTGCCTTACCTCCCGTTTCTTTCTTATCCTAATGTTGCACGGATCTCTGAGGAATTAGGTTTTAAGTTTTTTGTCGGTAAAGATAATGCGCATAATGTGGTTAAAAAAATCGTTATTGGGGCAATGCTGTCTCATGATGCCGTAGCCTATATAGAGGACGGTTCTTTAGTGATTACCCCTGGTGATAGAGGAGATATGATTTTGACTGTTTTAAACTGTCATTTTGTCCAGACAAAAAAACGGATAAAAATATCAGGATTAATTTTAACAGGTGGTATAATGCCTAATAAAAGAGTACAGGAACTTCTTAAAAAATCCAATATCCCTGTTCTTTTATCTGAAAAAGACACCTATAGTGTTGCTTCATTAGTGCATGATTTAGTAGTTAAGATCAGGTCTGATGATAAGGAAAAGATTGCCATGGCTCATGATATGTTTAAAGAAAATATTGATATAGAAAAGATTATTGGAGGAATTTAATGCAGATTGTAGAAAAAATTAGAGATAAGGCTAAGCAGAATAAAAAAAGAATAGTTCTTCCTGAAAGCGAAGATGCAAGAGTAAAAGAGGCAGTTGATTTTATAAATAAAGAGTCAATTGCCGAAGCGGTTTTAATTTCTAAAGAGGATATGGAAGAAGTAATGATGAAAAAATATGTGCAGGAGTATTTCAAATTGCGTAAGCATAAGGGAATAACCGAATTAGATGCGATGGAAAAAATCAAAAATCCGCTTTATTATGCTGCAATGATGACTCGTTTTGGTGATTGTGATGGTTTTGTTGCCGGGGCAATCAATACAACGCCTAATGTTATTCGCGCATCTCTTCATTGTCTTGAACTGGATAAGACAATCGGTGCGGTATCAAGTTGTTTTATTATGGTAGTACCAGATTGTATTTACGGTGACAATGGTGTGTTCGTATTTGCTGATTGCGGTGTAATGCCAGAGCCGTCAAGCAAGCAGCTTGCTAAGATTGCGATTTCTAACGCCCTTTTAGCTAAAAAGGTCTTAGGGATTGAGCCTAAGGTGGCAATGTTGAGTTATTCTACTAAAGGTTCGGCTGGTGGTAAATTCGTGGAAAAAGTACAGGAGGCAACAAGGCTAGCTAATGAACTTAGGCCGGATTTGATTATTGACGGAGAATTGCAGCTGGATGCAGCTATTGTACCTGAGGTTGCGAAAATAAAAAAATCCCATAATGGCATTAAGGGCGATGCCAATGTATTGATCTTTCCTGATTTAGAAGCTGGTAATATCGGTTATAAACTTGTCCAGCGCTTGGCTAAGGCAAGGGCAATCGGTCCGATTTTGGAAGGTTTTACAAAACCTTGTTCTGATCTTTCCCGGGGATGCGAAGTGGATGACATAATAGACTGTGTGGCTGTAACAGCGATAAGGGCAAACAGATGAAAATTCTTGTTATAAATTCAGGCAGCTCTTCTATAAAATACCGTCTTTACGATATGCCTAAAGAGAGATTATTTTTAAAGGGGATGATTGATAAAATCGGTGAAGGTTCTTCCTGTGTAAAAAACCACCACGAAGGTTTTAGGAAAATATTAAAAAAAATTGACGGTGTGGATGCAGTGGGACATCGAGTTGTACATGGAGCAGAGGAGTTTCAAAAGCCCATTGTGATTAAAGATAATATCATCAAACGGCTTAAAAAATATAATATCCTTGCTCCTTTGCATAATCCGGCCAATCTATCCGGTGTTATTGCCTGCAAGAAACTATTGAAAAATATTGCTCAGGTTGCTGTTTTTGATACTTCCTTCCATCAGAGTATTCCTGATTATGCCTATATCTATGGTCTGCCGTTTAGTTTTTATAAAAAGCACAAAATTAGAAGATATGGATTTCACGGAACAAGCCATCATTATGTAGCTGAAGAGGCGAGTAAATTACTGAAAAAACCTTTGAATAAATTAAATCTTATAACCTGTCAT
The DNA here is from genome assembly GCA_030765485.1 of Candidatus Gygaella obscura. Classification (GTDB taxonomy): domain Bacteria; phylum Omnitrophota; class Gorgyraeia; order Gygaellales; family Gygaellaceae; genus Gygaella; species Gygaella obscura. Next base: position 207,165 of record JAVCCR010000032.1, read on the forward strand.
TTGGGAAATGGCTGTAGTATGGCAGCGGTAAAAAAAGGTAAATGTATTGATACAACTATGGGGTTTACTCCTCAAGAGGGACTTTTGATGGGTACACGTGCTGGGGATATGGATACGGCTATTTTGATTTATTTGATGGAAAAGCTGCATCTAGGTATTGAACAGATAAACCGGATAATCAATAAAGAAAGCGGTCTTAAAGGTATATCCGGCGTAAGCAATGATATGCGTAAAATCGAACAGGCAATTGCCAAAGGTAACAAAAGGGCAAAATTAGCCAGGGAGATATTTATTTATAGAATCAAAAAATATATCGGAGCATATAGCGCTATAATGGGTGGAGTTAATGCGGTGATTTTTACTGCCGGAATCGGAGAGAATCAAATTCGTTTAAGAGGTGACATTATTAAAGGTTTATTTGATTACTTAAAACATAAGCCTAAGGTAATGGTTATTTCTACAAACGAAGAATTGATGATCGCCAGGCAGACGTATAAAGCAATAAAGAAAGGCGTAAAATGAGAACAATGCTTAAATCAAAATTAAAGAATTTAAAAGTTACCGAGACTGAACTTTTTTATGAAGGCAGTATTACTATTGATGAGGCGTTAATGGAAGCGTCTGATATTTTACCCGGAGAAAAAGTTGAGGTTTTAGATGTCAATAACGGCGCCCGTATTTCAACCTATGCGATTAAAGGTAAACGTGATAGCGGAATAATCTGTATGAACGGACCTGCAGCCAGGCTTGTTTATAAACATGATATAATAATGGTGCTTTCTTATGTTTTACTTGATGATGATAAGGCCAAGACACATGAGGGTGTAGCAATCGCAGTAGATGAAAATAATAGAATAAAGAGTTAATTAAATAAATAATTTGAAAAAAATCATTATAATTTTCTTTAAGATAGCAATAAGTTTTTTCTTATTGCTATTTTTATTTAAGAAAATCGATACCGAAAATGTATTTATTCTTTTGGGTAGCTTTAATAAGTTTTTTATTGTTGTTAGTTTTTTATTATTTTGTTTCGCTTATTTTCTTGGGATGGTTCGTTGGTTAATGCTTTTATATATAAGCGAAGTAGATTTCAGTATAAAAAAGGTTGTGGTTACGTATTTAGGATCACAGTTTTTTAGTTTGTTTGTACCTTCGATTATCGGTTCGGATGTGGCAAGAAGCATTGATTTGGGAAAGTATTCGAATAGTTTCAAAAAAGTTGCAGTCACTGTATTTTTGGATCGATTAAGCGGTAGTATAGGTCTTGTTTTAGTAGCTTTTTCTTCTTTGCTGTTGGGGAAAAGTTTTATTAATAATTTCTATGTGTATTTGATTATTTATGTTTTTGTTTTGGCAATTTTAATAATATTAACTTTATTATTTAATAGCCGTATATTTGATTTTTTCTCTAGAGTCCTTCAAGGCAGAGGCAGGTTTTGGGATAAGTTTTTTCTTATTCATAAAGAGATATTTTATTTTCGAAAACATAGATTCTTGTTGTTGTTAAATATCGCAATTTCTGTGGTGATTCAATTAGTAGTACCGGTTATTTTCTGGATTTTGACAAATAGTCTTTACGGGGGAGTTTCGATTTTTCCATTTTTGATTATTGTGCCTATAGTTACTGTTATATCGGCAATCCCTATTACTATTGGCGGTCTTGGAGTAAGAGAGTGGTCTATGGTGCTTTTTTTATCGCAGCTGGGGTTAGATAAAAGCTTGTCTGCAAGCCTATCGTTGTTGCAGTTTGTTTTCTTAATTAGCGTTGGTGTTATTGGTGGAATTGTTTATGTCCTTACATTTCATACTAGACGGTTACAATATAACAAATAAATTTAAATATAAGCCTGTGTCTGATTTGCGTCATTCAAGGTTTCAGCTTTATAAATTTATTCAGGAAAATAAGTTCAAGGGCTCAAAGAATAATATTTTGACCGTTGTTTTTGACGGTAAGGAAGATGTTATATCTAATGAAACGGCAGAGGGCATTAGTATTATTTTTTCAAAGAATAAAAGCGCTGACTGTGTTATCATGGAATTGATTGAAAGTTCTTCTCAGCCAAAGAACATGGTTTTAGTTACAGATGATAAGGAACTTATCATTTTTGCGCGCTCTAAAAGGGTAAAATTAATGCCTGTTAAACAGCTTTTGGCTAAGAAAAAAACGGTTATTTTTAAGAAGAAAATGAGAATAACTACAGAAGACGCTCGGAAAATCAACAGGGAACTTCGCAATATTTGGTTAAATGAAGCAGAATAATTTTATAAAATTCTTAGGTACTGCTGGTGCGCGTTTTGTTACTATTAGTCAACTGCGAGCTTCAGGCGGGATCTGGATTAGGTATCAGAATACAAATATTCTTATTGATCCAGGTCCGGGAAGCCTGGTTAAGGCATTAGAGGCGCGACCTAAGCTTTTACCAAAGACACTTGATGCGATCATTTTAACACATAGGCACCTTGATCATGCTAGCGATTTAAATATTATGACCGAGGCAATGACTGAAGGTTGCCGTAACAAAAGAGGAATGCTTTTAGTGCCTGAAGATAGTCTAAAAAAAGAAACAATGATACTTTCTTTTTTAAGAAAAAGCGTTAAATCGGTTAAATTGTTAAATGTAAAGAAAAGTTTTGTTATAAAAGATATCCGTTTACAGAATGTTTACCGTTTGAGGCATAGCGTCGAGACTTATGCCTTAAAATTTATTTTTGGTAAAACAAGTTTATGTTTAGTCAGTGATACCATGTTTTTCCCCTCATTAAGCAAAAAGATTAACAGTTGCGATTATTTGATACTTAATGTAGTGTTTTATAAGCCCAATGCGGATATAAAACATCTTGATTATTTTTCAGCAATAAAACTGATTAAAGAAGTGAAGCCTAAAAGAGCGATAATAACTCATTTTGGTACGCCGATGTTAAAGGCGAATCCAAAAAAACTGGCTAAAAAAGCAAAAAAGATGACAGGTATTGATGTTCTTGCGGCAGAAGACGGCATGAAGTTGATGATTAAATAGATTGACAGTTTGGAAAGGCTTTTTTATAATAATAATAGGATAGGAAAGGGAGGTGTTTATGTCTATATTTATAGAACCTGCTAAAACAGTATTATTGCAAATCGGATCATTTTTGCCGAAGTTGATTGCTGCGATTATTGTTTTTATTGTCGGCTGGCTTTTAGCAAAAGTAATCGGTGAGCTTCTAAAAAGATTTTTAAAACTTATTAAGTTGGAACAATTTGCGGATAATGTTGGTGTTAATAAGTTTTTAACCAAAGGTGGTATCAAGTATACTTTTTGTGAATTATTAAGCTTTTTGGTATATTGGTTGGTTGTGTTAGTTGTGTTGGTGGTAGCTGTGGACATATTAGGTCTTACCGTAGCCGGAAATATAATTGAAAAGGTAGCTTCATATATTCCTAATGTTATTGCTGCATTGTTTATTTTAATATTAGGTATATTTGCATCCAGTTTTTCTGGTTCTACTGTTACAGCAGCTTTGACCAATGCTGGGATAGAGCAGGCTCGTCTTTTAGGCAAGGTTGCAGAGATAATCATAATTGTATTTACAATCTTTGTTGCCATTGAACAACTGGGTATTGCTGGTCAAGTTATTGTGCTAGCGATAACTATAACTTTTGCATCTATTGGTTTAGCAGTAGGTCTTGCGTTTGGTCTAGGCTGTAAGGACATAGCTGCTGATTTTTTGAAGAATTTTTTAGCAAAAATTAAGGTAAAGAAATAATTTTTAATGCATAAACTTTTAATCGCCGATGATGAGCTTGATGTGCTTAATAGTCTTAGCAATAGGCTCAAAAAGGAAGGTTTTTTTGTCTCAACTGCCAGAGACGGTCAGGAGGCATTGGATCTGGCTCTGGCAGTTGATGGACCTGATATTCTTATTTTAGATATTGAGATGCCAAAAAAAAACGGCTTCGAAGTGTTAAAAGAGCTTCGTGAAAGTAATATTAAACATAACCAATGGCAGCCTGTTATAATACTTTCGGCAAAAAGTGATTTTGATGATATCAAGAAAGGCTATGGTTTGGAGGCTGATTTTTATATTACGAAACCTTTTAACTTTCAGCAGCTGTTAAAGGGAATTGAAACGATGATTACGCTTTTATCCGTTAGAAGGATAGAGAAATGATTGCATTATTTATAACTATTTTTATATTTATTTTATTAGCGGTAGTAGTTGAGGTGGCAACTACTGCTTTGCGTATGACAGGTTTGGATATTCGTATCGCCCGTTTTCAGGCAATGTCAGCTTTAACCGGTACAGGCTTTACCACAAGAGAAAGTGAGCTTATCACTGATAATAAACAGCGTAGAATCATCGTAATGAGTTTGATGATAATTGGGCCTATTGGTTTTGTTACTATACTTACTTCAATTTTATTGTCAGCAAGGGAGCATGTTATGCTTTATCAGCTTTTAGTTTTGGCAGTTCTTGCTTTGTTGCTTTTGAAGTTTTCTAAAAGCCGCAAGCTGATGAGTGTATTCCATAAGGCAATTGAAACTACATTAAAGAAACGCCATTATCCTAGGAAGATAGTTTTAGAAGAGATATTGCAGTTGGATGAGAATTTTGGAGTATGTGAGATAAAAATCGATAAACACTCTAAATTAGCAGATAAAACCTTGGCTCAAAGTGATATTAAAGAGAAAGGATTTATTGTATTAGCGATTCAACGTGAGGATAACTTAATCACTGTTCCTCACGCAAACGACAAAATTTTAGTTAATGATATATTAGTTGTTTTTGGTAATCTTAAGCACTTACGAGATTTTGCGAGGTAGTTTTAATTGAAACTTTATCTATTCATTATTTTAGGGTTTTTATTCATGCTATTGTTTTTTAACGGCTGCAGAAAAAAGTCTTCAGTTGAAACATTTCAGTCTCCCTATGAGTTGATAGATGAAATTGAGTCTCTCAGCCTTTTGGAAACCGAATCGGTCGAAACAGCTTCTGTATCTGTAGCTAAAACAATTTCAAAAGAAAAAAATATTGATCTGGATTTAAATGATAAAAAGATCCAGACCGCTTTAAAAGAAGCTGGGTTTTATGATGGTAAAATCGATGGTAAAATCGGTTTAAAGTCAAAGCAGGCAGTGAGAGACTTCCAGACAGCGAATAATTTAAAAGTTGATGGAGTTGTTGGTATAAATACTAAAAAAGCTCTTCAGAAATATTTGACGCAATAGTTTTTAAAATAGTTTCAATCAAGCGATGAAGAAAAAAATAAGCGATATAATTATTCGTATGGGTAGATATATTTTAGGCATTATACAGGAAATAGGTTCAATTCTGGTTTTTTCGATTAAAGTCTTTAGTTTTATTCTTAAAGGCAAGGTAAGATTTTTTGATGTATTAAAGCAGATCTATGAGCAGGGTTTTGAGTCTATATTTATAGTAGCGATAACTTCACTTACCACAGGTATGGTTTTGGGGCTTCAAGGTTATTTTGCTCTTGTACGGTTCGGTGCAAAGGAATTTGTTGCTGCTTTGGTGGCAATTTCAATTCTAAGAGAGCTAGGTCCAGTGTTGACTTCGATAGTTTTCTCAGGCAAAGTAGGGGCAAAGATAACCTCTGAGTTAAGCACAATGAATGTCTCCGAACAGATATTAGCAACGCGTACCATGGGCGTAGATCCATTAGAGTATTTTGTTGTTTCAAGAGTTATAGCCTGTGTTATAGTTTTGCCTATTTTGGTAGTCATATCAGGTGTAATCGGGATATTCGGCGGGTATTTGGTAGTTTCCTGGGAGGGAGCAACTAATGCCATTTATTACTTTCATAATACCTTAGATATAGTTGCGCTAAGGGACTTTTTAAGCGGAATCATAAAGGCAATTGTTTTTTCTGTAATAATAGGTATTATTTGTTGCTATCAGGGTTTTCGGGCCAAAGGAGGCTCTTTGGGTGTCGGAAGGTATACTACTAAGGCTGTTGCTTTTTGTTATATTTTGATAATTGTGTTTAATTTTATTTTGACTAAGATTTTGTTAAAACTTGGATTTTAAAAAGGAGATTTATTATGCATGTTAAAATTATTTGTATATCCCTATTGATATCTTTTGTTTTTTTATCCGGTTGTAGCTTAAACGGCGGAATTATAAATTATTATCATGTTAATGAAGCGTCTTGGATTAGAAAAGGAGAACCTATTGAGTTTGAAGAGGATTTTTGGTATCCGACCGATACAGTAGAAAACTTTCTGGGTAAGGAAATGCTTTTTAAGGGGAAATTTAAAGGGGTTAAATTTTTTACAGAACGAAAAGATATCCGTCCGTTTAGTTACCTTTATACGAAGTTTGGCGAAAATCAATTCCGTACTTACGAGAAAAACCATGATTGAAGTAATAGGATTAAGTAAGTCTTTCGATGATGTACAGGTTTTAAAAGATATAAACGTTACATTTAATGATAACGAAATTACCTGTATCTTAGGTGAAAGTGGAAGCGGCAAAAGCGTGTTTTTACAAACCATGGCAGTTTTGCATGGGCCTGATTCTGGAAAAATCTTGATAGATAATCAGGATATCCTGCGTAAAAGCGAAGAACAACTGTTGGATTTAAGGAAAAAAATCGGGTATTTGTTTCAGTCAAGCGCACTGTATGATTTTATGAATATTTTTGATAATTTAGCATTTCCTTTAAGAGAAAATACAAAGCTATCAGAACCTGAAATCGAAAAAAAAATAAAAGATATTTTGCATGATGTTAATCTTTCTGATGTGGAAGAAAAATTTCCCAATGAACTATCCGGAGGAATGCAGAAAAGAGCGTCTTTAGCACGTTCGGTTATCTTAAAACCACAGTTTTTATTATGTGATGAGCCGACATCTGGTCTTGATCCTGAGCATGCGCGTATAATTGCTCAACTTATTGCCAAGATATCCAAATTTTATAAATCTACGACTATTATTACTAGTCATGATATACCGAATTCTTTAGCTATAGCTGATAGATTAATTTTTATTTTTGATGGACAGTTTACGGAGATTGGTTCACCCAGCAATTTAACGAAGAATACAGATAAGCGGATTAATAATTTTTTGGGTCCTTATGTGGAGGTTACGAAATGCATGACAGATTAAAAGAATTTATCGCCGGGTTATTTTTTATTTTTGGTATTGTTGTTTTCTTGATTGTTTTCTTTGTTATTGGAAACGATAAAGGAATAACCTCTTTGAAATTTAATAAAAAAGTTATTTTCTCCGATGTCGCCGGTTTAAGTATTGGTGCACCCGTGCGTTTATCGGGAGTAAACGTTGGAATTGTTGAATCGATCCATTTTACCAAAGAAGAGATTATAAAGGAAAAGAATATAGTTGTGGTTTTAAGCATTCTTTCTAGGTACGGTCCGCAGTTTAAAGGATGTTTGGATTATTCAATACGCACTGAAGGTGTTTTAGGCGGGAAGCTCATTGAAATAAAGCCTTCCAAAAGTTATCAGAATTGTCAGGATTCAGAATTCGCTGTAGGAGATGATCCTTTGGATATCCAGGATCTGACAGTTTCTTTTGATAATACTGCTAAATCCCTTACCAGCCTTTCTCAAAGAATTGAAGATTATCTAAAACAGCTGAGCAAAATCTCCTATACGATAAAAAGGACGATTGATCGGCTTGAGAAACGCATCATTGAAGGGACTTTATTCAATATTTTTAAATAATTTAAATGAAGTATCTAAAAAAACAATTAACTTTATTGGATGTTTTCTCTGTTGCCACCGGTGCAATGATTAGCTCTGGTATTTTTATTCTGCCAGGTTTAGCTTTTGCCAAGGCAGGCCCGGCTGTGATTTTATCTTATTTTTTGGCTGCGCTAATCTGTATCCCTACGCTTTTTTCCCAAGCTGAGCTTACCACTGCTATGCCTAAAGCAGGAGGAGATTATTTTTATATTATGCGCGGTTTTGGTCCTTTATTAGGTACTATTGCTGGTTTTAGCTCTTGGTTTGTTTTAAGTTTTAAAGGCGCGTTTGCGCTTATAGGTATGGGTGAATTTTTAAGCGTTTTTAGTAATCTGTCGTTTCATATTGTTGCTATGGTTCTATGTGTGTTTTTTGTAATTTTAAATCTAATTGGGGTAAAGTTCGCTGGCAGATTTCAGGTTTATCTTGCATTTAAAGATGCTTGCGGCAATCGCTCAGATTACACAGAACAAGGATTTTGATAAAAATTGGATGGCGTCAAAAAATATCGATGAGTTTAAGAATTTGGTGTTATTGGCTGAACGGAAAAGGAGTCGTTAATAAAGATGAGTATCTTTGATAATATTTTAGCAAGCATACATGTGTATCAGTTAAATATCTTAGTGCTTTTGGGCCTTGCTTTATTCGGCGGGGTATTAGGCGGCAGGGTGTTTCAGAAGCTTAAGGTGCCTCAGGTAGTAGGCTATATCGTTATTGGTATTTTAATCGGTCAATCAGGGTTAAAAATAGTAGATGAGAAGCTTCTTACAATGCTTGAACCTCTTAATTACTTTGCTCTTGGTTTAATCGGCTTTATGGTTGGAGGAGAGTTGCACCGTAGTATTTTTACCAAGCACGGCAGACAGTTTATGACGATTCTTTTTTGTGAGGGTATAACCCCGTTTTTGTTAGTTACTATTTTAGTAGGTTTTGTTGGCTCAATTTTCTTTGACTGGCGTATTGCTTGGGGTCTGGGGTTACTGTTTGGCGCAATTGCTTCAGCTACGGATCCGGCTACAACAACCGAAGTGTTAAGAGAGTATAGAACAAGAGGGCCGTTAAGTAAGACTGTCTTAGGTATTGTCGCTCTAGATGATGGTTTGGCTTTGATTCTTTTTGCAATTGCCTCCAGCATTGCTGGATCTTTAAGCGGGATAACTCATGAAAGTCTTTTAAAAACCTTTATTCATCCGATTTATGATATTGGTGGTTCTATCCTTTTGGGGACCGTTCTTGGGTTTACATTAAGTAAGATTTTAAATAAATACACTGAAAAAGAACGTCTTTTGGCTTTTACTATTGGCATAGTTTTGCTTGTCGTAGGATTGTCTCTTACCTTAAATGTAGAAATGCTTCTTACTGCCATGACTGTAGGTATTATTGTAGTGAATTTTAGCCCGCAAAAAAGTAAAGGTGTATTTAAATTAGTCGGAGGATTCACGCCGCCAATATATGTACTCTTTTTTGTGCTCATCGGAGCAAAATTAAATTTATCACATATGGGTTTATCTACAAGCGTGCTTGTTTTGGTTTATTTGTTTGGTACGATGGCAGGTAAAGTGATAGGTTCAAAGTTTGGCGCACGTATCGCCCGTTCTCCAAAAACAGTACAAAAATATCTGCCGCTTGCACTGTTTTCTCAGGCTGGCGTAGCTATTGGTTTATCCATATTGGCAGCACAGTATTTTCCTGGAGCAATCGGTAATACCATTATTATTGTTATTACCGCAACTACTTTTATCTTGCAGCTTGTGGGGCCATACTTGACTAAGGTTGCCGTAACTCGTGCCAAAGAGGTAGGGCTTAATGTTACTGAAGAAGATTTGATTTTTAATACAAAAGCAAAAGACGTGATGGACGCTAATCCACCGTTGATAATAAACAATATGCCTCTCACTAATATTTTAAAGATATTTTCCAGTGATACCAATCTTTATTATCCGGTTGTGGATAAAACCAAAAAATTACTTGGAATAATAACTGTGGATAATTTAAAGAATATTTTTATGGAGACTGATTTAAATGAGCTACTTTTAGCAGTAGATGTTATGGAACCGGTTTTAACAACCGTATCAATTGATTCTCCTGTTCAAAAAGTAAAAGAGGCTTTAAATAGGTATAATCTTGAATATATCCCGGTTACCAATAGTGAAAATAAACTTATTGGTTTTATCGAAGAAAGAACTTTAGACAGAATCATATCTACTAAACTTATGGAGCTTCAAAGGGAAGTAGATATGTAGTTTTTGTATAGAGGTCGTTTATTGAAAATAATTTTAGCTTGTGGTATGATACAAGGTGTTTAGGGCATTTAATAATTATATTTAAGGCAGGTTTTTCTTTCCTTTGATGAATTTAAAATTTACTCCCTTAATTGAAGTTCATAAAAATCTAGGCGCAAAGATTGCCCCTTTTGGCGGTTGGCTTATGCCCATACAATATGCTGGTATAATCCAGGAGCATAACTGGACGAGAAAAAGCGCTTCTTTATTTGATATCTGCCATATGGGAGAGTTCTATCTAGATGAAGATTTAAAAGAATCCGGCTTGGATAATATAGTCAGTGCGAATTTAGATTCTATGCCTGTAAAAGCTTGCCGATATGGGTTTTTACTTGACGAGAAAGGCAATATTCTTGATGATATGGTTACTTACCGAAAAGGTAAAGATGAATGGATGCTGGTAGTCAATGCTGCTACAACTAATGCTGATTTTAAACACATACAAAGTAATTTAAAGATAAAAACCCTAAAGGATATTTCAAATAATACAGCCAAGCTTGATTTGCAAGGTCCGTTATCACGTGATGTGCTAAAAAGTCTAGGATGTAAAGATATAGAAAGCCTGACCTATTACAGTTTTGATTATTTTGTTCTTTTAGGTAATGATGTATTAATCAGTAGAACCGGCTATACCGGAGAACTTGGTTTTGAGATCTATATTGAATCCAGTAAAGCAGTTGTGTTGTGGAATAGTTTGCTAAAAGATGAAAGGGTAAGGCCTGCAGGTCTAGGTGCGCGCGATACGCTAAGATTGGAAATGAATTACCCTTTATACGGACAGGACATATCAAAAGATAATAACCCAATTGAAGCAGGGTTTATCAAGTTTATTGATTTTGAGAAAGATTTTATTGGTAAAGACACGCTTTTAAACAAAAGGGATAATATCGATAAAAAATTGGTTTGTTTTATCTGTGACTCGCGCCGAGCGCCCAGGCATAATAATAAGATTTTAATTGATAAAGCTGTTGTGGGAAGAGTGACCAGCGGGTCGTTTTCACCAAGTTTGGGTGTTGGTATTGGTACGGGTTATGTAGATAAAGATAAGGCAGTTATTGATAAAGATATAACAATCACCGATGGCAGAAAAGAATTGAGCGCTAAAATAGTAAAAAGGCCTTTTTATAAAAATGGTTCTTTAAGAAGATGAAAGGAATTTTTTATGGATGTTAGAGATGGTCTCTATTACAGTAAAGAGCATGAGTGGGTAAAGTTAGATAACAAAATCGCAATTATAGGTATAACTGATTATGCTCAGTCGGCCTTAGGAGATGTTACCTTTGTGGAGCTTCCTAAGCCGGGCGAAAGCTTTAAACAGTCACAGCAGATTGCTACAGTTGAGTCTGTTAAGGCTGCATCAGATGTGTATGTTCCTATAAGCGGTGTGGTAAAAGAGGTAAACTTAGAACTTGACAATACGCCTGAGTTGGTTAATCAATCCTGTTATGAAAAAGGGTTTTTCTTGAAGATGCAAGTAGAGGATGAAACTGAGGTTAAAAATCTTATGGATTCAGCAAGTTATAAGGCTTATTTAGAAGGATTATCTAAATGAATTTTGTTCCCCATACAGACAAAGAACGTCAGGAGATGCTAAAAACAATCGGCGTATCTTGTTTAGATGAGCTTTTTAAAGATATTACCCCCAGTTTAAAAGCTAAATCATTTGATTTAGAAAAAGGTAAGTCTGAATTTGAGGTAATGAGTTTTTTTAAAGGCTTGGCTAATAAAAACAATATAGGACTAACGAGTTTTTTAGGCGCAGGGTTCTATGATCACTATATTCCATCAGTTGTCGATAGCCTTGCTTCCAGGCCGGAGTTTTATACTGCCTATACGCCTTATCAGGCAGAGTGTTCTCAAGGTTGGCTTCAATCTATTTTTGAATTTCAGACTGCTATATGTGAATTGACTTCTTTGGATGTTTCCAATGCCTCACTTTATGACGGTGGAACTGCGCTTTATGAAGCAGCAATGATGGCTGTGCGTATTACCGGTAGAAAAAAAATAATCGTTGATAGTGGAGTGAATTTACTCTATAGAAGCATGATTTATACCTATACCACTAATCTGGAACTTGAGTTTAAAGAAACCCCGGTTGTGCACGGTCAGAGTTCCCGTAAGCATATATTTGAGCTTTTAGATAAAGACACTGCAGCGATAATTTTGCAGAATCCGAATTTTTTCGGTGCTGTAGATGATCATACGGATATCGTAAAAAAAGCGCATGAGTTGGGTGTTTTGGTGATTCAATCGGTTTATCCGATTGCCTTAGGATTAGTAAAATCCCCTCAAGAGATGGGAATTGATATTGCAACCGGAGAGGGACAAAGCCTGGGGTTAAATTTAAATTTTGGTGGGCCTTACTTAGGTTTTATGGCAACAAAAAAAGAATATATGCGCAAAATGCCTGGTCGCATTGTAGGCGAAACGATTGATAAACAAAACAGAAGAGGTTTTGTATTAACCTTGCAGACACGGGAACAACATATAAGGCGTGAAAAGGCAACTTCTAATATTTGTTCTAATGAAGCCTTGTGTGCTCTGCGTGCGGTGATTTATTTATCCGTATTAGGAAAAAAAGGTTTTAAAGAACTTGCGTTATTAAATTATAAAAAGGCAGAATATACTAAGAGTCTATTTGATAAAATTAAAGGTGTTGAGGTTAAGAAAAATTCCCCTACATTTAATGAGTTTACGGTGATGCTACCTAAGCGTGCAGATGAGGTTGTTTGTAAATTGATTAAGAAAGGATTCCTCTGCGGTTTTCCTCTGGGTAGGTTTTATAAGGGAATGGATAATTATCTTCTTGTTAGTGTAACGGAAAAACGCACCAAGGAAGATATTGTCAAGTTAGCTGATACTCTGGAGACTGTTTTATGAAACTTATATTTGAAAAAAGCGTAAAAGAAAGAACTGCTTTTAAAGTGCCTGAGTTTGATGTGGCAATAAAGGTGAATTTTCCAGATAAGTATGCAAGAAAGCAAAGCGTAGAACTTCCTGAAGTTTCAGAGTTAGATGTGGTTAGGCATTTTACAGGGCTTTCTAAGAAAAACTTTTCCATTGATGGTAATTTTTATCCTTTAGGTTCATGTACTATGAAATACAACCCAAAGTTTACTGAAGCTATTGCTAATTTAGAAGGGTTTACCCAGCTTCACGGGCTTCTGCCGCAGGTTGTAGGTGCAGGAATGCTCTGTCAGGGTGCGTTGCAGGTTATTCATGATCTGCAGAGACTACTTTGCGAGATAACCGGGATGAAAGTTTTTACCACCCAACCTTTGGCTGGCGCGCATGGTGAGTTAACCGGAGCGATGATTATTGCTGCGTATCATAAGGAGAAGGCGCGTAAACGTAAATACGTGATTATACCGGATTCATCCCACGGCACTAATCCAGCCAGTGCATCAATTGCAGGCTATGAAATAATTACAATCCCTACGGATGAATCAGGCTGTATGGATTTTGAAAAGTTTAAATCTAAACTTACAGAAGATGTGGCCGCGGTGATGCTGACGTGTCCGAATACTCTGGGGATTTTTAATTCGCGTATAAAAGATATCTGTGATGAAGCCCACAAGGTGGATACCTTGGTTTATTATGACGGAGCAAATCTTAATGCAATATTAGGCAAAGCGCGTCCAGGTGATATTGGTTTTGATATCGTGCATATTAATCTGCATAAAACCTTTGCTACTCCTCATGGCGGAGGAGGTCCGGGAGCTGGACCAGTAGGGGTAAGTGAGAAGTTAATACCTTATTTGCCTATTCCCCGCGTAGTTAAAAGAACTGATGCCACCTATGGCTTAAGTTATAATAAGCCAAAGTCTTTAGGGTATATGGCAGCGTTTTTCGGTAACTTTAGTGTGATATTAAAAACCTATGCCTATATCATGATGCTAGGTAAAGATGGTCTGATTGAGGTAAGTGAGGCTGCGGTATTAAATGCTAATTATTTAAAAGAAAGGTTAAAGAAATATTTTACTTTAGCTTACGACAGGAGATGTATGCATGAATTTGTACTTTCGGCTGAGAAGCAACTAAAAAATAATATTCATGCTTTTGATATTGCTAAATATTTGATTGATAAAGGAATTCATCCGCCTACTGTATATTTCCCGTTGATTATCAAGGAAGCGATGATGATTGAGCCAACTGAGACCGAAAGTAAACAAACCATGGATGAGTTTATTGAAGTGATGATTGAGATTGCTGATTTAGCAGAGCATAATCCACAAGAGTTAAAAAATGCACCCACTACTACTTGTGTAGGCCGGCTTGATGAGGCAAAGGCTGCACGTGAATTAAAGCTGCGTTGGCAAAAAGAGGCATGAGTACAACTATTGTAAAAAAACCTTCCTGGATGAAAAAGAAAATCATCCTTAAAGACTGCGTAAAATTAAACCAGCTATTTTCCAGGTTAAAACTACATACAGTTTGTCATGAGGCAATGTGTCCTAATATTTCAGAGTGTTTTAATAAAGGCGTAGCAACATTTTTGATTATGGGTGATACTTGTACACGTCGCTGCGGGTTTTGTAATGTGAAAAAAGGTAATCCTAAAGATCTAGATGATAATGAACCTGATAGGGTTTTAGAAGCTGTAAAAGAACTCAAGTTGAATCATGTTGTGGTTACAAGCGTTACCCGGGATGACTTAGAAGACAAGGGAGCAAGTCATTTCGTTAAAACGATTAAGACAATAAAGGATTTCGACAATGTTATTAAAGTAGAAGTGTTGGTGCCGGATTTTTTAGGCAGGAAGGATTTGATTGAGATTGTTTTAAATGAAAAACCGGATATCTTTGCGCATAACGTGGAAATGGTATCTAGACTTTATACAGAAGTGAGACCAGATTCAGATTACAGGCGGTGTCTGGAAGTTTTAAGAATAGCCAAAGATATTAATAAAGATATTTATACCAAGTCCGGTATTATGTTAGGGCTTGGTGAAACCCATCAGGAAGTAATGGAAGTTTTGGGGGATTTAAGAAAAGTTAATTGCGATTTTTTAAGCATCGGTCAATATTTATCGCCATCTAAGAGTCATTATCCTGTAAAAGAGTTTGTTAAAGAAAGCGTATTTAACGAGCTTAAGATCAAAGCACTTGAGATGGGTTTTTTGCATGTAGAAAGCGCTCCTTATGTGAGAAGCTCTTATATTGCCTGCGAATACCTAAAAAATAAATAGTATATGAAAGAAAAAATCCAGATTACAAAAAAGTGGTTTAAAAGTTGGTCTAATGAGTTTGACCAGTCTTTAGGCAGTATGAGTTTTCATAAGGGGCTGTTGCGTCTCATGGTGGAATCTTCCGGAGTAAAGAATAATAGCCGTATTCTTGATATCGGATGCGGTACGGGATTATTGAGTATTAATTTCTTAAGTAAAAGAAACTGTTCTATTGTTGGAATCGATAATTCCAAGGATATGCTTTTGATATTGAATAAAAAGATCAAGAAGTTTGCAATAACTGATAACTTAAAAGTTCAATATATGGATATATCAAAGCTTGATTTTAAGGCGAATAGTTTTGATATAGTGACTAGTTCTATGGTGTTGCATCATTTTGATAAGGATAAGCTGAAATTGCTTAAGAAAATTAAAAAGGTGCTAAAGCCAGGGGGATTGTTTATTTTAGGCGATATTGATATGGATACCCGTGGGCTTCATACAGATACAAAAAGATTAAAGAAGATAGTGGAAGTTTTATTAAGCGAGTGGGTTTGTGCGTTAACAGAGGTAGGAACAGAAGCCTTTAAGCGAATGTATGATAATGGTAAAAAACATATTCTTAACATCGGTGAATTCTGCGTGAGTTTTAATGAGTGGGCTGCGCTTTGTAAAAAGGCAGGATTAAAGATTGTTAAAGTACTGCCGGTTAAGGAAAACAAGCATTTTAAGGTGCTGGTGGCTAAAAGGGTAAAATAATGAAATGCAAGATAGTACTAAAAAGAGTATAAAAAAATCGCCCTCCTAAAAGAAAAATCTACTATCGGTAAAGTCATAATCGTTGAAGGGTATAAAGAGTAAAATAATTCATGAAGAATAAATTTGCAACATGTATTAGCTGCATAGACGGGCGGGTACAGCTACCGGTAATTAGTTTTATCAAGAAGCATTTTAAGGTAGATTTTGTAGATATGATAACTGAACCTGGGGTAGATAAGGTATTATCAAAAAACCAGGATAAAACTACCATTGTTGCTATAAAAAACAAAGTATCTCTTTCAGTTAAAAAACACAATCCTAAAGTTATTGTACTTGTGGGGCACTTTGATTGTCTTGCTAATCCTGTAAGCAAGCAAATACATATTAGGCAGATAAAGCTTTCGGTTGAAATAATTCGAAAGTGGGCTTTGAATGTTTCCGCAGCAGGCGTATGGGTAAATAGTTGTTGGCAGGCAAAGGAAGTATTAATTTATAAATATTAATTTATGACGGTTAAGCGCAAACGTAAAATCAATAATGATACTACTGGCGGCAATCTAAAATCTTCCATTTGGAAATTAGCTGTTCCGATGATGTTTGGGGCAGTTTTGCATGATCTTTTTTCCTTGGCGGATTTGTTTTTTGTCGGCAGGCTCGGTCATGAAGCAGTGGCGTCTTTGACTATATCGGGGTTTATTCTTTCTGTGATAATGATGGCGATTATCGGTATTGCTACAGGTACAACTGCCTTGATTGCACATTTTACAGGTAGAAAGGATTATGAATCTGCCGATTTAGTACTTTTTCAGACAGTGGTAGTTAGCATTGTTGGTTCTTTGATTATGGTTTTTATCGGTTTATTTGCTACTGATTTCCTGCTGCGTTTATTTGGGGCAACGCCAGAGATTATTCCTGCAGCCGCAGAGTATTTAAGAATATGTTTTGTTTGGTCGATTTTTATATTCCTTTTTATCGGTTTTAACCAGGCCCTAAGGGGTTCAGGTGATGTTGTTGTTCCTTTAAAGGTGCTTATTTTAGCTAATGTTATCAATATAATTATTGATCCGATGTTTATTTTCGGCTTTGGCATTATTCCTTCAATGGGAGTAGCTGGTTCAGCCATAGCTACTGTCTTAAGCCGCGGTATAGGAGTTTTTATTCTTTTGTTTCATTTTATGTTTGGTCATTCCAGCCTGCATTTTCGTAAGAATATCTTTAGGCTCAATTTTATGCTTATAACTAGAATGATAAAGATCGGGTTTTTTGCTTCATTCGAGGTGTTGTTAAGACAGATTTCTATTCTTTTATTGGCTCGTCTTGTGGTTTCATTTGGTGCAGTAGCCTTAGCTGCTTTTGGTATTGCCATGAGATTGCGGATGTCTATTATTATGTTGGGTATGGGTATGGCTGATACAGCTTCTGTATTAATCGGTCAGAATATGGGCTCAGGTAATCCCAATAGGGCGCAGAAGTCCGGCATGAAAACCTTAAAATATTTTGAATTAATGATTATTCCAATAGCAGTGTTATTCTTTGTTTTTTCCGGGAAAATTATTGGGCTATTTAATAATTATCCTTTAGTTATAGATATAGGAAAACCCCTTTTAAAGCTGGTGGCAGTTACTCTTCCATTTTTGGCTTTGGCGCTTATTTTAGGTAGAGGCGTAACCGGAGCAGGAGATACGCTTGCACCGGCAGTAGTGACCGGCATTGCCCAGCTGGGCCTGCGTGTTCCTGTTGCTTATCTTATGGTTAGTGTTTTCGCCTTAGGCGTAAATGGTGTTTGGATGGGAATTATTGTTTCTGATATATTCCAGGGTTTGGCAATGTTATGGTATTTTAAGAAAGGATACTGGAAAAAAAGATATTATAAGCATAGAGTGATATTAGAGCAGGGCGGATTTATTGATGCATAGCCCAACATGTAATAAAAATACAATTTTTCATAGGATATAATTCTGATTTAAAGATTCTCAAGCTGTTTTAAAAATACAGGCTCTATATCAATGCTTTGTATTTGCTATTCATCTATAATTTTATACTTTGTAACACTTATTCCTCCAAGCAGTTAACGAGTAAATACTTTTGTTAATTATAGAGAAAAAATTAATATAAATATATAAATTTTTGTCTAGGTAATGTTATAATATTATATTAAGGAGATAGGCTAATCAAAAAACAAATTCTTATAACAGTACTGGTTTGTTTATCCTTAGTTGTCTATGCGGGTAAAGCGTTTGCGGCAGACATAACCTGGAATTCCGCTGATGCTGGTACTTGGGGTGATGATACGAACTGGGCAGGGGGATCAAAACCAGGGGCCGATGATACAGCAATATTTGATGGGACGGGAGCAGGAGTTTGTACTATCGATACAGACGAAGTTTGTACAGGAATTACTCTCAGCAGCGGAACTATAAGCGTTACAACTGGCAGTCTTGATTTGAGCGGAGATTTTACGATATCCGGCGGGTCTTTTACAGCACCCAATGCTGCAGATAAATTTTATGTTGGAGGTACCTGGACTAATAACGGTGGAACATTTAATAATGGCGGTACTTCATCTGAAGTAACATTAGATGGCGCTAGTAAGAATATAGCAGGAACTGCAACAACCACATTCAATGATCTTACCATAGATGGATCTTATTTAGCAACTACCAGCGTAACAGTAACTGATGTATTGATAATTGATTCGGACGATTCCGGTACGGATTCTTTGACATTGGATGCTACTTCTAATGCCGTTACCCTTTCGGTTGAAACTTCAATAACTATAGGAAACAATGGCGATCTGATTAATGACAATGGTAATGATTCTGATAGGCATCTAACGCTCATCGGTACCAATGTGGGGACTCCGCTTTCCATAACTAAAGCACCGGAATTTAGACTAACCACCTATCTCCAGAACGTAGATATACAAACAACTACTGTATTAGATACTAATGTTTCGCTTATATATTTAAATGATAGCAATTGCAATTTTGCCGGATTTACAGTTTCTACAGGTGTAGCAATTGCTGGTCTGTTTATGCAAGGTTATGATGTGAGTTTTACCGGTGATATTTCGATAGCTGGTACAATATCGGGAATACAGAATAACGGTGGGAATATCAATGCAGGGACAAACTCCATAACCCTCAATGGAAATGATACAACTGCAACTATATCATTAGATGGAAATGGAATCCTTACCGCAGGCGCTGTCAATGTTACTTCCGGAAAATTTGACCTTGATAGCAGTACGTGTTCGGTAGACTTTTCCGGTAATTTGACTATTGGCGCAAGCGGTACGGTAGAAGCAACAGGATTTTCGCCGGATATTAATGTTGCCGGTAATTGGGATAACAACGGGACATTTACTGCCGGAAGTAGTAAAGTTATCCTGGATGGTACAACTAGTACGACTTTTGAAGCAGGTTCATCTAGTTATTATCAAATAGAAATAAACAAAACGGGTACTGATTCCAATGATGAGGTTACTGTTCAAACAGATACCCTGACAATGACTAATGCTTTAACGGTGACTAACGGTGTATTGGATCAGGATATAGCAATATCTGGACCCACAGGAGTTACGATAGCAGCTGGTGGTGAATGGATAAATGATACTAATAGTGATGTTACGTTAGCGGGCGATGTAGCTAATGCCGGAATAGTAACGTTTAATGGGATAACGGTGAATAATGGTATAACCATAGCTTCAAGCGATACCACAAAGCGTAACTGGCAGACTTCAGGCGCAGGTTCGTTTAGTTTTACCGATGTCACTGCATCATATCAGTCATGTACTGGTGGTAGTCCAGCTACGATAGCTGTAACAAGCGGAACTAGCGGGGGTAACAACTTAAACTGGACGTTTGGGACGAATACGGTTACGGGAGCTGTTTATAAAGGGGTTACGCTACAGACATCAGATCCCATTGGAGTAGTTTTTCATGACGTTAGTGCCGGAACAACTGATATTATCCTTGATAATACGAACGGCAGTGGTATTTTTGGTACGACAGTTGGAACAATAGGGGCGGGCGACATTATCGGCCTATATACTGATGATGATAACGCAGAGACAGGATGTACAGTTATTGAATGTGAATCCGGAGGAGATCAGGCTGGATTGACAATGGCTTATTATTATGTGTTTTTGTCTAGTTCAAATTTAACGAATGCGGATTTGAATGAAGTTGATGCTGACATAGATGATGAGATGAATTTTACAGTTGATGGTAGTGGGCATCTTACAACTGGAACCAGTAGCCAGTTAATGTTACAGCTGAGTGCCAATACAAATTATGTACCCGGAGGGAATGTGACCGTTCCTGGGTCAGTCGGAGATGATGGTGATATAACTCTGGGGGCTCTTGCGATAATGAATATGGAGGGAAATGATCTCAATATGACGGGTACTTTGAATGTTCAAGGTACTTTTTTACAGACGGTTGGAGGGACAACCACGATAAGTGGTGCTACAGAAGCTATTGTTGCGTCTTCGAATTTTGTTAGTGCTACTTTTTATGATCTAGATATCACGGGAACATACTCGTTAGATGATGGAGATATTAACGCTATTATGGTCTTGAATGATCTTACTGTCGGTGACGGGGCATCATTAACCTTAGGCGGAACCGCTGGACCGCTCACAGTCACTGTTGATAACTCTATAATCTATGCCGAAGGATGTAGTGTCTCCGGGGAATATGACGAAGGTATTATAATTTCGAATGATGACAATGCTGTTACATTGGTAGGCAATACTGGTGATGAAACCTTTGTGGGTACGGGCGGTGGTAGTGCTGAGATATTTTATGTCGCGAATAATAAGATGATCTATCTATCGGGTCTTGATGTGCAGATGCCGACGATAATCGAAGGATCAAACGGAGGAAGCTTAGCTTCTGCAGTTTCAGCTATTACTCTTAGCGGAGCTTGTACATTTGATGCCATAACTATACAAAACGGTTTGTGGAATCTTACCAGATTTTATACTGGTGCTAATGTGTGTACAGTTGGAGGTACGATTACGGTTGATGGTAATGGTACTACTGGGGGGGCTTTTCATGTAGATAATGGAGGAACTTTGACGGCTACCGGGCAAGATATTGTTGTGAATCTTGGTGGAAGCGGGTTTTGGGTAAACGGTAACGGTACGGCAACATTTGATGATATGACAAGCAGTGGTTGGACTGGATTTGCGTCTACACCGACCGGATCTATGAATATTACCGGTAATTACACTAACACCGGGACAGTAAATTTTGGCAGCGGCGCTTGTGCTATTTCACTTGAAGGTAATTGGAACAACTCCGGTGGTGTGATCTCCAATGCCGGAAGTTCCACGATTACGCTCGATGGTAGCACAGCAAGTACAACCTTTATTGCAAAATCTGACGGCAGCGATGTCTATAACAACATTACGATCAACAAAACAGACGGTGATGATGGTGATGATAATGTCACATTTCAGACAAATGCGTTTACTATTGATGGAACATTAACCGTAACTGACGGTGAAGCGGTGCAGCAGGTACCTTTTACACGCGTTGATGCAGTGGATCTTGCGAATGCAGGAAAATGGACCAATACGACAGCAGGAGCTGATATAACCCTTGGCGGTAATGTTACAGGATACGGTTCGGGGCATCTTAATTTTGATGCTGCTTTCAATATCAGGTCAAGTGCAGCAACTCAACGTAATTGGGACGGTGGGCTTACAGCAGATGCCATGTCGAACGTTGATGTGAGTTATCAGAACTGGATAACAGATAGGATAAAGGTAACCAGCGGAACAGATTCAGGCAATAACACAAACTGGGTTTTCGGTGAAAACCAGATATTCGGAACAGTTTATACAGATGATACTAAAGTTTCAACTCAGAATAGTACGGCAGTAACAGTGGTTGTCTATGATAATTCTGCTGGGACGCAATCAATTTATACGACTACCACCCATGCCAGTGACGGAACGTATTCAGTAGGCAACGGTACTTTAGCGGAGAACGATCTCATTGGTGTTTACTTAGATACAGGTGGTGCGACAAAAGCAACATCTGTATATAAATGTGCGGGTCCAGGAGATGTTACAGGGCTTGATCTTTATGTTGGTGATCTGGTAATAAGTGGCGGTAGCATTACCACAACTAATTTAAGTAATGCCGATGATACGGATACGGATATCTTGTATTCCATAGATGGTGATGATGATTTTACCTTAAATTCCGGAGTTAATCTTTATATAGAATCCGGCGCAACACTAAATCTTGAGAGCAATAATATTGATGATATCTCCGGCAACATGACAATAGAATCGATTGGTACCTTAACCCAGGCAGGTGGGACAACGATTTTATCCGGTACAAGTAAAACTATAACCGGCGCAGGAACATATACGTTTTATAATCTTACCATAGATGGCACGTATACATTTCAGCCTTCAGCTAGTGTGACCATGACAGTTTCGGGTACATTGTTAACGAATGATTCAGGAGATACACTCAGTTTGGATGCGGATACAGGAAATATAGATTTAGTGCTTGAGGCAAGAGCTTATGTTAATAACGGTAATATTGAAATTATATCTTCAGATGATGACACTGTTACAATTCAGGGCACAGATGATACCGTAAGAGATTTTGGTGAAGATTCCGGAGATAATTTTATTGATCTTAACGGAAGGGGTGTATATGTGCGATATCTAGATTTTAAGATGAATGCTGTTGCTGATGAGTCTGGTGATAATATTAAAGTTACTGGGCCCTGCACATTTGTAGATGTTTCTCTGCTCAATGTATGGACAGGTTTTCAGGTTTTTGAGGGTGCAACTGCTACTATAAATGGTAATGTTACAACAGCGTCGACTAGTTGGCTCTTGGTTGGCGACAATCTTGACACTGATACTATCGGTATCATGAACGTTTCAGGAGATATCAATATTGGTGCTTCTGGTTGGCTTGGGTCTGGTTTAGCTGTGGCATATGGTGATTCAATCATTACAGCAACCAATATCGATGTAAGTAGTGGTAGTATTATTGTTGTAGATGAAGATTCGACCACAGGAAAAATAGATGTAAGTGGAAATATTACTATGTCTGGAGGGAGCGTTAAACTTACAAATTATGGAACTATTGAACTTGAAGGTAACTGGGATAACTCGGGAACAACTTCATTTATCTCAGGAACGAGTTCCACGATTACGCTTGATGGCAGTGCGGCAGGTTCTACCTTTACAGCTAAAGCAGGTGATACATACAACAATATTACAGTAAATAAAACTTCTGGGACCGACGCACTTGATAATGTTACGTTTCAGACGAATGCGTTTACTATTGATGGAATATTAACCGTAACTGACGGTGAAGTGGTGCAGCAGGTGCCTTTTACACGCGTCGATGCAGTGGACCTTGCGAATGCAGGAAAATGGACCAATACTACAGCGTCAGCTGATATAACTTTAGGCGGTAATGTTATAGGATACGGTTCGGGGCATCTTAATTTCGATGCTGCTTTTAATATTAGGTCAAGTGAAACAACTCAACGCAATTGGGATGGTGGTTTTACAGTAGATACCATGTCTAACGTTGATGTGAGTTATCAGAATTGTACAACGGGTACAATAGCTGTAACCAGTGGAACAGATTCAGGTAATAATATTAATTGGGCTTTTGGGGGAAGTTCGTCTATATCTGGGATAATTATAGAATCTGATTTAGTTAATGATGCCGGAGCGGATAAGACTGTGAATGTAGTTGTGTATGATGCAAGTACTATTTCAAGGACAACCTATACGGATGAGACAAATTCTTCCGGAATATATTTAGTTACGGATGTTACGCTTGAAGACGGAGATGTCATTGGTGTGTATGTAGATGAGGAAGATGAAAATTGTACAACAGTATATAAATGTTCTGACGGTTCAGATGTAACAGGGCTTAATTTATATGATACATGGGTTACTGTGAATAGTAGTGTAGAGCCGGAGAATTTTGGAAAGGTAGATGATAGTGATGATGAGATTCTTTATTCAGTAGATGCAAGTGATAATTTGACTATAGATTCAGGTGTCAATCTTTTTGTTATTGGAACGTTAGCATTAGGAGCAAAAGACTTGAATCTTTCGGGAAATCTTCGTGTTTTTTCAGCTGGAGCTATAACTCAAACAACCGGTGGAACTACAACATTGTCAGGTTCAGGTAAAACAATAGATTATGCCGGTACATATACGTTTAATAATCTTACGATAGATGGGATAGGGGGCGCATCATATACCATAGGTGATTCAACAGATGATATGACAGTTGAATGTGACGGGATCTTAACTGTGGCGGATGATGACACCTTAGCATTTACCGATGCAGGGGCAGCGGTAACGCTTCAAGTGGAAACAGAGATAGTGAATAATAATGTTATTTCTGTTACAAGTGGCGGTTCTACAAATAAAGTAACTATTGAAGGTACTGGATCATTAACACCAGTTACAGGCACATTTTTTGATCTTAACGGCAAACATCTTTATATAAAGAATTTAGAAGTCCAAGTTGCCGTTGATCTTGATACTTCTCAAGAAACTCTATTGGTATCCGGAAGTTGTCAGTTTAATGAAGATATCACCATTTCGAATGTTGCAGCAATTACTGCAATATCTGGCGCCACGATAACAACAGATACTGCGGATATGATTATTACTGCAGGGCAATTAGGTTATATCAATGCAGGATTTTCGGGAGAAACAGGGTTTATAGTTGTTGTTGGAGACATTGATCATAATGGAGATATGGGGGGTCTTGCGCGAGCGGGGGTACATGTTTTTGATAATGGCAGTTTAACCGTTAATAATATTGATATAGCAACTTCTGCAAGTGTTATGCTTAATGATGATTCAACCTTTACGGTTACGGGTAATATTGTCAATAACGGCACGATCTATGCTGAAATGTCAGGGGAGACAACTTATAATGCTAGTATAAATTGTGGTGGTAATTTTGATAATAGTTCTTCTGTGGCTTTTCATAGTGGGAATTCAACCGTAACCTTTAATGGAACAGGAACGCAAGCAATAACTTCTGGCGGCGATGCGTTTAATGATGTTGTAGTTACAAATTCAAGTGATGTGGTGACATTTGCGGATGCTTTGGTGTGTGTAGATTTTACTGCCGCGACCGATTCAATAGAACTAACCTTTGCAGAAGAGTTTACATGCACGAATTTTGCTGTTACCGGAGCATCATCAGAATTAATTTTTAATGCCAGTGATACCTATACGATAACTGGTAATACCAGCGCACTCGATCTTAACGGACAGGCTGCGGGTACAAAAATTTCCTTAAACTCAGATGTAGATGGTTCAGCTTATACTTTTGATGTGACGAACGCGCAGACAGTCTTATATGTGGATGTAAAAGATTCCGTAACAGAAACCAGCAGTATCACCGCAAGTAATTCCAATAATTCAGGCGGTAATGATGATTTACTAGATGCACCGCATTGGGTATTTGGGGACTCAGCGACAATCACTTCTCCTGCAGCAAGTGCGGTAATAGGACAAAATCCTGTAGTGATGGGAACATCAACGACTGTTGCAGCTACAGTTGAAATCTGGGGTGATGTTTTATCAGTGAGTACAAAAATAGGAGAAGGAACCGCCGATAGCAATGGGAATTTTATCATATCATGCAGTTTGGCTAATTTAGATACGGGAGTAAATACTCTGGTTCCTAAAATAGGAACTAATTCCGGGCCTTCGGTGAGTGTGACAGCATCACTTACTCCTGGAACAGCTGTTCCAACAATAACCACACCTGATGGCAGCGTGTCTATAAGTTCAAATCCGTTTACGGTAGCAGGTACGGCTGCAAATAGTACAAATGTAAAACTTCAAGCCTTAGATGCCAATGGTGATTGGATCATGGCATTGGGTACAGGGACATCCGATGGGTCAGGCTCATATTCGCTTTCAGCGGATGCGGTAGCAAATAACCTGGCAGTGTCAGATTGTCAGATAACAGTTACGACATATGATAGTTCTGGCGATCCGATAGCGACAAGTGCGATAACAACAATAGATTTTGTGGATCCGTTCGGTATTGTGTTTGATTCGGTGACAAATAGTCCTATACAAGGGGCAAGCGTAACACTTTATTATGCTGGCAGTATAGCAACTGTGGGAGGACAATTAGCTGCTACAGATACAAATCCGCAAGTTACAGGTGCAGATGGAAGTTTTAGTTTTAATGTAGTGCATCCGCCTGATGCGAGTTTGAATTTAGTAGTGAGTGCTTCCGGGTATACCTATCCTAGTACGGTAGTGGATGCGGATCTACCTGCAGGCAGAGTAATAAGAAATCCTAGTTCAACACCGCCTGGTGGTTCAAAAGCAGAAGCCTGGACATTCACCGGGGCTTTGACAGAATTGGATTTGCCTATGGATCCGAATGCTACATTGCTTAAAATTGAGAAGACGGCGAATAAGAATGAAGTAACTGTTGGAGATATCATAACCTATACGGTGACGATAAACAATTCCACTTTAGATGATGTAATAACCGTTTATTTAGAAGATAAGATTCCCGCAGGATTTAAATATCTATCAGGCAAGGCTATTCTTGATGGAAGTAGTATTGCTGAGCCCACAGGAACAAGACCAATAATGTTTAATATTGGTACAGTCACAGCTGGCGAAACCCGCACTCTTAAATATCAGTTAATAGTCGGTTCAGGAGTTAGTTTCGGTAAATATGCTAACAGCGCTTTTGCCAAATATTTAAGCGGTACAGTTATTTCCAATATAGCCTCAGAAGAAGTTAAAATAGTTCCCGACCCTTTATTTGATTTATCAACCGTAATCGGAAAGGTCTTTTGGGATAAAAACGAAAACGGCCTGCAGGACAAAGGTGAATCGCCCATACCGAAGGTGCGCATTGTTACTGAAGACGGTACGGTGATTATAACCGATAAAGACGGAAAGTATCATCTGCCCGCTACTATTCCCGGAAGGCATGTATTCAGGTTGGATGAATCTACTCTGCCTGAAAGTACATATTTAACTACTCCTAAAGCGGTTATCGTGGATGTCCGCCAAGGGCTTAGCTCTAAAGTAAATTTTGGGGTTAATAGCAATGATGATTTATCATTGGTTGGTAAAATTTCAGGAGTGAGTATAATTCAGGAAAAACAAAAACCCCAAGCCCGGCTTAATGTTGCTTTGTATAACGATACGCTTGAGGTGAGAAATGTCGGTGGTTTAAAAGAAGCAGCTACCTTTAAGATATTTACCAACTATGTTTTATTTATAAATAAATGGAAATTAGAAATTCTCGATAAACATACTAGAGGGTTATTTAAGAGGTTTATAGGAGGAAGGCGAACTTTGACTAGACCTATTGTCTGGAATGGAACAAGCGATAGGGGCGGATTAGTTAAATCAAACAGAAAATACGCATATGTTTTAACAGTATGGGATAGAAAGGGTAAGTTTGATAAGACGAAGTTAAGAGAGTTTAACGTGAAGCGCTTTGATGCCTCAGCAGCAGAGAATAAAAAAAGGTTAGAAGAGGGAGTTTTTGGGAAAGAAAAAACCAGAAAAAATATGCAAGAGTTTTGGTCCTCTGAAAGTAGAGTTAATAATTTAGATCTGCAGAATATAAATTTAAATGGAGAGGTGATAAAGGTTTTCAGTAGCCATTCACCGGTTAGCAGTATTAAAATTATTCAAGCAGGTAAGATGGTTGGTGAGATTGGCGTTGTTTCTGAAGCGGTAACGGCAAAAGAGGATTTAACCAGGCCGCAGTTTAAGCCGGAGCAAGAAGAGCAGCCAGTTGATATTATCGTTCCTAGCGGAGAATATCAGATACAGGTTATAAGTACAGATCCACAGATCCTGTCCTTACCAAAGAGCACTGAAGGAGTAACGCAAACAACTTCTAATGAAAAACAAACAACCTTCTCCAAAGATATAAAAGTTGGCGATGATTATTTCTTTTTTGTGGGTATGTCTGATGCAGAGATGGGATATAATTTTGAAAGCGGCAATACTGAGCCGGTTGGGGATAATGACCGTTTTAAGAAAGGCTTCTGGGTAGACGGGAAGCTTGCGTATTACCTGAAAGCGAAGATAAAAGGGAAGTATCTTATCACCTCAAGTCTTGATACACAAAGAGACCAGAAGGAATTATTTAAATACATTGATCCGGATAAATACTATCCTGTTTACGGTGATAGTTCTAGCGTATCCTATGAAGCCAGTGATACTCAAGGCATGTTTTATGCTTTAGTACAGTGGGATCGTTCTAGCGCCATGTGGGGCAATTATAATGTTGGTTTTACTGATACGGAATTCGCGCAGTTTTCACGAACTCTTTTTGGCGCTAAAGCCGAACTTATAAGTACATCAGACACAAAGTTTGGCGAACCGAATACGAAAATAATTACCTTTATGGCCAAAGCCAAACAAAAAGCCGCCCATAACGAATTTGTAGGCACAGGAGGTTCTTTATATTATCTTAAACATAAACATATTGTAGAAGGTTCGGATAAGATAAAACTTAATGTTCTGGATAAGATAACCGGTCTTATTTTAACTACTATAGAGCAGAAAGAAGGAAGCGATTATCAAATAGATTATGATAATGGAAGAATCATATTCTGGAAACCTATTTCCCAGATTGCTGAAGCGGATTCGATTATTTCATCCAACCTTTTAGATGGTAATAAATTATATGTAGTGGCTGATTATGAATATTATACGCAGAATAAATATGACGAGTGGTCAAAGGGCGCACGGCTTTCTCAGCAAATCGGAGATTATGTAAGATTTGGTGGAACCTATGTTCAGGACGAAAACCAGGCGAAAGAAAATTATGAATTAAAAGGCATTGATACCACCTTTAGATTAGGTGATGATATCAAGTTTGATGTTGAATACGCTGAAACTAAATCCGAAGAAGGCAATAATTTT
Source organism: Candidatus Gygaella obscura (assembly GCA_030765485.1). Classification (GTDB taxonomy): domain Bacteria; phylum Omnitrophota; class Gorgyraeia; order Gygaellales; family Gygaellaceae; genus Gygaella; species Gygaella obscura. Next base: position 236,025 of record JAVCCR010000032.1, read on the forward strand.
ATTTCCACAGATGGAGGTATCACATTTACAGAGCTTTCTACAGATGAGACTGCTATGGGTTCAGCCTATGGTTTAAAAGGCGAGGCAAGATTATTTGACAAATTGGCCTTAACCGGATATTATAAAAAAGCTGAAAAAGGATTTTCTCTGCCTTCTAACATTGCTAATCAGGGTACGGAGAAGATAGGCGCTCAGTTAGATTTTGATATATCCGCTGGTACGCGCCTTAGTGCAAGGCACGATATACAGGAATTGTTAGATGATGGCAATTTAGAATCCCGTACTCAGATCGGCGCGGATAAAACCGAGACCACTACAGTGCAGTTGGATAGTCAATTGAGCGATAAATTAAAGGCTACGGCTGAATACAGGCGGCAGAGAGTAAGTGGTGAAATAGACGAATACGATAGTCAAACTAATGAGGATGCTGATATTGTTGCCTTAAAACTTGCCCGTAAACTTACTGATAAAACCACTGTTTCGGCTAAATATCAGGAATCCTTAAGCGGTGAAGAAAATCGCCAGGGCGGTTTAGGCGTGGAGACAAAGCTTACAGAGCATGTTGGTGTCCGGGCAGAGGGTATTTTGGGTTCAGAAGGAAGCGCTGCTACAGCCGGTGTAACCGCTAATATAAAGGATAAGTTTGATATTTTTGGTGATTATACCCTTAGTAATGAACAGGACGATGGTTTTGGCAATACAATAACAGCCGGAGGCAAGGCCCAGGTAGATGATAAAACCTCAGTTTATAATACCTACTCCGTAACTGATTCAGAAAAAGGCAAAAAGACCGAGGCTATTGTTTTCGGTACAAAAAAGAAACTTGAAGATGGGTATGAAGTATCAATGGCTAGGGAATTTTCAAAAGAAGGTGAAAAATTCGCTTCGGCCAATAGCTTTGGAATTGCGAAGCATCTAGGCGAAAGAAAAATAGAAGGAACCTTTAAAGAAGAAGCGGCTAATGAAGAGGGCAATGTTTCCCATAGCAATATATTCGGTTTATCAGGGGATATAAATGATAAGTGGGCAGCAAGTCTTGATTTTGAAAAAGGAAAAGTCCAGAATTTAGATGGTACGAAGACTAAAAGAATTGCTGTTTCCGGCGCAACAACCTATGTAGATAAAGATAAGATAAAGGCATCGAGCAAGCTTGAGTTTAGACATGATGATTCTTCCGAAGATTCGCAGCAGATACTTGTTTATAATGCAGTTGAGGGTAAAATGACTGAAGATTTAACCCTGTTTGCAAAAGCAAATTTATCATTTACAGAAAATACCAGTACGGATATAACTACAGCCAATTTTAAAGAGATGGTTTTGGGCGCGGCATATAGGCCAGTGTATCATGATAGGCTTAATTTGATAAGTAAATACACATTCTTAGAAGACGAATCGCCGTCATCTCAGGATGATTTTGAAGATATAGAGCACATAAAAGCACATGTGTTTGGGCTTGAGGTAATTTATGATTTAAATGATAAATTACAGCTTGTCGAAAAGGGCGCAGTTAAATATCAGGATGAGAAAGTATCCGGGTTTGATTTTACAGATAGCCAGACTCGGCTTTTGGTAAACAGGTTAAATTATAATTTAGATGAAGATTGGCAGATCGGCGCAGAATATAGAATGCTGGATGTAGTTCAGGCTGAGGATTTAAAACAGGGAGCATTGTTGGAAGTTTCAAGAAGGCTGGGCGAATTTTTAAAAGTAGGCGCAGGGTATAATTTTACTGATTTTACCGATGACTTGACTGATTTGGATTATACCGTGCAGGGGCCTTTTGTAAGGATGACCGGAGTATTATATGACAGGACGCCTCAGGAGATCAAGCTGGCAAAAGAAAGAGAGCTTGAGAGAAAAATTGAAGAATGGACCTGGAAAATAATTAATACTAAATTAGCTTGTTCTGACAGCGAACTTATGAGAGAATTATATAAATACTTTCAACTTGCTGAAATTGCTTATAGTGAAATGAGGTTAGAAGATGCAAGGCAGCTTTATACGGAAATTCAAGATAAAGCTGGAAAGATGTATGCAGAAGCCAATCATTATATAAGAAAAAGAGTTGAGATTGAGAACCGAATTAAAGATTATGATAGCCTTGCGCAGATTTATTATAAAGAAGGAAGGCTTCTTGAGGCAAGAGAACTTTGGCAAAAGATATTAGTAGAGGCAAAATATGGGTTTTAGAATGAGAAATATTAAAATACCAGGGTTTAATCTGAAAATTTTAATGGGTCTTACTGTAAGTTTATGCTTATTAGTTTGTGTTAGTTTAGTGTATGCACAGGAATCAACAACAGAGAAAGGCTACATCTATAATCTTAAACAACTGATGGAGCGTGTAGAAAAGAGTATCGAAAAGGTTGATAAGGTTCTAAAAGAAAAAGAGATTGAAGGGCGGAATCAGAAAAGAGCAACTGAAGCAAGAGATTATTTTGAAAAAGGAAATGCACTATATAAAGAAGGAAAGTTAAAAGAAGCAAAGAAGGCTTGGCAGAATTCGCTAAAGGTTGTCAAGAATCCTGAGATGAGAAGTTATGTAAGGCAGAGTGAGAAAAGGGCAAAGCTTGAACAGCGTGAACGAATAAGAAAACAGAAAGAAGAGCAAAGGCTTATTGAACAACAGAGGCGAGAACAAGATCGTCGAGAACAGCAAAAACAAAAAGAGCTCGAACAACAGAAGCGGGAGCAAGTACGTCTTCAAAAGCAAGAAGAGTTAACGCGTAAAAAGGAAGAAAAACAAAAACAAAGAGAATTTGAGCAAGAGAAGCAAGAACAAGTTCGTTTTGCAGCAAAGAAGCAAAAGCAGCTTGCAAAGGAAAAAAGAGAACTAGCGCGCTTTAAAGAACAAAAAGAATCTGTTCGTAAAAAAGAAGATGGTAAGACTCAACAAGTACTTAGTAGAGAACTAGAACAACAGGAACGTCTGGA